>CAWIHZ010000026.1:0-236681 GCA_963835955.1 uncultured Alphaproteobacteria bacterium | reverse complement strand
AGGCAAGAAGCGGCATATTCTTGTCGACACGCAGGGCCTCCTGATGCACGCCATCGTGCATGGCGCCGATGTTCAGGACCGCGACGGCGGCGTGCTCCTGATGGCGACATTGTTCGGCTCCTATCCCTTCCTTCTGAAGCTCTATGCCGACGGCGGATATCAAATCCTTTCAAATTGATTGAAGCGGGCGACTACGAATACGAACGCAACGGCGTGGCCAATCTGTTCATGATGTTGGCGCCGCTGGAAGGCTGGCGCCACGTGAAAGCCACCGACCGTCGCGCGGCCGTCGATTACGCTCATGCGCTCAAGGATCTGTCCGACACGCATTTTCCCGATGCGGACAAAATCGTTCTGGTCGAGGACAACCTCAATACGCACACGACCGCCTCGCTCTACGAAGCCTTTCCCGCCGCCGAAGCGCGTCGCCTCGTCGAAAGGTTCGAATGGCATTACACGCCCAAGCACGGAAGCTGGCTCGACATGGCCGAGTCCGAACTCGCCGTCCTCTCGACCTAGGAGGCTGTCCAGATAGTGTCCGCCGTTAGGTGGGTTTGGAGAGTGTTAGCGGGTCTGGACGCGGATTCGGGGTTGTTTGGCCGTTTGACGGGGGTCAGGCGGTTGCGATCTCGGCGGCGGACGGAGTTCCGCCCTTGAGCGAGTTTGAGGATATTGTGGGCGAGGCAGACGAGGCCCCATTCGTGGGCGACCTTGTCGAGCCCGCGCATCAGGAACTGACGGAAGCCGCGGGCCTGCTTGATTCGCCCGAACACCGGCTCGGGCAATTGCTTGCGCAGTCGATAGGGGGTCTCGTGGCCGCCGGCCCTGATCTTCTCGCGCATGGCCGCTACGCGCTTGCCTCCGGCTTCGCCGTCGGTCGGATGCTTGGCGCGTCCGGCGGCGATGTAGGCGTCGATGTTGCGGCTCTCCATCGCCTCGAGATTGGCGTGCGAGCAATAGCCGGCGTCGGCCGAGACCTGCTCGGGCTTGCGGCCCATATTGGCTTCGACCGCGTCGACCATCGGCGTCAGCTGATGCTGGTGGCTCGCGTTGGCGTCGAGGCCATGGGCGACGATCACCTGTGCCTCGGCGTCCACCGCCGCCTGGGCGTTGTAGCCCTGGATGAAGCCGTCCTTGGTTTTCATGATGCGGCTCTCGGGATCGGTGAAGTTCTTCTGCGCTTTCGGGTCGGGGTCTTCTGAGGGCGGGGCGGCGGGTCTTCCGGGTTTCTTGCGGCCTTCGGCTTCTCGTTTCTTCTCCGCCTCGGCCCGCGCTTGCCTTTCGGCCTCGGCGGCGGCTTTCGCCTCGGCCTCCAGTTCGGCCTTGGCGGCGCGGATCTTCTCGGCGCGCCGCTTCTTGTCGGCGACCCAATCCGGCATCTCGTCGCCGCTCTTGTCGCGCCCCAAGGCGGCGTCCTCGCTGGCGTCCGTCGCCGCCGCGGCGTCCATCCAGCCGGCGACCTCTGCCTCCAGTTCCGCCGCGCGCTCGGCCATCCGCGCGTAGCTCATGGCTTTGTGCTTGGAGGCGTTGGCCTTGATCTTCGTCCCGTCCAGCGCGACGTGCCCCAGCTTGACCAGCCCGGCTCGCTCGCACAGCCGCAGCACCTGTGAAAACAGCGCGGAAAGCGCCTGCAGATGACGCTTTCGGAACTCCGAGATCGTGCGGAAATCCGGAGCGTCGAGGCCGACGACGCTCATGAAGTCGACGCGTTCACGACAGGCCTTGGCGATCCGCCGCGACGAATAGACCCCGTTGCAATAGCCATAGAGCAAAAGCGCCGTCATCATCGCCGGATCGAATGGCGGCTGCCCGCGATCGACGCGGTAGACCCGCTCGATCGCCTCGAGATCAATCTCCTCGACCACCAGATGCAGAACCAACCGCGCCAGGTGATCCTTGTCGACGAACTCCTGAACCGTCGCCGGCAACCGCATCGGCTCGTCGATCTTCCAGGGGCGATAGCGCTTGCTCATGCCCAAGCAAATCCGATTCGCCGCGAAAACGCTAGCCTCTCAGCGATTTCTCAGACAGGCTCATAGCGCCTCGATCGCCGCATCCCCAACAAGCCGGAACTGACCGCGGAGGTCGCCGCCTGGGAACAACACCGCAACAAACGTCACGCCAAGGCCGACTGGCAATTCACACCCGCCGACGCCCGCGTCAAACTCGCGAGGCTATACCCTCAGTTCGCGTGACACGGGCCGCTAGCTTTTCTGTCGGCCCTCCTTGGTGCCATCTGGGCGTTCACCGCCATTGCGAGCCGGCGCATCGAAGCGCGCTTTTCCCTGCTCGGCGAGCGGGTCGCGATCGACGGCGGAGCAATTCATGTCGTCGATCGGGCCGCCGAGGGCGAGGAGCGTGGCGTGGCCCTGCTCGTGCACGGCGCCTCCGGCAATTCCGCCGACATGGAGGCCGCGCTCGGCGAACGGCTGCGGGCGGAGGGTTTTCGCACGCTCAGCGTCGACCGCCCCGGGCACGGCTGGAGCGACCGCGTCGCCGGGCGCGCCGCCTCATCGCCCGAGCGCCAGGCAGACATGCTTCGGCGCGCCGCTGAGCGCCTCGGCGTCGCCCAAGCGGTCATCGTCGCCCATTCGCTCGCCGGCGTGACCGGTCTGGCGTTGGCGCTCAATGCGCCGGAGTTCGTACGCGCCCTTTTGCTGGTTGCGCCGGTCAGCCATCCGTGGCCCGGCGGCGTCGCCTGTTATTATTCGCTTGGCGCCCATCCTCTCTTCGGGCCGCCGTTCCGCCGCCTGCTGGCGACGCCGGCCGCCTTGGCGTTGATGCGCCCGGGCGTCAGAATCGTGTTTAAGCCCAATCCGGCGCCGCCGGATTTCATTCAAGCTCCGCGCCTGCCGCTGCTGCTGCGGCCGCTGCATTTTGGCGCCAACTGCGAGGACGTCGTCGCGATGCAAGCCGCGGTCGCGGCGCTACGGCGACATTCGCGCCCCGACCGAAATCAACACCGGCGATTGCGATCGGATCGTCTACGCCCACATCCACAAGGCCGGCTGCGCCCACGACATTCCCGGCGCCCGGCTGACGACGCTCGCCAGTATCGGCCATTCGCCGCACTACGTCGCCCCCGACCGGATCGTGGAGATCGTCATTGCGGCGGAGCCGCGCGCGAGCGAGCGCGAAAGGGTCGCGGCGTAGACGTCATGGCCGCCACAGCCCGCTGGTAGTCGGGAGCCCTTCCGGGCGCCTATTCCCGGCCATCCCAGCAGTTCAGACCGTTGAAGGGGCAAAGGACGCCCAAAGCGGCCCGCTGGCGCCGTCATACGACCTTGAGCCCCAGGTGCTGCTCCATTGGCGCAAAGTCGCGGTCTTCGTGGAGCAATGAATGGCGATGTTCGATGCAGAACGTTCCGATGATGAGATCGGCGGTCTTGCGGATCGTAATGCCCAATTGCCGCAACTTGCGATAGTTTCGGGCGGCCTGCGAAGCCAGTTCGGCGTCGAGTAGCCGCGCGAGCGCATAGGATCGCGATCCGCGTTCGATGCGCGCCGCGTGGGTCTCATTCCGGGCGCCCTGGAGGACTTCGAGCAAGATGAGGTCGCCGATCAGGAGCGGTTCGCGCAAGGCCGCAACTTCGAGTTTAGCGGTCGCCTGGCTTCGACGGCCGCGCAGGCGCGCGATCCAGACGGAGGTGTCGACGAGAATCACGCCCGGCCCGGGAAAAGGCCCCGGCGCATCTGATTGAGGTCGCCTTCTCAACCCAACCCCTCGAGTCCCTGCAAAGCATCGGTCTGCCTGCGCACGCGAACCAGCAGGCGCAAGCCCGCTTCCACCGTGGCCCGCTTGGTCGGCAGGCCAGCCGCCGCCATGGCCTGGGACAACAACTCGTCATCGATTTCGATATTGGTCCCGGATTGCGACCGGTCCCAATAATGTGTACGAATTTGCGTTTCTATACACGAAGCGGCGTCGGCGCAACCCGCTCGATCAGGCCGCTCGATTAGGGCTCCGAGACTCGAAATGTGAATCGATCGCGCCTCTACGCCCCCACCGTCGCGATCCGCAGGTTGTTGGTGCCGCCCGAGGTGCCGAAGGGCACGCCGGCGACGACGATGATGCGTTCGCCTGGCCCGGCGAAGCCTTCGATAAAGGCGTGGCGGCAGGCGCGCTCGGCCATGTCGCGTTCGTCACGGGCGTCGTCGGTCACGATCGGATGCACGCCCCAGACCAGCGCCAGGCGCCGCGCCACCGATTCGTGTGGCGTCAGCGCCAGGATCGACGAGCGCGGCCGCTCGCGGGCGATGCGCAGGCCGGTCGCGCCGGAACTGGTCCAGGCGCAAATCACCTTGAGGCCCAGCGTCTCGGCGACGTCGCGCGTCGCCTCGGCGATCGCGTCGGCGCCGGTCGCCTCGGGGGCGGCGCGCTGGGCTTCGATGATCGACTTGTAAATGCCTTCCGATTCGACCGCCTCGGCGATCCGGTTCATCGTCGCCACCGCCTCGCACGGATATTGGCCCGACGCGCTCTCGGCCGAAAGCATGACCGCGTCCGCGCCCTCGAACACGGCGGTCGCCACGTCGGAAACCTCGGCCCGCGTCGGCACCGGGGAGGTGATCATCGATTCCAGCATCTGCGTCGCCACCACCACCGGCTTGCCGAGCCGGCGCCCGAGCCGGGTCAGGTTCTTCTGGATTCCGGGCACGCGCTCCAGCGGCATCTCGACCCCGAGGTCGCCACGCGCGACCATGAATGCGTCGGCGACAGCGACGATCTCCTCTATGCGCTCGATCGCCTGCGGCTTTTCGATCTTGGCCATTACCTGCGCGCGGCCGCCAACCAGCGCCTTCACTTCGGCGACGTCCTCGGGCCGCTGGACGAAGGAGAGCGCGATCCAGTCGATGTTCTCCTCGAGCGCGGCGGCGAGATCGGCGCGATCCTTGCCGGTCATCGCCGAGGTCGGGATGGTGGTGTCGGGCAGGCTGACGCCCTTCTTGTTGGAGACCCGGCCGGCGACTTCGACGATCGTCGAGGCCCGTCCGGGCTCCGCGGCGGCGACGCGCAGCATCACCTTGCCGTCGTCGACCAGAACGCGATGGCCGGGCGCGAGCGAAGAGAGGATTTCCGGATGCGGCAGCTGGACGCGAGTCGGGCCGCCCGAGGCCGGATCGCTGTCGAGCGTGAAGGCGTCGCCCTTCTGGAGGTTCGCGCCGCTGTCAACGAACGTGCCGAGGCGGAGCTTGGGGCCCTGCAGGTCGACCAGAATGCCGATCGGCCTGCCGGTCTCCTCCTCGAGCGAGCGAATCATCGCCACCCGCTCGCGCATCGCGTCATGCGACGCATGGCTCATGTTGATGCGGAAGAGATCGGCGCCGGCGGCGAACAGGCTCGCGATCGTCTCGCGATCCGAGGAGGCGGGACCGAGGGTGGCGACGATTTTGACGCGGCGGCTGCGATGGGAATGCAATCGGTTTCCTCCACATGCCCGGGGGCGCTGCCCGCCCCTCGGAATTATCGCTCGCTCTTGCCGGCGATAAGATGACAGGCTTCGAGGCCTCAGGGGTTCGTCTGGTCGGTCAGCTGCACGGTCCAGCTTTTGGCGTCCTTGCCGGTGTCGACTTCGAAGAAACCGGTGCGATCGTAGCCGCGCACGTAGCAGTCCTGCCGGCCCACGATCTTGAATTCGCGGTCGGACGTGCACATGAAGGCCTTGCCCTTCCATTCGCCGCCGCGCTCGTCCATTGCGTAGACATAATAATATTCCGCCGCCAGCGCGCCGCGCAGCAGCGTCACGCAGTCGAGGGTCTTGAGGTTCCACCAGCCTTCGCTGACCCAGCCCTTTCCGTCGGTATAGGCGAGCGCGACGCTGACGCGGTTGGCGGTGTTGTTGCACATGCGCAGATCCGCGCGCGCCGGCCCCGCCGCGAGAAGCGCGAAGACCAGCGTCGAAAGCGACGCCATTCTGACAATGTCGGCCAAATGCGGATCCCGAGTTTCGCGCGCCATATTCGTCGCGCCGGCGCATGTGTCAACTCGCGCAACCTGCTTCGGGCGCCTCACAAGATTCGCGGATCGGCGGCGGAGACCGGCCCTGGTCTCCTTAGATCGCCGGCGCGCCGCCGCGCGGCCTGCAAACATCGAAGGTGTCCCGCGCCCACTCGGGAAGGCGGGCAAGACGCCATCTCGACGGGAAGGCGCGAATTGCCGATGATCGGTTCATGAATTGCTTTGTTCTCACGCTCCTCGCCGCATCGGCGGCCGCGTTCCTGGCGGCGGCGCCGGCGCGGGCGGGCTTCTCCCAATGCGTCGCAAGGCTGCGCGCGGCCGGCGCGAGCGAGGGAATTTCGAGCCGGACGCTCGATGCGGCCTTCCGGGACCTGCAGCCCGACATGAAGGTGCTCGAGTTCCAGAAGCAGCAGCCCGAATTCAAGACGCCGATCTGGGATTATATGGCCGCGCTCGTCGACGACGAGCGGGTCGCCGACGGCAAGGCGGCGATGGCGAGGAACGCCCGGGCGCTCGAACGCGCCGAAGAGGCCTATGGCGTCAGCCGCTATATGGTGGCGGCGATCTGGGGGGTGGAATTGAATTTCGGCGCGGAGATGGGCAAGCGCGCGCTGGTCCAGTCGCTGACGACGCTCGCCTGTCTGGGCGAGCGCGCGGGCTACTTTCGCACCGAGCTGATGGCGGCGCTGAAAATCATCGATCGCGGCGACGTGCCGGCGGAGAAGCTGACTGGATCCTGGGCAGGAGCGTTCGGCCAGACCCAGTTCATGCCCTCGACCTTTCTGCGGCTGGCTGTCGACTTCGATGGCGACGGGCGGCGCGACATCGTCGATTCGGCCGCCGACGCGCTCGGCTCGACCGCCCATTACCTCGCCAAGGCGGGATGGCGCGTGGGCGTTCCTTGGGGCTTCGAAGTGAAGCTGCCGCCGGGATATTCGGGCGTCTCGGGCCGCAGGCCCAAGCTGCCGATGTCCGCATGGGCGGCGCGGGGGCTCGCCCGGGTCGACGGCCGCCCGCTCGGCCAAGGCGAGGCCGGGCTGCTGCTGCCCGCCGGACCCCATGGGCCGGCTTTTCTGGTGACGCATAATTTCGATGTCGTCCATTCCTACAACGCCGCCGAATCCTATTCGCTGGCGGCCTGCGTGCTTGCCGACCGCCTCGCCGGCGGACCGGGCGTCGTCGCCCCCTGGCCGACCGACGATCCGGGCCTGTCGCGCGCCGGACGGCGCGAGCTGCAGGCGCTCTTGGCCCAACACGGCTACGACATCGGCGCGCTGGACGCGGCGATCGGAACCAAGACCAAACAGGCGATCGCCGACTTCGAGCAAAAGCAGGGCATGCCGGTCAACGGGCGCGCGTCGGTCAAAGTGCTGGAGGCGCTGAGGAGGTAGGGGCGTCGCTCCCCTCTTTTCGAGGCTACCGGATTCACGCATCTCCTTCTTCTTGCGGCGTCGAAGGCCATGGCATGAAACACGTCGCGTCGGAACGGCGCCCACCCGAAGGGCCGGAGCGCATGTGTGGACGGCCCCGGCTATGCAAGGAAAATTTCGGGCTTCGCTTTGGACGGGTCTTGTGCGGTCATGTGTACGGCCTGTGAGTGCGGCGTATTGGCGAGCCGCTGGCCCTGATGAAATCCGCGGATCGGCTCCCAATCAGCGAAACGCGCTGCGACGCGCCATTCGCTTTGCGGGTTTTGCCTCTCCCCGGTGCGCGACCGGTCCGTCATCATCTCCCGAGCATTTTCCGCTTCCGAAGGGCGCGGGCCCTACGGGAACTGTTGCCGGCTCACGCCGCCGCGGTCGAGGGCCAAGGCGGCCGGTAGCTTTCGCCGCGCGCCAGCATGGCCCAGATGACGCGCGCTGTCTTGGCGGCCATGGCCACGGCCACTACGAGCCGCGGTCGGCGCTTGATCATGCCGGCGAGCCATGGCGAAGCCTTGGCGGGGTTAGCCAGAGCGTACCGCAGCACGGCCAACTGACCCATCACGAGCAAGGTCCGCAACTCGCGATTGCCCGCCTTGCTGATCGCGCCGATGCGTACTTTGTTGCCGCTCGAGTTCTGACGCGGAGTCAGGCCGAGCCAGGCCGCGAAATCGCGGCCGGTTCGGAAACGCGTGACATCGCCAGCAAGCGCGCGAAGGGTCCCCGCCGCCACCGGGCCGACGCCGGGAACCTTCATCAACCGCCGGCTTGCTTCGTCGGCCGCCGCGAGCTGCTTGAGCCTGGCGTCAAAGGCCGCGATGCGCGCCTGCGTCGCCTCGATCATGTCGGTCAGTTCGAGCAACGTCCGCCGAGCCAGCACCGGCAGCGGCTCCTCGGCGGCCCTCACCAGCCCGATCAGCCGGGCCGCGCCCGCCGGCCCGAGCGGCGCGGCAATGCCGAACTCGGTCAAATGCGCGCGCAACGCGTTGACCAACGCCGTTCGCTGCGCCACGAGAAGCCCGCGCGTCTTGTAGGCCTGCGCCAGCGCCTGGTCCTCCCGGCTCTTGACCGGGACAAAACGCATGTGCGGCCGGCTCACGGCCTCGCAGATCGCCGCAGCGTCGGCCGCGTCCGTCTTCGAGCGCTTCACGTAGGGCTTGACATAAAT
The DNA here is from genome assembly GCA_963835955.1 of uncultured Alphaproteobacteria bacterium. Classification (GTDB taxonomy): domain Bacteria; phylum Pseudomonadota; class Alphaproteobacteria; order Rhizobiales; family Beijerinckiaceae; genus Roseiarcus. The sequence goes on along the minus strand of CAWIHZ010000026.1, from coordinate 228,133 downwards.
CGGCGAAATCAGGCGAACCGTGTGGCCGAACGCGGCCAGTTCGCGCGCCCAAAAGTGTGCCCCGCCGCAAGTTTCCATGCCGACAAGACATGGCTTCAGCCCGGCAAAGAACTTGAGCGCGCCCTGCCGCGACATCCGCTTGCGAAGCGTAACCGCCCCGGCCGCGTCGACGCCGTGAACTTGAATGACCCCTTTGGCAATGTCGAACCCAATCGTGGTAACGTTCATCGGACGGTTCCTTCTGTGAGCGATAGCGACAACCATCACTCTGGCACACCAGATGCCGTAAGAGGGGCCGTCCACCCTGTACCCTGATCGCGCGGTTCTTGGAGCGCTCGCCGGCTGGTCACGCGAAGTGACGCGTAGCGGAACGTAGCATGACCAGCCGGCGACGGCCCGCAATGGCGTAGCCTCCCTGAACCGAGCCGATTCGTCGGGAGCGACCCATACCACCCTGTGGCTTGACCACCTTGATGGGACCTGTGCCCCGACGGATTGGCCGCGATCGACGCCCCGTGGGGGGTCCGCGCCGGATGCGCAAGCCGCGCCCCGAGCGCCAGTACAGGGATCGGCGAGGGTTGCGGCGGCTCGAGCTTGAACTGGGAGAGGGTCGATGAGCGATCAAAGACGATGGTACGCCGGCGTCGATTGGGGAAGCCAAAACCACTGCGTGTTCCTGACCGACAGCGACGGGCGCAAGATCGGCGAGAAAATCTTCAAACACGGCGGCGAGGGACTGGCCGAGATGGCCGCCTGGCTGATGGCGGCGAGCGGCGCCGGAGAGCCAGGCCAAATCCATGTCGCCATCGAAGTCCCGCACGGGCCGGTGGTCGAGACGCTGATCGAGCGCGGCTTCAAGGTCCACGCCATCAACCCGAAGCAGATGGACCGGTTTCGCGACCGCTTCACCATGGCCGGCGCAAAGGACGACAGCCGCGACGCCGAGGTCATGTCCTCCTGCCTGCGCACCGATCCGCGTTGCTTCCGCCTCCTCGCCGCAGCCGATCCGATCATCGTCGAGTTGCGCGAATGGTCGCGCATCGCCGAGGACCTCGGCGTTGAACGGAACCGCCTCGCCAATCGCCTGCGTGAGCAGCTCTGGCGCTACTTCCCGGCCCTGCTCGCACTGGAAGACGACCTCGGCGCCGAGTGGCTGCTCGAACTCTGGGAAGCCGCTCCAACGCCGCAAAAGGCGAGCCGTGTGCGCGAGGCGACAGTCGCCAAGCTGCTCAAGCGCCATCGCATCCGCCGGCTCGACGCCGCCTCAATCGTCCAGGCCTTGCGCAAGCCGCCGGTGCAGGTCGCCGCCGGAACCGTCGATGCGGCGAGCGCCCATATCGCTTCGCTCGTCCCGCGCATCCAACTCGTCAACCGGCAACTCAAAGACGCCTATAGCCGGATCGACGGCCTTACCGCCCGCCTCATGCCAGCCGGGGAGACCGAACCGGGGCAGAAAAAGCAGCATGACGCGGAGATCCTCGCATCCTTGCCGGGAGTGGGAAGGACCGTCCTCGCCACGCTGCTCGCAGAAGCCTGGGATGCCCTGCAGCGACGAGATTACGCCGCCTTGCGCAGTCTGACAGGAGTCGCCCCCGTCACCAAGCAATCGGGCAAGAGTTGCTTCGTCGTCAGACGACAGGCCTGCAACGACCGGCTCGCCAACGCCGTCTACCATTGGGCGCGGGTCGCCGTGCTGCATGATCCGCGCAGCCGAGCCAAATACGCCGAGCTCCGGCGCCGAGGCCACAGCCACGGCCGAGCCCTGCGCTCGGTCGCCGACCGCCTCCTCAACGTCGCCTGCGCCATGCTCAAATCTGGCGCCGCTTTCAACCCATCCTCAGTCGCTCCAAAACCGGCTTGATAAACGGTGGGGAGTCCCATCAGCGGAGGAGGGAGCGAAGCGACCTTGACGCGCCAGCGGCCGGATACACGGTCACGAGCGAGCGCGCCCCTGCGCGCTCTTGGCTGCCTCTGCGGTCTTTGCCGCGCTCATTCATTTTGCCTTTGTGCATGCTCTTTTGGCGTTTGGATCCGAAGCGTGAGCCCGTCTTTGCCATGCAGCCCTGACGACCGCATCACCTCACATCCGGTCGAGCTTGTGGGCTCGGACCATAATCCCTCATGCTCGAGGGCATCGGGCTCGGGTTGGCGGGACCATCCTTTTTCACGGCGTGTTTCAGCCCGGGGGTCGATCCGCGGTCACCGCCCGCCCGGATCCGGCAAAGCCGTCGCGTTCGGCTTCGCTGGAATGGGGGTCAAGTCATTAAGCCATCGGCGCCGTGTTGGAGCGGGATTGAGTCATCGGGTCATGCCGCCTTGAACACGGCGCCTTCGGGAACGACGCCTTGGGTGACATAGCGCCACAAGGCGACGAGGAGTTTGCGGGCCAGCGCGACGATGGCGATCCGGCGGATCCGTCCCTTCGCGGCGCCGACCCGCGCCTGAAACCAGCGGCTCAACGCCAAGTCCGGCTGGTGACGCAACCAGAACCAGGCAAGCTCGATCATGGTCTTGCGCAGGCGGCGATTGCCCGACTTCGAGATGCCCGGATCCCGTTCGACGCCGCCGCTCTGCCAGGGGCTCGGCGCCAATCCGCCGTAAGCCGCCACCTGGCGTCGGTTGCCGAAGCTGCGGAATAGCGATTCCAGCCACAGGAGCGAGGCGAACTCAGGCCCCATGCCCTTGAGCTTGAGGAGCTGGGCGGCGGGGTTGTTCGGCTCCTCGGCTTGCGTGCCGATGAGCGCGTCGCGGGCGCGTTCGACCGCAGCCAGTTGCGTCGTCGCCAGCGCGATCCGATCGAGCTCCCGGCGGATTTCCGCCTTCAGCATCGGCGGCAGCTCACGGCCGTCGCCGGTTCGCAGCGCCTCCAGTCGTTCGAAACGATCGCGCCGAAGCGGATTGTAATCCCGGACGCCTTGGCCGCCGAGCAGGCCCCTGACCCGATTGGTATGCTGAATGCGAGCCTTCGGCATCGTCCGAGCCAGGCGAAGGTTCGCTCGACGATCCATCGTTTGGGCAACCGGCGATCCTCGTCTTCCGGGCTCGGCGCGCGAACCATCGAACAGACCCGCCGCTCGCCGCGAGCCCAGGCCATCAGTGTCCGCAACAGCGTCTCGCCGTCGATCGCATCGGTCTTGGCCTGCCAATGCCTCCGGTCGACTGCGATCGAAGCCGCATCGACCACATGGCTCTCGATCCCGTTGGCGATGAGCAAGCGATGAATCCAAAACCCGTCCAATCCCGCTTCCTGAATGACAATCGCTTTGACCTGCACGCCATCGCGCTGCTCGGCCTTCGCCCTCGACCGCGAAAGAAGGTCGAGCAGGCTGGCGCCGTCTCCACCCTCGACCACATGCTTGGAAAACCTCTCGCTGCCCGGACCGTTGATCGTCACGACCCATTTCGACTTGCTCAATTCGAGCGAGGCGAACAGCGTGGTATCATTCGCCCGGGCGGTGGTCGCGACAACGGTCGCGGAGGTGATTGGCTGCATCGGTTGCCTCCATGCTGGTGTGGAAGCTCAGCCTACCAAGTCAGGCCGCCGTCCACCCGCATAGGATCTTTTTCAGCGCTTTTCACGCTCTGGCTGTCGATGATGGCCGCTGTCGGAGAAGCCTCGCGCTCTGCTCTTTGGCGGCATTCGACATAGAGGGCGTCATGGATCCGATCGAGCGTGCCGTCCCAGCTCCACAGATCAAAATAATCGTACAACGTCGAGCGTGGCGGCAGGTCTTTCGGAATCGCCCGCCACTGGCAACCGGCGCTCAGGACGTACATCAGGCCGTTGACGACCTCGCGCAGCTTCACCCTTCGCTTGTTGCCGCCGCGCCTGGCTGGTGGAATATGCGGCTCGACCAGCGCCCACTCCTCGTCGGTCAGGTCAGAGGGATAGCGCAGGTGGCGTCGATCATAGCGAGCGCGGTTTTCCTTCGTCCGCATCGGCGGCGGCTCCCCAAAGAATCAGGCCGCCTCCCTTGAATCACAAATGACCCAGCCGATTCAATATGTTCCCGAACAGACACTTAGGCGTTGTCCGCGAACTATCGCTTCGGCTAGGAGGCTGTCCAGATAGTGTCCGCCGTTAGGTGGGTTTGGAGAGTGTTAGCGGGTCTGGACGCGGATTTGGGGTTGTTTGGCCGTTTGACGGGGGTCAGGCGGTTGCGATCTCGGCGGCGGACGGAGTCCGCCCTTGAGCGAGTTTGAGGATATTGTGGGCGAGGCAGACGAGGCCCCATTCGTGGGCGACCTTGTCGAGCCCGCGCATCAGGAACTGACGGAAGCCGCGGGCCTGCTTGATTTGCCCGAACACCGGCTCGGGCAATTGCTTGCGCAGTCGATAGGGGGTCTCGTGGCCGCCGGCCCTGATCTTCTCGCGCATGGCCGCTACGCGCTTGCCTCCGGCTTCGCCGTCGGTCGGATGCTTGGCGCGTCCGGCGGCGATGTAGGCGTCGATGTTGCGGCTCTCCATCGCCTCGAGATTGGCGTGCGAGCAATAGCCGGCGTCGGCCGAGACCTGCTCGGGCTTGCGGCCCATATTGGCTTCGACCGCGTCGACCATCGGCGTCAGCTGATGCTGGTGGCTCGCGTTGGCGTCGAGGCCATGGGCGACGATCACCTGTGCCTCGGCGTCCACCGCCGCCTGGGCGTTGTAGCCCTGGATGAAGCCGTCCTTGGTTTTCATGATGCGGCTCTCGGGATCGGTGAAGTTCTTCTGCGCTTTCGGGTCGGGGTCTTCTGAGGGCGGGGCGGCGGGTCTTCCGGGTTTCTTGCGGCCTTCGGCTTCTCGTTTCTTCTCCGCCTCGGCCCGCGCTTGCCTTTCGGCCTCGGCGGCGGCTTTCGCCTCGGCCTCCAGTTCGGCCTTGGCGGCGCGGATCTTCTCGGCGCGCCGCTTCTTGTCGGCGACCCAATCCGGCATCTCGTCGCCGCTCTTGTCGCGCCCCAAGGCGGCGTCCTCGCTGGCGTCCGTCGCCGCCGCGGCGTCCATCCAGCCGGCGACCTCTGCCTCCAGTTCCGCCGCGCGCTCGGCCATCCGCGCGTAGCTCATGGCTTTGTGCTTGGAGGCGTTGGCCTTGATCTTCGTCCCGTCCAGCGCGACGTGCCCCAGCTTGACCAGCCCGGCTCGCTCGCACAGCCGCAGCACCTGTGAAAACAGCGCGGAAAGCGCCTGCAGATGACGCTTTCGGAACTCCGAGATCGTGCGGAAATCCGGAGCGTCGAGGCCGACGACGCTCATGAAGTCGACGCGTTCACGACAGGCCTTGGCGATCCGCCGCGACGAATAGACCCCGTTGCAATAGCCATAGAGCAAAAGCGCCGTCATCATCGCCGGATCGAATGGCGGCTGCCCGCGATCGACGCGGTAGACCCGCTCGATCGCCTCGAGATCGATCTCCTCGACCACCAGATGCAGAACCAACCGCGCCAGGTGATCCTTGTCGACGAACTCCTGAACCGTCGCTGGCAACAGCATCGGCTCGTCGATCTTCCAGGGGCGATAGCGCTTGCTCATGCCCAAGCAGAATCCGATTCGCCGCGAAAACGCTAGCCTCTCAGCGATTTCTCAGACAGGCTCCTAGGGCAGGTTTGGGGTGATCGTATAATTCCATTCGCCGTGAAAGTCGTGGCGGGTGAGATTGACGGCTTCGATCTCGTCGTCCGACACTTTGAGGCCGGCGGGATAGGCGTTTGGGTCGAGTTCGCAGCGCACTTTGAGGCCGGTCGTCGTCGTTGTTGCGGCGATCAGTTGGACGATGACCTGATGGCTGACGAGCGGCTTTCCGCGCCAGTTGCCGGTGATGAACGAGAACAGGCGATGCTCGATCCTGTTCCATTTGCTTGTGCCGGGCGGCAGGTGGCATACGGTGATCGGCACGCTGAGTTCGTCGGCGAGCTTCTGCAGTTCCAGCTTCCACAGCCGCACGCGTGAGCCGTTGCTGCCGCCGCCGTCGGCCGTGATCAACAAACTGCGGGCGTTCGGATAGCGCTCGCGCCCCATGAGCCTCCACCAGGCGCGAATGGCGTTGACCGCGAAGGCCGCCGTGTCGTGGTCGACGCCGACACTGACCCAGCCGGCGTTGCCGGCGATGTCGTAGACGCCGTAAGGCACGGCCCGCCCGAGTTCCGGGATGACGAAGTCATGAACGCGGACTTCCTCAGGCGAGCCCTGCGGCCGCCATTCGCGCCCGGCGTTCTTGAAGTCGCCGACCAGCTCCTTCTTCTTTGTGTCGACGGAGATTGCTGGTTCGCCTGCAGCGAGCGCTTCCTTCACGCGATCGTTGATATAGTGGAACTGCGCGTCGCGATCGGGATGGTTCGAGCCTTCCCGCGTCTTGCGATTGGACTGCAAGCTGTAGTCGAGCTTGCGCAGGAGATCGCCCACAAGCGTGCGCCCGACGGTGTGGCCCATGTCCCGCAAGCTCTGGCTGAGCTTGCGAAGGCTCTTGCAGGTCCACAATAGCGGCGATTGCGGATCGCCGCGCGTCGTCGGCTCAAGAAGAGAGCGCAGATCCTCCAGCAGGCTCGCGTCCGTCTCGCTCGCCGGCTTGCGGCCGCCGCCCGCCCGGCGCACGCGCTCCGCGTCAACCTTCTCGCCGCCGCGCAACTCGCTCAGCGCCCGCCCAATCGTGCTGCGCGCAAGCCCCGTGGCCCGCGAAACGGCGGCGATCCCGCCGCGTCCCGCACTCAGCGCTTCCGCCGCCGCAAACCGTCGCCGACCGCGCTCATCGAGCACCGGATCGAGCGTCGCAAACCGCAAGCGAATAGCCGATTCATCAATCATGCCAGCATGCTATAGAATGCCGTCCGCCGACGGAATCCATCCAACTCAAATCTGACCTAAAACGATTTAACTATTCGCGGACGGCGCCTTAGCCCTGCCATGTTGCCGGCTCCGGAGGCTGCCGGAAGTCCGTGGACGCGCGCCTCACCGCGGTTGAATGGCGCCCCAAGGGAGTGCTACATAAGCTCGGACGTCGATCGCTGGAGACCCCTGCAATTCCCGGCTTCCGGCGGAGAGCGGTGCGTATCTCTCCCTCTTCGCACATTGTTCCAAATTGCTGCAGCGAGGTCGTCGCGGCCGCATGACAATCAGTACCCCTTATAGTCCGCTCGCGCCCTTCGCGTGGGAACGTGACGATGCCGTGCAGGCCGTTCTCGACCTCCCAGTGATCGCGAACCATCGGTCCCAGCCGGTCGGCGCGCCATGCCGACGAGGTCAGGTAGTAGCGGGTCTCGCGTTCGGTTCGCATCCCGATCTCTCGCGCGCTCCCGACGACGACGAGGCCCGCCAGGCCGGGCCAGTCGTGCCGCTTCTGCAGCCGGGCGACGTCGTGGACGACGGTCACGCGACGCGTCTCGATGCGGCCGTGATCGCCGTCGACCGTTTCGTCCGCGCTCACTGTCGTGTCGGCAAAGCCCTTGGTGTTCTGCTCGTTCGCGAACAGTTCGACATGCTCGCGCAGCGTCCCCTGGTTGCCCTTCAGCGCCAGGATGTAGTCGGCCTTCTTGTCGATGATCTTACCCGCAATCTCGCGCTGGCGTCCCATCGCGTCGATGGTGACGACCGCGCCCTCGATCGACAGCATGTCGAGAAGCGCGGGAATGGCGGGAATCTCGTTCGACTTCTCGCCCACCTTGGTCTGCGCCAGCGCTAGCCGTTGTCGCGCGGCAAAGGCCGAGACCATGTGGATGGCCCCTTGGATCCCTTCTTGCCCGAACGCCGCAACCTCTTGCCGTCGATGGCGATCAGCTCCGCCGGCGCCCTGGTCAGCGCCGCGACCCAGGCCACAAAGCAACGCCGGAAGGCCTGGGCGTCCAGCGTGGCGAAAATATCGCCCAAGTGGTCGTGGCTCGGCGTCCCATCGGCAAAGGGACGGAAGCGGCGCAGCAGCCCGAGCTTCCTCTCGCCAAAACTGGCAATGTCGGTGAAACCCTCCGACCCCGCCAGAACCGCCAGCAACGACAAAACTAGGATCTCATCCAAAGGGTAGGTCATTTTGCCGGATTTGTCGACGATCCGGCAATCCCTTGATATGTCCAAGAAAAGCCGCCGTCTCAAAACTCGCCGCAACCCCCGCGTCCAAAGATCCCATCGTCCTGCTCCGCCAATCGAATCAGCGGATATCGACAGGTTCAGCACTTCTCCCCTGGACTGCACCCCATCGGTGAGACACGTTAATTGAGTGACGTCGCTTGGTCCTGGTTTAGGGTTGGCGCGACCGACCGCAGTTCGGCTTCGAACTCGACCGGGGGTTTGTAGTCAAGCGCTGAGTGCAGGCGCTGACGATTGTAGACTGTGTCGATGAACGCGCCGATCTGCCGGCGGGCGTCTTCGATGTTGGCGTAGGCCTTTCCGTTCACCTCCTCGGTTTTCAACGTCTTCATGAAGCTCTCCGCCTTGGCGTTGTCATGAGGGTTGCCCGGCCGGCTCATGCTGATGACGACCCTTCGCGCCTCCAGCCGCTCGACATAGTCCGTGCAGGCGTATTGCACGCCGCGATCGGAATGATGAATGAGGCTGTTGGGCGCGGGATTTCGCGCGGCCAAGGCCTGGTCGAGCGCTTGCAGCGCAAGCGAGGCCTCGAGATTGTTGGCGAGCGCCCAGCCCACCACTTTGCGCGAGAACGCGTCGAGGACGACGGCCAGATAGACGAAGTCCTCGGCCAGCCGGACATAAGTGATGTCGGCGACCCAGAGCTGGTCGAGGCCGGTCGGACGGCAGCCGCGCGCGAGGTTCGGCCGGATCGCGAAGCCGTGCCGGCTGTCGCTCGTGCGCGGAACAAAGGGCCTAGCGCGAAGGCAGAGCAGATTGTCCGCGCGCATCAACCTGAGCACGCGCTTGGCGTTGACGATCAGGCCCTGCCGGCGCAACTCCTGGGCGATGCGCCGATAGCCGTAATGGCGATGGCTGAGCGCCGCGCGCTGGATCAGATCGCGCAGGTCCGCGTCCTCGCGCGCCGGCGCATGGGGACCGAAATGGCGGTAATAGCCGGCGCGCGAAACGCCGCCCAACCCGCACAGGCGCAGGATGTTGGCGTCGTCCTGGGAGAAGCCTTGCGACTCGAGCGCGATCATTTTTTCGATGACCGCGTAGAGGTGGGCGCGCCGCCGTCCGGGCTCGTCGCGTCCCAAAGCCGCAAGGCTTCGTGAAAAAAATGGAGATCCGCCTGTTGACGGCCGATCACCCGCTCCAGTTCGGCGATCCGCGCCTCGGCCTTCTTCAACTCCGTCGAGGGCGACGCGGCGGACGCGGCGGCGTCTGAAGAGAGCGCAGGCGCGGACGCCGCGTCGCCCTCGACCGACCGCCGCTTCTTCCACCCCGGCTTCGGCCCGCGCTTGCGGTTGAAGCCGGCCACGCCCATCGCCCGGTAGGAGTCGCGCCATTCGTAAAGCAGCTTGCGCTTGACCCCCGCCTCCTCGGCCACCGCCGCCATCCTCTCGCCAGCCTCCAGCCGCAAGACGATGCGCTCCTTGAATGCATTCGAATACTGCCGCGGACTCTTGCCCGGTTCCGACATGGTTCCTCCTTGGAAGCCATGTCACCCTTTTATCCGTGTCTCAACTTCGGGGTCCAGTCCAGGGTTGTCACGCATTTCCTTCACCCGATTGCCCCGGTGTTGCGGTAACGTGGCCTTGTCGGCCCACGGGGCGGCGGCTATAAGCGCCGCGCTTTTTCCCTTCAAGAAAAATCTCGCCGAAGAGACTTGAGCGCCCATGGCCGTCCAACGCACTTTCTCGATCCTCAAGCCCGACGTCACCCGCCGCAACCTGACGGGCGCCGTCAACCAGCGGATCGAGGCCTCAGGGCTGCGGATCGTGGCGCAGAAGCGGGTGCATATGACCCGCGGCCAGGCCGAGCGCTTTTATGGCGTGCATCGCGAGCGGCCGTTCTTCGGCGAGCTGGTCGAGATGATGACCGCCGCGCCGGTCGTGGTGCAGGTGCTGGAGGGCGAGAACGCGATCCAATTCTATCGCGACGTGATGGGCGCGACCAATCCCGAAAAGGCGGACGCAGGCACCATCCGCAAGGATTTCGCCCTGTCGATGGGCGAGAATTCCGTCCACGGCTCCGACGCGCCGGAAACCGCCGCGGCGGAAATCGCGCAGTTTTTCTCCGGCAACGAGATCGTAGGGTGATCGCTTCTCCCGGCGCGGGAGAGCGATCTCGGCTCGAGTGCTCCGGCGCGAGGGGGAACGCCGCGCAGATGCTGTTTTGGGGCTTGCGACCCGCCAGAGCGGGAATGAGCCCGTTTGAGAAGCTGTCTCCTCGCGGCCAGCGCTCCAGGAGAAGGTCGGAAACCGGCGTCCGCCGCGCGCCCTAGTCGGACGCCTTATCCCGATGGACGGGTCCGGCGCGGCCCGTCTTCTTCCGCAGCCTCGGCGGGGCGCGCAACAACGGCCCAAGCGTGCGCACCAGCCCGTTGTACTCGATCCGCCACCGGTCATATTCGGGTTGAAGCACCCCGGCCGATCGGAGCGCTTCCGCCATCGGAAGTCCTTCTGCCGTCAGCGCTTCGACCATTTGAAGCCTAGCCACGATTTCCCTGGCGCTGGATTTCCCTCTTACCATCGTGCTTCCTCCGCAAGCACGCCGACCGTTCCGGCGGAGGAAACGCGTTCACGGCCGGGACGGGCGGATTGGCTGATCTTTCCAATCCGCCGCTCCCAATGACGCGACCAAGGACGACCCATCGCCCTGCCTTGCTTGCCGCGCCAAACCGTCATCACGCCTTTGGGAACGGGATCGCGACGAAGCGGTCGCCGGACGCGGTGTGGACACGCATCAACACCGCCTTCTTGCCGTCCTGCCTGGCGGCGGCGATGTCCGATTTCACCTGAGCGGGATCGGACACCGGCTTGCCTGCGACTTCGAGTATCACGTCGCCTTCGGCGAGGCCCTTATCCGCGGCGGCGCCGTTGGGATCGACATTGACGATGACCACGCCCTTGTCGCCGGCACCCGACACCTGCTTGGCGGGCGCAAGCTCCACCCCGAGCAGCCGCCCGGACGCGTTCTGGTCGGCCTCGGCGACCTTCTCGTTGGTCTGCGAGGCCAGCTTGACATCGACAGTCTTGTCGGCGCCGTTGCGCAGGTAGGTGAGCTGCACCTTGTCGCCGGGCTTGAGCGATCCGATGCGGATCGTCAGCTCGGACGCATCCTTGACCGGCTCGCCGTTGACCTTCGTGATCACGTCGCCAGGCTTCAGCCCGGCCTCCGCGGCCGGGGTTCCCGGGTTCACCTGATCGACAATCGCTCCGCTCGCGTTCTTGAGCCCGATGCTCTCGGCCATTTCCTGGTTCACGGCCTGAATCTCCACGCCCAGATAGCCGCGCTTGACGACGCCACCATGTTCGAGCGCGTCGACGACGCTGTCCACCGTGGTGGAGGGAATCGCAAAGCCGACGCCGACGCTGCCGCCCGACGGCGAGTAGATCGCGGTGTTGACGCCCACGACTTCGCCCTTCAGGTTAAAGGTCGGGCCGCCCGAATTGCCCTTGTTGATCGGCGCGTCGATCTGCAGGAAGCGATCGTAAGGGCCGTCGCCAATGTCGCGGCCTTCAGCCGAAATGATGCCGGCGGTCACCGTGCCGCCGAGACCGAAGGGATTGCCGATCGCGACCACCCAGTCGCCGACCCTGGGCATCTGCTTGGCGAGAGTGACGAAGGGATAGTCGCCTTGCTGGTTGACCTTAACCAGCGCCAGGTCCGTCTTCGGGTCCGTGCCGACCACCTTGGCCTCCAAGGTCTTGCCGGCGTCCGTGGTCACCGTCACGGTTTTAGCGTTTTGCACCACGTGACGATTGGTCACGATATAACCGTCGGGCGAGATGAAAAAGCCGGATCCTTCTCCGATCATGCGCTGCGGCGGAACGCGCGGGAAGACGCCGCTCCGGCCGCCGAATTCCCTGAAGAATCGCTGGATCTCAGGCGGCAGGCCCTCCATCTGGCCTGGCAGATCGTTCTCGCCGGCGGCGGCGTTGACGATCTTGACCTTGATCGAGACGACGGCCGGCTTCACGCGGGCGATCAGCGGCGCGAAGGAGGGCATCCACTGCCCCTGTGAATCGGAAATGGGTGCAGCGGGGGCGGCCGCATGAACAGGCGGCGACTCGGACCAGGCCATTTCGCCCATCGCACCCGACGCGACGAGCGCCAGAACCGCCGCCGAAGCAAGAATGCGGCCTCGGCTGAACCGAGCGTTGTTCGGGCTGAAATATGACATGAATGTCTCCATTGGCGAGCGACCGCGTTCAGCGATCCGGGACGACACCATGCGCTTTGAAGCCTGTCCGGAATTTGACCGGCGCATTATCCTTTTTCCACAATCGGCAATATTTCTGTAACACAGAAATCACAGCGGCCTTTTGGTCCCGGTTTTTGTGAAAACGACTAGGCGGAAAAGGCGCTAATGGCATGCGACGCCACAAATGCGGCGTCCGGATGCGAAAGCCGTTCGTCTGCTGCTCAATCGACGATCGCGAGCGCGAAACCGTCCCAGCCTTTGGCGCCGACAGTTTGTACGGCTGTCGCCTGCAAGCGCGGCTCACGCGCCATCATCTCGAACATGCGGCGCGAGCCGATCACGCCCGAATCCTGGCTGGCGGCGTCGGCGATCACGCCGTCTCGAACCACGTTGTCGACAAAAATCACGGTTCCATGCTGCGACAGTCGCAGCGCCCAGTCCAGGTAGTTCGCATTGTTGGATTTGTCGGCGTCGACGAAGACGAAATCGAACGGGCCGAGTCCTTCGGCCTCGATCTTCGGCAGGACGGCGAGCGCCGCGCCGGTCCTGAGGTCGACTTTGCTGGCGACGCCCGCGCGGACGATGTTTTGGCGCGCGACCGCTGCGTGCCGCTCATTCGCTTCCAGGGTCACCAGCCGGCCGTCCTCGGGCAGAGCGCGCGCAAGCCAGATGGTCGAATAGCCGCCAAGCGTGCCGATTTCCAAGGCGTTGCGCGCCCCCGCGATGCGGGCCAGGAGATGGATGAGCTTGCCCTGCGGCGCTGAGACGTCGATCGACGGCAGGCCGGCCGCCGCGTTGGCGGCGAGCGCTCCGTCGAGCGTCGGGTCAGAACCGACGAGAGTCTTGGCGAAATAGGCGTCGACCGTCTCCCAGCGGTTCCGGGTCATGATGATCGGCTCCTGTTCATGAACGACGTCACCCTTCCTTCCCCGCGACCCCCGCCTCTGCGAAGGTCGCCATACCATTGTGGCAGGCGACGGCGGCTTTGACGATGGCGACCGCGAGCGCCGCGCCGGATCCCTCGCCGAGGCGCATGCCGAGATCGAGCAGCGGGGTCTTGCCGAGGCGCCTCAATACTTCCGAATGCGCGCGCTCGGCCGAAACATGGCCGGCGAGGCAATGGTCGAGCGCCGTCTCATCGAGCGTATGCAGGACCGCGGCGGCGGAACAGGCGACGAAGCCGTCGAGCAGCACCGGCGTGCGCCGCATTCGCGCGGCCAGGATCGCGCCGGCGATCGCCGCGATTTCGCGCCCGCCGAGACGCGCCAGAACCTCGAGCGGATCGGTCAGATGCGCCTTGTGGCGCGCGACCGCGGCGCGAACCGCGACGACCTTGCGCTCGAGACCCGCGTCGTCGACGCCGGTTCCGCGGCCGACCCAGTCCTCCGCCTCGCCGCCGTAGAGCGCGTGATAGATCGCCGCCGCGACGGTCGTGTTGCCGATGCCCATTTCGCCCAGGACCAACAGGTCGGGCTCGGAAGCGAGCGCCTCCATGCCGAAGGCCATCGTTGCGGCGCAGGCCTTCTCGTCGAGCGCGGGCTCCCGAGTGATGTCCCTGGTCGGCATCTCCAGCGCCAGTTCGTAGACCTTGAGCGAGATGTCGAAGGCCTTGCAGATCTGGTTGATCGCGGCGCCGCCGGCTTTGAAGTTCGCCACCATCGCCTGGGTGACGGAAGCAGGAAACGGCGAGACGCCCTGCGCGACGACGCCGTGATTCCCCGCATAGACGGCGACCAGCGGATGGTCGACATGCGGCCGCGGCGAGCCCTGCCACCCCGCCAACCATTCGGCGACGTCCTCGAGCCGGCCTAGCGAGCCCGCCGGCTTGGTCAATTGCGCTTCGCGCTCTCGCGCCGCCGCGCGCGCCGCCTCGTCCGGTTTCGGGATTTGCCGGACGAGCGCGCGGATATCGTCGAAAGGGCGGCGGGCGGCGTTCATGAGCGGTTCTCTGTTGGAGTGCAGGCTGCCCCTATAGGGGAAAAAAGGGCAGACGCAAAAGCTGCGGCTCCGGGCCGGATTTACCGCCGTGCTCGAAGCGCGGCGCCCTCAGCCTATGCGCCTGCAGAGCCCGCTCCGGCTTGGCGCCGCAAGTCTATTGGCAGAAACGATCCGTGGCCGCTTTTCGCCCCGCCGCCCTTCGGACCCGCGCCGCTCCTATTCCGCCGCTTCACGAATGGCCCAATAGCGTGTTAGTTGCGCACGCAGGGGCGCCGGTCGCAACGGCTTGTGCATAAGGATGACGACATCCTCGCGCGCGGCCTTTTCGCGCACTTCGGAGCTGCGGTCGGCGGTGGCGAGGATCGCGGGCACGGCGCGGCCGAGATCTTCGCGCAGGGCGCGAATCGCCGCGACGCCGTCGCTGGAGTCGAGGTGATAGTCGGCGATGATGACGTCCGGCGCGCCGAAGGCCACGAGTTCTTTCCCGCGCTTCGAATAGGCCGTTCGCGGTCGCGACGACGCATCCCCATCGTTCGAGTAGAACGCGCAACCCCTCCAGCACCCGCGGTTCGTTGTCGATCGCGAGAACTTTCAGACCACGCAGGGGTTCGCCCGCCGCCGCGGGCGCCGCGCCGTCATCGAGGCTCGCGGGCTTCGCCGCCCCCAGTTGCGCGGTCACGGTGAATACCGACCCTTTGCCCGAACGCGAGCGCAATCCGATCGGATGGCCGAGAACGCGGCCCAGCCGCTCTACGATCGACAGACCCAGTCCTAGGCCGCGCGCGACCTTCGCGCCCTGATCGAGCCGCTGAAATTCCTGGAACACCGCGCGCTGCTGTTCCAGCGGGATGCCTAGTCCGGTGTCCCAGACCTCTATGCGCGCCGCGCCGGACACCCGCCGGCAGCCGACCAGCACCCGGCCCTGGAGCGTGTATTTGACCGCGTTGGAAACGAGGTTTTGCAGCAGGCGGCGCATCAGCCGCTGGTCGGAGCGAATGGTGAGAGTCGATCCGACGAACCGCAGGTCAAGCCCCTTGGAACGGGCGATGGGCGCGAACTCGACCTCCAGCATGCGCATTAGATCGGCCACCGGGACGTTAGAGACTTCCGGGCGCATGGCGCCGGCGTCGAGCCGCGATATGTCGAGCAGCGCGCCGAGAATTTCCTCGACCGCCTCCAAGGAAACATCGACGTTGCGCGCTAGATCGGCTCGCTCGTCGACACCGATCTGGCGCGCGCCATCGCTCAGCGAGCTCGCATAAAGCCTAGCGGCGTTGAGCGGCTGGAGAATATCGTGGCTCGCCGCTGCCAGAAAGCGCGTCTTGGAAAGATTGGCTTCGTCCGCCTCGATCTTGGCCTGCGCGAGTTCGGCATTGAGCCTCTGCAACTCGGCGGTGCGCTCGTCGACCCGCCGTTCGAGCAGCTGGTTTGCCGCTTCAAGCGCCTCTTCGAACTCAACGTTCTGCGTCACGTCGGTATAGGTGGTTACGATGCCTCCGTCAGGAAGCCGCGCGGAGCGCACTTCGAGGACGCGACGAGTGGAGAACAGGCGCAGCCGGGTCGGCTGATCGTCGTAGAGCAGGCTCGCGACGCGCTCAGCGATGAAGTCCTCGGAATCGCCCGGCCCGTAGGCGCCGCGCGCGGCGTTGAAGCGCACGATTTCGTCAAGGCCCAGCCCCTGGCGCAGGAACCCCTGAGGCAGATCGAAGAGGTCGGCGAATTCGCGGTTCCAGGCTGTCAGCGCCAGGTTGGGATCGAATACGGTGATGCCCTGACGCGCGTGGTCGAGCGCCTGCTGCAGCTGATCGCGGCTCGATTGGATCGCGGCCGAAGCTTCGTCTAAGAGCTTGAGCGCCGATTGACCGGAAAGCGGGCGCGGCCGCAAAAGGAGCGACAGCACCTGTCGCGATGTCGAAGCGCCGATCGCCGGCGACAACAAGAATTCCGCATGCCGGATCAGCTGCGCGCTCGCCTCGGCCGAAGGCTCATAGTCACGGCCGCGTTCGCGCATGAACACCGAAAACGCGCGGCGCGCGCGCCCCGCCCCGAGATAGCGCGCGACCGCAGTCTCCAGCTCGCCGGCCGTCGTCGACGAGCGCCACAGACGGAAGGCTTGTGGTTCGCCTCCCGACCCGCCGCCGGCGAACGCGCCGGCCTGCGCGCGCTCGAGCGCGTTCGGAAGGCGGGTGAGCGAGAAGGCGACGAAGGCTGTCGTGTTCGCAGCGAGCGAAAGGATGACGCCGCCTACGAGCGCGCTTGGCGCGAAAGCGACGAGCGCGGCTGGTCTAAGCCAGGCAATCGCCAGGGGCCCGTGCGCCAAAAAGGCCGAAAGCGCCTGATGGGGCTCGATCGAAGGCAGCAGCAACAGGTAGAACCAAACGAGCGAACCGACCGTCATCCCAGCAAACGCGCCGCGGGCCGTGCCACGTCTCCAGAAAAGACCGCCGAGAAAGGCCGGGGCGATTTGCGCGACCGCCGCGAACGATAGAAGCCCGATCGAGACGAGGCCAGCCTCTCCGGTCACGCGCTCATAGGCGAAACCGAGGACCAAAACGCCGACAATCGCGATGCGGCGAATCCAAAGCACCAGCGCGCCGATGTCACCCGCGGCGGCCCGTCCAGGAGCCCCGCGGCGCCTCAACAACAGCGGCATTGCGAGATCGTTGGAAATGGTGATCGAAAGCGCGACGCTGTCGACCACCACCATGCCGGTCGCCGCCGAGAGGCCGCCGATCATGGTCATGAGCGCGACGCCGTGCGCGCCGGCGCTGAGCGGGAGTGCGAGAACCGTCAGGTCGCGGTTGATCGTTCCGTCGGGGAAGAGTTTCAGTCCGGCGATGGCGAGCGGCGCCACGAACAGGTTGATGAGGACCAGATAGCCTGGGAAGAGCCAGGCGGCGGTGCGGATATCGCGCGCCTCGTGGTTTTCGACCACGGCAACGTGAAATTGCCGCGGCAACAGCACGATGGCGAAGGCCGAAAGAAGCGTTGTGACGCTCCAGACCGCCGGATCGGGCGGAGTCTGGATGACGACGGCGATCGCGGGGTTCGAGTGCGCAACTTGCGTCAGATCGAAGATCCCATCGTTGAGCCACCAGACGACAAAGGCGCCGACGGCGAGGAACGCGAAGAGTTTGACGATCAATTCCACGGCGATCGCGAGAATTAGGCCGTCCTGATGTTCCTTCGGATTGATGCGACGGGTGCCGAACGCCATCGCGAAACCGGCGAGCAGCAACGACACCGCCAGATAGAACCAGGTCGATGGCGTGTTGGACGTCAGCCGCGCGCGGTCGGTGGAATCGACGACCATCAGCACGGTCGGCGCGATCGCCTTGAGTTGCAGCGCGACGTAGGGCGCCGAACCGACCACGGCGATCAGCGCGGCGACTGCGGCGACCGGCTGGGATTTGCCGTAACGGGCCGAGACGAAATCGGCGACCGTGGTCAAATTCTGGGCGCGGGCGAGATTGGCGATGCGCGCGACGAAAGGCGCGCCAAGGCCGACGACAAGGATGGGTCCGATGTATATCGGTAGAAAATCCAGCCCATGTTCCGAGGCGAGTCCCACCGAGCCATAGTAGGTCCAGGATGTGCAATAGACCGCCAAACTCAGCGCATAGACGACCGCGCGCCCGCGGCCGGATGAGAAAGGCCTCCGCTTGCGATCTCCCCACCACGCGATGAGGAAAAGCAGGAATACGTAGCCGATCGCGGTGAAAAAAACTGTCGCGCCGTTCATCGCAGCGAGCGTTCGCCCCTCGTTTCCCGCGCGAGGATATTAGCGGATATTAAGAGAATGTGCGCGTCGACAAATCGGAAGGACAGGCGCCACCAGCGGCGATCACCGCCACGGATGTAGCGCGGCCGACCTCAACTCATGGGTCTCGATCGCCGGCCTCTCGACCATCGTCAGGCCAATATCGTCGAGGCCTTCGATCAGGCAATGCTTTCGGAAAGCGTCGAGTTCGAACTTGACCACGCCGCCATCCGGACCGCGGATTTCCTGCGCCGGCAAGTCTACGGTGATGGTGGCGTTGGCGCCGCGCTCGGCGTCGTCCATCAGTTTGTCGAGGTCCTCAGGAGAGACTTTGACCGGCAGGATGCCGTTTTTGAAGCAGTTATTGTAGAAAATGTCAGCGAAGTCAGTGGAGATGACGCAGCGAACGCCGAAATCAAGCAGCGCCCAGGGCGCATGTTCCCGGGAGGACCCGCAGCCGAAATTGTCGCCGGCCACGATTATGGCCGCCTTCCGGAAGGCGGGCTTGTTGAGCACGAATTCGGGGTTCTCCGTTCCATCGTCTCGATAGCGCAACTCCGCGAACAAACCGGCGCCAAGGCCGGTGCGCTTGATCGTCTTCAGATATTGCTTGGGAATGATCATGTCGGTGTCGATATTGTCGATCGGCAAAGGCGCGGCGACCCCGGTCAATGTCGTGAACTTGTCCATCGGATTCACATTTCTGGCCCAAGCGCGAATTCCTCGAGGCGAGTGACGAGGCTCTATCAAACCCCGCGCGAAGCCGCAAACCCACAGGCGGCCTACCCTAAAGTAAGGTTAGAAGTTCCTTCGCCGTATCACCGGGCGGCCGGTCGAGGTTTAGCGCCTCGACGAACGCGCCCGATTTGTTCATTACGTATACGATTGAACTGTGGTCCATGGAATAGCTCCCATCAGATTGGAGCGGCCCTTTTCGGGCGTAGACCCGATAGGACTTCTCTACCGCGCCGATGGCTTGCGGGCTGCCCGAGAGTCCGATGATGTGAGGATTGAAGCTGCTGACATAATCCTGCATGATCTTGGGGGTGTCGCGCTCCGGATCCACCGTGATAAACAGGGCTGGGATCGCCTTGTCGCCCATCTTGGCCAAAACATCGGAAATACGGGCGAGTTCGGTGGGGCAAACGTCGGGGCAATGTGTATAACCGAAATAGACCAGGAACGGCATCCCGCGCAGGGTCTGGTCGCTGACCGTCCTCCCACCGCCGTCCTGCAACGCGAAGGAACCTCCGACGAGAGACCCATTGGAGCTGAGCGGAGCGCGCGAGAGCCAAAGCGCGGCGAGCGCAATGACGAGGACCGCGGCCAAAGACGCGACGACACGGATCGATAGGGCGGCTGATCGGCTCGGACGGCCAGGTCGGGTAGGCGGCATATTGTCTCCATTCGGGTCTAGGCACTTCACTCGGGCGATCGCCTGCGGGGCAACGGCTCGCTGCGGTCGACGCTCGCTGTTGACCTCGCTCGGAGCGAGGCGCCACGAATGCGGCAGGGATAGGGCGGCATGATCTTGCGTCACCTCGAATATCTCGTAGCGCTAACGCGAGAAGAGCACTTCGGCCGCGCCGCAGAGGCTTGTCACGTCTCACAGCCGACGCTTTCGGCCGCGATTCGCCTGCTCGAGGAGGATCTCGGCGCTCCGATCGTCGAGCGCGCGCATCGCTATGTCGGCCTGACGCCGCAGGGACGGGTCGTTCTCGAGCACGCGCACCGCATTTTGGCCGACGTCGATAATCTTCGATTCGGACTCGAGGAGATCGGCAAGGGCCTCACAGGCCGGCTTCGCATCGGAGCCATTCCGACCGCGCTGCCAATCGTCTGGCAATTCACCGGTCCGTTCCATGCCCGCTTTCCGGGCGTCACCATCGCGGTTCTTTCCCTGACGAGCCAAGAAATCGAACGCGGGATCGATGATTTCGAACTCGACGTAGGCCTCACCTACCTCGACGCCGAACCGATCGCCCGCGTCAGGACCAAGCCGATCTGCTTCGAGGAGTATGTATTTCTGACGCCGGCGACCGGCGCCTTTGCCGATAGGGCGCAATTGAGCTGGCGCGAGGCGGCTGAGGCGCCCCTGTGCCTATTGACGCCGGATATGCAGAACCGGCGAATCATCGACGGAGTGTTCCGATCGGTCGGCGCAAAGCCTGTCCCCGCGATGGAAACCAATTCGATCTTCAACCTTGTCTCGCACGTCAGCGCCGGCCAATGGTCGGCGATCGCGCCCCGCCAACTGTTGCACTTCTTCGGCGTGCAGAGGAGCGCGCGCGCGATTGATCTTGTCGAGCCGGTCGCCCGGCGCACGATCGGACTGGTCATGAGCGACCGGGAACCGCCCTCGCCATTGGCCCGCAACCTCTTCGCCATGCATTCGCCTGTCGACATCGCGGCGTCCATTGGGCCGCCGGAGAGTCCAGCAAACATTGAAACCGGGACGTCTTAATAGAAATTCTCTATCATGCCTTTCGAACCTTCGATTTGCGCGCGCGCTCGCGCGGGAGCATCATAACGCGGGCGCATCATAAAGAGGGTGAGTGGGAGGATTGTTATGGCCGCCAGAGCGGCGTTTGATGTGGAGTTGGCGCGCGCGCTGATTAATCGCAGGCGCTCAACGCCGGGCGCGACGCTACCCATATTGCATGATCTACAACATCATTTCGGGCATATCCATGAGGACGCAATTCCGCTGATCGCGGAGGCGCTCAACATCTCCAAGGCGGAGGCGCTCGGGGCGTTAAGCTTCTATCATGACTTCCGTCGCTCGCCGATCGAAGGACGCGTGCTGAAGCTTTGTCGCGCAGAGTCCTGTCAGGCCATGGGGTGCGAAGACCTCGTGTCGCATCTTGAAACCCGTCACGGCATAAAAGTGGACAGCGACGCCGCCGCTGCTGACCTCCACGTTGAAACTGTCTATTGTCTTGGCAACTGCGCCCTTTCCCCTTCCGCATTGCTGGACGGAGCGCCGATAGGCCGTCTCAATCGTGAACGCATTGATGCGATCGTCGCGGGCGTCCAGAGGAAAACTCAATGAGCGTCCGCATTTTCGTCCCGGGCGATTCCTCGGCCTTGTCCGTCGGCACGGACAGCGTCGCCATGGCGTTGTCGCGCGAAGCGCGCTCCCGCAACGTCGAGGTCGAGATCGTGCGCACCGGCTCGCGCGGCCTGTTCTGGCTGGAGCCGCTGATCGAAGTTGAGACCTCGGCCGGCCGCATCGGTTACGGTCCGGTCGCGCCGCGGGACGCCGTCTCATTGTTCGAATCCGAATTCTTGACCGGCGGCCCTCATCCTGCGGCGCTCGGGCCAGTCGACGCCATCCCCTATCTCGCCAGACAGCAGCGCCTGATTTTCAGCCGTTGCGGCGTGACCGATCCGCTTTCTCTCAACGAATATCGGCGCCACGGCGGGCTCACGGGGCTGGAGCGCGCGCTCAGTCTCGGGCCTCAGGCGACGGTCGAGGCGGTGGTGGAGTCAGGCCTGCGGGGGCGGGGGGGGGCGGGCTTTCCGACCGGGGTCAAATGGCGCACCGTGGCGGGAGTCGAAGCCAAGCAAAAATATATCGTCTGCAACGCCGACGAGGGCGACAGCGGCACATTCGCCGATCGAATGTTGATGGAAGGCGATCCTTTCCTTCTGATCGAAGGGATGGCGATCGCCGGTCTCTCGGTCGGGGCGACAATGGGTTATGTCTATATCCGTTCCGAATACCCGCACGCTTTCGCGGTCTTTTCGAGCGCCATCGAGCGTGCGCGAGCAGGCGGTCTCCTCGGCCCCAGCGTGCTTGGCTCGGGCCGGGAATTCGATCTCGAGGCACGGCTGGGCGCCGGCGCCTATATCTGCGGCGAGGAGACCTCTCTGCTCGAAAGTCTCGAAGGGAGGCGCGGCGAAGTGCGCGCCAAGCCACCGTTGCCGGCGATTCGCGGCCTGTTCGACAAGCCGACCGTCATTAATAACGTGCTAAGCTTCGCCTCGACGCCGTGGATTCTGGAACACGGGGCCGCCGCCTATGCGCGCTATGGCGTCGGGCGGTCGCTTGGTTCGCAGCCTTTCCAGCTCGCTGGCAACATTCGCTACGGCGGCCTGGTGGAACTCGGGTTCGGCGTCACGCTGCGCGACCTCGTCGAAGGCTTCGGCGGCGGCACACGAACCGGCCGCCCAATCCGCGCGGTGCAGGTCGGCGGGCCGCTTGGCGCCTACTTCCCCGCCAAGCTCCTCGATACGCCGCTCGACTATGAGTCGATGTTAGCGAACAAGGGCATGCTCGGCCACGGCGGCGTGGTCGTCTTCGACGACAGCGTCGACATGGCCCGACAGGCCCGCTTCGCGTTTGAATTCTGCGCCAAGGAAAGCTGCGGCAAATGCACCCCTTGCCGCATTGGCTCGACGCGTGGGTTGGAGACGGTCGACAAGATCGTCGCCGGCCAGGATCGCCAAAAGAATGTCCAACTCTTGCGCGATCTTTGCGAGGTGATGACGGATGGCTCGCTTTGCGCTCTGGGCGGGCTCACTCCCCTGCCGGTCCTCAGCGCTCTCGATCATTTCGGCGACGACTTCGCCAAACCGCCTGTACGCGCGGCTGCGGAGTAGGAGAAGAACCATGGCTCTGCTGCAGGAACTCGATACCGGCACGCCGATTCGCACGGGCGCGGCGACGGTGACGCTGACGATCGACGGGCGCAAGGTCAGCGTACCGCCTGGAACGTCGGTCATGGCCGCGGCGGCGCTGATCGACAATCCGATCCCCAAGCTTTGCGCGACCGACAATCTTGAGTCGTTCGGCTCCTGCCGATTGTGCCTCGTCGAAATCGAGGGCCGGAAAGGCACGCCCGCCTCCTGCACCACGCCGGCCGAGGAAGGCATGGTCGTCCAAACCAAGACCCCGCGTCTCGAGAGGCTTCGACGCGGGGTGATGGAGCTCTACATATCCGACCATCCGCTCGACTGCCTGACGTGCAGCGCCGACGGCGACTGCGAGTTGCAGACCCAAGCCGCGAAACTGGGCCTCACCGATACGCGGTACGGGTACGACGGCGCCAGTCATTTCGACGCACCGACCGACGCCTCCAATCCCTATTTCGCCTTTGACCCGACGAAATGCATCGTCTGCTCGCGCTGTGTGCGCGCGTGCAACGAGGTGCAGGGGACGTTCGCGCTGACGATCCTGGGACGCGGGTTCAACTCGACGGTGTCGCCGGCCGGCGCCGATTTTCTCCAGTCTGAGTGCGTCTCCTGCGGCGCCTGCGTTCAGGCCTGCCCGACCTCGTCGCTCAATGAGAAGTCGGTCATCGAAATGGGAATGCCGGAACGCACGGTCGTGACCACCTGCGCCTATTGCGGCGTCGGCTGCGCATTCAAGGCGGAGCTGAAAGGCGACCAGGTGGTGCGCATGGTCCCCTACAAGGCCGGCAAGGCCAATGAGGGCCATTCCTGTGTCAAAGGTCGGTTCGCCTATGGCTACGCGACCCACCGGGACCGCATCGTCAAGCCAATGATCCGCCGCCGGATCGAAGATCGGTGGCGGGAAGTGTCGTGGGACGAGGCGCTCCAGCATGCGGCGAGCGAATGCAAACGCATCCAGGCCCAATACGGCCGCGATTCCGTGGGCGCGATCACGTCCTCGCGTTGCACCAACGAGGAGGTGTTCCTTATTCAGAAGCTGGTGCGGGCCGGCTTCGGCAACAATAATGTCGACACCTGCGCGCGTGTCTGCCATTCGCCGACCGGCTTCGGTCTCTCCAACACCTTTGGGACGTCCGCCGGCACCCAGGATTTCAAGTCGGTCGACCAGTCGGATGTGGTGATCGTCGTCGGCGCCAATCCGACCGACGCCCATCCGGTTTTCGCCTCTCGATTGAAGAGGCGCCTGCGCGCCGGCGCCCGTCTGATCGTCATCGACCCGAGACGCATCGACCTGGTCAGGTCCGCGCACATCCAGGCCGATCACCATCTCGGGCTGAAGCCGGGAACCAACGTCGCCCTCCTAACCGCGATGGCGCATGTCATCGTCACCGAAGGCCTCGTCGACGAACCTTTCGTCCGCGAACGCTGCGACTGGAGCAATTTCGAAATCGTGGGCCCGTTTCGTCGCCGAGGACCGGCACTCGCCCGAGGCCACCGCGGCAGCCACCGGCGTCGATGCGAACGAGCTGCGCAAGGCCGCACGCCTCTTTGCGACCGGCGGAAACGGGGCCATCTATTACGGTCTCGGCGTCACCGAGCACAGTCAAGGCTCGACGGCGGTGATGGCGATCGCCAATCTCGCCATGGCGACTGGCAACATTGGCCGCGAGGGCGTCGGCGTGAACCCGTTGCGCGGCCAGAACAACGTGCAGGGCTCGTGCGACATGGGGTCGTTCCCGCACGAATTCTCCGGCTACCGCCACGTGACGGACGACGCGGCGCGCGAAACTTTCGAGCGGATGTGGGGCGTGCCGCTCAGCAAGGAGCCCGGCCTGCGAATTCCCAATATGATCGACGAGGCCATCGACGGGTCGTTCAAGTGGCTCTATGTCCAGGGCGAGGACATCGCTCAGTCTGATCCCGATACCAGGCACATCGCCGCCGGCCTGCACGCGATGGAATGCGTCGTTGTCCAAGACCTCTTCCTCAACGAGACGGCGCGCTACGCCCATGTCTTCCTGCCCGGCGCCTCGTTCCTGGAAAAGGACGGAACGTTCATCAACGCCGAACGCCGCATCAGCCGCGTGCGACAGGCGATTCCCCCGCTCGCCGGTTTGGCTGACTGGGAGGCGACGATCGCGCTCGCCGGCGCCCTCGGCGTGCCGATGCAATACAACCACCCGAGCGAGATCATGGACGAAATCGCGCTCACGACCCCGACCTTCAGCGGCGTCTCCTACACCCGCCTCGACGAACTCGGTTCAATTCAATGGCCATGCAACGACGCAGCCCCGACGGGCACCCCGATTATGCACGTCGATCGCTTCGTTCGCGGCAAAGGCCATTTCATGCTGACCGAATATGTCGCGACCGAGGAGCGCGTCGGACCGCGTTTCCCGCTTCTGCTGACGACCGGCCGCATCCTCTCGCAATACAACGTCGGCGCGCAGACGCGGCGAACCGCCAACAGTCTCTGGCATGAGGAGGACGTGCTCGAAATTCATCCCTTCGACGCCGAGCAGCGCGGGGTGCGCGACGGCGATCTCGTCGCCCTGCGCAGCCGTTCGGGCGAGATCGCGCTGCACGCCCTCGTTAGCGAGCGGATGCAGCCGGGCGTGGTCTATACAACCTTCCATCACGCCGTCACCGGCGCCAATGTGGTGACGACCGAGAATTCAGACTGGGCGACGAACTGTCCGGAATACAAGGTGACGGCGGTGGAGGTTCGGCGCACCAATCATCTTTCGGACTGGCAGACGCGCGATCGGCAAGAGGCGATCAGCCTCCGTCGCATCGAGAGGGCTCCGGCCGATGCGGCCGAATGAGGGCTTGGGCTCAGTCGACGTTCCGGCCCGCGTCTATTCCTATGACGTCGGCGCTGGGGGCCCGGAGCTCGCCCGCCCGATCGCTGTCGAGGCTCCGGTTCAGATCGTCATCGGCGGCTCGCCCTTCGCCGTCATGATGGCGACGCCGCGCGACCTCGAGGATTTCGCTTACGGCTTCGCGCTGACCGAACAGATCGTCGAGCGCATTCAGGATATTCGCGGCGTCGAGGTCGAAGACGCCGAAGAGGGCTGGCGGGTCAGAATCGCGCTTAGCGGGGAGCGTTTGCAGGCGCACCTGGCCCGCGGAAGGGCGCTGAGCGGCCGCACCGGTTGCGGGCTTTGCGGCATCGAGGATTTCTCGCAGATGCCTTCGCCGCGCGCCCCGTGCCATTCGCGCGCGCCGATCGAGCCCGCGGCGATCGGCGCGGCGCTCGCGGCGCTCGAAGCGCGGCAGCCTCTCAATCGGCTGACCCGCGCGGTGCATGGCGCCGCGTGGTGCGAACGGGACGGGCGGATCGCGCTTTCGCGCGAGGACGTCGGAAGACACAATGCCCTCGACAAGGCCATCGGCGCATTGACGCGCGCCGGCGCCGCGCCCGACGGCGGATTTTTTCTCATCACCAGCCGGTGCTCCTTCGAAATGGTCGCCAAGGCGGCGACCTTCGGCGCGGGGACGCTCGTGTCGCTTTCGGCGCCGACGTCTCTCGCGCTTGAGCGAGCGCAAAGGTTCGGGGTCAACGTGATCGCTGTCGCGCGCCGCGACGGAGCTCTGTGCTTCGAGAGCGGCCCGAGCGGCGCCAGCGGAGGGTTGGCCGCGTGATCAGCAAGCTCGAAAAACTGGCGCATATGGCCAATCAAATCGCCGATTTCTACGCCACGATGCCCGAGAACGAGGCGATTAGCGGCGTGGCCTCGCATCTGCGCCGATATTGGACGCCGAAGATGATCCGGGAACTCATCGCCTTTGCCGACGAGGGTCACGCGCGCCTCAACGCAACAGCGGCGCGCGCGGTCGAGACGTTGAAACAGGCCTCCACGGCCGCCTGAACTGTCGACCGACCGCCATGCGCAGTTGGCCGCGCTCGCCCGATCTGGTCAGACTTTTCGTCGGGCAGCACATCGTCAACGGGCTCAGCGTCGCCGTCGCCGTGATGGCGGTAGCCTTGGTCGCGTCCGCGGTCTTCGGCTTCGCGGCCGGTCAACCGGCGACACTGGGCGCAATCTCCGCGAGCATCTCCGATCTGCCAGCGCCGTGGCGCGACAAAGGCCGCGCGATGGGGTCCGGCTTTGCGCTCGCCCTCGTCGCCACCGCTGCGATCCAGCTCGCGTTGCCGTGGCCTCTTGCCGCCCTGCTGACCATCGGCGCCATCGCCTTTGTCGCCGGCCTCGTTACCGGGCTCGGCCGCTGGGCGATCGCGCTCGGCATGCAGGCCCTCATTCCGATGGTGTTCGTGCTTGGCCTTCCGCGCGCGAGCTTCGCGGGCTCTTTGAGGGCCGAGGGTCTGTTCGCCGCTGGCGGCGTCGGTTATATCGTATTGGCCCTGCTGGCGACGATCGTCACCGACGCCAGCGCCCGGCGACTCGTTGCGGGCGAATCGATTCGCGAATTCTCGATCTATCTGCGGACGGTCGCGGCCATCTACGATCCCGAGAATGATCTGGCGGCGGCTTATGGCGCGGCGATCCGCCAGCAGGCGGCGCTTGCCGAGCAGTTGCAGTCGGCCCGCGCGTTGCTGCTCGATCGGCCGGACAAATCGTCCGAGCGGATGCGTCTCGCCGCTACGATCGGCATCCTGCTCGACAGTTTCGACGCACTCGTCGCCGCGCAGTGCGACGTCGCTCTGTTGCGGGAGACAACGACCCTCGCGCCGCTGCTCGAGCGCATCGGCGTCGCCTTGCGGGTCGGCGCGCTCGATCTCGAACATTTGAGTCTCGAGCTGCTGAGAACCGCCACGCCGACTCTGCCGCCTGACCATCAGCTCGCAATCGACGCCCTGAAGAGCGAGGCCGCGCAGCTCGAAGCCGGCGAGGCGACGAGCGTGGCGGCGCGCGAGGCGCTCGACGCCGCGACCCGGCGTCTCGTACTTGCGCTCGGTCACATCCGTCGATTGGAAATGGACTTGTCGGACGACGAGACGGCCCGGGCAGCGATCGGCGACGTC
Organism: uncultured Alphaproteobacteria bacterium; assembly: GCA_963835955.1. GTDB lineage: Bacteria > Pseudomonadota > Alphaproteobacteria > Rhizobiales > Beijerinckiaceae > Roseiarcus. Next base: position 200,568 of record CAWIHZ010000026.1, on the reverse strand, counting down.
GACTTGGCGGCCTTCATTCCCAAGCGGAGCTACGCCTTTAGCGCGCTCGGCGCAAATTTCAGGCTCGCCTCGCCGGTGCTGCGTTTCGCCGTGCGGCTCGCGCTGGCGATGATGGCGGGAGCGATCATTGCACAATTCCTAGGCGACTCGGGTCACGGCAACTGGGTCCTGCTCACCATCGCGGTAATCATGCGCGCAAACTACGGACTCACCAAACAACGCCGCGACGACCGCGTTGTCGGGACGCTGATCGGCTGCGTCATTGCCGCGGGCGCAGTCGCATGGCTGCCGACCGGCGCGCTGGTCGCAGTGCAAGGTCTTTCGCTCGCCCTCCTTCACAGCTTCGTCCGGCTCAATTATCGTCTCGCCTCGGTTGGGGCGTCGGTGATGGCGCTGGTGTCGCTGCATCTCGCCCAGCCCTGGCTGCCGGCGCAGGTCCTCGCCCGCCTGACCGACACGCTGATCGGAGCGGCGATCGCACATCTCTTCAGTTTCGTCTGGCCGCGTTGGGAGTTCTCCGAAGCACCGCGAATCGCAGGCCGTCTTCAGGCCCAGCTCGCGGCCTTCGCCGCTGTCGCGCTGAAGCCGGGCGTCATGCGTCAAGACTATCGTCTTGCGCGCAGGAATGTGATAGAGGCGCTCGCCGCCCTCTCCGACTCCGCCGGACGCATGAGCAGCGAGCCGATGGCGGCCCATAAAGGTCTCGAGGAAATGGCGGCGCTGCTGATCGCGGCGCACGGCCTGATCGCCCAGCTCTCGGCCACGCGCCTTGCGATGCGAGCAGGCGCGCCGGCGCCGGACGAGAAAATGCGCGACTGGATTCGCGCTCAGCTAGCCGCGAATGCCGGCGAAGCTAAAGCCGCCGTCGACCCGGCGGCTCCCGCCGGGCCATTGGCGGCCCCCACGCTCGCGGTTGTCGAGGCGGCGCGACGATACCAGCACACTGCGAAGAGCGAGAGCGAAGGGCGCTGACAGGCCCATGTTTCAGTCGTGGTTGCGGCAGGAGGGGTCGGCATGGGCAGTCCCAGGGTCGAGTTCCGGCGAATTGACTGGCCCTGGCCCGACCCCTCGTCCGCAGTCGGAAGAGGGATGCGGGCCCTTCTCCCGTTTGCGGGAGAAGGCGGCGGAGCGTCGGCGCCGCCGGATGAGTGTGAACGCCAAAAAAAGCGGCCGCACAGCATGCGGCCGCCCTGCAAATCCGCAAAGGCTCGAACTGTCGTCAGCGCGAATAGAACTCGATAACGAGGTTCGGCTCCATGTGGGTCGGGTAAGGCACTTCGGACAGGCTCGGAATGCGGTTGAGCTTGGCGGCGCCCTTGGCGTGATCCACTTCGATGTAGTCGGGCACGTCGCGCTCGCCGAGGCCCGCCGATTCCAGCACCAGGGCGAGCTGCCGCGACGCTTCCTTGATCTCGACCACGTCGCCGACCTTGACCTGATAGGAGGCGATGTTGACCCGGCGGCCGTTGACCCTGATGTGGCCGTGGTTGACGAACTGACGCGCGGCGAACACGGTCGGCACGAACTTGGCGCGATAGACAACCGCGTCGAGGCGGCGCTCCAGCAGGCCGATCAGGTTGGCGCTCGAGTCGCCCTTCATCCGCAAAGCTTCGACGTAGTATTTATGGAACTGACGTTCCGAAATGTTGCCGTAATAGCCCTTGACCTTCTGCTTGGCCTTGAGCTGGGTGCCGAAATCGGTCGCCTTTCCTTTGCGGCGCTGGCCATGCTGGCCGGGACCGTACTCGCGTTTGTTGAAGGGGCTGCGCGGGCGGCCCCAAATATTCGCGCCCATGCGGCGATCGATTTTGTACTTTGCTTCTGCGCGCTTCGTCATCGCGGTTCCTCTAAACAGAGCAACAAGATTTCAACGAGGAACGCGCCCTCCTCTCTCGCCTTGAAAAGGCGCCGACAGGCCTTCAGCCGAGCAAGGCTGAAAGCCGCGGGTGCGTCAAACGACAAGCGCGCCCTCTTGAGCCTGAGAGCGCGCGTGACAACGTCTCCTACCGAAGGGGTTGGCAGCTGTCAAATCGCAGTCCGGACTCATGACTTGGCGTCTGCTCGCCGCTTCGATATTGGGGGTCTTCGCTCCGAGAAGACGGGACGCCGCCCGGGTGAAACGGATAAGATGACGGCACGGGCCAAAAGCCAGCAGGGGGCCATCTGATCCGGGACACGGCGTCGACGCGGCGATCCAGGCCGCGTCTGGCGACAGCAGGGATCGGGCATTCGGAACTTAGGAGACAAAATGCTTCCGCTGATAAAACTCATCCTGACGATTTTGGACCTGTACAAAATCATCATCATCGCCGGCGCGGTTCTGTCCTGGCTCGTCGCTTTCGGCGTGGTCAACATCCGCAACGATTTCGTCCGATCGATCTGGAACTTGTTTGTCGCCCTGACCGAGCCGTTCCTGAGGCCGATCCGCAACTTTCTGCCGAATACGGGCGGCATCGACATTTCGCCGATTATTCTGCTCCTGGCGATCATGTTCATTCAATGGATCATCCAAGACGACGTCGCCCCCCTGTTTTATTGACCCGCCGTGACTCAAGCTGTCTCCGCCGCAATGGCCAGCGGGCGATTCTTCGAGGACTTTCGCCTAGGCGAGACGATCCGTCACGCCACGCCGCGCACGATCAGCGTCGGCGACGTCTCGCTCTATTCGGCGCTCTACGGCGTCCGGTTCGCGCCGCAGAGCGCGGAGACCTTCGCCCACGCCATCGGCTACGACGCGAGCCCAATCGACGATCTGCTCGCCTTCCATGTCGTGTTCGGCAAGACAGTGCCCGACATCTCGCTCAACGCGGTCGCCAATCTCGGCTACGCCGGCTGCCGATTCCTCAAGCCCGTCTTTGCCGGCGACACCTTGTCGGCCGTTTCGCAGGTGATCGGCCTTAAGGAGAATTCCAACCGCGAGAGCGGCGTCGTCTACGTGCGTTCGCTGGGGCTGAACCAGCGCGGCGAGACGGCGATCGACTATGTGCGCTGGGTGATGGTCAGAAAGCGCGATTCGAGCGCCGCCGCGCCCGAGACCCACGTGCCCAAACTGCCCGACGCGGTGGCAGTCGACCAACTCGGCGCAGCCTGTCCGCGCATCGACCGCGCCGCCTTCGACGAAGCGCTTAGCGGTTCGTCGCGTCGGTTCGAGGACTATGGCGCCGGGGAAAGAATTGACCATGTCGACGGAATCACCGTCGAGGAGGCCGAGCATATGATCGCAACCCGGCTCTACCAGAACACCGCCAAGGTGCATTTCAATCAGCTCAGCGAGGCCGGGGGACGGTTCGGGCGCCGGCTCGCCTATGGAGGTCATGTCATTTCGCTCGCCCGGGCGCTGAGCTTCAACGGACTCGCCAACGCGTTTCATATCGCCGCGATCAACGGCGGCCGGCATGTCGCCCCGCTGTTCGCGGGCGACACGGTCTTCGCCTGGAGCCACGTCACCGAGACCGCGGCGCTGCCGGGTCGCGACGACGTCGGGGCGTTGAGGCTGCGCACGGTCGCGACCAAGAACCGCCCTTGCGCCGATTTCCCGTTGCGCGCGGGCGAGAGGTACGAGCCGAGCGTCGTGCTCGATCTCGACTATTGGGCGCTCGCGCCCCGGCGGCTTTGACGCGCATGCGCCTGCCCGCGGACGCCACGCTGATCGTGTTCGACATGCAGGAGGCGATCGGCGATCCGCGCCGAGAGCCGCCCGACATTGCTGACGCCGAAGCGAAGATCGCGGCGCTGATCGCCGCCTGGCGGGCGGAGGGCCTGCCGCTCGTCCATGTTCGCCACGATTCGATCGAGCCGGAATCGCCCGACGCGCGCGACGCGCCGGGACATCGGTTCAAGGCGTCCCCGACGCCGCGTGAAGGGGAGACCGTGATCGGCAGGGCCGCCCAAAGCGCGTTCGCCGGCGCGCGCCTCGAGGCCCTGCTCGACCACATCGGCGCGACGACGCTGGTGTTGTGCGGCGCGCTCGCCGCGCACGCGCTCGAGCCGACGGTGCGCGACGCTGCTGATCTCGGATTCTCGGTGTTCGTCGTCGCCGACGCCTGCTGCGCCGCCGACACAATCGACCCGAGCGGGATGCGAGGGCCGGCCGAGAACGCGCGCTTGCTGTCGCTCGCGCGGCTTGAGGGCGAAGATGCTCGTATCGTCGACGCCGCCACGGCGCTCAACGCGGCGGCGACAGCCAAGGCGCGCCAGCGTCGCGCGGCGGGAAAGGCGTAGCGCAGCGCCTTCGGCGCTTCAAATTCCGCCAGAACATGGCGCAGACCGGCGCCGGAGCGAAGCGGAAGCGGCGCCGACCCGTCATTCATGCCAACTTAGCGGAATAGACGCCGATTGCCGTTTTGAGCCTTTTCAAGGACTTGGCCGGCCGTGGCCATGAATGCGGCCGTTGCGCTCTGGCGAAGGTGGCGCGAGGGCCCAAACGGCGGGTTCGGCCATCATCCTTTACATCGCTTATTTCTATAACTCAGAAAGACGGAGGCATGATTTCTGTTTTTTATAAAGTGGTGAATTGAAATAATTTCGGGGCGGCCCGATGAGGCCTTGAGCTAAGCCCCATTCCGTGGCGGCGCGATTAAGCGTCGTAAGCCCAACTGACGAAACGCGGGCGACAGGCGTCGCGGACGCCGAATAAGCCTCACGGTCAATCGCCCCGCGGACGGGATGGCCTCCGGAACGACCGGGAATGATGAAACGACGATGGTGGCGAAGCGTTGGAGTAACGACCTTAGGACGCGATCGAGAGTTCTTGCGCCGATTTAATCTTGGACGCGAGAATGACGGCCTGCGTGCGGCTTTCGACGCCGAGCTTCTGCAGAATCGCCGACACATGCGCTTTCACCGTGGCCTCCGAGACGCTGAGCTCGTGGGCGATCTGCTTGTTGAGTAAACCATGGGACAGCATCATCAGCACCCGAATCTGCTGCGGCGTTAGCGAGGCGAGGCGTCGCGCCATTACACTGGATTCGCGTGCGGGCTGCGCATTTGGATCAAAGTCGGGCGGCATCCAGCGGCCGCCGCCGAGCACCTGCGCGATTGCCGCGTGCATCGTGTCCAGCGAGGTCGACTTCGGAATGAAACCGGCGGCGCCGAATTCCAGGCAGTGGCGGATAATCGCCCAGTCCTCGCTCCCGGAGACGACGATCACCGGGATCGAGGGACGCTCCGAGCGCAGAAACAACAATCCCGAAAAGCCCCGGACTCCCGGCATCGTCAGGTCGAGCAGCACCAGATCGGTGTCGGGCGAAGACTCGAGCGCGGCGGCCATGCTGTCGAAATCATGCGCGATCGAAATCTCGGCGCCCGACGCCGCGGCGAGCACCGCCTGCCGAAGCCCTCCGACCACCAGCGGATGATCATCGGCGATCAAAACGCGAACCGCCTCGTCTACGCTCATCTTTTTCCCCGGCGTTGCCGACTTCGAGCGTCGCAAACCACAATCGTACAACCGCGCGGCGTTGTCACCCCCTTGCCTCGCGATCCGGCGCCGTCTCTCGCCCGAAGGATTCCTCGCCCGGATAGCGTGCAATTTGGCGCAGAGCCTCGGCCATGACGATCGTCGCCGCGACGCCCACGTTCAACGAACGCAAGGGCGAGCGAATGGGAATCCGCAGCCGAACGTCGGCGCACACGCTTACCGCAGCGGGAACGCCCGCCGATTCCCTGCCTACCAGAAGAATATCGCCGTCGAGGAAACCAAACTCCCACAAACTGGTCTCGCCCTTCGTCGTCAGGAGCACGAGGCGACGTTGGGTGGAAGCGCGCCACGCAGCGAATTTTGCCCACGACTGGTGGTTCGCGATCGTCAAGGCGTCGAGATAATCCATTCCCGCGCGGCGGAAGCGTTTGTCGCCCAAGCGAAACCCCGCCGGCTCGATGATCGCCGCGTCGACGCCCAGGCAGGCGCAGGTGCGCAGTATCGCGCCGGCGTTCTGTGCGATATCCGGCTCGAACAGGGCAAGCAGGAGCGGCGCGCGGGTCTCGGTCATCGGCCGCCACCTTTAGCCGCTCTCGGGCGAAAAGCGAATGCGCGAGCGCTCGCGCGCCGACGGCGAGCGCTACGAAAGGTCGAGAGCTGCGACATTCGCGGCTATGGACATCGAAAACGATCGATGCGAATAAACCGTTTCGCATGTCGATGGCGCCTGCGCGCGCGGCCCGACGACGCCGGTGATGACCGGCGTCGCCTTGAGCTGGCCATCAAAGGGAATGCCCCGACTTTATGCGCAACCGGCCATGCACGGTGCGCGTTCGCGAGGATGATCGGGGGTAGATTTGGCCAGCGGGACCAACATCGAAGGACCACATCGAAGGATTTTTCCACCTGTCGCCACTGGAGCGGTCTGCGCCGGGACCGTCGGAGCGGTCGCCTGGCCGCTGATCGCCGGGACGACTCCGGACGCTTCGACGTTCGCGATGTGCTCGACCGAGGTCGATATCGCCGAACGGCGCATCGTGACCGTTCAGCGGCGCGGCGACCCGGTGTTCGTCCGCCACCGGGCTCGGTCTACGACACGGCGGGCCGAATTCGGCAGAGATCGGAGCCGCTCAATATCGCTGCGCCGGAATATACGTTCCTCACCGAGACCGGAGTAAAAATCGGCTGATACGGATCCCTTCGACGCCTCAAATCGTACTTTCTTCAGCCCCAGCCTTTCAGAGATCCATGCTATGAGCGGACCCTCAACCTACGTTCCCAAGAGCGCGATCGGGCGCTGGTTCGAAACGCGTCTGCCAATGATGGGCTTGGTTCATTCGTCGTTCGTGGCCTATCCAGTGCCGCGAAATCTCAACTACATGTGGACGTTCGGCGCGATCCTGTCCTTCATGTTGATCGTGCAGATCGTCACCGGCGTCGTCCTCGCCATGCACTACGTGCCGTCGGCAACGGGGGCCTTCGCCTCGGTTGACCACATCATGCGGAACGTGAACTACGGCTGGCTGATCCGCTACATGCACTCTAGCGGCGCAACCCTGTTTTTCCTCGCCGGCTACATCCATATGCTGCGCGGCCTCTACTACGGCTCCTTCAAGCCGCCGCGAGAGCTGCTTTGGATCATCGGCGTCATCATCTACTTCCTGATGATGGCGACCGCTTTCATGGGCTATGTGCTGCCCTGGGGTTCAATGAGCTTCGCGGGCGCGACGGTCATCACCAATCTCTTCACTGCAATTCCGTTCATCGGAACGCCTATCGCCCACTGGCTCTGGGGCGGGTTCGCGGTCGGCGGCCCGACGCTGAACCGGTTCTTCTCGCTCCACTATCTGCTGCCGTTTGTCATCGTCGGGTTCGTCGCGCTCCATGTCTGGGCGCTGCATGTCGCCGGGCAGAACAATCCCGACGGGGTCGAAGTGAAGGACGTCGAACGCGACACGGTTGCGTTCACTCCTTACGCGACAATCAAGGACCTGTTCGCGGTATCTGTGTTCTTCATTTTGTACGCATGGCTGATTTTCTATATCCCCAACTACCTGCTGGACGCCGACAATTCCAAAATCGCCAATCCGCTCATGACCCCCGCGCATGTCGTGCCGGAATGGTATCTCTTGCCGTTCTACGCCATTCTGCGGGCGATTCCGAGCAAGCTGCTCGGTGTCCTCGCCCTGTTTTCGTCGATCGCGGTGCTTGCGGCTCTGCCCTGGCTCGACCGCTCGCCGGTCAAATCCGCGAAGTACCGCCCGACCTACCGGTTCTTCTTCTGGGTCTTCGTCGTGTGCTGCATTGGCCTTGGCTATCTCGGCTCACAGGAACCGACGCCCGGCATCAATATGTTCGCGCGCGTCTTCACCACGGGCTATTTCGGTTTCTTCCTGATTGTCCTGCCTGTTCTCAGCTTTACTGAGAAGACGAAACCGATCCCGGCCTCGATCGCCGACGCCGTGCTGACGAAGACGAAGGCGGCGGCGGGCGCCGCGGGTTGATTCGCGACCGATCCCGAGGAAACACGTCCATGATCCGATTCAGGTTCTCCGCCCTGGCGCCGGTCGCGCTGGCGCTCATTCTCGCCAACATTCCTCTGGCGCTCGCGCAAGACGAGGCGAATGAACCCAAACCCCCGCGACAGGACTGGAGCTTCTCCGGCATGTTCGGCGTCTACAATCAGGCGCAGCTGCAACGGGGCTTCCAGGTTTACAAGGAAGTCTGCAGCAATTGTCACGCGCTGAGCATTCCGTTCCGAACGCTTGCCGATCCGAACGGCCCCGGTTTCAGCGCGGATCAAGTTAAAACGCTGGCCGCGAGTTACCAGATCACCAACGCCGAACCCAACGACAAGGGCGAGATCTTCAAGCGTCCCGGCACGCCGGCCGACGATATTCCGCGTCCCGAGGCCTATCCGAACGATCAGGCCGCGGCCGCGGTTTTCGGCAAGGCGCCGCCCAATATGGACCTGCTCGCCAAGTCGCTCAAATACGAACGCGGCTTCCCCTGGTTCATTTTCGACGCGTTGCCCGGCCTCGAGTACCAGGAAATGGGCGCCGACTACATCTACGCGATCCTCAACGGCTATACCAAGCCCGACGACCCGCAGTGGAACCTCTACGAGCCCGGCCACAAGATCGCGATGCCCCAGCCGCTCACGGACGGGGCGGTCAAATACACCGACGGCACCGCGCCGACGTTGAAGAACTACGCCAAGGATGTCGCGGCCTTCCTGACCTGGGCCTCGGAGCCGAAGCTCGTGGAGCGCAAGAAGGTCGGGCTCAGGGTCATGATTTTCCTGTTCGTGCTTGCGGGGCTGCTCTATTTCACCAAGAAGCGCATCTGGGAATCCGCCCACTGAGCGCGCCCTGTCTGGCGCCGCCGGGCCGCAGCGGTCGCGGCCGGCGGTCGTGTCCTCCGGATTGCGGCCGCAACAACGCGGCGATGTTGGGCGGCGACGGTCTGAGAGTCGACGCGCATGGCTAAGGCGATTGTCGGGGTGATCGGCGGCTCGGGCGTCTATGATCTTCCGGGCTTGCAGGATTTGCGCGAAGAGACGGTTTCGACGCCGTGGGGCGATCCCTCGGACCCATTACGCCGCGGCCGCATCGGCGAGATCGAAGCGGTCTTCCTCGCCCGCCACGGCCGCGGCCACCGGTTCTCGCCCTCGACGATCAACTACCGCGCCAATATCGACGCCTTGAAGCGGGCGGGCGTCACCGACATCATAGCCCTTTCCGCCTGCGGATCTTTCCACCGCGACCTCTATCCCGGCATGTTCGTGATGATCGATCAGTTCGAGGACCGGACCTATCTGCGGCAGTCGACTTTCTTCGGCTCCGGTTGCGTCGCGCATGTCTCGATGGCGCACCCGATCGCGCCCCGCCTGCGCCGGCGCCTGGTCGCAGCGGCCGAGGCCGAATCCATCCCCTGCCGGGACGGGGGAACCTATGTCTGCATCGAGGGTCCGCAGTTCTCGTCGCTGGCCGAATCGCTCGGGTATCAGGCGCGCGGCGCCGACGTCATCGGCATGACCGGCGCGACCGAAGCGAAACTGGCGCGCGAGGCGGAAATCTCCTACGCAACGGTCGCGATGGTCACCGACTACGACTGCTGGCATGAGGAGCATGGCGCCGTCGACGTCGCGTCGGTGCTGAAGGTCGCCGCCGCCAACGCCGATCGGGCGGCGGCGCTCGTCGCGCGCGCGCTGCGCGAGTTTCCCGCCGAGCACGAAGCCTGCCCGGCCGGATCGGATCGCGCGCTGGATTACGCCATCATGACCCATCCCGGCCAGCGCGATCCCGATCTGGTTAAGAAGCTCGACGCGGTCGCCGGGCGCGTCCTGCGCGGCGGCTAAGGGTCGGGAGACGATCGCCCCTGGCGGGCGGCGCCGCGGGTCGCGTCATTGCAAGCCGCCGTCGCTTTCGAGCGCGTCGGACGCGCGAGCGCCCGGCTTGCGCGAAGTTGGGCCCTCACCCTAAAAGGGTCGCGGATGGTCTAGTCCGGTCCGATCTGGACTCTGCTGCTTGGCGCCGTCGAAAGAGCGCAGGAAATCGATGATCAAGTTCGCAATCGAGCGCCTGCTGTTGGCAAGTCGATGGCTGCTCGTTCCTCTTTATGTCGCGCTTGCGCTCAGCCTGCTCGAGATGCTGGCGCATTCCGCCGTGAAGCTCTACACGGTCGCCGCCACTTTCTGGTCGCTGGGCGATGAAGGCGTTCTGCTCTCGGTGCTGGCGATCGTCGACATGACCTTGACCGCTTCGCTCGTGGTCATCGTCTTTATTTCCGGCTACACGAATTTCGTCGCGCCGGTCGCCATGCGCGAGGGCGACGGCCTGCCACACTGGATCACCGAGATCGATTTCGGCGAACTCAAGCTCAAACTGATGGCCTCGATCGTCGCCATTTCCGCGATCAAGCTGCTTGAGGGATTCATGAACGTCGAGCACACGAGCGATCGCGAACTCTATTGGCTCACTGGCATCCACCTCACCTTCGTCGTCTCAACCCTGCTGCTCGCGCTCGCCGACCGCTTCGGCCACCATTCCAGTTCCGACAGCAGCCGGGCCGAAGGCGTGTAGCGGGCGTGTTATTTCTCGAGGACCACGGTTCTGCACTCGGGCGGCAGTTGCGCCATCGTGAGTGGCGGTTTGGCCTTCGCGTTGGGATTGACGCGCGGATGCAACGCCTCATCGGTGAACCACCAGTTGAGCGACTTGCCGCAGCCGTCGCCGGGAGGCACGGGTTCCTGGGGCTGGCAGGTCCCTTCGCCGCCGGGACATTTGATGCGGATATGGAAGTGGTAGTTGTGCCCCCAGTAGGCGCGCACCTTGTTCATCCAGGGCTGGCCGGCCGAAGTTCGGCACAGTTCCTTTTTGATCGCCGCGTTGACGAAGATGCGCTCGACCTCCGGCTCCTCGGCGGCGGCCTTGATGATTCCCGCCTGGCGCGGCGTCCAATGCGCCCGGTCGACCGACAGCCCGTCCTCGCTCACCATGTTGACCGCCGACATCTCCTCGCGCTCCGCGCGGGTCAGCGTATGGTCGGGCATCGGGGTCAGCCAGACGTCGGCGTCGAGGCCGATCTGATGCGAGGCATGGCCGGTCAGCATCGGGCCGCCGCGCGGCTGCGAGATGTCGCCGACCAAGACGCCGTTCCAGATCCCTTCCGCCTTCGCCTTGCGCGAGAAGCGCTCAAGAAAGGCGATCATCGCCGGATTGCCCCACATCCGGTTGCGCGAGAGCCGCACCACCTGCCACGATTCGCCGTCGACCGGCAGCGCCCTGGCCCCGGCCAGACAGCCGCGCCAGTAGTAGCCGATCGACCGGGCCTGAGCTTCGACCGGGGTCAGCGCGCGGCCGAATACCTGCTTCGCCGGGAGCCGCGGGTCGCCCGGATTGGCGAGCGGCGGCAGCGGCCGGGGGTCGAGCGTTCCCATGTCCTGGGCGCAGGCGGGCGAGAGCCAGGCGCAGGCGGCGACCGCGAGAGCGAGGCGTCCGGGCGTCGATCGCATGGCGGGCTCCATCAGGCGATGCAAGGCCTATAGTCCGCCGGCCGCGTCAACAGGGCGTTAACCATCCGCGCCTAGGGCGGCTGGCCACAGGCGGTCGCCAAGCCGCGAACGTCAGGGCTGTGCACAATTTGGTAAACCGGGTCTGAAAAACATCTTTAGAGACCGGCTGGAGATGGTTAAGGATCAGGCGATGCTGGGTCGACCTCTTCTCTCGCGAACGCCGTTGGCAGGTCTGGGACTGGGAGCATCGCTCATGCTGGCGAGTTGCGCCGGACCGGCCGTTCAGACCGCCGGCGTAGCCTCGAAGGCCGGAGCGGGCCTGACCCAGGTCGACGGCGCCAATGTGGAAGTCGCGTCGTTCCAGAACTCGGCCTTTCCCTACCACGGGCTCATTCCGAATTATCAGGAGACCGGCAAGTCCAGGCCCTTCCTCGACGTCGACGACAATGGCCGGCTCGGCCACACCTCGCCGCGCGGCGGGGTCCATTGGGAGGACCAGACCTACAGCGACCGCAGCGTGCTGCTCGCCGCGCCCCAGTCGTTCGACCCGAACCGGCCCAGCGTGATCGTGGTCTTCTTTCACGGCAATATGGCGACGCTGTCGCGCGACGTCGTCGCCCGCCAGCAGATCGTGCGTCAGCTTTCCGATTCCGGCCTCAACGGCGTGCTGGTCGCGCCGCAACTGGCCCTCGACGCTCCCGATTCGAGCGCCGGACGGTTCTGGTCGCCGGGTGGCTTCACCGCCTTCCTCAACGAGGCCGAGGCCAAGCTCGGCGCCCTCTACCCCAACGCGCGCGGGGCGTTCCGGCGCATGCCGGTCGTCATCGTCGCCTATAGCGGCGGCTATCTGCCGGCGGTCTATTCGCTCGCCGTCGGCGGCGCGGGAGGCCGGGTGCGCGGCGTGGTGCTGCTCGACGCGCTCTACGGCGAACGCGACAAGTTCGTGCGCTGGGTCGAAGGTCCGGGCCGCAACGCCTTCTTCGTCAGCGCCTATTCGACCTCCTCGCGCGACGGCAACGACGCCGTGCGCGCCGAGCTGGAGCAGGCCGGGATCCGGGTGGAGAACGGCCTGCCGTCGTCGCTCGCCCCCGGCACGGTCGCCTTCGTCGACGCCGGTCAAGTCGATCACAACGACTTCGTCACCTCAGCCTGGGGCGGCGAGCCGCTGCGCGACATTTTGGCCCGCATGCGATAGGCAGGGAAATGGCTCCAAAGCCAGGGGAAGTCTGTTCCCAAGCCAGCGGAAATGAGATCAAAGCCAGGGGAAGCGGAATCCAAACAAAATCTTTCCGCGAATTTAGCCTTTTCAAGGGGTTGTGCGGGAATCCAAGAGAAAAATTTTTCGCCGCGACTTGTTTTATCACATAAAATTAATGTTATCCAAAGCCACGCACCTGATCGAGGCGGCCTCCGCCATCGTCGGCGCGTTTGGGTTGGCGATCATGACGTTCATCGCGGGAGGGACAATAACACAACTTTCGGTTTACCGGAAGAAATTGTCGCGCGCATTGTCGGTAGCAGACGATATGTCCGGTTTAGGCAGCGCACGATCTGTCCGGTAGGTCTGGCCCTTTGGCGAGGGTCTGGATGTGCTGGACGGAAGCCCCTTAAGGGGATGCGCATGGCGGTGTTTTTGAATCTTCTCCACCGTTTGGCGAACCTGAAAGGGCGGCTGTCCAACTCGCCGCCCTTCCCAAAAAAGGCCTCTTAAGTCGTGGCTTAAGTCGTGGCGGGCGAACCGCCGAAAGCTCCCTTTTTATTTCTTATACCCAACATACCAGATACCAATGATCTTGCCTGAACCATCTTTTATTGGTTCATAACCTGTCTTATACATCTTCCCCAAAATATCCACGTCACCGTAGAATGGCTTCCCGGCGTCAATCTCCTTGATCACTTTCCCTTTCGGATCGAGGATTGTCCCGGTCGCGCGTCCGTGGTCTTTAGGCACATTGGTCGAAACCCGCACGTATTCTTTGCCGGTTTTTGCGAACAGCGTGGCGGTGCCGCCGTTGTCCTTGACCACCATATCGACGATGTCGAAGTTGTTATTCATCTTCGTATCGCCGAAATACAAGGTCGAAGCGTTTTTTCCGTTGACGGGTTCCATGCCCTGCAATTTTGGCGCGCCGAGTTTTTCAGTGGCCGTCTTCAGTTCGGTCATGGCCTTGCTGATCTTGGTATCTGTTTGGGCGTGGCCCGCCGCCGGAATGAATGTCGACCCGGCAACCAGGATACCGGCAGTCAAAGCGATATGAACAAAGCGGTATTCGGTCATTTTTTTCCTCCCATAACAGGGACGTTATTTCTTATCCCATGAACAGCCTACTCCGATAATTTCATTCACACAAACTAAATCAACGAAGGTAGGCCTTTATATTTGGAGCCCCTGAAGGCGCGGGATTTTCGCGAAAACCGGCATCCGCTTTCTCGAAATCCCGCTCTCGCCCTCGCCACAGAGATCAAACCCTGTCGTACTCGTCGTGGCGGCGCCACCAGAAGCCGAACTCGTTGCGTCCGCGCGGGGCGCGGTCGAGCCACTGGTACATGCCCCAGAGGCCGTCCAGCCCGCGCGCGTAGGCCGAATAGGTGTGGTAGACGACGCCGTCCTCGAGCGCGAACGCGCTCAATCCCGGCCCTTCCCGCCTGAACGTCGCCCAATCCGTCCCAACGCTCGAGGCGATCTTGGCGAGCGCGGGACTCTCCGTTCCGCCCGGCGGCCGCAGGTCGACCGTGCGGAAATTGTACTTGGCGGCTCCGGTCTCCCATTGCTGCTTGGTGTGCGCCGCCTGGAAGTCATAGTTGAAGTCGCCGCCGAACGACGACGCCCAGGGGAAGCTCCAGCCCATCCGCTGCTTGTAGGCCTGCAGCTTTGCGAGCGGGGCCCGCGACACCGCGCAGAGCGTCACGTCGTGGTTGGCGAGGTGGACGACCGAGCCGTCGAAACCGTCGGCGATCGCCGAGCAACTCGGGCACCCCGCCTTGTAGTCGGGCCCGAACATGAAGTGGTAAACAAGGAGCTGCGAGCGTCCGCTGAAGAGATCGGCGAGGGACGCTGCGCCCTCGTCGGTGTCGAAGCGATATTCCTTGTCGATTCGAACCCAGGGCAGCTCGCGGCGCCGCCGCGCCAGCTCGTCGCCGCGCCGCGTCAGCTCCTTCTCGGCCTCGAGCAGCTCCAGCCGGGCCGCTAGCCACTGTTCGCGCGTTCCAGTCTTGTGATCGGTCATCGTTTCTCTCCTGCTCGGGACAAGGCGAAGATTATGGAGCCTTCGGCCCCGCCTCACGCCGCCTTGGGCTGCGCCCAGGGATCGAGCGCGCGGCCGGTTTCGAGATAGGATTTGAGGCTCGAGAGCACCCGCGGCCAGCCGTTGCTGATCATGCGCCGGGTGTCGGAGCCCTCGGCGAAATTGTCGTGGGTGACGGTCAGACGGGTCATGCCTTCGAACGGCTCGATGTCGAAGGCCGCGCGCGAATGCTTCGCCTTGTCGGCGGCGTTGGCGGGACTGGCCCAGGTCAGGACGAGCCGCCGCGGAGGAGTGAATTCGACCACTTCGCCGACGAGATCGACCGTCTTGGCCGCGTCGTCGCGAACGTGGCGCCATTCGGAGCCCGGCTTCCAGTCGGAGACGTTCTCGTGCCTCCAATATTTTCGGGTGACGTCGGCGTTGATCAGCGCGTCCCAGATCTTGTCGGGGGTCGCCGCGATATAGGTGACATAGACATAGGCGGGGTCAGTCATGGCTTTCTCCTTCGGCTTTGGTTTTGACTTCATGCAGCAGCGCCAGCGGGCCGCGCTCGAATTTCCGCACCCAGCGCTCGTAGACCTCGTGGATCGGCACGGGATTGATGAAGTGAAGCTTCTCCCGGCCCCGCCAGACGGCGCTGATGAGATTGGCGTCGACGAGGATGTCGAGGTGCTGGGACGCCGACTGGCGCCGCATGTCGAGACCCTCGCACAGCGCCCCGAGAGTCTGGCCGTTCTTCGCATGCAGAGAATCGAGAACCTTGCGGCGATTCGGATCGGCCAGCGCCTTGAACACCTTGTCCTCGTCTTTCACTCCGGTCTCCAACCGCCGTGACAATATGCAGGTAAATACCTGCATGTCAAGCGGCCGAACGCGACCGCCCCCTCCGGCCTTGAGCGCGGGGCCGATCGTCCGTCGGAACCTGTCGAGTTGAACTTTGCCCGCGCGGGCTTCCCTGGCGTCGAGCCGCCGCCCGCCGGGATAGTGCCGAAGCCGCCGGCGGATGGGCGAAAACCGTGCCGACCACCGCCCCCGGGCGCCTCGGCGGCGTCGGCGCGCTTCTTCAGTTATCAGAGCATATGACGCCCCCCACCTCGCGCCCGGCATCGGCCGGACGCGAGGCCGGATCGGCCAAGATTTGCGACGCGGTCAGTCGACCGCTTCGGGCACTCTCAGACGCTCGGGCGCGCGGCGTTCCAGCAGGGCGGGAACATAGGCGCCGATGCCCGTCTGCAGATCCTGCAGCGAGACGAAACGTCCGTCGGCCAGCCGCAGACCGTCGCGGTAGAGGCCGGTCTCACGCTGGGCGAAAGTCGTTTCCGCCTCCGCGCCAATGTGCAGGGACGACTGCATCGCGAGCGGGACATCGGTCAGCATGACCTTGGTGTCGCACTGCATGCATACAGCGGTGCGGGGGTCCCCCGGCGAGGCGAAGCCGATCGAACCGCTCGGAAACCGCGTCGTGATGTATAATTCGCCCTCGCGGGCCGGACGCGATCCATACATCTCAAGGGAATAGTCGCACATGACAGGCTCCTGTGCTGTTGTGAGCCCCCCGGATCGGTTCCCCGAATCATTGCCAATGTTATATCGTGCTGAAGCTTAAGATCGCATTTGGGCTTTATTGAGGGCAAGACGTCTCCCAACGTCAGATGCTTGACTGTTCACAAGGATTTTTTCAGCGCCAGTCGGCTCGTCGTTCACTGCAGCGCGCGCGGCTCGATCCCCGCCGTCGAGACCTGGTCCGGATCGACCGGCCGCCAGGGCGCGCCAAAGGATTCGACGCGGAAGCGCGCGGCCTCCAGCGCCTGCGGCCAGGGCTCCGGCTCGAGGCCGGCCTTGGCGATCAGATGACGCACGAACGCGCGGGCGTCGGCGACCTGGCGCCAGACGCTCGGCAGGAACAGGGCGCGCCGCCTGCCCGCGCCAAGAATGAGGCCGTCGCGGTCGGGCTCGAGCGCGCCCACGAGTTCGGTTTCGCTTCGCGCTGCAATCGGGCGCGGGTGAGAGAGGATCGAGACCTCGATATGCAGGCCCGCGAGCTCGGCCTCGGCGAGAGGCGCGAAGCGCGGATCGGAACAGCCAGCATCGACGGCGTTCGCAATCGCGTCCTCGATCAGCGGGCGGCGCGGCGCCAGCGAGCCGATGCAGCCGCGCAGTCTCTCGCCCTGAGTGAGCGTGACGAAGGTCGCGCGCCAGGGCGAAAGCGCTGGCGGACCGCCTTCGACGCGAAGCGCCGGCGCGTCGGCGCCCCGTCGCGCGGCCGCGCTCAAGCGCGCCATGCAGCCGGACAGCAGCAAGGCGCGGTCGGCCTCGGCGAGCCGCGCCGAGGCTGCGTATTCAAAGGCGAAGGCGCCGTAGCCGACGACGCTCGACGCGCCCGCGCCGGCGTCGGCCGAGGTCGCCAGATGCAGGCCGCTCACCCGTAAATCGCGCTCAGCGGCGATCTCCAGCGCCCCCGCGATCGGCAGGAAGCCGCAGGCGCGCCGCCCCTCGAGCGATTGGGCGTCGAGAACCTCGATCCGGCGCGCGGTGTCGGAATCGATCGCCTCCGCGCTTTTGCGGTCGAGAAAATGCGACAGGTCGGAAGAAAGCGCGATCACCGTCTCCGGTCCGCCCCAGACCAAACGCAGCGCGCGCGCGACCGCGCGCGGATCGGCCTCGCCGACGAGAATAGGCAGCACCTCGAATGGCGCCGGCAGCATCGCCTGCAACATCACCAGATGCATTTCGAGCGAGTGTTCGCCGGCGAACGGCCGCGCGTCGACGGCCGCGGCCCGCGCCTCGGCGAGCCGCGCGTGGAGCCCGTGGGCGACCGGCGCCTCGCCAAGCGGCGTTCGCCACGCCATCGCCGGATGGATCGCGAGCCCGCGAAAGGCGAACCGATGCGCGGGGCCGACGATGACGACGCGGCGGGGGGGTTCGGGCCGCCGAGCCCAGGGGCCGAACGCGGTCGCCGCGACCGGACCCGAATAGACGATGCCGGCATGGGGGGCGATCACCACCTTCGGCGCGACGGAGCTGTCGGGCCGGGCGCGCTTGCGCACGCGCTCAATCAATGCGCGCAGGCCCTCTTCTTCCGCCGGATAGAACATCCCCGCGACCTGCGCGGGATGGACTTCCGTCCTCAGCATTTTGACGCCCCTATCGCTCGTTCCACAAAATCTAGGCGCCTGGTCCGGATTCCGCCAGGGCGCCGCATTGCAATCGCGCGCCGGGCTCACGACATATTGGAACGAACGGGTTTAAGGAGCGGCTCGCGAAAGCGGCTGGAGGGCAATGGGCGCCGACGACAGCGTCAATGTGGAATATTGGACCAGGCTTGAGGACGGGCGGATCGAATGCCGTGTGTGCCCGCGCCTCTGCCACATGCGCGCGGGGCAGCGGGGTCTTTGCTTCGTCAGGCGCGCGCGCGCGGACGGCGAGGGGATGGAGCTGACCGGATACGGGCGCTCGACCGGCTTCTGCGTCGACCCGATCGAGAAGAAGCCGCTCAATCATTTCCTGCCCGGTTCGGCGGTGCTGTCGTTCGGCACCGCCGGCTGCAATCTCGCCTGCTCCTTCTGCCAGAACCACGACATTTCCAAGAGCCGCGAAGTGGCCCGCTTGAGCGCGCGCGCCATGCCGGAGACGATCGCGCGGGCGGCGGAGCGGCTGGGCTGCGCCAGCGTCGCTTACACCTACAACGATCCGGTGATCTTCATGGAATACGCCCTCGACACGGCGGCGGCCTGTCGCGCGCGCGGGATCAGGAATGTCGCGGTCACCGCGGGCTTCGTGTGCGAGGAGCCGCGCAAGCGCCTGTTCGCCGGGATGGACGCGGCGAATGTCGACCTCAAGGCGTTCACCGAGCGCTTCTACGAAAAGCGCTGCGTCGGCTCGCTCAAACCCGTGCTGGATACGCTCAAATATCTTGTCCACGAGACCGACGTGTGGACGGAGGTCACGACGCTGTTGATCCCGGGCGAAAACGATTCCGCAGACGAGATCGAGGCGCTGACGTCATGGTTCGCGCGTGAACTCAGGCGCGATGTGCCCTTGCACTTCACCGCCTTCCACCCCGACTACCGCATGCTCGACACGCCGCCGTCGCCGCCGGCGACGCTGCAGCGGGCGCGCGCCATCGCTGTGCGCAACGGGCTCGAGCACGTCTATGTCGGCAATGTCCACGACCCGGCGCGCCAGGCGACTCTATGCCCGACCTGCGGCGCGCGGGCGATCGGCCGCGACGGCTATACGATCACCGCTTACGCGCTCGACGCCGCCGGCGCGTGCGTGGGCTGCGGCGCCAAGATGGCGGGCGTGTTCGCCGCAAAGCCCGGCGCATGGGGCTCACGGCGGATGGCGGTCGAGATCGAGCGCTACGCGGCTTGAGGAGTGGGGATGAATTGAGCGCCCGCGCTCGCGCTCAATGCCTTGCGCGCGTGCGAAGGCCGGCCGAGGCCTCCCCCTTCTCGTCCGCTTCGGCGGCGGCGCGACGCTCGAGCGCGATTCTCGCGGCGCGTTCGAGATGGGCGCGCATGGCCGCGGCGGCGGCGTCCGGGTCGCGCTCGGAAATCGCCGTGGCGACGGCGCGATGTTCGCGCACGGACGCGCGCAGAATCTCCGGAGTCAGAATGTCGCCGACCTGAGCCATGATGAGCGGCAAATTCAGCCGCATCGCCAGATCGCGCAGCTGAAAATTGCCGGCGAGCGCCATCACCGCGTCGTGGAAAGCGGCGTTCTCGCCCAGATATTCGGGCGCGCTGCGCGCCGAATTGTCGAGGATCGGCCGGATCGCCTCGGTGAAGCGAGCGCGCCGTTCGGGATCGTCGACCTCGGCGGCGAGACGGGCGGCGAGCGATTCCATTTCGACCCGAACCTGAAAGAGCTCACGAATGTCGCGCGCTGACAGACGCCGGACCAGCGCTCCGCGATGCGGCTGATGCTCGACCAGCCCTTCGGCGCCGAGCCGCCTCAGCGCCTCGCGCACCGGGCCACGGCTGACGGCGAAGCGGGATGTCAGTTCCCATTCGACCAGCCTCCAGCCCGCAGGCGCCCGCCCGGCGAGAATGTCCTCCCGCAATTTCTCGACAATGAACGAAACGGTCGCGCCATGCGCCGGCGGGTCCGCGTGCGTCCGTTCCTTTGCGTCCAGATCAACCCGATGCTCCATCCTCGCGCCTTTCATCGGCGAATCAATCGCCCAAACTTAAGTCCTCTGGTTGGCGCAGGCCAGAGCGAGCGGCGCGTTTGACGCCCTGCCCGCGCTTGATATTGTCCAGCAGCCATAATATTGTCCTACAATCGATGGAAGGGCGCTTGGGCGCCGCGGCGAAGGAGGCCGGCATGCTGATCGGCAAGCGCGGAGCCGCCGCGACGGCGATCGCGACGGCGTCGAGCGATCGGGTGACGGTGCGCGGGCGCGATCTCGCCGGCGATCTGATGGGCCAGGCGACGTTCACCGAATTTTTCTTTCTCGCCGCGACCGGCCGCGCCCCCACCATAGAGCAGCGCTTCTTTCTCGATCTCAGCCTGGTCGCGATCGCCGAGCACGGGCTGACGCCGTCGGTGCAGGCGGCGCGGATGACTTACGCCGCCGATCCCGCCGCGCTTCAGGGCGCGGTGGCGGCCGGCGTGCTCGGTTGCGGCACGGTGATCCTCGGCGCCGCCGATCTTTGCCGGCGGCTGATCGAGGACGTGCTGGCGCGCGCCTGACGTTTGCGGCTCGCTCGAGGAGGCGGCGCTTGGCGTCGCGCGCGAGCACCGCGCAGGGCGAAGGGCCATTCCCGGCTACGGCCACCCGCTGCACAAGCCGATCGACCCGCGCGCCGAGCGGATGATCGCGCTGGCGCGCGAAAGGGGCGTCGCCGGATTGTCGGTCGCGGCGGCCCTCGCCCTCACAAAGGCGGTCGCGCAAGTCTGGGATAAGCCGTTGCCGATGAACGTCTCGATGGCGATCGCAGCCACCCTTCGCGACGTCGAGGTTCCCCCGAGCCTCATCCGCGGCGTTCCGATCCTGGCGCGCACCGCCGGCCTTCTCGCCCACCTGATCGAGGAGGCCGAAGCGCCGATCGGGTTTTATCTTGCTTCCAAAGGCGAAGAGGCGATCGAGCATAAGGCCGGCGCGACGGGGGAGAGCTGATGCCGATGTTCGAGCCCGAGATCGAATCGGCGCCGTGGGAGCGCCAGGCGCGCGCCGACGACCCGCTTTATCGCGCCCAGATCGACTATTTGTTCGACCGCTCGCGGTTCTATCGCGACAAGCTCAAACGCGCGGGCTTCGCCTCCGCCCGCGCCGTCGGCGGCCTTGACGCGATCCCCGCCCTGCCGCTGACCGAAAAGGACGAATTGCGCCGGTCTCGCAGCGCCGACGAGCCGGTCGGAACGCATCGGACCGCGACGCGCGAGGAAATCGCGCGCATCTATTCGACCAGCGGCACAACCGGCGCGCCGAGTTATATCCCGCTCACCGCCGCCGACCTCGAGATCTGGGTGCGCACGTCCGCCCGCTCCTACGCGGCCTCGGGCGTCACCGGCGGCGAGCGGATCGTCTCGACCTACAACGCCGGGCCGTTCGTGGCCGGCGCGGCGCTCGCGGCCTTCGATCGGCTGGGCCTCTGCCATATTCCACTCGGTTCGGGAAACACCGAGCGTCTGATGGCGGCGGTCGAGATGCTGAAGCCGACCGCGGTCGTGGTCACGCCGTCGTATGCGCTGCACCTGGCCGAATGGGCGCGCGAGCGCGGCATCGACCTCGCCGGGTCGAGCGTGAAGCGGGTGATGGTCGCGGGCGAGCCCGGCGGCGGCGAGCCGGCGATGCGCGCCAGCCTGGAGGCGGCCTGGGGCGCGAGCGTCACCGAGGCGATGGGCATCGGCGACATTTCCGTGTCGCTGTGGGGCGAGTGCGAGGCCAAGGGCGGAATGCATCTCGGCGGGCGCGGCTTCGTGCATTTCGAACTCATCGACACCGAGAGCGGCGCGGCCGAGCCGATCGTCGACGGCGCCGAGGGCGAACTCGTGCTGACCCATCTCGTCAATCGCTCCGCGCCACTCTTGCGCTTCCGCACCCGCGATCATGTGCGCGTGAGCGTCGGCCCCTGCCCGTGCGGACGCACCTCGCCCCGCGTGCGCTGCATCGGGCGAACCGACGACATGCTGATCGTGCGCGGCGTCAATGTCTTTCCATCGGCGGTGCGCGAAGTCGTCAACGAATTCGCGCCGGCGGTCGCCGGCGTCATCATGATCCAGCCGCGCGCGGAGGGCGTCCGGCAGGAGCCGCCGTTGCCGGTGATGGTCGAAGTCGCGCCGGGCGCGGACGTCGAAGGCCTCGCCGAGCGCATTCGCTCGCGGCTGCGCGACAAGCTCGTGGTGACGACCGAAATCAAGCTTATTCCGGCTGGCGGGTTGCCGCGCAGCGAGTACAAGTCCAAGCTGGTCCAAAGAGCTGACGGGGCGTGAGGAGGAGATGGCGATGCAAAAGCTTCAGACCCAGGGCCTACATCACGTCACGCTGGTCGGCGCCGACCGCCAGACCTCGATCGACTTCTGGGAGGGCGTGCTCGGCATGCCGTTCATTTTCGAGCAGCCCAATCTCGACAACGCGGGCGAGAGCCACATCTACTTTGATCCGGGCGACGGACGCCTGATCACGGTGTTCACCCGAGAGGACCGAAAGCCGGTGCAGCGCCGCACCCCGACCGACATCGGCTGCGTGCACCACATGGCGTTCAACGTCTCGCGCGCCGTCTTCATGCAGGCGGTCGAGCGGCTCGATGCGCGCGGGATCAAGCACACGGGCGTGCGCGACCGGATGATCTTCGACGCGATCTATTTCGAGGATCCGCTCGGCCTGCTGATCGAGCTGTCGTGCTGGAAATTCGACCCGCCGGAGGGCTTCACTCGCGGCGAGGTGCTGTTCGCGGCGCATCAGCTGCGCGTTTCACGCGGCGACCGCGCGATCGGCGAGGTTCATCTGGCCGACGCGATCGAAGGTCTCGTCAAGTCGGCGACCAAGAGCCTGTCGGCGGACCGCTCGCCCAAGGACCCATACCGGCGCAGCCACGCGCCTGAGCTCATCGAAAGCAAATAGGAGGAAGCCCCATGTCTGCGATCAAGCTGCATGTGATCAAGCCGAGCGTCAACAACATGACCGTGCGCGTGTTCATTCGCGCGGCCAAGCTCGACTTCACCGAAGACGACGTCTACGGCAAGACTAGGTCGGAAGAGTTTTCAGCGCGGAACCCTTCCCACCTGACGCCGATGATGGAGGCCGCCGACCTGCCGAAGGGCGTGGTGTGGGAGAGCTGCGCGATCATGCAGTATCTCTGCAACAAGCATCATCTCGATGCGTTCTATCCGACCGACCCAGCGAAACGGGCGATGGTCGACAGCGCGATGTTCTATGTCGTCGGCACGCTCTATCCCTACATCATCCGCGCGACCTATCCGGCGCTCGGATTTCCGCAATATGCGGGCGAGGTCGGCGCCAGCGACGCCGACGCCGCGGAGAAGGAGAAGGCGCAAAAGGCTGCAGTCGCGGCGGTCGGCGAGACGCTGGAAGTGTTCCGAAAGTTCTATCTCGACGGCAAGACCTTCATCGGCGGCGATCATCCCTCGATCGCCGACATTCGGCTATCGGCGAGCCTCGAATTCCTCAATGCGATCGACTATTCGTTTCCGGGCTGGGCGAAGACCTACATGGCGGCGGTCGAGAAAGCCCTCGGCGACGCCTACGCCGTGCCTGCGGGCGACGTGGCGGGCTATATCGCTTATGTGAAGGGGCAGAAGAAGTAGGGGAAGAAGGCCCAATCGACGAGCGGCCAAACAAGAGGCCGCCCGTTCAAATTGCCATGGACCTTCCCTCGGCCGCGGAATCCATCGCGCAAAAGCGCGGCGGGGGAAGAGTTATGGGATGCGGACAATAAGCGTTGGCGCAACTTGCCTCCTTGCGATGGTCGCAAATGTCGGCTTCGCCGCCGCGCGGACCGATGGTCCGAGTTTCGACTGCGCGAAGGCGTCGACGCCGGACGAGCGTGCGATTTGCGGGCACAGACGACTCGCCGAACTCGATCAGGCGATGTCAATCGCATTTGCTCAGGCCAGTCATAAATTCAAACAGGAAGCGCGGAAGATCGCGATCGAGTTGCTTGCCGCGCGGCGCGCGTGTGGAGCAAATCCACTTTGTATTCTAGATCAACAGGTCGAGGCGATTGGGGAGTATGCCGAACTCGGGTCGAGCGTACATGTTCCTTCCTGGGTCGGTGCATATCGTTACGAGATTTTCAATGCCCGCGCCGGATTGCGCGCGACGGGGCTCCCGCCACGCGTCGGTCAATGCACAATTACGAAAATCAGCAAGATCTCGACGCGATTTGGCGGTGATCTCAAGAAGCCTGAAAGCGAACTCGATGATTCCGGAAGCGCGGTGAACTACGCAGACCAAGGCTACCAGGTTTCCTACAGCTTCGTGCCGGCGCTCGCCGACTCCCGTGTTGGGGATAAGGTGCTCCTCTGCCTGGCGTCCATTCCGACAAACTGCCCGCCCGGCGACAACCGCGGTCGCATGTATTCCGCAACGAATCTTCGAACCCTCGGCTCGTGGCTGCTCCCCGACGCACAGCATACATGCGGCGGCGCGTGAGCGAAGCGCGCGCCGTAGCACTAAAGATGGTGCATCGGCGCCAACCCCCGCTCTCCGCGCTTTGAAGCTAGATCACCATTTGCAAAATATAGAACGTGTTGGGCCCTTACGCGAGAATTCTATTGGCAACGCCTATACGCACCCTGGTCTGGCCAGGTATGTCGCTTGGTCGTTCAACATCCTTTACGAACGCTGCCACCGCATCCTCCACTGAGGCAGCTCGAACGAAACCCTTGGAGTTTTTCGCAGCGTTGATAATAATTGCTATATTAGTGGCCGGGTCCGTGAGCTCTTCTGGGCTATGACCCGCGCCCAGGCCACCTCTTCGATTAAGCTGGAACAACCCAAAGCTATCTTCGCCACGTGCGGCGTGGGCCGTCGGATCTAAATTCGACTCTGCTATGGCGTTGGCCAAGGCGGCGACTTGCTGATCGAAGCCGAAACCGGCTCTCTCGAAGCTGTCCAATATCTGATGAGCAATTTGATTGCCCAAACTTCCATTTGGAACTTTCCTGAAATTGATTTTTCCGTCAGCCGAGGATTTGGGCGGAATATTAGGATCCGGCGCGGCTTCGACTGGAATAGATTGCCCGAAGAAGGCCTTTGCGGCAGGAAGGAGGAGCGCCTGCGTATCTGCCAGGGCTTTTGCTAAGTCGCCGACGAGCGTCGCCGGTGAGGTCGGTGGCCATTGCTCCTGGTAAAGCTCGACCGCAGACGGGTTTCTATTGTTTGCATTGAACAATCTCTGCTGTGCTCGATACACCATTAAGGCAAATACATGGCATTGCATCTCCCAAATATTTATGTCGCTTGATAGAAAATTGAACTGAAAATCAGCGTCGCTTCGGTAGGCATCCCAATCTTTCTGAAGCAACCGGAACGGTCCTATTTCGTCCCCATTGTCCATATCAGAAATTTGTGACCGGAGTTGAGCAACCGCTATGATATAGTGCAAATAAGAAAACACACCGCAGTACATAGACGCGTCGACGCACTCTTCAGCGAATTCTGATTTGTCGATTGCCATGTTTGTTATCCCCTAATTATGCTTGACCAATTTGCTTACTTAATTTCCTTTGGCGCACAATTCATTGGATGTTTGGCGAGGATATTCAAGAGGACTTTCTGTCTTTCACCTACTTCAAAAGACGAGTCGGACATGTCAGAATCGTTAATCGCTTTCTTGGATATTAGGTAGTCGCGGATAGCTGTCCGTGTTTTCGAGTGGATCGGTCCCAGACTCCTGTCTGCCGGTTCCACACAAAGGGCTTTTTGCCACTTTTCGATCTGAGTTGGCGACAGCCCCAGCTCAGTTTGGGTGACAGCGTTAGGGTCGTGCGGGAGTGATGGTTGCTCAACAATCGGTATCGGTCTCGTTGGACTTCGGATAGTTACTACCCGGGCCGTTGTCGGCGCCATTGGCGCAGCCGTTCTATTGACGTTTCCGACCGCGGTTGGATTTGGTCCCGCCTCGGACTTCGCCTGATCGGCGTTCGTCTCAGCGTTGGCGACTGTCCTGGAAAGGCCGACCAAAGCAGAGGCCACGGTGCCGGCTTGATAATACGCTTCCGAATCAGACAAGGCCATCGGCAGCGTGTACTCGCTGATCGGGGTCGGTGTTTTGGCGTTACTGCCGGAATCCTTGAACATTTTGGCGTATATCACCGCCGCTTGTCTTTGGCGATCGGCCCGCATTTGAGTTTGCAGCGCTTGGACGGCGTTGCTTAACAACTCCTTTTCGTTATAAGCCTTGTCAAGACCAGTAACTCCTGTAGCGACGCCAGAGAGTATGGTCTTGGTAGGGGCGGCGCCGACGAGCGTCGCGGAAGTCGTTAGACCGAGGCTTGTTGCAGTCGCAAGTAAACCTTCGTCCTGCATTTCCCTGGTCAGGCTGGACTCGTAAGTGTGATATTCCATATCAGCAACATACATTCTGGCAGTCACAATCTGATTCCGAGCCTCGGCCTGAGCGCGCGGCGAGAGCGTCACAAAGTCATTCAAGTTCGGATACGCTAGAGGCGAAACAAACGCCAAGTCACCGTCAATAGAAACTGGCCGATTCGGGCCAATCTGATGTGATGCACACCCACTCGCTGTTGCAGCGACAACTAGTAAAAACAACCATTTTTTCGGAACAGCAAATTGTCGGTCAAGTAAACATCGCGCTGCGGACATTTTGCCACTGTTCAAGCATCGCACCGTGACCCCTCCCCAAAAAACAAATAATTAAAACGAACTTCTGGTATAATTACTTTGCTCACCCACAACGTTACCGCTAGAATCTCTACGATAATTCCGCATCTAGGCGCTAATTCTTAAATATTATTCAGTGCCATCTGTAGACGGAGCTCTTTTCGCCACCTCTAAGTTTAATTTTATGTTAATCTTCCCGAAAACGCAAGCCAAAAGAGCGGCAAAATTTCGACTCGTTTATTTGGACGACCACAACGGAGCAAGGCTTCGCACAAAGCAGGTTGTCTCCACGGTCCGCCTACGTCTCCGCTGCGGTGTCAAGGTTCGCTTTGAAAATGGGGCGCTCACGCCTTCAAACGGAAAGCGGTCTTCATCAGCCTTGACAACCGCCTCAGCCCCGCCTTCAACCTACGTGGCCGCGGTGACGCCGAGTCCTGCACAACGCTAGCCCGCCGCCGATTTTGGCGACTGGGACTTCCCCAATGATGTTCCGAGGCGGAGGCAAATCACGTAGAATCTGTAAGATATTTTGATTAGCGGCCGAAATATATTCAGAGCTGAACGAAGTTTAATCATAGAACTCTAGAAATCTGGCCTCGAAACAAGCCGGAGGAAAAAATGTTCGACATCTCGAGCGGAACCATCCTTGACGTGGCGATCGGCCTCACTTTGATGTATTTGATGATTAGCCTGGTCGCGACCGCAGTCAATGAAATGTTTGCGACGGTGATCAAGCTCAGGCCGAAGTATTTGGTCAAGGCGATGGAATTGATTCTCGACAATGAGAGCCTGAAAAAAGCCTTCTACGATTTCAGGAGTCATATCAAGCGTGCAAGACGCCATCGGTCAGCACCCGTCATATATCTCAAGTCCGAATTTCGCCCTGGCGCTGATCAATAGTTTGGATACATCGAAACCCTTGCCAGTATTCGCCGAGGTGCTTCAATCGGTTCAAAAGCTGCCCGATTCTAATATTCGCGACATTCTTCTCGCCCAGATTTCCGTGGCGAACGGCGATATGGAGAAACTTCGTGGCGGCCTTGCCGATTGGTTCGAACTCGGCAATGGATCGGGTTAGCGGACTGTACAAGCGCGATCTGAAATATATATCGATTGGCGTCGGTATTTTCATCGCTGCTTTGCTCAACGCCGATTCGATCTCTGTCACCCAAGCACTGTGGCAGGATCCGAAGCTGCGAGATGCGATGGTTCTCGCCGCGGAGAATCAACTAAAGAATCGAGGCGCGCAAGCTCAACACCAAGCCACGGTTGAGCCTGGGCCTGACCAGAATGAGAATGCGGACCAGAAGAATAATGTCGACCCATTTAAGGACTTGAGGGAGACTTACGACAACGCGAATGCGACATTGAAGCCGTTGCCGATCGGCTGGGATTCAACGATGCTCTCCAAACCGCTTTTGTCGTGGCCCCTTCGCCTCTTCGGTTGGCTCATGACCGGTCTGGCGGTTTCCTTGGGTGCGCCATTTTGGTTCGATCTCCTCTCCAAATTCATGAATATTCGTGGCGCGGGTGACAAACCTACTCGCGCCAGCGACGCTTGAGCGAACGTTCGCATCTCGAACCGGAATCGGTTCCGAGCGGGCGTCCATGTCGAGACGTCTTAAAGAAAAGCCGAGACCGGCTCCCGGTCCTTAGTCTTTAGGGGATGATTCCCGGGGCGAAGCGCAGCTCACGGGCCTCGCGCGGCCCTGCGGTCGACGAATCGGCGCCAAATGGCGCCGCAAGCGATTGAAAAGACGCAATCCGCGACTGAAAAATGGCGCCAACCCCGCGCGGAGCTTAAAGAACGGATCGGGGGACGAGAAAGGGACAGAAAAAGCCGCCTGGACTCAGATCAGGTTCACCGGGCCCGCAACGGCCGCTCGCGTCATTCGCGACCTTCAGTCGCAGGCGACGAATGACCGCGGGTCCGCCCCGGCCGAATATGGGTTAGGAACCAAGCGTCAGATTCTATCCCGGCGCGCGCGACGCGCGCTCGCCCGCCGGCTCATCCATGGGACTATACAGCGCCCTTGCCTCCGGCGCCGGGCCGCGCCGCGCGCCCAGCGCCTCGACTCTCACCGCCAGCCATCGCGGCCCTTGCGCGAAGGCAAGAATGTCGCCGCGGCGCACTTCGCGGCTCGGCTTGTCGAGCGGGGTCCGCGCGCCGCCGCGCGTGAGGCGAACGCCGCCCTCTTCGACGATGCGGGCGGCGAGGCTTCGGGTCCTGAAGAAACGCGCCCGCCACAGCCAGACGTCGACGCGGCAGGTCTCGGTCGCCTGAAGCGCCTCCAGCGTCTCGCTCAAGGCGAAGTCCCTCCCGTCGCCGCGCGGCGGCGCGGCCGCCGGCGCCGGGCGCGCCGGGGGGAACGGTCGAAGGCGCGGCGCGCGGTTCCGCGACGACGGGCGGCGCGGCGGCGGCGCGCGGCGGCGCTCGCATCGGCATCGAGCGGCGGCGCCACAGGCTCGCCGCCGAGGAATCGCCCTTGCGCAGGCGCTGAAACCCGAGCCCGCGCAGGATTTGCTCGGCCTGGGCCAGCGTCCAGCCGAGAGCGGAGGCGAACTCCGCCGTCAGTTCGACCGCGCCTGAGCGCTGAGGCGCCGCGCGCGACAGCGCGTCGAGCCGTTCCAGCGCCAGGACCGGCAGGGCCAGCCCCGCGACGGCGCGCAAGCCCCGCAGGCTCAAGGCCTCGGGCCGCGGCGTCGGATGCGGCAGAACGCTGAGGCGGTCGGCGGCGGGCCGCCAGCGCGGCGCGGCGAGCTCCGCGAACATTGCGCCGATCGCCAGCGCCTCTGGCGTCAGCAGGGCCGGCAGGTAGAGCGAAAAGGCGCCGAAGCGCACCCCGAGGCTCTTCAGGCTCCGCCGTTCCTGCCGGCTCAGCGCGCGAATGTGTTCGTCCGCTTGGCCGCGGTCGAGGACGCCAAACCGCTCGACGATCTGGTAGGCGACGCCGCGCGCGAGCCCCCGGAGCCGCCCGTCGGCGATCGCGTCGCTCAGCTGCTTCAAGGGCCTGAGCCGGCGGTTCGCTTCCGCCGCGACGAACGCTTCCAGCCGCCTCGCGGCCCGCTCGCGCGCGGCCTCGGCGCCGAATTCGCTGAAGATGCGCACCCGCGGCGCAAACGGCCCGCCGCCGGTAATTTCGCCCGCCGCCTGCCCGCGCCAGTCCACGAGACCGCCGGGCCGAAGCGCGAAGGCGTCGTCCTCCTCGCTCGCGAGTTCGCCGAACCGGCGGGCGATTTCCGGCGCCACCGCGCGTTCGACCGCCGTCCGCAGCGCCCGATTTTCCAGCGCCGAAGCGCCGCGCTCCGGCTCGAAATCGACGCCGGAGAGCCTGCCGACCACGTGCCCCTCGACCGTCACCGCTCCGTCGGCCCCGATCCCGCCGAGGACGGGGCGGCCGCCCTGGCTCAATGTCCGAAGAAGGACGCTGGTGCGCCGGTCGACGAAGCGTTGCATCAGCGATTGATGAAGCGTGTCGGAGAGCCGGTCCTCGAGATCGCGCGCGCGGGCCTGCCAGGCGGGCGGATCAGCGAGCCAGTCGGCGCGATTGGCGATATAGGCCAGCGTCCTCACCCGGGCGAGGCGCGCCGACAGCGCGTCGATGTCGCCGTGGTCGTGGTCGAGGGCGGAGAACTGGCCCTGCATCCAGTCCTCCGGCACCCGGCGGTTCGCTTGGGTCAGATGTTCGAACAGGGCGCCGATCAGGCGGGCGTGCTCGTCCTGCGTGGTCTTGCGGAAGTCCGGCGTCTGGCAGGCTTCCCACAGCCGCATCAGATTGGCGCGGTCGCGGCAGCGCCGAACCACGACTTCCTCGCTCGAAAGCTGGCGCAAAGTCGTTTCGTCCTGGCTCTCCTCGGACAGTCTCAATCCCGGCGCGGTCGGCGGCGCGGCGAGCGAGCGCATCAGCCCCTGCAGCGACTGGAAATCGAGCCGGGCGTTGCGCCACTCGGCGGCGAGAACCGCCGGGAAGACGTGGCCCTCGACCGCGGCGACGAGGTCGGGATCGAGCTCAGGAGCCTCGCCGGCGACGCCGAACGCGCCGTCCTTGCGGTATCGCCCCGCCCGCCCGGCGATCTGGCCGATCTCCTGGGACAAGAGCCCGCGGGTCCGCCGTCCGTCGAATTTGCGCAGGCCCGCGAAGGCGACATGGTCGACGTCCATGTTGAGGCCCATGCCGATGGCGTCGGTGGCGACCAGGAAATCGACCTCGCCGGACTGGAACAGCTCGACTTGCGCGTTGCGGGTGCGGGGGGAGAGCGAACCCATCACCACCGCCGCGCCGCCGCGCTGCCGGCGGATCAACTCGGCGATGGCGTAGACCGCGTCGGCCGAGAAGGCGACGATCGCGCTGCGCCGCGGCAGCCGGGCGAGTTTCCTCGAGCCTGCATAGGTCAGCCGGGAGAAGCGTTCCCGGAACTGGATCTCGGCATCGGGGGCAAGACGCCGGATCAACGGAGCGACGGTCGCGGCGCCCATCAGCATGGTCTCCGCGCGCCCACGGGCGTTCAGCAGCCGGTGGGTGAACACGTGGCCGCGCTCGGGATCGGCGCAGAGCTGGATTTCGTCGACCGCCAGGAATTCGACCTTGCGGTCGAGCGGCATCGCCTCGACCGTGCACACGAAATACTGCGGATTGGCGGGGACGATCTTTTCTTCGCCGGTGATGAGCGCGACCCGGGCCAGCCCGCGCGACTTGACCACGCGATCGTAGATTTCGCGCGCCAGCAGCCGCAGCGGCAGGCCGATCATGCCCGAGGCGTGGCCCAGCATGCGCTCCACCGCCAGGTGGGTCTTGCCGGTGTTGGTCGGCCCCAATACCGCGACCAGGCGCGAGCGGCCATTCCGCTCAGGCGAGTCGTTCATGAGGCACGAGTGTGGTTGATGCGGGCGCTGACCGCAAGCTTCCGCGCTTCGGTCTCTTGCGGTTGCCGGCTGGCTGAGCCAACCTTAGGAGTCAACGGAACTGGAGGGAGGCGCGAGCGATGTTCTACGGCCAGGTGGAAGGGACCGAGCTCGTCGTTCTCGACAAGCGCTTCAAGCCGCTTTTCGCCGGCTATGTGCGGGTCGAACGGCTGTGGACCGGCGCCCGCTGGTCGGAGGGCCCGGCCTGGTTCGCCGCCGGCCGCTATCTCGTCTGGTCCGACATCCCCAACAACCGCATGCTGCGCTTTATTGAGCCGTCGGGCGAAGTCTCGGTGTTTCGCCAGCCCTCCAACAACTCGAACGGCAACACGGTCGACAATTCCGGCCGGCTCGTCACCTGCGAACATCTGACCCGCCGGGTGACCCGGACCGAATTCGACGGGTCGATCGCCGTTCTCGCCGACAAATGGAAGGGCAAGCGCCTCAATTCGCCGAACGACGTCGTCGTCAAATCGGATGACTCGATCTGGTTCACCGATCCCGCCTACGGCATCGGCTCCGACAACGAGGGCGACCGGGCGCCGCAGGAGATCGACGGCTGCCACGTCTACCGGATCGATCCGAAAAGCGGCGAGGTCGCGCGCGTGATCGACGACATGGTTCGCCCCAACGGCCTGGCGTTTTCGCCCGACGAGAGGTTCCTCTATGTCGCCGACACCGGCGCGACCCACCGGGAGAACGGACCCCAGCACATCCGGCGCTTCGCCGTGTCGCAAAACGGCAAGAGCCTCAAGGGCGGCGAAATCTTCGCCGAATCGACCGCGGGCCTGTTCGACGGGTTTCGCGTCGACCGGGACGGGCGGGTGTGGACCAGCACGGAGCATGAAGGCGTTCACTGTTACGACCCCGATGGAACCCTGATCGGCAAGATCCTGATCCCCGAAATCGTCGCCAACGTGACATTCGGCGGCGCCAAGCTGAATCGGCTGTTCATTTGCGGCACGACGTCGCTCTATTCGGTCATGCTGATGACCAACGGATCAAAGCTCGGCTGACGCCTCGGCTGCGTTTTGCCGGCGGCCGGAGGGCCGCATGGTCCGGTCGCGGGAGAGAAGACAAAGGAGGAGCGAATGGGCGCCGACATCACATTCAAACGTCCGGACGGCGGCGAGGCCGGCGGTTACCTGGCCAACGCGGCGCGCGGCGACGCGCCGGGGCTCGTCGTCATCCAGGAATGGTGGGGTCTTTCGCAGCAGATCAAGGCGATGTGCGACCGCTTCGCGCTCGCCGGCTTCGACGCGCTCGCGCCCGATCTCTTCAAGGGCGTGGTCGTGCCCTATCACGACTCGGAAGCCGCGGCGAAGGAGATGTCGTCGCTGAACTTCATCGACGCGACCGAGCAGACCGTGCGCGGGGCCGTCCAGTACCTCAGGCGCAACGGCGCCAAAGTCGGCATCGCCGGCTTTTGCATGGGCGGAGCGGTCGCGGTCATCGGCGCGGCGCGAATTCCCGAGCTTGCGGCCGCCGTCTCGTTCTATGGACTTCCGCCCGAGCAGGCGGTCAAGCCATCGGACCTCAAAATCCCGCTGCAGGGCCATTTCGCCAGCCATGACGACTTCGTCACGCCCAAGGTCGTGGACGACTTCGAGAAGGCGCTGAAGGCGGCCGGAAAGGACTGCGAGTTCTTCCGCTATGACGCCCATCACGCCTTCGTCAACGAGCAGCGGATGGCGATCCACGATCGCCAGGCTGCGGAACTCGCCTGGGGCCGCGCGACCGCCTATTTGCGCAAGCATCTGGCATAGGGCGGCTCTCGGCGGCGACGGCGCGAGGCGAGGCGATGGAGCTGGATCTCGAAGGAAAAACAGTCCTCGTCACCGGCGGCTCGAAGGGGATCGGCCTCGCCTGCGCCCAGGCTTTCGCCGCCGAGGGGGCCCGGATCGCCATCGCGTCGCGATCAAGGGAGAACGTCGACCGGGCGCTGGCCGGTCTCGCGGGCGCGATTGGCGTCGCCGCCGATC
Source organism: uncultured Alphaproteobacteria bacterium (assembly GCA_963835955.1). Lineage (GTDB taxonomy): Bacteria > Pseudomonadota > Alphaproteobacteria > Rhizobiales > Beijerinckiaceae > Roseiarcus. The sequence goes on along the minus strand of CAWIHZ010000026.1, from coordinate 167,188 downwards.
TCGCCGATCCGGCCGCCGCGGCCGAGATGATCGACTGGGTCGAGGCTCGCCTCGGTCCGGTCGATGTTCTGGTCAACTCGTCCGGCGCGGCCCGGCGCACGCCACCGGAAAGATTGAGCCCCGCGGCTTGGCGAGAGGCGTTCGACGCCAAGTTCTTTTCCTACATCAACGCCATCGATCCGATGGTGAAGCGGATGGCCCGGCGGGGCGCCGGCGTGATCGTCAGCATCATCGGCGCCGGAGGCAAGGTCGCCTCGCCCACCCATCTGGCGGGCGGGTCGGCGAACGCCGCCCTGATGCTCGCGACCGCCGGGCTCGGCGCGGCCTACGCCAGCTCAGGCGTCAGGGTCGTCGGCGTCAGTCCCGGCCTGACGGACACCGGGCGGGTCGCGGAGGGCATGGCGGCGGAGGCGCTGCGCGCCAATATCTCGGCGGCCGAGGCGCGGCGGCGCGGCGTCGAGCGCATTCCGATCGGCCGGATGGCCTCGCCGGAGGAGATCGCCGCGGTCGTCGTCTTCCTCTGCTCGCGCAAAGCGGGCTATGTCACCGGCGTCACCATCTCGATGGACGGAGGACAAAACCCGGTCGTGCTGTGAGAGGGCGATTCGGCGCGGGCGCCGTCTTCACGACAACCCCGATCAGGAGGCGGCCTTGCGGCGGCCGGAGAATGGCGTCAACCGCCGCAACTGCGCGGCCCCGGCCTGCTTGGGCAACTTTTCCGCGATCCCATAGACTCGCTCGCGCCGGTCGATCTCGCCCATCACTTCGGCCGGCGACACGCCGCATTCCGCCCAGACGACCGCGAGATGGTAGAGCATGTCCGCGCTCTCGAGGACCACCGATTCACGGTTCATCTGCACCGCGTCGAGGCCGACCTCGATCGCCTCCTCGACCAGCTTCTTGGCCATCTTCTGCACGCCGTCCCGGAACAGCCTGGACGTGCGCGAGTCCGAAGGGTTGCGGTCGCGCGCCTCCAGAACCGCGGCAAAGAGTCTTTCGAGCGAATCACTCATGATGTCGAATTATCCTATCACATCGCGATGATAGCGGATTTCCTTACCTGAAGTATGACAAAATCCCGACAGCCTCGGTTTTTTTGCGCGATCGTCGGGGATTAGTGGGGGGCTGCGGGAGCCCTTACGCAGCGGCAAGGGCCTCGAACAGCGCCCGGCCGTCGACGCCGCCGACCAGCGGATCGATCAGGTTCTCCGGATGCGGCATGATTCCGAGAACGTTGAACCGGTCGTTGAAGACGCCGGCGACGCCGTTCTCGGAGCCGTTCGGATTTGAGGCTTCGTCGACCCGGCCATCGGCGTCGCAATAGCGCAGCGCAACCTGGTCCCGCGCCTCGATTGCGCGCAGGGTCTCGTCATCGGCGACGAAATTGCCTTCCCCGTGAGCGATCGCGAACTTGACCACCTGCCCGCGAGCGTAAGCGCGGGTGAACGGGGTTGCGGCGTTCTCGACCCGCAAATGCTGCATCTTGCAGACGAAGCGCAGGTTGGCGTTGCGCATCAGCACGCCCGGCAGCAGACCGGCCTCGCACAGAATCTGGAAGCCATTGCAAATTCCGAGCGTCAGCCCCCCGCGCGCGGCATGGTCGCGAACCGCCCGCATGATCGGCGCTCGCGCCGCTATCGCTCCGCAGCGCAGGTAATCGCCGTAAGAGAAACCGCCGGGCAGCACGACGAGGTCGGTCCCGGGCGGCAGTTCATCCTCGGCGTGCCAGACGACCGCCGGCGCGCGGCCGCTCGCCCGGCGCAGGGCTCGCGCCGCGTCCCCCTCGCGATTGATCCCAGGAAAGAGAATGACCGCGGCGCGCATCGGCCCTCAGGCAATCTCGATTGCGTAATTCTCGACGATGGTGTTGGCGAGCAGCCGCTCGCAGGCCTCGCCGAGACGCCTGCGCGCCCCGTCGCGATCCTCACCGTCGATCTCGATGTCGAAGACTTTGCCCTGGCGGACGCTTTTGAGGCCGTCGATGGACAACGAGCGCAACGCCCCCTCGATCGCCTTGCCCTGCGGATCGAGCACGCTGGCCTTGAGCGTGACGGTGACGCGCGCTTTCACGGGACTCGAATCTCCGGCTATGTCAGGCGGCGTTTGACGTCGCTCCCATCGTCAGCAGCGCATAGAGCGCCGTCGGATCGCGGGTCGCGCGCAATTGCGCGGCGGTGGCGCCGTTGCGCAGCAGACGCGCGCTCATCGCCAGCGCCTTGAGGTGGTCGGCGCCGGCGGATTCAGGGGCGATCAACGCAAATACGAGGTCGACCGGCAGGCCGTCGGGGGCCTCGAAATCAATCGGGCGATCGAGGCGGGCGAAGACGCCGAAGATCTGCTCGCATTTTGCGAGCTTGCCATGCGGGATCGCGACGCCGTCGCCGACCCCGGTCGAGCCAAGCCGCTCGCGCTGCAACAGCGCATCGAAGATCTCGCGGGCAGGCAGGCCAGAGACCAGGGCCGCCCGGTCGCTTATCTCCTGCAACGCCTGTTTCTTGCCGTTGACCCGCAAGGCCGGAAGCACGCCGTCCGGTTTGATCAGTTGGGAGAAAGACATTGTCGTCCCGAATGTGCGATAATAGATGGTGGGGGCCGTACTCATGATTCTAACGCGGATCGAGCCACCCGATCGCTCCGTCGCGGCGTCTATAGACGATGTTCACCCGCCCGCTGCCCGCGTGTTCGAAAACGACGACGGGGACGTCCGACAGATCGAGTTCGGCGACGGCGGAGGCGACCGAAAGGGATTTCAGGGCTTCCGTCCCCTCCGCCACGACGACCGGATTGAACCCCTCCGCGGGTTCTTCGTCCCCGTGCGGCGTCTCGACCACATAGTTATCGACCTTGGCGAGACCGTCTCTTGCCGGGACGCCCGCGTGGCCCTTGAGACGGTTCTTGTACCGGCGTAGCCGCCCTTCGATTTTGCCGGCCGCCTGTTCGAAGCAGGGATAGGGCTCGTGCGCCCGGCCCTCCGCGTGCAGGCTGACGCCGGAGCTGAGCCGCAATGTGCAGTCCGAACGAAATCCCGAGCCCTCGCGGGCGATCACCACGTGACCGCCGACCGAGCCGTTGAAATAATGGGCGACCATCGCCTGCACTTTTTCCAGCACATGCTGACGCAAAGATTCCCCGATATCGAGGTTCTTTCCGGATACTCTCAACGTCATCGATGTCGGCCCTACCCTTCCAACGACGATGTGACCCGGTCGTCGCAACTTGCGCCGCGCCGGCGCGCACTTGCCTGTCCCTGCCCGCTTCGCTTGGGACGACTCTAAGCAACCGGCTCCCCCAACAGCGTTAAGAGCGCGTCGCGTGAATGTCAATCGGCGCGATAAGTTATTCATTCGACAGTAGAAAGGGATTTCATACCTCAACCGCCAGGGAATCGTTGCGCGCACGGGCGGCGCGAACGGGCGACATCTTCAATTTACGTCTTTCGACCGAGGAGGGAATTCTCAGGCTGTCCCGGTATTTGGCGACGGTGCGCCTCGCGACGATGATGTCGGCCTCGCGCAACCGTTCGACGATGACGTCGTCCGAAAGCACGTCGGCAGGGTCCTCCTCGGCGATCATCTGACGGATGCGCTGGCGCACGGCCTCGGCCGAGTGGGACTGGCCCGCCTCGGTGGAGGCGATCGCCGCGGTGAAGAAATATTTCATTTCGAACAAGCCGCGAGGGGTCTGGATGTACTTGTGCGCAGTGGCGCGCGAGACCGTCGAATTCATGCACGCCGATCGCCTCGCCGACCATTTTCAGATTGAGCGGCTTCAAGCCCCTCACGCCGTCGACGAGGAAGGAATCCTGCCGCCGCACGATCTCGGTCGCGACGTTGAGGATGGTGCGCGCGCGCTGCTCCAGGCTCTTGGTCAGCCAATTGGCCGACTGGAGCTGGGCGGAGATATATTGCCTGTCCTCTTCGCGTTTTGCGCCGCGGCGGATCTCGGCAGCGTAAACGTCGTTGACCAGCACCCGCGGGAGCGCCTGACTGTTGAGCTCGACCCGCCAGACCCGGTCGGGCGCCGCGATCACGTAGACGTCGGGAATCGCCGGCGCGCCCGGCGGATCGCCGAACGCGCGGCCCGGCTTGGGCTCGAGACGCCTGATCTCGCCGATCATGTCGCTCAGATCGTCGTCGTCGACGCCGCACAGACGGCGCAGCAGCGGATAGTCCCGCCTGGCGAGCGCGGGCAGGTTCTCGATCAAGGCCTGCATCGCCGGATCGAAACGGTCGCGCTCGCGCAACTGCAGGCCCAGGCACTCGGCGAGATTGCGCGCGAACACGCCTGTCGGCTCGAGGGCCCGCATGCGCACAAGCACCGCTTCGACTGCTTCGACGCCGGTCCCGAGCCGCTCGGCGATTTCCGCCGTGGAGCCGACAAAATAGCCGGCCTCGTCCAGCCCGTCGATCAGCGCGGCGCCGATCAGCCGCTCGGACGGGTCGGCGAGGAGGATCGCCGCCTGGCGTTGGAGATGATCGCGAAGCGACAGGGTCTCGCTGACATAGGCTTCGAGGTCCGGCGCGTCCGCGGGATCGAACCCGCCGCCGACGCCGGACCACGAGCTCGCGGACAGGCCATCGGCCGGCGTGGCCGAGGCTCCGGGCGGCTGACGTTCGCCGTCGAAGGCGTTCTCGATCTCGGTTCCGAGACTGGCGGCGAGCCCGGCGGGGTCGGTCTCCAACGCCTCGGACGCCCAGTCGCCGGGTTCGGCGTCCGCCCCCGGTTCGGCGACCGCAGGCTCAGCCTCGAGCCGGTCGAGACTCGCGCGCTCGCTGTCCTCCGCCCGCTCCAGCAGCGGATTGCTCGCCAGTTCACTCTCGATGAAGGCGCTGAGTTCGACATTCGGCATCTGCAGCAGCTTGATCGCCTGCAGCAGTTGCGGCGTCAGAACCATCGTCTGGCTCTGCCGCATCGTCAATTTGGCCGAAAGCGCCATTCCGAATTCACTCTTCCCCAGCCGCCCGCCGGACGGCGCGTCACGCCGCGGCTCGCTTTTTGCTTCTACCGCCGCTGTCGTAGCATAGGGGGAACTTGCTGCAACGTGAACCATTGTCTGAGAACTTGGGCGTCGGGCCGGCGCGCCGTTGCGTTAGTGGCTTAATTACCATTAAAAATCAATAGGTTGAATTGGTTAAACACGCGGGGGAAAACCTTGGGCCGCCGCTTCAAAATGATATAAAGACTTGCTTATATGTTTATTGCGTAATGCGCTATGCGCTGATAAGGAACGCCCGCAACAACGGGAATTCATGACGCCATGACCAAAGCCGCCGACCACGCCGTCGCCGATATCGGCCTTGCCGCTTACGGGCGCAAGGAGATCGCCATCGCCGAGACCGAAATGCCGGGCCTGATGGCGACCCGCGCCGAATATGCCGCCCGGCAGCCGCTCAAGGGCGCCCGCATCGCCGGCTCGCTGCACATGACGATCCAGACCGCGGTCCTGATCGAAACCCTAAAGGCGCTCGGCGCCGACGTGCGCTGGGCCTCCTGCAACATTTATTCGACCCAGGACCACGCCGCCGCCGCGATCGCAGCGACCGGGACCCCGGTGTTCGCGATCAAGGGCGAGAGTCTCAAGGACTATTGGGACTATACTCACCGCATTTTCGACTGGGCGGACGGCGGCTCGCCCAACTTGATCCTCGACGACGGCGGCGACGCGACGCTCCTGATCCATCTGGGCGCCCGCGCCGAGCAGGGCGACGCGAAGTTTCTCGATTCCGCGACCAACGAGGAAGAGGAAGTGCTCTACGCAGCGATTCACGCCCGGCTGAAGAGCCGTCCAGGCTGGTATGGCCGCAACGCGGCCTCGATCCGCGGCGTCACCGAGGAGACGACGACCGGCGTGCACCGGCTCTATCTGATGGCCAAGGACGGCAAGCTCCTGTGGCCGGCGATCAACGTCAACGACAGCGTCACCAAGTCGAAGTTCGACAACCTCTACGGCTGCCGCGAGTCGCTGGTCGACGGCATCCGTCGCGGCACCGATGTAATGATGGCGGGCAAGGTCGCGATGGTCGCGGGCTTCGGCGACGTCGGCAAGGGCTCGGCGGCATCCCTGCGCAACGCCGGCTGCCGGGTGATGGTGTCCGAGATCGACCCGATCTGCGCGCTGCAGGCGGCGATGGAGGGCTACGAGGTCACGACCATGGACGAGGCCGCCCCGCGCGCCGACATCTTCGTCACCGCCACCGGCAACGTCGACGTCATCACCATCGACCATATGCGAAAAATGCACGACCGCGCGATCGTGTGCAATATCGGCCATTTCGACTCGGAAATCCAAGTGTCGGCGCTGCGCAATTTGAAATGGAACAACGTCAAGCCTCAGGTCGACGAGATCGAGTTTCCCGACGGCAAGAAGATCCTGCTGCTTTCGGAAGGCCGCCTCGTCAACCTCGGCAACGCGACCGGCCACCCGTCATTCGTGATGTCGGCCTCGTTCACCAACCAGACGCTGGCCCAGATCGAGCTCTTCACCAAGCCGGGCCAGTACAAGAAGCAGGTCTACACCCTGCCCAAGCATCTCGACGAGAAGGTCGCCTCGCTCCATCTGGCCAAGATCGGCGCCAAGCTCACCAAGATGACGCCGGAGCAGTCGAATTACCTCGGCGTGCCGCAGACGGGACCGTTCAAGGCCGAGCATTACCGCTATTGAGCGGCGCCTGCATCCTGTCCCGCGACGCGAGGGTGAGGGACCGCGCGAAAGCGCGGGTGGCAGGGGGTGTCGGCCTCGATCGACCCGGCGAGTTGAAGCGGCGCGTCTCGCCATGACATGCCCCGGGCGGCGGCGGAAAGGCGGAAGCATGGGCGCTGGCCTCGGATCGTCGGGCGCGGTTGGCACGATCGCTGCGATGGTGACGCCGGCCCTGTTCATCCTTGCCGCCGCCTCGCTGGTCGCCTCCGCTCTGGTGCGGATGGCCCGGGTGACGGATCGGGCGCGCGTGCTGACCGCCGCGGCGCGCAAAGACCATCATGACGCGCTGGGCGCGACTCCGGCTAGGCTGCGGGACTGGCTGAAGATGCATGAAGCGCGGGCGCGCCACGCGGAACGAGCGATCGCCGCGCTCTTCCTCGCCGTCGTCTTTTTCGTCGCGTCTTGCCTGTCCATTGCGCTCGAACGCGTCGCTGGCGACCTCCCGGCCTGGCTGCCGCTGGGGCTGGTCATGTCCGGCGCGCTGCTGCTGCTGTTCGGCGCCAGCTCGATGGTCATCGAGTCTCGCTTGAGCAGCCGGCAGATCGCCGAGGAGATCGACGACGCGCTTCATCGCCTCGAAGCAGACAAGCCGTGAGCGGCGCGCCGGTCTGTTCCGCGCCGGCCTGATCGCGCTCACGCCCTTCGTCGACTGGTCGCCGCCGTTCGGGGGGTGACCCGGCGGACGGTCGCCTCCATCCGCCGCAGCCCGCTCCCGCCTTCGCGCTTGCGCCGAGAATCGCGCCGAGACAGCGATGTGGAATGTTCGCTCTCGCGAACGCCAGCGTCGCGGTGTCGGTCTTCATCATGGTCCTGGCCCTGGCGACGCCGTTCCGCTATTCGAAAGCTCGTCATGCGCTCGCCGCCGCCATTTGAGGAATCCGTCCCGGCCCCGCCGCCCGCCGCATCGATGACTCGGCGACGCGCGATCGCGCTGACGGGCGCGGGACTCGGCGCCGCGCTCATCGGCGGCTGCCGAAGCGGCGACGATCGGCGCGCCATCGACATATCGGGCAATTCCCCGCCGCTCGAGTTCGCCATGACGCGGGCGTCGGACGGGCGGCGGGTGACTGAAGCCGATTATCGCGGCCGCATCGTCATGCTCTATTTCGGCTACACCTTTTGTCCGGACGCCTGTCCGACCACGCTGGCGAATGTCGCCGAAATTCTCAAGCGGCTGGGTCCGGACGCCGAGCGCGTGCGCCTGCTGTTCGTGACCGTCGACCCCGATCGCGACACGCTTCCCGTGCTGGCGGAATATGTGAAGAATTTCGCGCCGCAGATCGAAGGTTTGCGTGGCGATTCAGACGAGATCGCCTCGCTGGCGCGCCGCTATCGGGTCGCTTATTCCGTGACGCCCGCGACCAAGACGCACCCCTATGAGGTGACGCACGGCTCGGCGATCTATGTCTTCGACGGCTCGGGCGCGGCGCGCCTGCTGATCCCCTCGCTCGGCTCGGGGGCGGGCGACGTCGCCGGCGTTGCGGCCGACCTCCGGCGTCTGGCCGAGGGCCCCAATCCGCCCGGCCTGTTCACCTGGCTGCTGCGGTTCGTCTGAAGCCCGCGCTCACTCGCCGGTCGCGCCGCGCACGGGAAAGCTCGCTGCCAGCGAGCCGCCGTCCTTGAAGCGCAAGGTGACGGGAACCGACCGTCCGGGCGCGGCGGCGGCGGTGGGCGACATGCACATCAGGTGGTATCCGCCGGGCGCGAATTTGACTTCGCCGTGGGCGGGCACCGTCACGCTCTCGACCATCTCCATCCGCTCCTGGCCGTTGTCGTTGACGCTGCGATGCAACATGAGCGAGCCGCAGGCCGGCGAAGCGGCGCCGACCAGCGTGCGCGTCCGTCCGGTCGGGTTCGACAGGATGAAATATCCGGCCGCCGGGCGCGAGGGCATGATGAGGCGCAGCCACGGCTGGCTTATGATGAGCCCCGGCTCCGCCGCCTGCGCCGCCGGGCCCGACAACGCCAGCGCCAGCGCGCAAAGCGCCGATCTAGAGGCCGGTCCAGCGGCGGGAAAGCTCGGCGAGGGCGGCCGCTTTCGCGTCGGTCTCCGGAATCGATTCATCGCAAAGCCTCATCGCGTTCACGACCGCCAGCAGCCCGACCACGCTCATCATCGCGGGAGGAATCCAGATCACGAGGCCGCCGATCTGCTGATCGGCGAGCGCGCCGATGGAGGGAAAAATCCGGCCGCAGAGATTGTAATAGGGATAGAGGTCGCTCGACGAGAAGACAATCGCCGCGCCAAGCGCGATCTGCGGGAACATGACGCCGATCGAGAGGGCGGCCCGCGCGCCGAAGGACACGCGCGCCGGCGGCTTCGGCCGCGGGTCGAGAACCAGGCACCAGAACAGGATTCCGTCCAGAACCATGCTCCAGTTCATCAGCGCGTAAAGCCGCGCGTCGATCATCGCCCGAAAATGAACCGCCGGGATCAGCCAGAAATAGAACAGTCCCACGAACAGGAACGCCGCCAGCAACGGCTGCTGCAGCACGTGGATCGTCGCGCCGGCGAAACGGCTCTCGACCGGGCGCCGCGCCCAGAGCGGCATGCCGCGCTTGAGCGAGCCGCCGACCCAGCTCAGCGCGATCAGGAACGGGCCCAGATGATGCATCACCACGTGCTGGATGCGGTTGAGAAAAAACATGTGCTGCGACCAATATTCGAACCGCGTCTGCAGCACCGCGTAGGTGGCCATGAGCCCGATCACGAAAACCGCGCGCCGCCAGACGGGCGGGCGCTCCCGCGGCGGCGCGAGCGCGACGCCGCGAAAGAACCAGAGCAGCGTCAGCGCCGTCGCCAGATAGATCGGGGGCGAGAAATCCCACGGCGCCCAGGCCGGCATCAGCGATGGGTGGCTCTCCGAGATCCAGAACAGGAACGCGCCGAAGGCGACAATCGCCCAGTCGGCGGCGCGCCCGGTCCGCTGCGCGGCCGGCCGCGATGGCGAGAGCCCGTGTAGCCACGTCCGTTCCATGACCCGATGGGCCTAGGTTAGGCTTTGCCGCCTGTCAAAGCGCGAAACGACGCGGTAGCGGGGCTGGCGGAAGGCGCGACCCATGCGACCGTCGGGACGCCGGTCGCACAAGGCCTTCAGTCGCCTGCGCTTCGCACGTCCGTCATCCGCGCGTTCGCCCGACCACTTTCGCGGCTCCAAGACCCGATCGCCGCTGATTGCCTACGCGACCGCGAGCTTGCGCGGCCGCCCGCCCTTGCGGCGGTTCTTGCGCGCGTCGGCGGCTTTGGCGTCGGAATGCGCCCTGCCTCCGGCGGCGCCGAGATGGCGAGCCATCCAGGCCCAACGCCGGTTCGCGCATTCGATCCTCACCCGGCCAAAACCGCCGCCCGCCGGCCCGAGGATCGGAATCGCCGCTTTGCGGCGCCAAAAAATATTGAGCCGTTATCAGCGGTTTATCATTTTTTTCGACATTTTCTTCCTGATAAACCAAAACCGTGCTAGGGTGCCTATCGTCATGCGACACACGATCCTGAGTCCACCGGCGCCTGCGACGGCGGAAGCCGCCAGCGCGGCGCGCGAGGGCGCGTCTCACACGATTTACACGGCCTTTATTAACCCTGACGATTTTTTTGGCTTGGGACCGCCGTAACCCATTGCAAAGTCCCGATTCGGACGAAGGAATCCAACAAAATCCAAGCAAATCCAAGCATTTTTTCTTTGGTTTTGCTTGGTTTTGTTTGGTCCGGCTTGGATTTCCTTGGAAAAATTTGGTCCGGCCGGCATTATACGCATAAACATGGTTGTTACGCCGCCCGCCCGGGCAGACCGACGGCGCGCCGGCGCGACGCCGTCGCTCAGGTCCCAAACCCCTTGAGCCGCTTGTATAGATCCAGGTAGCGGCCGAAACCCCGGTCGTGGCGCGCCCTCATCGCCGGATTGGGCTCGAACGTCCGCTCGACCCGCGCCATCCGGCCGGCGGCCTCCCCGATCGAGGCGAAGGCGCCGGCGCTGATGCCCGCCAGCATCGCGGCGCCGACGACGCCCGCATCGAGGCTCGCGACCCGGTCGAGCGGCCGGCCGAGCGCGTCGGCCCTGATCTGGCACCAGACGTCGGAGCGCGCGCCCCCGCCGGCGTGGCGCAGGCGCGCGGCCGTCACGCCGGCCGAGGCCTCGAGCGCGCCGATCAGCAGCCTGACCGAATAGGCGACGCCCTCCAGCACCGCGCGTGAAAGCTCCGGCGCTCCCATCGAGGCGTCGAGGCCGGAGAACGAGGCGCGGGCGGCGATGTCCCAGAGCGGCGCGCGCTCGCCCTCGAGGTGGGGCAGGAAGATCGGCCCCGGCCGCGCCGGATCGGCATGCGCCGCGAGGTCCGAAATCTCCGCCGGCCCGCGGCCCAAGAGCGCGCCGAGCCAGGCGACCGAGGCGCCGCCCGACTGGGTCGGGCCGGCGTGCAGCGTGATCCCCTCGCAAGCCGGGAAGGCGATCACGCCCGGCGTGGGGATACGCTTTCGCGAGACGACGCCGCAGACCTCGCTGGTTCCGCTCAGATAAGCGGCCTCGCCGTCGCCGACCGCGCCGGCGCCCAGCATGCCGGCCCAGGCGTCCATGGTCGCGGTCGCGACCGGCGCGCCGGCGCCGGGCAGCCCGTTGCGAATCCGGCCGATTGTCTCGGTCAGGCCGCGAAGCGGCGGCAGGCGCTCGGCGGCGCCGGGAACGCAATCGATCAGCTCGTCAATGTAGCGGAGCGAGGAATCGACGACGCCGAACGAAGAGATCGGATCGGCGCAGACTTCGCCGGTGAGCTTGAAGAGACAATAGTCCTTCGGCGCCATGACCCAGCGCGTGCGCCGCCAGATGTCGGGATGCGCGCGCGCCATCCACGCCATGCGGCTCAGAGGATGGCTGGCGTCGATCGGCAACGGCGCGCCCCACCATCTCAAGCGCGCGTCCTCGGCGACGAGGCGATCGAGCCGCGCGGCGTCTTCGGCGCAGCGCCCGTCCTGCCAGACGATCGCCGGCGCCAGCGTCTCGCCATCGGCGTCGACGAACACGTGGGTGTTGACCTGGCTTGCGAGCCCGACGCCGGCGAGCGCTCCGTCCGGGGCGCCGTCGAGCGCTCCCGCCAGTCCCGCGAGCGCCGCCGCCATCCAGTCTTCGGGCGCCTGCTCGACCAGGCCTGGCGCGGGACGCGCGGTCGCGATCGGGCTTGTGCGCGAGGCGCGAACGACGCCCCCGGCGTCGAACAGCGCCGTCTTGACCGACGTGGTGCCGACGTCGACGCCAATGAGGAACGGACCCGCCATATCGCGCAAACTCCTGTCTCGGTTGCGCTTTGTAGCCGCAATGCTAGGTTTGCGTCAGCAGCGGCGGACGGGAACGACGGAGGGTATGTGGTGGCGAGGAATTCTGTCATTCGGCGGACGGCGGCGGCGCTGGCCGGGGCGCTCGTCCTGGCCGCGACGGCGGGCGCGGCCGCGGCGGCGGCGAAGATCGCGGTGATCACGCCCTATCTCGCCCAGCCCGGCACGCAGTTCTATGTCGAGGCGTTCCAGGAGGCGGCCAAGGCCAACGGCTGGACCGTCAACGTGATCGACACCAAGGGCGACGTGGCGGCAGTGATCAGCCGGATCGAGGATGTCTCCAATGAAGGGGTCGACGCGATCGTCATCAATGTCGATCCCGCGCAAGTCGCCGCGGGCCTGGAAACCGCCAAGAGCGCCAAAATTCCGGTGTTCGGCATGGACGCCGGCGCAAGTCCGCTGCTCGTGACCAACGTGACCAGCAACGGCTACGCAATGGCCGCCGACACCGCCGCCTATGTCGCCAACCGCATCAACGGCAAGGGCGACGTGGTGATGTTCGTCTACGACGCGTTCCCGCCCGTGCACGCGCGCGACGTCGTCGCCGACGCGGTGTTCAGGAACAACCCCGACATCAAGGTGATCGCGCGCATCACCCCCGACGTCAAGGACGGCGGCATCGCGGATTCGCGCGCCAAGATGGAGGCGATCCTCGCGGCCAATCCTGGCAAGGGCAGGATCGCGGCGGTCTGGGCGGCGTGGGATCAGCCGGCGCTCGGGGCGATGCAGGCGATCGAGGCGGCGGGACGCGCGAACGAGGGCATCGTCATCACCGGCATCGACGCCAACCCGCAGGCGCGCGCGGCGATCGCCAAGGGAGGCAATTTCGAGGCCTCTATGGCGCAGGATTTCAAGGGCATCGGCCGCACGACCGCCGAAGCGGTGAAGCGCTATCTGGCGGGCGAGAAGATCAAGCGGAGCGTCATCTACGTCCCGACGAAACTGATCACGGCGGCGAATGTGAAGGAGTGATCCTGACGCGGTCGAGATCCCGCGTCCGGTCGGCCGCCGTCGTCGTTCGGATCGCGCCGTGAGCCTGCTCTCGGTCGCTCATCTCGCCAAGGCTTACGGCGGCGCGGTCGCGCTTCGGGACGCATCGCTTACCGTCGAGGCCGGCGAGGTCCACGCGCTGATGGGCGAGAACGGCGCCGGCAAAAGCACGCTGATCAAGATATTGGCGGGCGCGGTCGCGGCCGACAGCGGCGAGATCGCGCTCGACGGCGTTCCGGTTGCGATTTCGAGCGCGCGCGAGGCCCATCGGCTCGGCCTGCGCTTCCTTCACCAGGAACTGAACGTGCTGCCGCGGTTGAGCGTCGCCGAAAACCTGTTTCTCGGGCGCGCCTATCCAACGCGCTGGGGCGGCCTCATCGACTGGCGCGGGTTGCGGGAACGCTCCCGCGCCGCGCTCGACGCGCTCGGCGTCGCAGACATCGCGCCCGAGACGATCCTTGGCCGCATGCCGATCGGCGACCGCATGATCGTCAAGATCGCCTCGATCTTTCTCGAGGACTCGTCGGCGCCGGGGCGGCTGTTCGTCATGGACGAGCCGACGGCGGCGCTTACGGGCGAGGAATCGGACCGGCTGTTCCAGGTGGTCGGGCGGTTGCGGCGGCGCGGCTGCGCCGCGATCTACGTCTCGCACCGCATCGACGAGGCGCTCAGAATCTCCGACCGCGTCACGGTTCTGCGCGACGGCCTCTCGCTGGCCCCGATCGCCAGCGCCGGGACGTCGCGGGCGCGGCTGATCGAACGCATGACCGGCCGGACCGGTCTCGAGGCGCCGGCGGTCGCGCGCGCCGCGCCGAACCGCGGGATCGCGCTTTCGGTCAACCGGCTCGCCGGCGACAGGCTCGATGGAATTTCGTTCGACCTTCACGAGGGCGAAATCCTCGGGGTCGCGGGCCTGGACGATTCCGGCGGCGATCGGCTGTTGAAGGCTCTGATCGGCGGAGCGAAACGTGGCGCGGTTGAGATCGCGGGAAGATCGGTCCGCGCCCGTGGGCCGGCCGAGGGTTGGCGCCGCGGGCTCGCCTATGTGCCGCGCGAGCGCCGCTCCGAGGGGCTCCTTCTCTCTCAGGACATCGCGCGCAACGTCGCCCTGCCGCATTTGCGGCGCCTCAGTCATATGCGCTGGCTTCTCAATCGGCCCGCCGAGCGCACAGAAGCGGCCGAAGTCGGCCGGCGCGTGCGCCTGCGGGCGACAGGTCCGCGCCAGAAAGTTTGGCGTCTCAGCGGCGGGAACCAGCAGAAGGTCATGTTCGCGCGCGCGCTCGCAGGCGCGCCCCGCGTTCTTTTGCTCGACGAACCCACGCGCGGCGTCGACGTCGCCGCCAAATTCGACATCCATGCGGTGTTGCGCGAGCTCGCCGGCGCTGGCGCGGGGATCCTTGTCTCCTCCTCGGATCATGAGGAACTGATCGCGCTTTGCGTTCGCATCGCGGTCCTGATCGAGGGACGCCTCTCTTGCATCGTCCCCTCAGACGGGCTCACGCCGCCTCGCCTGCTCGCGTTGTGCTACGGCGATCGGCCGCGATGAATCCGGGCATGGCGACGTTCGTCCGCAGACACGGGACGCTGGTAGGAGTTGTGATCGTCGTCGTCTATTTCTGGGTCCATCTGCCCGGCACCTTTCTCACAGGGCGCAATCTGCTCAACGTTTCCCAGCAGATGAGCATGCTCGCCGTGGTCGCCTCGGGAATGACGATCGTGATGGCGATGGGCGATTTCGATCTGAGCGTCGGCTCGACGGCGAGCCTGGCGGGGATCGTCGCGGCCGTCGTCTTCGTGGCCGGAGGATCGACGGCGACGGCGATCGCCGTTGCGCTGGCTGCTGGTCTCGCGGGCGGATTGATCAACGGGTTCCTGGTCTCCTACGTCGGCATTTTGCCGTTCATCGCCACGCTCGGAGCAATGACGGTCTACAGCGGATTCGCGTTCTGGCTGTCGGGAGGCCAAACGATCTTCGGCGCCGCGATTCCGCGCGGCTTTTCCGATTTCGCGCGCGACGGCGTCCCGCTGGGAGCGACTGGCCTGATCGCGCCCAATCTCACCCTCGTCGCCCTGGCGACGGCCTTGTTGGTCTGGGGCCTGCTCGAACAGACCGTTATCGGCCGGCGTCTCTATGCGATCGGCGACAACGACGAAGCGGCGCGGCTCGCCGGCGTCAGCGTGCGGCCTTTGCGGCTCGCCGCGTTCGGTCTTGCGGGATTGGGCGCGGCGATCGGCGGACTGATGTATGCGAGCCGGGTCGCCTCGGCGAATCCGACCCAAGGCGCTGGCCTGATGCTGGACGCGATCGCTTCGGTGTTCCTGGGCCAAACCATGACGGAGGAGGGCGAGCCCCGGGTCCCGGCGACGCTCGGCGGCGTCGCGATCCTCGGCGTCCTCGGCAACGGGCTCACTCAGATGAATGTCGACAGCTACGTCAGGGACATGCTCACCGGGTCGATCGTCATCGCCGCCGTGGCCGCCAGCAGTTTCGGCAAGGCGCGGCGGCGATGAAGGCCTCCCGACCTCCTCTGAGGTCGGACCCGGCCAAGAAGAGAGCCATTGGCGGCGGTCGGCTTTCAGTTCTTGGCGATCGCCACGCCCCATGGAAACGAGCCGACCGCGATCGATTTGATCACCCTCAGCGACGCCAGGTCGATGACCGATACGTCGTTCGAAACCCCGTTGGTCGACAACAGATATTTGCCGTCCGGCGAGATTTCCAGCTGCCAGACCCGCTGGCCGACCAGCAGGTATTTCAGCACCTTCTTGGTCGTCGCGTCGATGACCGCGACCCGGTTGGCGGGCCCCAGCGCGACGAAGGCCAGTTTGCCGTCCGGGCTGAAACGGATCCCGACCGGCTGGATCTGCTCCTTCGGCATCCCCGGGACGTCGAACGAAATCTTGCGCTCGATGACGTGCTTGACCGGGTCGATCACGCTGACCGTCCCTCCCACCTCCGAGCTCACCCAGAGCTCGGAGCCGTCGTGGTTGTATTCGGCGTAACGCGGGCGCGAATCGACCAGAATGTTGGCGACGATCTTCTTGTTCCGCCAGTCGATCAAATGGGCCATGCTCGTCGTTTCCGACGTGTTGACGACGATCGAGCCGTCGGGGCTGACAGCCACGCCTTCGGGCTCGATGCCGACCGGAAACTCGCTGACCACCTTGCGCGTCGCGACATCGACCGCCGTCAGCAATGCATTGTTCTCGTTGGCGATGAAGACGAGCTTGCCGTCGGGGCTGACCCGCAGTTGCTCTGGATCGGGGCCGGATGGGAGTTCGCCGACCTGCTTGAGGGTCTTTGTGTCCAGAACCGCGATCGTGTCGTCGTCGCCCAGACAGACGAACAGTTGCTTCTGGTCCTTGGTCAGCGCGATGCCGCGCGGCCGCTGCCCGACCTTGACGGTGCGCGTGACTTCGAGTTTGTCGAGATCGATGACTGAAATGGAATCGCCTTTCTCGTTGGTGATGTAAGCGGTCTCGGCGAGAGCGGGCGCCGCAAACGCGGCTGAGCCCGCCAGGAGGATGAGCGCAGCGGCCGCGATCTTCAATGAAGCTTGCATTTCGTCTCCGGCTGGTCGAGGCCCAGCGTGTCGAGTGCGGTCTTCTGGTGCAAAAACCCCTCTTGTGGCGAAACCGAGACGGTTCCCCTGCCGTCGGTCAGCAGGATCGGCTGGCGCACCTGCTGGTTCCACGAGCGAACGGTCAGCTTCTCCCCCTTGAAACCCCCGATCGCGAAGTCGGGTCCGCGAATGTAGTCGCGCACGGTCTTCGTATCGCTCGAGCGCGTATGGGCGACAGCGTCGCCGATCATGCGCATGGCGACCCAGGCCTGATTGTCTCGCGCGTTCATCCCGCGCTTGAACATGCGTTCGAACCTGTTCTGCAACTGGACCGCGCCCCAGAGTTCGTGAGAGGGGTCCCAACTCGTCGGCCGCAGCCCCGCCGAGCCGACGACGGGCCGGGGATCCCAGGTGCGATAGGGCAGATAGCCGGCGAAGACCTCGTTTTCGTCGGCGGCGACGAGAACGTCGTAACCCGGCGCGTTCTGCGTGAAAACCGGCATCTGCCGCTGCACCTGGACGCTCCCCGAATCCGATCGCCGGCCGCCGCCGGTATCCTGATATACCCGCTCCTGGACGATCTTGGCGCCAAACTTGCGCGCCGAGCGCCGATAGGCATCGCCCAGCAGCTTGTCCTCCGGATGCGAACCGACCACGAGCAGCCAGCGCGGCCATTGCTTCCAGATCAGATATTCAGCGAGCGCGTCCGTTAGCATCGAGCGCGTCGGCGCGGTGTGAAACACGTTGGCGCGGCAATCTTCCTCGCGCAGCCGGTCGTCGGGCGCGCCGGCGTTGAAGACCAAAGCGTCCTTGGCGCGGGCCGCGTCGGCGACGGCAAGGAGCTTGTCCGCGGGCAAATCGACGACAAAATAACGGACGCCGGCGGCGAGCATGGCGTTGAGCGGCGCGATCGGATCCTCGTCGGGCCGGAGCTTCGCGTCGACGATCGAAAACGACTGATCGAGGAATTGTCCGGTGGTGTTGTCGTCCGACATTCCCATACGCGCGCCGGCGATGAAGTCGTCCGCAGGGGGAATGTCCAGGATGGAGATTGTCTCGCGACTGTGCGTCTGGCGCAGGACGCCTACCTTGACTTCAAGGGTATCGGCCCTTGCGAGCGAGACCACGGCGATCACGGCGAGCGCGGCGGCGCCTACGGCCCGTAGCCAGCCGGGCAAGCGCCCCCGGCGCATCCATTCCCACCGGAACGCCAACTTCGCAGACGACAAACCATCCTCCCTCGGGGACGCGAATCTCGGGCCCTTTGTGGAGGCGGGCCCTTTGTGGAGGGACGGCGAACGAGAATCGCCCAACCTCGCCGACCGCGGCGCGCCTGCGACAGCGATCGCGCCTAAAGTCAGATCAACCAGTCGCCCAGGGCGAGCAACGGCCGCTCGAAATTGAATTCAGAGTCGGGCCTTCCGGAACCCAACGCCGCGGCGTGCTATAGTGAACGCGCGCGTTCACATTCTCCTGGCCGCCCGGCGTCAGTCCCGAGAGCGCCGATCAAGTTTCCGTATCGCGGCCGGTGAAACGGCGCAATAACTCGCCCCTCCGCCGCAGGGCATTAGCCTTGCAGCCGCTATTCATATTTTCGGCGCTTCGCGCCGCGCAGGCTGCCAACGGCGCTGCTGCGACCCGTTACTAAAGGGTCGCCTAGCGCGGCAGATTCACATTTCGGCGGAAAGATACGCCGTCACTTCCATGCCAGCGCAAACTTCGGTAACGACTGGGGTGCTCCAACTCATCGTGGTCTCCTCGAGTTTCCGTCCGGCGCGCCTAAATTAGCGCCGCCTGCTCGAACCCTAGCACCTCGCAAGGGCCTCGTCACCTGCCCCTGTCGTTCCGTCGATCGCCTTTGCCCCCGTGGGCGATCTCGACATCGAATAAGCAGGGAAGGCGCCGCAGGCGGACGGCCGGAATGCGTGCTACAAGCTCTCTCGACGCGCTCGCCCGGCGGCGCATTCGGGTTGCGAGATTTGGAATGTTGATCATCGATGTCGGGGCAGGCGCAATCTGGAGCCCCTGCTTGGAGCCGACGCAATGACGCGCATGCTCGCCAGCGTCGCCGACGCCGCCGAGGCGGAGGTCGTCCTGCGGTTCGGCGCCGATATCGTCGATTTGAAAGACACCTCGAAAGGGTCGCTTGGCGCCGTCACGCTCGAAACGGCGAGGGCCGTCCTCGCCCTTCTCGCGCGGCGACGCGAAACGAGCGCGACGCTTGGCGATCCGCCATACGAGGAAGCGGCCCTGCTCGACCGCGCGCGCGCGTTGGCGGCCCTGGGCGTCGACACCCTCAAGCTCGGGATAGATCAGCGGGTGATCTGGCGATGCGGCGACGGCCTGAAGGCGTTGGCGGGCGACGTCGCGCTGGTCGGCATGCTGTTCGCGGACGACGAGCCCGATTTCGCTCTGCTGCCGCAATTGGCGGCCCTCGGCTTCAAAGGCGCGATGCTCGACACAAGGAACAAAAGCCGCGGCCGCCTGCTCGACCATTTCGATGTCCCGCGACTCGATTCGTTCTGTTCGCAATGTCGCGCCGCCGGTCTGGTCAGCGGCCTCGCGGGGTCGCTCGAGGCGCCCGATGTCCCCCGCCTGTTGCTGGTGAGGCCGGACCTGCTCGGATTCCGCGGCGCGCTTTGCCGCAATCACGATCGCGGCGGCCAAATCGATCCGCACGCGGTCACACTCATTCGCGATCTCATTCCGCGCGAGCGGCCCGAGGCCGACGCATCGCCCAAGATCGATTGGCGGCTCCTCGCTCGCGGCATAATCGGCGGACGCGAAAGTGACAGCGAGATCGACCGGGTGTTCGTGCGCGACTTTGTCGTCGCCGCCCGAATTGGGGCTTACGATTTCGAACGCAGCGCTCCGCAGCGCGTGCTGTTCGAAGTCGACGCCTCGGTCCGTCGCGCAACGAGCCAGGCGGACGACATGCGCGCGATCTTTTCTTATGACGTCATTCTCGACGCCATTCGCCTGGTCGTCGGACGCGGCCACGTCGAATTCGTGGAGACGCTGGCGGAGGAGGTCGCCGCCATCCTGTTGCGGCACGCGCGGGTGAGAAGCGTCCGCGTCAATGTACGCAAAATGGACGTCATCCAGGGCGCGGTTGGGGTCGAAATCATCCGCGAGCGCGCTTCGAGCGTCGCAGAGGCTCGATCGCCCCCCGCCGCCGGAAGAGCGCCGTCGGAAACCTGATCAAATCGCCGCTCGATCGGGGTGCGGCGCCGATACCGGATTTCGCGGGCTTTGCCTCTGCGATAGCCTTCAGCGGCCGCTCTTCATCGACGCCAGATCGTCCTCGGGCAGCAGATCCTGCAACAGGTTCACGAAATCGCGCGAAGCGAGCGCCTTTGCGCGATCGAGAAGGTAGGGGGCGGGGCTCGATGGCTCAGCCCGCCGCATGTGGGCCGCGACGCTCTCGATCAGCGCGAGCGCCGCGACGCGGGTGGGCGCGGCTTCCGAATCCGCGTGCGGGAATTCGAGGCTCGGCGCATTCGCAAGGCTGCTCACCGGCACAGTGAAGGCGCCGTCGGGCCCGACAAACACCCTCGCCGCGTCGGCATGACTGGGCGCCAGCAGCTTCATTACGTCATAGAGGTTCTTGCCCAACGTTTCACGGGCCTGCCGGATCAGCATCAGCGCCGGGCTCGACGGTTCGGCGGCGGCGAAATAGGCATGCGCGGAGGCAAGCGCGGCGTCGACGTCGGTGAGCGACGAGTACGACGAAGGCGTCGCCTCCGCAGCTTCGCCCGTCGTGCTGTCGTTCGCCTCGCCGTCCTTCTCCGCCGCAAGCGCCGGCGCGAGGGCGGGATCGCGCACGACCAAAGCGCCGTACAGGAATTCCGTCACCTCCTTGACGAGCTTGGCGAGCCCCGGCAGGTGGATCGCATTTCCGGCGCCGACCCGCTCGATCGTTGTCGCCCTGATCGAATCGACCGCGGCGGCGAGAGCGCGAAAAGTCTCGACCGCGCCCGATAGCTTCTCAACTTCGATATCTCGCAGCAGCCGTTCGATCGATTTGGCGGAAATGAATTTCTCTTCGGCGCTCGTCTCCTGCTCGCCGAGAGCGTTCATCCGGGTCACGACGCGTGGTTGCACCGCGCCGATCGCCACCAATTCGGCCCGATAGGACAAGACGCCGTCGCGCGCGGTTTCGAGTAGCGGCGCGTATTGGATCGGCAACAGAACGACGGCGTTGTCGCCTAGCGTCATCAAATGCCCCAAGCGCGCGGAATAGTCGCCCTCCTCGGCACGCGGATTCGCGCGGTCCCAATGGGCGCGCAAAAGCCAGGCGATGCTCGCCATCCAGCGGGCAAAGCCCGCAATGTCGCGGTTGAGAATCGAAAGCTTGGCGAGAAGAACGAGCAGACGCACGTCCAGCGTGCGCGTGAGCAGTTTTTCAGCCGCCTGGAGCGCAGCGGGAAAGTCGATCGCATCGCGCTCGAAAGCATAGTAGTTGCCAGGCAGAGCGCCTTCCGTCGCCGCGAGGAAATTGAGGAACTCCGCGTCGCCGGCGAGATCGAGATCAGGCCCGCAAGGGTCGTCGGGAGAAATCGGGGCGAGGGCGGCAGGCTCGGAGGACGCTTCGGGCATGGCGAAAGCTATCGGGTCTGGCCGGCCCTGCGATCAGAGCCCAGCGGGTCTCGAGGCAAGATACGCGATCCAGCGGCTGAGACAATCCGGCGCGGCTTTTGTCACCCTCGCGGCCCGATAGGTCCGCCCGGTCCCTACCTGCGAACGGATTCCATATCGCGCGCCGCCGCCCGTTTCACAGAGAAAGGGCGTAGCGGCGCGCGATTTCCCCCGCCGCGCGCGCGTCTTCGAGGGAGATGGCGCCGTTGTTGGCCGCGCGGGCGGTCCTGACGGCGCTAACGAGCGCCGCCGGGCCTTCGACGTCGCCGAGTTCGCTCGATCCGCCGGCGAGTTGGTCGCGCATCGCCGCCCGCGCGTCCTCGCCCGCGAAGGCAACGGCCTGCATCAGGGCCATCGCCGGTCGCGGCAAACTGGAGCAGCGCGCCAGCCTGTAGGCATTGAGGAACCGCTTGGCCTCGCGCGGCGAACGCGCGGCGAGCGGCGCGAGCGCGGTCAGCAACGCCGTTTCCGCGCTCGAAAGCGGCTCGATGAGCTGGGCGGCGACATGCGAATCAATCTGCGGCGGGACTGCGTGCCCAGCCGTCGAAAGGAGGCGGGCGACAAGCCGCTCGCCGCTCACGCCGAACCTGCCGGGCAGGTTGACGACGAGCTGCAGCCATTTGTCGAAGCGGCTGCGCGCCTGCTGCGGACCCCCGAGGGCGTCGACGAGCCGCGCCGGATCGAGCGCCAGCAGGCCGACACAGCCGGGCCCGAGGACGCTATGGGCCGCGCCGATCCATTGGACCGCCGCCTCCGGCGGCAGGGCGTCGATATTGTCGATGACGAAGACCAGTCGATCCGGCGCCGAGCCGGCGGAAGGCGCCCGGCCGATCCGTTCGCTGAGCGCGACAAGGAACGTGCGCGCGTCCGCTGAAGGCCCCTGACCCGCGTCCAGGAAATCGGGTCCCGGCGCGCGGGCGGCCGCCTTGCCACCGGCGCGGCGCGCCGCCGCTTCGGCGTTCCTGCCGGCGGCTTCAGCCTCTATTGACAGCGCGGCCACGCGTTGATTGAGCTGCGCGGCCCGGGCGTCCAGATCGCGCCGCCTTTCGCGAATGTCGTGATTGAGCAACCGCGCGCCGCGAAACAACAGGCTGGAGAAGCCGAAAGCGCGCCAAAGATTGAGCGCGAGCGCCAGCGCGCCGAGAACCAGCAAAATCTCCGACGCCTTGTCGATCCAATCGGCATGTTCTACGATCCAGCCCGCGGCGGGCTTCAGGGATTTATTGAGGTTACCGATCGATGTCGCGGTCGCGTCTCCGTGCAGCCACGCAAACCCAAAGGCCAGGGCGAAGGCGACGATCGCCCACGTCAGCAGACGCCGCTGACTGCCGTAGGCCCAGATCCCGCGCAGGACGATCGCCGCGCGCGACCCCGCGCCTAGGCTCGTCATGTCGCGCACCAGATCGCGAAAGCTGACCGCCGGGTCCGACCCCGCGAGATCAAAGCGGCGCAGGCGGGTCTCGATGGCGCTGCGATTGGCCCGCGCAAACACGTCAATGCGCGACCCGGGCGTATCGTAGAGCAGAGCGTCGCCGAGTTGCGCGCGACGCGCCTCGATGTCGTCGCTTTGCGAACGCTCCGCCTCGAGTTTCCTGACGATCTCTTCGTGCCGCTCTGACGCCGCCTTTGCGGCGCGCAGCGGATCGCCGCCCGCGTGCGCCGATTCGTCGAGCAGCGCCGAATAGTCGACGCCGCCGGCGCTGCGATCGAGCGCGGCATAGGCGGCGCTCGCGATCGCGATCGGCGCCTCCACGCCGTCGGCCGCGTCCACGCGGGCGACGACAACCCGGGCGAGCGCGCTGTTCGCCGGCTCCGATGGCGAGCGGCGAAGCGCCTCGATCGCCTGAACCAGGCGCCCCAGGGCGAAAGTCTTGCCGGCGCCGCCGGGGCCGGCGATCGCCGCCAGAAACGGCGTTTGAACCTGCGGCGTCACGCAAATCTGCGCCAGCGGCATTACGGCTTGCGCGGCGTCGAGCAGATCAGCCCCGTCGGCCGAATTGGCCAGGAATATCGGCTCTGCCGGCGCCGCGGCGAACGATGGCGGCGGAGCCGGATCGGGCGTCAACGCCAATTGCGGCGACGGCCGAGGGGGCAGCGGCGCAACCGGCCTTTCACCGGGCCCCCCTCCGCCGAGCAGGCGCACCCTCGCATTCTCGCTGATTTCGGACAATCGATTCTCCTCAAAGCCGCGGCGTCCGGGTCAAAAGAGGCCGTGGCGCTCCCGATTCGAACTACGGGCGCCGACAAGATCCGCTTCCCCCGACCGGGGCGCACTGAACGCTCTTCCGGTCGACAGTTCACCATGCCGGCGGGAAGCCTGTCAAAAGGCGCAAGGGGGCGCAACCACAGCCGGCGCACCCGGACCCGTCTCGCCGTTGCGCGCAAATGGCCGGTCAGCGCCCTGGAATATGACGGTCGGACAAAACCGGTATAAGCCGCACCAGGCATTTCCGCCGTGGAGACCTGCCGTTGCCACAATTCGCCCCTCCGACACCGGATGCGACGCCGGTCTGGTTCGTCAGCGCCGAGAACTGGAACGCGGTCAAGACGTTGATCGGCGAGCCGGCCGCCGCCTTTGCCGAGCGCTGCGGCTTCAAGCCCAAGGCTGGTCGATTGCAGCTTCTTCCGGACCGGGCCGGGGCGCTCTCCGGCGCGTTGTTCGGCGTCGAGGCGTCCGACGCGTCGATGCGCGATCCGCTCATGGCCGGCAAGCTGGCGACCTCGCTGCCCGAAGGCGTCTACCGTTTCGCCAACGCGGTCGCCGACGCCGATCTCGCCGCCCTCGGTTTCCTGCTCGCGCTCTATCGCTACGACCGATTCAAGGCCGATCCCGCGCCCCAGCCCCGGCTGATCGCGCCCGATGGCGTCGACGCGGCGAAAATCGAGCGCATCGCCGCGGCGATGGGCTTCGGCCGCGATCTCGTCAATGCGCCGGCCAATGCGCTCGGACCGGACGCTCTCGAGCAGGAGGCGGTGAGGCTCGCCGAGGGTTTCGACGCGAGCGTCGGCATGATTCGGGGCGACGATCTCCTCGCCGACAATTTCCCGCTCGTTCACGCGGTCGGGCGCGCGGCCGCCGAGGCGCCGAGAATTGTCGACTTCTCCTGGGGGCGCGTGGACGCGCCGAAGGTGGCGATCGTCGGCAAGGGCGTCACTTTCGACACTGGCGGCCTCGACATCAAGCCGGCCTCCGGAATGGAGCTGATGAAAAAGGACATGGGCGGCGCCGCGACGGCGCTGACGCTGGCGCGGCTGGTCATGGAGGCGCGGCTCGACCTTCGCCTGAGGGTTGTGGTCCCGATTGTCGAGAATGCAATCTCAGGCTCCGCGATGCGGCCTGGCGACGTGATCGTCAGCCGCAAGGGCCTCTCGGTCGAGATCGGCAACACCGACGCCGAGGGACGGCTGATCCTGGCCGACGCGCTGGCGCTCGCCGACGAGGACGCCCCCGAACTGATGTTCGATTTTGCGACCCTGACTGGCGCGGCGCGGGTCGCGCTCGGTCCCGACCTGCCGCCATTCTATACCGACGACGACGCGCTCGCGGCCTCGATCGGACGTCATGCGGCGCGGGTGCGCGATCCGCTGTGGCGCATGCCGCTCTGGCGCCCCTACGAAGCGATGATCGAAGGCGCGGTCGCCGACGTCAGCAACTCCGGCAGCGGCGCCGGCATGGCGGGCTCGATCACCGCGGCGCTCTTCCTCAGGCGCTTCGTCGAAAAAGCCAAAGCCTGGGCGCATTTCGACGTCTATTCCTGGAACCCGAAGCCGCGCGCGCACGGCCCCGCGGGCGGCGAGATCCAGGCGGCCCGGGCGCTGTTCGAGCTTTTGTCGGAACGCTATCCGAAGCCAAGAGCGACGGCGCGGGGCCGGCGCCGGGCCTGAGGCCGTCCATCAGACGGGCCCTCCTTACCCCCTCGCGTCCTTGCGTCGCGCGTCGCAAGCGAGGTCGCGGCTCAGCCGCGTCGCGGCTTGCGGGTCGAACGCGGCCGTTCCGGCGCGCCGGCGGCGACGAGAATTCTGCGATATTCGTCGCGCTTTTCGTGGATGGACGCAATGACGAGGCCCATCGGCACGCCGAGGTCGACGAGCACCGCTTCGGAGAGTTGCAGGCTCGCCTCGATCGTCTCGGGCACCGCGTCGGTGACGCCAAGCTCATAGAGCGCGCGAGCGTGATCGGCGTCGCGGGCGCGCGCAACCAGCGTCACGTCCTGGCGCAGGCGGCGCGTCGTTTCGACGACCGCCTCGTTGGCGCTCGGCGCGTCCATCGTCACCACCACTGCGCGCGCGGTCTCGACGCCGCAGCGGCGCAGATAGTCCGGGCGGGTCGCGTCGCCGAAATAGACCGGCTTGCCGGCAGCCCGCGCGCGCGCCGTCAGACGGGCGTCCGAGTCGACCGCGACGAAAGGGATCCGGTGCATGTCGAGCATGTCGCCGATCAACTCGCCGACGCGCCCATAACCGACGATGATGACCCGGCGGTCCTCGCTGTCCGGCGGAATCTCGGCGGGCGCCTCATCCGCCGCGCCGCGGGGCGGCGAGCCGATCCGCGCCCCGAGTTTGGCGAGCGCCGGGATGGCGAGCATCGAGATGGCGACGACGCCGACCAGCGTCGTTGCGAGCGGACGATCGACGAGCTCCCTGGCAAGCGCCGCCCCGACCATAACAAAGGCGAATTCGCCGCCCGGCGCGAGCACCAGCGCCATCTCGACGCCAGCCCGCGCCGGAAGCCGGAAGCCTCTCGCCAGCGCAAACAGCGTCAGACCCTTGATCACGATCAAGGCGGCGACGAGACCCAGAATGAGACCGGCCCGCGAGAATAGCAGCGGCAAGTTGATCTCGGCGCCGATCGAGACGAAAAAGAGTCCAAGCAGGAGGCCCTTGAACGGTTCGATGGTCACCTCGATCTCGCGCCGATACTCGGTTTCCGCCAGCAGCAGCCCGGCGACGAAGGCGCCGAGAGCCATCGAGAGATGGCTCGCCGCCGCCGCGAGGCCCGCCCCAAGAACCACCAGCAGGCAGGCCGCCATGAAGAATTCGGGGCTTTTCGTCTGCGCCACCGAATGAAACAAAGGCCGCAGGGCGACGCGCCCAAACAGGATGAGCCCCGCAACGGCCAGCGCTGCCGGAACGAGGACGCGCAGCAGCGCCGCGCCGAGCCCGTGCCCGCCGCCAGCGAAGGCGGCGACCATCACCAGGAGCGGCGCGACGGCGAGATCCTGAAACAACAGCACGGCGAAACTCGCCCTGCCAACGCTCGAGCCGAGCCGTTTGCTCTCGCCCAGCACCGGGATCACGATCGCCGTCGATGACATCGCGAGCGCGGCGCCGATCGTCAGCGCCGGGGCCGGGGCGAGTCCGACAACCCAGGCCGCCGCGCCGAGAATGAACGTCGTCGCCAGCATCTGCCCAAACCCTAGGCCGAACACCAGCCGGCGCATGCGCCGCAGGCGTTCGAAGGAAAGCTCCAGCCCCATCGTGAACAGCAGCACGACCACGCCGAAGGCGGCGATGTGGTCTATCGTCTCGACGTTGGTGATGGCGAGGGCGTTCAGCCATTGGGCCCGACCGACCAGCCGGCCAAGGCAATAGGGGCCGAGCAGGACCCCGGCCAGCAGAAATCCCAGCACGGGGCTGATGCGCAGCCGGAAGAACAACGGCGCCACGACCCCCGCCGTCACCAGGAAAAGCAACGCTTCCTTGTAAAGTGAAAGGTCGATCGTCTCGTTCACGTCAGGTTCCGTCGGCGGCGAGCGGCGTTCGTCGACTACAGATTAGTCGATTCGTTCTTCGGCGCGAGCCTCGCCGCCGGGGCGCCGGGCGTGTTAAGACGGTCGCGGCCAACCTTTGGAGATTTAGGTATGACGCTCTCCTTGCGCGATGACGCGGCGGCTTCGATCATGGCGCTGGCGCCGGTGATCCCGGTTCTGACGGTCGGCAGCGTCGAAGACGGCCTCGGGCAGGCGAAGGCCCTGGTCGCCGGCGGCCTTTACGCGATTGAAGTGACGTTGCGCACACCGAGCGCGTTGGCCGCCATCGAAGCGATCGCAAGACAGGTTCCCGGCGCGGTCGTTGGCGCGGGCACGATCGTCTCGGTCGAACAGATCGGCGAGGCTCTCGCCGCCGGCGCGCGTTTCCTGGTCAGCCCCGGCGCGACGCCTGAACTCGCCCGAGCCGCGGCGCAAGCGCCCGTGCCGTTCTTGCCGGGTTGCGCGACCGCCTCCGAGGCGATGGCCCTGAGGGAGCTCGGGTTCCGCGCCCTCAAGCTGTTTCCGGCCGAGGCGGTCGGCGGCGTCAGGCTTCTGGCCTCGCTCTCCGCGCCCCTGCCCGATTTGCGCTTCTGCCCGACCGGCGGGATCGACCTCGCCAAGGCGCCGGACTATCTCAAATTGCCCAACGTCGCCTGCGTCGGCGGATCATGGATGCTGCCGAAGGACGCGCTGGCCACCGGCGATTATGCGCGGGTCGAGACCCTGGCGCGCGAGGCGGCGGGACTGAAGCGTGCGCTGGGGTAAAAAGGAAAGCGCCCGCAGAGAAGCTCCGGGACGGTATAAGCGCTCGACGTCGGCGGCTTTAAGCCGCCTTCGCTTCTGTCGCGGCTTGCTTCTTGGCGATTTCGCGCTTCAGCGCGACCGCCTCGTCCGAAAGCTGCGCGTCGCGCGCCTTGGCGAGAAAATTGTCGAGCCCGCCGCGATGCTCGACCGAGCGCAGGGCGGCCGCGGTGACGCGCAGCCTGACTCGGCGCTCCAGAGCCTCGGAAATTAGCGTGACATGAACGAGGTTCGGCAAGAAGCGCGTGCGCGTCTTACGGTTGGAATGGCTGACCTTGTTGCCGAATTGAACGGCTTTGCCGGTCAGCTCGCAGCGGCGTGACATCGCACACGATTCCTTCAACGACGAAATGCTTGGCCTTAGGGCAAAAAAAGAACGCCGCCGCGGGCCGCTTCGCTTAAGACGCGTCCCGCCCGTCGATCCAGCCCTGGCTCATTGGGTGGCGGGTCTATAGGGGAACGGTTTTTCGACGTCAACCTTCGAGGAGGCGCCCATCGATCGCGGACGACAGACCGCGAACATGCGCTTGCGTCCTAAAGCGCGATGCGGCAAAAGGGGCCGGCTTAGGAGTGTAGCTCAATTGGCAGAGCACCGGTCTCCAAAACCGGGGGTTGCGAGTTCGAAGTCTCGCCTCTCCTGCCAGCGCTGGCGGGCGTAGTTCAATGGTAGAACGGAAGCTTCCCAAGCTTCATACGAGGGTTCGATTCCCTTCGCCCGCTCCAATGCTTCCCCGCCGGCGCATTCCGCCCGCCTACCCGGCTCCCTTCGCCGCCGTCTCGCCAAGCACCTGCAAGAGCCTGTCGACGCCGGCGGACGAGAGCCTGATGACGCCGACATAGGGCTGGCTGAGCTCCAGCATCAGGAAGATCGCGCTGCCGATGGCGATCGCGCCCAGGAGATGCGCGCCGACCGAAACCGCGTTCGGCGTCGCGATCAGGCCGTTGCCGAGGAACAGCGCCGAGGCCCAGCAGACCACCACGACCAGCACGTAAGGCGGAAACGGATTGGCGAGTTGGCGGGCCATGAGCATTTGCGTATCGGCGAATTTCCGCGCCAGGTCCCGTGCGGAGGCCAACAGTTCCCGCTGCGCGTCCGTCGAGGGTTTCAGGCTGTTGAAATAGCCGCTGAGCCCCTGCAGCGTCGCGCGTGTCTCCTCCAGGGTGAACGGCTGCGGCCCGCGGGCCGCGTCGCCGAAGAAACGGGCGCGCGAGCGCTCCAGCGCCGCCCTCAATCCCGCCCGTCCCTGGGCGCCCTCAGGCCCATACTGCTCGAGCGCGAGATCGAGTTCGACGATCACCGGCCCCAACGACTGCGCCTCGTCCCGTTGCGTCGTGAAGACCGAAAAAGCCGTAAAGACGAGGAGACCGAGGACCAGCGCCAGAAGCAGGGTGACGAGCCCGACCATCGCGCCGACCGTGCCCTTGGCGTCGGTCAGAACCTGCGCCGGCACGACCCAATGCAGCAACATGCCCAGCACGCTGGCGCCGAAGGTCGTCGACGCGACGGCGATCGATCGCTTCAAGGAATCCATTGGCCCCCGCCGCCTATCGTAAGCCCTTATGCTCGCGCATTTCTAGGGCGGAGCGTTCCCTGGCGCAAACCTCCCCAACCTACTCGCGGCCCGCGCGTCTGAACCACTCGTCCTCGTCGATGGTCTCGACGCCGAGTTCGCGGGCCTTGTTGAGTTTCGAGCCGGCGCCGGGGCCGGCGACGACGAGATGGGTCTTGGACGAGATCGAGCCTGAGACTTTCGCTCCCAGCCGCTCGGCCATCGCCTTGGCCTCCTCGCGCGTCATCCGCTCCAAAGACCCGGTGAAGACGATTGTGCGGCCCGCGAGCGGGTGGCCAGAGGCGATCGCCGCCATCCGCTCGACCGTCACCTGAGCTAAGAGCGCGTCGAGCGCGGCCTCGTTGCGCGGCTCGGCGAAGAAGTCGACGATCGCCTCCGCCACGACCGGGCCGATGCCCTCGATCGCCGAGAATTCTTGCCCCGCGTTGGCCGAGCGCGCGGCGGCGCGCAGAGGCGCCCAGTCGCCGAAATGACGGGCCAGACGCCGCGCGTTGGTCTCGCCGACATGGCGGATGCCGAGCGCATAGAGGAAACGGTTAAGGGCGATGGTCCGCCGCGCGTCGATGGCGTCGAACAGGTTGCGCACCGAGGTCTGGCCGAAACCCTCCCATTCGCTGAGCGGCTTTCGCCCCTGCCCATCGCGGGCGCGCAGGGTGAAGATGTCGGCCGGCGTCCGGATGAGCCCCTCGCCGAAGAACAGCTCGATCTGCTTTTCGCCCAAGCCCTCGATGTCGAAGGCGTTGCGGGAAGAGAAGTGCTTGAGGCCCTCGACCGCCTGCGCCGGGCAGATGAGGCGCCCGGTGCAGCGGCGCACCACATCGGCCTCGCCGGTCTTCTCGTCGATCTCGCGCAAAGCCGCCGATCCGCAGGCCGGACAGGTAAGCGGGAATTCGTAAAGCTTCGCCCCGGGCGGGCGCTTTTCCAGCACGACCTTGACGATTTGCGGAATCACGTCGCCGGCCCGCTGGACGACGATTGTGTCGCCGACCCGCACGTCCTTGCGCGCGATCTCGTCCTCGTTGTGGAGCGTCGCGTTCGAGACGACGACGCCGCCGACGGTCACCGGCCTGAGCCTGGCGATCGGGGTCAGCGCTCCGGTCCGGCCGACGTTGATTTCGATCGCCTCCACCACCGTCGTCGCCTGCTCGGCTGGGAACTTGTGCGCGACCGCCCAGCGCGGGCTGCGGGAGACGAAGCCGAGACGCTGCTGCAGGGCGAGATTGTCCACCTTGTAGACCACGCCGTCGATGTCATAGCCGAGGGAAGCGCGTTGCGCCTCGATCGCGCGGTAATGCTCGAGCATCTCGGCGCTGGTGCGGCAGAGCCTGGTCAGCGGATTTGTCGGCAGGCCGAAGCGTTGCATCGCCCGCATCGCGCCGAGCTGAGTCGAAGCGAACGGCTCGCTGACTTCGCCCCAGGCGTAGGCGAAGAAGGCGAGCGGCCGGCCCGCGGTGATGTTCGGGTCGAGCTGGCGCAGCGAACCGGCGGCGGCGTTGCGCGGATTGGCGAATTGCGGCTTGCCGGCTTCGGCCTGGCGCGCGTTGAGCGCGGCGAAATCGGCGTGACGCATATAGACCTCGCCGCGCGCCTCGAAGATTCTGGGCGCGCCCGCGAGACGGTTCGGAATGGACCGGACCGTGCGCGCGTTGGCGGTCACCTCCTCGCCCTCGAAGCCGTCGCCGCGCGTGGCCGCTTGAACGAGTTCGCCGTCTTCGTAGCGCAAGCTGCAGGAGAGGCCGTCGATCTTCGGCTCGGCGACGACGTCGAGGCTCGAAGTCTTCGGCCATCCCCAAAAAGCGCCGCACGCGGGCGCAGAATTCCTGGACTTCCTCCTCGGCGAATATATTGCCGAGCGACAGCATCGGCACGGCGTGGCGCACCTTCGCGAATTTCTCGGACGGCGGAGCGCCGACCTTGCGATTGGCCGATTCCGCACCGGCGAGTTCGGGAAAAGTCGCTTCGATTTCGGTGTAGCGGCGGCGCAGCGCGTCATATTCCGCGTCGGAAATCGTCGGCGCGTCCTCGCCGTGATAGCGGCGATCGTGCTCGGCGATCTCGGCCCCCAGCCGCGCATGCTCCCGCCGCGCCTGGGCGAGGGTGAGATCGGGGATCGGCTTGTCCGTCGTCATCAAGGGCAGGTTAGCGCGGGGCCGCGGTCGGCGGAAGGCGGGCGATCGGGCGGCGGAGGCGCTGTTCTGCGGTCTCGGCCTGAAAGGATTCGCCCTCGGCTTTCGCGTCCTGCGTGAGATGGATCTATCCATCGACATGCGAGAGGCGCTGCTTTGATATGCGTCAAATCAATCTGGCAGAAAGCGTGTATTTTGATCAATACTAGAGTTGAAGGCGATCGCGCGGGCCGGGGAACGGCGAGCGAAGCCAAGAGCGGGGAAAGGGGGGCGGAAGCGAGGGGGAGGGAGGTGAAGAATGGTCGGCCATGTGATCATTCACCGGCGGCCCGATGCTTTGCTCAACCTGCGGGAACCAAAATTGCGGTCGACGGCGGCGAGGAACTGGCGGTTGCTCGGCAAGCGCATGGCGACAATCGGTTTTCTGACCACGGTGCAGCGTCAGGATTGGATGACGGCCGAGGATGCCCTGGCCAAGCGGCGCCGGACGTTGATGGAAGACAATCCGACCTCCGGTTGACGGTTCGCCCAGCGCCGCGCTCGCCGCTCAGTCGCATTCGGGCTCAGACCGAACTCAGCAGAATGCTGGTCTCGCTGTTGGCGACGCCTTCGGTTTCCCGGACGATGCGCAGCACCCGGTCGAAATCCTGCAGGCTCTCGGCGCGAATTTCGGCGATCAGGTCCCAGGCGCCGTTGGTCGTGTGGAGCGCATGCAGTTCGGGAACGCCCCGCAGGTTCCTGATCACCGTCCGTGTCGACTTTCCGGCGACCTCGATCGACATGATCGCGCGGACCGCCGAACCATCCTCGTCCTGCCGCGCCCTGAGCGTGAAACCCAGCACGGCGCCCGATTCGATGAGGCGGTCGAGGCGCGACTGAACGGTCGCCCGCGAAACCGCGAGCAGCGCAGCGATTTTCGACAGCGGCGCGCGCCCGTCCTTGCGCAGAATTCCGATTAGCGCCCGATCGAGGTCGTCAAGGCCATGCATGGCATTTTGTAAACTCAAGCTTAGCAAAATGCAAGATTATGATCAAAAATATGCGCAGTTAGGACATTTTTTAAAGCTCAGCGGCGGTCTATGATGTTTGGGCGGTCAATGAGCGGCGTCCGCGAACCAAGCCGCCCCATTCGCCCAGGTGTTTTTCATGGTTCAATTCGTCAACGTCGGCAACATCATCGATCTCGTCGCCGAAACCGGCGTCGAGCCCTTCCTGGTCGGACTCGCCGGCGCGATCGAGGAAGACTTCCGCCGCTGGCCCGCCTTCGAGAAGACGCCCCGAATTGGCAGCCACTCGCGCGCGGGCGTCATCGAGCTGATGCCGGCAAGCGACGGCGAACTCTACGGCTTCAAATACGTCACCGGCCACCCCGGCAACGCCGCCGACGGGCTGCAGACCGTCGCCGCCTTCGGCATGCTTTCGGACGTCGGCACCGGATATCCCCTGTTCCTGTCCGAAATGACGATCACGACCGCCTTGCGCACCGCAGCGACGTCGGCTCTTGCGGCGAAGCGCCTCGCCAGGCCCGATTCCAGCACGATGGCGATCATTGGCCTCGGCGCGCAGTCGGAATTTCAGGCGCTGGCCTTTCGCGCGCTGCTGGGCGTCCGGAATTTGCGCGTTTTTGACGTCGATCCGGCGGCCGGGGCGAAATTCGTGCGCAATCTCGGTCAGCGCGGTTACTCAATCATTCGCGCCGCGAGCGCGGCGGAGGCCGTTTCCGGCGCCGACATCGTCACGACCGTGACCGCGGACAAGCGCAGGGCGACGGTCCTCAACGACGCGATGATTCGGCCCGGCATGCACATCAACGCCGTCGGCGGCGACTGCCCCGGCAAGACCGAGCTCGACCGCGCTATTCTGAACCGGGCGGACGTATTCGTCGAATTCGCGCCGCAGACGCGGATCGAGGGCGAGATTCAGCAGATGGCTCCGGATTTCCCGGTGACCGAGTTCTGGCGGGTCATCACCGGTCAGGCGCCGGGACGGCGCGCCGCCGACCGGATCACGCTGTTCGATTCGGTCGGCTTCGCGATCGAGGACTTCTCCGCCCTTCGCTTCCTGCGCGATCGCGTCCGAGGGACGAAGCATGTCTCGACGCTCGACCTGATCCCCGCGCCGCGCGATCCGCGCGATCTCTTCGGTCTCCTCGCCGACGGCGAAAAGGCGCGGGCGGCTGTGCCTGAGGAGGCCGCGCCACGCGCGGCGGCCTGAACTCATGCGCCGTTTAGCGGCGGCCAGTCGCCGGCGAGCCGATTAATGTTCGTTGCTCGCGTGTCGTTCACGATCGCCTGCGGCCGCCCAGGGCGCCAATGAATAGGGCCGCCCGAAGGCGGCCCGTTCGGCGGCGGTTGAGGAAGCGAAGCCTTCAACCGAGGCTGAGCGCATCCGAACGCGACGATCGGCGATGGCTGGCCAGGGCGAGGCCCGCGAAGCCCAGTCCCATCATCGCCCAGGTCGACAGTTCCGGCACGGCGGCGACCCGCAAGGCGCCCATCTCCTGGACGACATAGCCGTGGCTTGCGACCGATTCCCAGAGCGAATAACTGCCCGAATCGAACCACAGATTCCAATAGCCGCCAGGGTTCTGGACGGTCGTGAACAGCAGGCCGTAGAGGTCCAGATATGGACTGGCGTTAGTGTACAGATCGTTGTAGTAAAAGGCGCCGTCAGAGCTGGTCGCCATGCTGGGAAAGTTGGGATTACCCGCGATGCCGCTGACGGTCTGATCGACAAGCCCGGTGATCGTCCCAACAATATCGGTCACCTGATTTGATTCGTTGACTATCAGAACTCCGGTTGCGGTCAATTGTCCGTCATATGATGTAAATGAGTACTCATAAGTCGCGGCGCGCGTCGCCGAAACGCAGACAAGCGCCGCTATCACCGCCGATGCTATGGCGGCTATTCTGGATTTCTTCATAACCAAGGGCCCCGTTTAATTTCGTGTTTACGAATTGTCGCGACTTGTTGATGACGATTCTCTGTCCCCGCCGCGCGCGAACGCTCGACATCGCGTCATATAGTATACTCGTAAACGTTGTGTCAGTGGTAAATTTCTCTCAAAGATTGTCATTTCAATTTTGTCCAACCGACTGCGCCAGCTATCCGGGCGTTCGTCGGCTCGCCAACGATGGCTCGACTCTGTCGACAGGCTCAATTAAATATCGGCGAAAATATGTGTGATGGGGCTCGCGAACCTCGTATGCGGCTCAGCGCCTGAGCCGTTCCAGCGCCCGCGCTCCCGTCTCGACCGCCGCTTCCGGGGTCGTCCAGACAAAGTCCTCGAGCTTATGACGCGCCCAGGTGAACTGGCGTTTGGCGTAATGGCGCGTGTCGAGCTTGGCGCGGCGCGCAGCCTCCGTCAGCGTCGTTCGGCCTTCGAGACAGGCAATGAGATGCCTGACGCCATGCGCGCGCATGACGGGCAGGGCGGGATCGAGGCGGCGCGAAGCCAGCGCCGCGACCTCCTCGAGCGCGCCGGCGGCGAGCATCCCCTCGAAACGCGCGTCGATGCGCCGAGAAAGCTCGGACCGATCGGGGTTGAGAAAGAGCCCGGCCCATTCGCCTGCTCGAAGCGCCGGCGTCGACCGAGCGCCGTGAAACGAGACGAGCGGACGCCCGGTCGCGGCCAGGACCTCGAGCGCGCGCAAGGTTCGCTGGCGGTCTGCAGGCTTGAGGCGAGCAGCGGTCTCGGGATCGCGCGCGGCGAGGTCGGCGTGCAGTTCCGCCGTCGCCCGGCCCTCGGCCCGCGCGCGCGTCTCGACGCGCACGGTTTCGGGCACGGCCGGAATCTCGGACAGGCCCTCGGTCAACGCGCGAAAGTAGAGCCCAGTGCCGCCGACGACAATGACCAGACGGTCATCGACGTCGTCGAGCGCCGCCTGGGCGAGCCGCGCCCATCGTCCGACCGAGAAATTGACCGCGCCGTCGATTGCGCCGAACAGCTGATGCGGAGCCCGCAGCTCCTCTTCGACGGTCGGCCGCGCGGTCAGGATTCGCAGGTCGGCGTAGACCTGCATCGAATTGGCGTTGAGGATCGTCGCGCCGAATTTTTCCGCCAGCGCCAGCGCCGCCGCCGACTTGCCGCTGGCGGTCGGGCCTGCAATGAGGAGCGCGAGTCTCACCAATTACGCCTCGGCTTCAGCGTCTGGAACCCTCATGCTCTCGTCCGCCGTCGTCGTCGCCACGCTGGTCGCAAATCCCGCGACAGCGCAGCTCAGCGATGCAAGAATTGTGCGCTCCGCGCAAGGCGTCGCCGGGTTCGACCAATGGCGCTGGCTCGACGAGGGCGTGGCGGCCGATCTCTTCTTCAATGGGCAAGTTCCGGCGATTCGTCTCATTCTCGAAGACGCCTTCGCCGGCGAGCCGATCGACGTCATCGTCCAGCCTGCCGGGCGTCGCGCCAAAGGCCTGCTGGTCGCCGATATGGATTTCGACCCTGATCGGCCAGGAATGCGTCGACGAACTGGCCGCCGCCGCCGGCGTCGGCGATCGGGTGGCCGAGATCACTGAGCGGGCGATGCGCGGCGAGATCGCCTTCGAGCCGGCGTTGCGCGAGCGCGTCGCCCTGCTTGCCGGGTTGCCGGAGAGCGTGATTGCGGACGTGCTCAAGGACCGCATCACTCTCAACCCCGGCGCCCTGACGCTAGCACGCACGATGCGGGCCAGGGGCGCGCGGGTCGCCATCGTCTCGGGCGGCTTCCGCCAGTTCACCGGCGCCGTCGCGGCGCGGATCGGCGCCGACGAGGAGCGCGCCAATCAACTGGTCATTTCCGGCGGGAGGCTGACGGGCAAGGTGGCGGAGCCGATTCTCGGCCATAGCGCCAAGCTCGCCGCGCTGAGGCAGATTTCCGCCGCTATGGGCCTTGCGCTTGGCGACGCCATGGCCGTCGGCGACGGCGCCAACGATCTGGCGATGCTCGAGGCCGCCGGCCTCGGCCTCGCCTATCGCGCCAAGCCCAAGGTCGCCGCCGCCGCGAACGCGCGCGTCGACCACGGCGACCTCACCGCGCTCCTCTACGCGCAAGGGATCGCGCGCGAAGATTTCGTCGAAGGGTGACGAGGCCAGCCGGCGCGTCCGGGCGCGCCGGCTTCAGGGCGCAAAAAGCGCTCCGGGCGGGCCTATTTCTCGATGCAATAGCCGAGGAAGCGCTTCGAATCGATCGGGTCGAACCCTAGGCGATGCTTGAGCTTCTTGCGCAGCTTGCTGATATGGCTCTCGATCACGTTTTCGTCGACGTTCTCGTCGAACAGGCCATAGACCGCGTTGAAGATCTGGGTCTTGCTGAGGCGCCTGCCGCGGCAGCGCAGCAAATATTCGAGAATGCGCCGCTCGCGGCGCGGAAGCGGGAACGGCTTGCCGTTCGCCTCAGGTTCGCGTCCGTCGAAATATACCCGAAGTTCGCCCACGCTCACCTGACCGTTCTGACCGAACACGCGCCGGTTGATCGCGCCCACGCGCGCAAGGATTTCGCGCACATGCACGGGTTTGCGGACCACGTCGTCCACGCCGGCGGCGAACAGGCAAAGCGTGTCGTCGAGCGAGTGTCGCTCGTTGAGGCAAAGGACCGGCGCGTTCGAGCGCTCACGAATCATACGGGAGAGAGATTCCCGGTCGCCGCAGTCGCCGATCAGGAACGCCTCGACCGCGTGCATGTCGGAGTCGCTGATTTTTCCAATCCATTCGCGGAACTCCGCTGGCTCGATGCCCGTCGACGACACCCCCTCACGATCAAAGCCGGTGGCGTAGCCTCCGGCCACAATGTCGCGATCGTCGATGATGATATACATGCTTTGGCTCCGCAGGAACGAATTGACGTTGTTAAGCAACTCTCCACACGAACGCTAAATGTTAGTACGTAAGCGAGACAAAACCTTAAATTATTGCGTGCGAACTTGACGTTTTACACTATCGGAGTACGCCAATGTTCGACAGGACAGATTATTTTACCAAGTCGACTCGGGATCTATCCTCGCTCTTCATCGAACAAAACTTCCTTGAGCATAAGAGCTACTCCTGACGTGGTTAACTGTTGATGTATATGGTTTATAATTTTATGTATCTTTCTAATGGTTAATACGGTCCTAATGCGCCGCCGACCGCGCCGCCCGGATCGCGGCGGGGGCGCCAAATGGGTGCTGGAGGGGATCAGGCGCGAGGACTGGCGCGCCCATCCCGAGGCGGCGCGCAAGCTCGCCCTCGAGCTCGCCCGGCGCGGCGAAGTCGCCTACTGGGCGGCGCCGGCAAGATCGGCAGCGCCAGCGGGCCGCCCCGCGGAGCAACGCGGCGGCCCGCGCGAACGGATGCGACTGCGTTCGGCCAAGCTGCTCGACGCAGCCTACCGATTCGTCTGCGAATGCCGGATTTGCGACCGCTCCGCCGGCGGAATGCGGCTCGCGCTCGCGCGCAACATCGGTCTGCCGCCGCGCATCTGGGTCCACATCGACGAGACGAACGAGGTTCGCAATGCGACGGTCGTCTGGCGGCGTGGACCGATGCTCGGCGTTCGTCTAAACGAGGCGACGCCGTCGGCCGCGCTGCGCTCAAGCGATCGGTTCGCTCTGAGCGAGCGCTACTACGCCATTCTCGATTGAGCGCCGTCAGGCGTAGCTCTTCTCCTCGACCAGCGCCGAATCGAACCGCGCGTTGATCGCGCGCTTGATCGCGGCGCGCTGGTCGTTGGCGGCGTAGACCGATCGCGCGAGGGCGACGAACCGCGGCCCGAAGTCCGATTCGCTTTCGCAGAGCCGGATGGCGTCCTCGATGTCCCAGAGGCGCGCATTGGCCGCAGCGAGTTCCTCGGCCAGCGGCTCGATCGCAGCGCCGACAAGTCCCTCGTCGTTCGCCCGGGCTTCGAGCAGCGCGAGCTCACGCCGGACGTTGCGTCGCTTTCCCTCGTCGGCGATGAGTTGCGTCTTGATGCGCAGGATCGAGATTCTGTCGATCAGCTCGCCGATCGAACACGGCGCGGAAATCGCGCGCGCCGCGCCGCGCCGACCCGTCAATTCGGCGATCGCGCGCGCCATGCCCTCGAACACGTCGCTCCAAGCGCCACGCCGGGACTGCCGGAAGAGGCGCATCGTCGGATACCAGGGGGAATCGGCGCGTCCGGTCATCCAGCGCCATTCGGCGTCGGTCTTCAGCGCGACCCACACAGGCCGCGCAAGAGCCCCGGCCAGGTGCGCGATCGACGTGTCGCAGGTGACGACGAGATCGAGCCGCATCATCGCCGCCGCGGCGTCGACGAACGCGTCGGGCCCCGAGTCGAAATCCGCCCCGAGCGTCTCGACCCGCATCGACGTCGGGAGATCGGCGAGCTGCTCTTCGCCAAATCCCTTCTGAAGCGAAATGAGTCTGACGCCGTCGACCGCGGCGAGCGGAGCTAAGGCGACAAGCGGCATTGAGCGCGCGCGGTCTGCTTCCGGATTTGGATTGCCCTGCCAAACGACTCCTATCTTAAATCCGACGGAGCCAATACGCTCGGCCCACCGCTCGCTTAAGGCCGAATCGGCCGAGAGATAAGGCGCCTCCGCCGGTATCGAGTTCGAGCCGGGTCCCAAACGCCCACGGCAGGCTGCTGATTGCGATCTGAGCGTCGAACGTCTCCCCCGCGGGAGGCGATTCGACCATTCGCACGGCGGTCCTCGAAGAGAGGAGCCGATGCAGCTTGGGCGGGCACACGAACGTCGTCTCGACCCCCGCGGCGGCCATCAGCGGCACATAGCGGAAGAACTGGATCGTGTCGCCCAAGCCATGGTCGTTGAGCGCCAGCACGCGCTCGCCGCGACGCGACGGTCCCTTCCAGGTCGAAAAGCGTGTCCCGAGCGCCTCGGCGAGCGGCTTGCCCTTGATCGAACGCGATTCGTGGCCCTCCCAACCGCGCTCGTAATCTCCCAGCGTAAGCAGGAGACAGCCCTTGCCGGCGACCGCCTCACGCCAGTCGAGCGCCTCGGCCGCCTCGAAAGCCGTCAACGCCTCGCTGAACCGCCCGAGATTGCGCAGCGCCAGCGCCTGGCCGCACAATGCCGGCGCCAGCCCTGGGGCGGCCTCGGTCGCCCGACGATAGGCGTCGAGCGCCTCGTTCATGCGATCAAGCTTCAATAGCGCGTTGCCGAGGTTGATCGCGGCCTCGGCGAAATCGGGGCGCAGCGCCAGCGCGCGCCCCGCCGCCTCCAACGATTCCTCGAGGCGTCCGAGCTCCCGCAGCGCTCCCGCGCGGCTGCTCCAGGCGTCGGCGTCGCCGGGGGCAAGCGCGGTCGCCGCCGCGAACGCATCGAGCGCGTCGGCGAAGCGGCCGGCTTCGAACATGAGCTTGCCCGAATTGACATGGGCGACAACCAGCGAGCCATCGATGTCGAGGGCGCGCCGATAAAAGCGCAACGCCGCCTCCGGCCTGCCGCTTTCGCCCAAAATATAGCCGCCCATGCAAAGCGCGGCGGCGAAATCGGGCCTGAGCCGCAGGGCCTGGTCGAGGAGCGCGACGGCTTCGTCGCGCCGCTGCTCGCGCCACGCCACGGCCGCGGCGGCGTAGAGCGCATCGGGTCCGGGCGGCGGCCTTGTCGCGCGCGAGGCGCCGATCCTGGAGCGAAGGGAGCGAGGCGAGACAATGGCGGTCGGCATGGCCGCGACACCTTCAGGCTCGCCGCTTGCGCGGACCTTTCCCCGTCCGTTTCTCGTGACGCCCGCAACCGTGCTCAGCCGCCGAGCGGCAGCTTCAGCAGGCTCGACATCAGCGCGTTGGAGAACATCGCGGTCGGCGCGCCGGTGAAGGCGTTGAGCGCGTCGCCGATCGTCAGGCCGTTCGAATTGATGACGCCGGCAAGGATCGAGGAGGCGGCGCCGGACTCGGCCGAACTCGAATTGTTCGATGAAACTGTCAGAGACGTGGTCGCGCCCGACCCCGGACCGTAGGTCAGATCATACATCGCGGTGAAGCGCTCGGTCAGCTGCTGCAACTTCGCCGGATCCTGAAGATCGGAGAGCGGCATCATCTTGGAGAGCGCCTGCGCCTGGGCGTCGACGTTGGTTGCGCTGGTCGCGGGTGAGAGGCCGAAGATCGTCTGCGCGACTTCGAGCAGGTTCGGGTCGGCGAGAATGCCGTATTCGCTGCTGACCGTCGGCGCCACCCGCTGGAAATAAAGCGCGAGCTGGACGCCGACGTCCTGCCCACCCTGATCGCTCTCGAGCTGCTGCTGAACATAGTCTGCGGTCGTCGCCTGGACCGCGCTCGCCGAGGACACCGAGGACGCCCCGCCGCCGACGAAATTGAACGCGGTCGCGAACGCCTTCCAGCGCGAATCGCTCAAGGTGTTGGCGAGGCTCTTGGGATCGGAGACCCCGCCTTCCAGCACTTTGGCGATGAGCGCCTTGGCGTTGATCTGATCGCCGAGCCCGTAGGCGTCGAGCGCATAGGACAGCAGACGGTAGTTGCCGACAAAATCCTGAATAGACGTGACCTTGCCAATATTCGCCTCGTAATAGGCGGTCGCGGTCTTCACTGCGGGCTCGGCCGCGGTCATCGACTGGTAGCGCGCCAGATTCTGCGTGACGGCGAGATAGTCGGCGGTCGTCGTGGTCATCGGCGGCGCCTGCGGCCAGCCCAGCGAAGAGGGCCGAGAGGAACGGGGTGGACGGAAAGGATAGCGGCGAAACGCTGCGGGTTTGTTAATTCCCCAACGGCAGCCGCGCGCGCCCTTCCCGCTTCGACGTCAGCGGCGACCGGGCTCCGCGCCGAGACTCGCGCGGGCGATCAGGTCTTCCTCGCACGCGTTCCCGCCAAGGCGCGCCGCGATGGCGCCCGCGAGCGAGGCGACGGAATCATGCCGGGTGAACTCGGCGAGCAGCGCCAGCTCGCGCCCCTCGTCGGTCGCATCGCGCCTGTCGCGACCGATCGCGACAAGCGGTTGGCGTTTGAGATTGTTGCGCATCCTCGGCGCCTGCCCGCTCTCGATTTGCGATTCATGGAATACTGCCACGAACGGGCCACGCAATTCGTGACGAATTGTGACAAAGTGCAACGCGGATCGGGAGCGCGGCGCGGCGGCGCTCAAGCCTGCTGGAGCTTGTCGACGACGCTCGCGACCCAGCGGCGCCCCGCGACCGCCGACGCAGGGGAGCGCGCCAGCAGAGAAAGCGCGATCTTCGGCAAAGGCGGAAAGCCCTTGCCGGCGCATGGCTTCAGTCCATCGGGCGCGAGCGCCTCGAACGTGGCCATGACGCCGAGCCCCGCGGCGGCGGCGGCGGCGAGCACCGCGAAATCCGCGCTTGTGCAGACGATCTCGAATTGACGCCCGTGCGCCCGCAGCGCTCCGACCGCGGCCACGTGAAACAGCGAGTCCGGCGGAGGCGCCACCAGCGGCAGCGGCTTGTTTTCGGCGCGCGCATTCCCGTCCCCGCCGAACCACCCCAGCGGCGCGCGCCATTGTGCGATCCGGTGCGGATCGCCGTCGCTGGCCCCGACGACCAGCGCGATGTCGAGCGCGTTCCGCTCGAAGTCGGCCGCGAGCGCCGGCGAGGCGTCCGTGATCACGTCGAAGGCCGCCGCGACCTGAGCGTCCACGCGCAACTGATCGAGGCGTCGCGTCAGGATGGCGGCGAATTCGCCAGGAATCCCGACGCGGAGGGTCGGATGCGGCGTCCCGCGGCGCATCGCCTCGTCCAGCATTTCGTCATGCAGGCGAAGCAGCCGCTTGCCGTAATCGAAACAGACCCCGCCGACGCCGGTCAATTCGAAGCGCGCGGCCTTTTTTTCGAACAACGGCGCTTCGACCAACTCCTCGAGCCGCTTCACCTGCAGGCTGATCGTCGGTTGCGAACGACCCAGCTCCTCGGCCGCGCGGGTGAAGCCCCGCGCCTCGACGACGGCGACGAAAGCCCGCAGGACGTCGATGGGTATGCTGCGCATCGCGTTGCGTCCGTTGGCGGGAGGTCCGTGCGCTTCTACAAAATTTCGCGCCTACGCATAGTCATTGGACATGGAATTATAGACAAGTCAATTGCACGCCGTTGCAGCAGCGCATCGACCGCGGCGGAACGGAACATGGCGATGTCGCGGTGGTCTTTGCGCAACCGCCGCCAAACCGAGCGGCGGACCTTTTTGACACATTCACAATAACGGCAGAGTTTCTTTCTGTCGTCGTACCAACCGGAATGATTTTTTGGCGACGAAAACCGTGAGCAAACCGCCGCTGAAATAATTATCTTCATGCCCCAACGTCAATTATTGACATTGAATCTTGCTGTGCGACGATTCCGGAAAGGGGGCGTCCGAATCGCCGCGAGGCGATGGTGATCGAAGGCAGGGCAAGCGATGCGGATTCTCATTCTCGACGATGACGACCAAGAACTGGCTGCGATTGAAAGCGCGCTGCGACTTGGCGAGGTCGAGGTCCACACCGCCGACGACTTTGCCACTCATCGCCCCGTCTTGGGGCGGCGGTCTCTCGCCGGCTCCGCGCCGGAGCCACGTCTCTATGTCTTCGCCGGGTGGACGCTCGATGCGACAGTGCGCGACCTCGTCAATCCCGCCGGCCGGCGGGTCGACCTCACATCGTCGGAATTCGAACTGCTGATGGCCCTCATCCGCCAGCCGGGGAAAGCAGCGTCCCGTAGCGCTCTGCTCGCCGCCCTGAAAGGGCGCAAGTGGAATTATTTCGACCGCTCGATCGACACGCTGGTCGCGCGCCTGCGCAAGAAGATCGACGCCGACCGCGCCCGGCCGCCACTGATCCGCTCGGTGCGCGGCGTCGGCTACGTATTCTGCGCCGCGGTCTCGCATGAATGCGTGCGGCCGCCGATCGCCGCCTGAGGTTCGACCGGCAGTCGGCCGGCGCATGGTCGGGCGGAACGTTCGTCGACGCCGCGTGTTGAGCGCTATGCAAGGGACGCGGTCTTCTTGCCTGCTCTTTAAGAACGCCGCCGACGCGACAGCCGATTTTCTCGCGCCCGTCCACGCCGCGGCGGCCGGTATAAGGGGCGAGTCGAGTTGACGGCCGGCGAAGACCGCTGCTATGCGCGCTCGATGACCGTCCGCCTCCACCGAAACGATTTGCCCGCCGATGCGGCGTTCGGCGACGCGGTCGCGATCGACACCGAAACGTTGGGCCTTTCGGTTGGCCGCGACCGGCTGTGCGTGGTGCAGCTTTCGCGCGGCGACGGGCAGGCCGACGTGGTGCAGATCGCGCCCGGCCAGAAGAGCGCTCCCTGTCTCGAGCGGCTGCTCGGCGACCCGAAGGTCGT
Organism: uncultured Alphaproteobacteria bacterium; assembly: GCA_963835955.1. Taxonomy (GTDB): domain Bacteria; phylum Pseudomonadota; class Alphaproteobacteria; order Rhizobiales; family Beijerinckiaceae; genus Roseiarcus. The sequence continues at coordinate 123,488 of CAWIHZ010000026.1, read as the reverse complement.
CAAACTTTTCCATTTCGGCCGCTTCGACATGGCGGTGCTGCAGCACGCGTTCGGAATCATGGCCGAACCGGTCTATTGCACCAAGATCGCCTCCAAGATCGCCCGCACCTACACCGATCGCCACGGCCTGAAGGACCTGACGCGCGAATTGCTCGGAGTCGAAATCTCCAAGCAGCAGCAATCCTCCGATTGGGGCGCTGAGACCCTGACCGACGCGCAGCTCGCCTATGCCTCGTCGGACGTGCTCTATTTGCACGCCTTGCGCGACAGGCTCGACGCGATGCTCGCGCGCGAGGGCCGGGACGGTTTGGCACGCGCCGCTTTCGCCTATCTGCCGGATCGGGTCCGCCTCGATCTTGCAGGCTTTGAAGGCATGGACGTCTTCTCTCACGTCTACCCGTGAGCGGCCCGGGTCACGAAATCGCGGCCTTTTGCATTCCCACGAGCTGGCCGATGCCGGCGCGCGCCAGAGCCATCATTTGCAGCAGTTCGGCCTCGCTGAACGGCGCGCCCTCGGCCGAGCCCTGCACTTCGACCAGTCCGCCGGCGCCGGTCATGACGAAATTCGCGTCGGTTTCGGCGCTCGAGTCCTCGGCGTAATCAAGATCGATCACCGCGCCGCCGCCGACGATGCCGCAGGAAACGGCGGCGACGTGATCCTTCAGCGGGCTTTCGCGCAGGATCGACCGCTGCGTCATCCATTGCAGGCAGTCGCGCAGCGCCAGCCAAGCCCCGGTGATCGAGGCGGTGCGGGTGCCGCCGTCCGCCTGCAGAACGTCGCAATCCACGGTGATCTGCCGTTCTCCCAGACGCGGCAGATCGACCACCGCGCGCAGCGATCGGCCGATCAGCCGCTGGATCTCCTGAGTGCGGCCCGACACCTTGCCGGTCGCGGATTCGCGCCTGGTTCGGGTCGAGGTCGCGCGCGGCAGCATCGCATATTCGGCCGTCACCCATCCCCTGCCCTGCCCGCGCAGCCACGGCGGCGGCTTATCCTCCAGCGAGGCCGCGCACAGAACATGGGTATCGCCGAAGCGAACCAGACACGACCCCTCGGCGTAGCGGGCGACCCCGCGCTCGAAACTCACCTGGCGCATTTGATCGGCGGCGCGTTTGGATGGACGCATGGGGCGGACCCTTCTCGAAGGAGGCCCGCTTTAGCGACAGACGCGCGGCGAGGCAAACCAGGCGGCGAAGGTGGCCGCGCGCAAGCCTCAACGCCGGTCTCGTCGCGTTGACCGTCGGCGCCCGCGTCTCTAGGGTCGCCGCGCCGATCCGAAGGGACTTGGAAAAGGGTCATTATGCCGCCCGCCGCCGACGCCGCTCTCGACCCCGTCAGGTCGTTTCAGGGCCTGATTCTGACCTTGCAGAATTTCTGGGCGCGGCAGGGCTGCGTCATTCTGCAACCCTACGACATGGAAGTCGGCGCAGGCACCTTCCATCCGGCGACCGCCCTGCGCTCGCTCGGCCCCAAAGCCTGGAAGGCGGGCTATGCGCAGCCCTCGCGCCGTCCCAAGGACGGGCGATATGGCGAGAACCCCAACCGGCTTCAGCATTACTATCAGTATCAGGCGATCCTGAAGCCGTCGCCGGACAACCTCCAGCAGCTCTATCTCGATTCGCTCGAGGCGATCGGCGTCGACATGACCGTTCACGACATGCGCTTCGTCGAGGACGACTGGGAAAGCCCGACGCTCGGCGCGTGGGGGCTCGGCTGGGAATGCTGGTGCGACGGCATGGAGGTGTCGCAGTTCACTTACTTTCAGCAGGTCGCCGGCTTCGAATGCGCCCCCGTCTCCGGCGAACTGACCTATGGCCTCGAGCGGCTGGCGATGTATGTGCAGGGCGTCGACAGCGTCTATGACATCAACTTCAACGGCCGCGACGGCGTCGAACGGGTCACCTACGGCGACGTGTTCAGGCAGGCGGAACAGGAATTTTCCCGCTTCAACTTCGAATACGCCGATACGGCGATCCTGTTTCAGCACTTCAAGGACGCGGAGGCCGAGTGCCGCTCGCTGCTCGATCGCGGCGCAGCCGGCGAACGCCATCTGACGGCGCTGCCGGCCTACGACCAGTGCATCAAGGCGAGCCACGCCTTCAACCTTCTCGATGCGCGCGGCGTGATCTCGGTCACCGAGCGCCAGAGCTATATCCTCAGAGTGCGCGAACTCGCCAAGGCCTGCGGCGCCGCCTGGCTCAAGACGGCCGGAGGCGGGGCGCCGAGCTGATATGCCCGATCTCCTGCTCGAACTCTTCAGCGAGGAAATCCCCGCGCGCATGCAGCGGCAGGCGGCCGACGACCTGAAGCGCCTGGTCGCCAACGCGCTCATCGATCGCGATCTGACTTATGAGGGCGCCCAGGCTTTTGTCACTCCCCGCCGCCTGACGCTTCATGTGCTCGGCCTGCCTGCCGTGCAGCCGGACTTGCGCGAGGAGCGAAAAGGTCCGCGCGTCGGCGCGCCGGAAGCGGCCATCCGAGGGTTCCTCAAGAGCGCCGGCCTCGCCCGGATCGAGGACGCGACCGTCGGGTACGACCCGAAGAAGGGCGAATTTTACCTCGCGACGATCGCCAAGCCCGGCCGCGCGACCAAGGACGCCCTTGCCGAAATCATTCCCGAAATCGTGCGCTCTTTCCCGTGGCCGAAGTCGATGCGCTGGGGCGCGGCCTCGATAAGGCCCGACGCGCTGCGCTGGGTGCGGCCCCTGCGCGGGATCGTCTGCACGCTCGGCTCGCCGCACGACATGGTGGAGATTGTGCCGTTCGCGATCGACGGGCTCGCGAGCGGAGACGTGACCTGGGGCCATCGCTTCATGGCCCCCGAGCCGATCAGGGTCCGCCGCTTCGACGATTACGTCGAGGCCCTTCACAAGGCCAGGGTCGAACTCGACCCAGAACGGCGCAAGGCGATCATTCTCGCCGACGCTCAAAGCCTGGCCTTCGCGCGAGGTCTCGAACTGGTCGAGGACGAAGGTCTGCTGGAGGAAGTCGCCGGACTGGTCGAATGGCCGGTCGCGCTGATGGGCGAATTCGAGCCGGCGTTCCTCGACCTTCCGCCCGAGGTGATCCGCGCCACCATTCGCGCCAATCAGAAGTGCTTTGTCCTTAAGGACGCGGCCGGCGAGCTCGCCAACCGCTTCATCCTCGTCGCCAACCTGATCGCCGCCGACGGCGGGGCGGCGATCGCGGCCGGAAACGCCCGCGTCGTGCGCGCGCGGCTCGCCGACGCCCGCCATTTCTTTGTGACCGATCTCGCCCCCCTCGCAGACTACAAGGACAAGGCCGACAAGCCGCTCGACCAGCGCCTCGCCAAGCTGGAGGCGCTCGGCGTCGTCTTTCACGAAAAGCTCGGCACGCAGGCCGAGCGGATCGAACGCATCGAGCAGCTTTCGCGCGAACTCGCGGAGCGGGTCGGCGCCGACGCGGGGCTTGCGGCCCGCGCGGCGCATCTGGCCAAGGCGGACCTGGTCACCGAAATGGTCGGCGAGTTTCCCGAGCTGCAGGGCCTGATGGGCCGCTATTACGCGAGCGCGCAAGGCGAAGATCCAAGCGTCGCCGCCGCGATCGAGGAGCATTACAAGCCGCAAGGGCCGAACGACCGCGTTCCGGCCGCGCCGGTCTCGATCGCGGTCGCGCTTGCCGACAAGTTCGACACGCTCGGGAGTTTTTGGGCGATCGGCGAAAAGCCGACCGGCAGCAAGGACCCCTACGCGCTGAGGCGGGCCGCGCTCGGCGTCGTTCGCATCGTTCTCGAAAACGGCCTCAGGCTGCCGTTGACGCCGCCGTTGAACACCGCCGTCTGGGGAGCTTTGTTCGACGTCGAATTCGCGCGCGAGGATGAAGCGGACGCGGTCGTCGAATCGCTCGAACGGCGAGGCTTCCCCGAAGGTCCGGAACTCGACGAGGTCCGAGGGTCCTTTCTCGCCTCCAGGCGACGCGAGGCCCCCGCCCCCGACGAGGCGCGCCTGCGCGAAACGATCGCCGGCCTCCTCGCCTTCTTCGCCGACCGCCTGAAAGTCTATTTGCGCGAGAAGGGGGCGCGGCACGACCTGATCGACGCCGTGTTCGCTCTTCCCGGCCAGGACGATCTCTTGATGATCGTGCGGCGGGTTGAAGCGCTCGGGCGCCTCCTCGACGCCGAGGACGGCCGGAACCTGCTCGCCGGCTATCGCCGCGCCGCCAACATCCTGCGGGCCGAGGAGAAGAAGGACGGCGCCGGCGCGTTCGCTGGAAGGCACGATCCGGCCGCGCTGATCCTGCCAGCCGAAAAAAGCCTCGCCGACGCGCTCGCCGCGTTGGGCGCGGAGGCGCGCGAGCGCGTTGGCCGCGAGGATTTCGAAGGCGCGATGCGCGCGCTTTCGGGCCTTCGCGCGCCGGTCGACGCTTTCTTCCGCGACGTCACCGTCAACGCCGACGATCCCGCGCTGCGCCTCAACCGCCTGCGCCTGCTCGGCGAATTGCGCGACGCGGTGCACGCGGTCGCCGACTTTTCGAGGATCGCCGGATAGCGGATGAACCTAAATGCGCGGCGCCAAAATATCGGGCAGTCGTCGCCGGGGGCTCGGCTAGAACCTGCGTCGCTCAAGAAAGCAAAGCCGTCATCGCGAGCGAAGCGGCGCGATCCAGAAGCCGCCGCCGCGGCCCTAACGATTCTCTGGATCGCCGTGTCGCTTCGCTCCTCGCGATGACGATGCAGTCAATGACGGCTTTGCGCAAATAGCCGACAATCAGCGAACGGATCGAATCGATCCAACACACTCTGGCTTCCGGGTTTGCGGGAGCGTGCGCGCCGCTGGACAGGTCTCCGCTCGGCGAATACGCTAGATATCCATGTGGAGCGCGGCCATGGACGTGGCGGGGTGGCTTCGCGGTCTCGGCCTCGACCAATACGAGGCGAATTTCCGGGACAACAAGATCGATGCGGACGTGCTGCCGCAGCTGACGGCCGACGACCTCAAGGACATCGGCGTCTCAGCGGTCGGCGATCGGCGCAGGTTGCTGGCCGCAATCGCCGCCCTGTCTGGCCAAACGCCTTCCGCGAACGCGCCTGCGCCGGCCAAGGGTCTCGAGATTTCTGCCGAGCGCCGCCCGATCACGGTGATGTTCTGCGACCTCGTCGGCTCGACCAGCCTTGCGGCCAAAATGGACGCGGAGGACTGGCGCAATCTGGTCGGCGCCTATCTGGACGCGGCCTCGGCGGCGGTGACGGGCCTCGGCGGCCATGTCTTGAAGAAGCTCGGCGACGGGCTGATGGCGCTGTTCGGCTATCCGCAGGCGCAGGAGAACGACGCCGAACGGGCGGTGCGCGCCGCGCTCGCGATCCAGCGCGCGCTCGTCGACCTCAACGCGCGGAACGCCCGAGCCGGCGCGCCCGAGCTTGCGGCGCGCATCGGCCTCGACATCGGGCCCGTCGTGGTCGACGCTGCGGGCGAAGTGTTCGGCGAAGCGCCGAACGTCGCGGCGCGGGTGCAGGCGGCGGCTGATCCGGGGACGGTGCTCGTCACCGCGAGCGTGCAGCGGCAGACGGCCGGGCTGTTCGTCGCCGAGGACAGGGGCGCGCATGAGCTGAAAGGGGTCCCTCAGCCGGTGACGCTCTATCGCATCGTGCGGGCGAGCGGCGGCGGCCGGCGCGGCGGGGCGCGCGCCCTGACGCCGCTGGTCGGCCGGGAGGATGAGCTTTCGCTTCTCATGCGGCGCTGGGTGCGCGCGCGCGAACGGCGAGGGCCAGTTCGTGCAGATCGTCGGCGAGCCCGGCATCGGCAAGTCGCGCCTCATCGAGGAATTTCGCGCCAAGATCGCCGAGACGCCGCACACCTGGGTCGCATGGGCCTCCTCGCAGCTCCTGCAGAACACGCCTCTGCACCCGGTCGCCGAATGGGGCACGGCTGCGCTACGGCGGCGCCGATGCGAGCGACGAGGCAGCGTCTCGCCGACCTCGAGAACACGCTTACGGCTGATCGGCCTCGACGCGGCCGAATATGCGCCCCTAGCTCGCGCCGCTGGTCGACGTCCCGCTGCCCGAGGACCGTCGCGGCGAAATTCCCGCCCGAGGAATTGCGGCGCCGGCAACTGGCGGCGATGACGGCCTGGTTTCTGGCGGGCGCGCGATCGCAGCCGGTCGTGCTCGCCTTCGAGGACCTGCACTGGGCCGATCCGACTTCGCTCGATCTCATGGCCCGCGCTCGCCGAGCGCGGCGCGCAAGCGCCGCTTTGTTCATCGTCGCGACGACACGGCCGGAATTCCGCGCGCCCTGGGCCATGCGCTCGCACCACAGCGTTATTTCGCTCGCGCCGCTCGACCGCGCGCAGGTGCGCCGCATGGTCGGCGAGATCGCCAGCCGGCATGCGCTCTCCGACGAGACGATCGATGGCGTGGGCGAGCGAACCGGCGGCGTCCCGCTGTTCGTCGAGGAAGTGACGCGGCTCCTCATTGAGCGCGACACGCAGGGCGGCGCACAGGCGATCCCCCCGACCCTGCAGCAATCGCTGGCCGCGCGGCTCGACCGGCTGGGCGAAGCGCGCGAAGTGGCGCAGATCGGCGCGGTGCTGGGGCGCGATTTTTCTTACCGGCTGCTCAGCGACGTGTCGTCGTCCGCCGCCGGAATCGAGGAGCCGCGCCTGCATGCCGCGCTGGATCGGCTTACGGAAGCCGACCTCCTGTTCGTCGACGGCGCCCCTCCAACCGCCGCCTACCGCTTCAAGCACGCGCTGATTCAGGACGCGGCCTACGAGAGCCTGCTCAAGAGCAGCCGTCAGACGCTGCACCGCCGCGCGGCCGAGGCTTTGCGCGAAGCCGACGCCGAGCCCGAAGCGATCGCCCATCATTTCACCGAAGCCGGCCTCGACGATGCGGCAATCGAATGGTGGGGCAGGGCGGGCGACCAGGCTTTGCGCCGCTCGGCCTTCCAGGAGGCGATCGCCCATCTCGGCAAGGCGATCGCCATGGCGGACAAGGCGGGGGGCGGATCGACCCGGGCATCGACCGTCGCCATCCCCGGTCAGCGACTGAAGCTGCAGAGTGGCTACGGTCAGGCGATGATGTGGTCCAAAGGCTTCGCGGCGGACGAGACGAAGAAGGCCTTCGAACGCGCGGCGGCGCTCGCGACAAACTCCGATGACTTTTCGGAGCGCTTCTCCGCGGCCCACGGGCAATGGACCATTGCGATCGTGCGGAGCGAGCTCGAGTCCGGGAAGCAGTTGGCCTCGGCGTTCCTGCGGCAGGCCGAAGACGCCGGCCGCGTTACGGAAGCCGGAGTCGCGCACCGCGGCCTCGCCTTGATGAGCTATTTCCTCGGCGATTTCGTCGAGGCGCGGACCCATTGCGAGCGGGCGCTCGCCAACTGCGATCCCCAGCATGAAGAGGAGGCGAGGGAGCGCTACGGTGAGTACACGAGCACTTTGGCGACCGCATTCCTGGCCAATTGCAGTTGGCAACTGGGCAATCTCGAGCGAGCGCACGTACTGATCGATACTGCAAACCAGCGCGCCAAAGAGCTCGGCCATCCGCCGTCGATGGCCAATCCGCTTTTCGCCAAGTCCTTCCTCGCAATCCTGCGCGGTGACAAGTCCGCCGCGCTCGGCGCGGCTGAGGCCTTGGAGGAGCTCGCGCGCGTGAACGGCATGACGCTCCAACGCACATGGGGCAAATTGCTGGCTGGTTGGGCGCGGGGCCGTCTCCACGATGCAGCGGCCGGAGCGGCCGAACTCTTGCAAGGGCTGGCCGACCTGGCTGAAGATGGTCAGCGGGTCGATGTGCCGTTCTATAACGCCCTTCTCGCAGACCTCGAGGTGGAGACTCTCGGAGCGGACAGAGCGCTCGCCCGCCTGGAAGAAGCACTCGATCTCGCCGGTCGGATCAACCAGCGCAGCATTCTCGCCTTCATGCATCGCCTGCGTGGAGAAATCTTGCTGAAACGCGACCCGGTCGATTCCGCGCCCGCCGAGGAATCGTTCCGGAGGGCGATCGCCGTAGCGACCGATCAAGGCGCGCGCAGTCCACTTCTGCAAGCGGCGCTCGCGCTGGCGAAGCTCTACCAGTCCACCGGCCGCCCCGCCGACGCCCACGCCGTCCTCGCGCCTGGGCTCGAAGGCTTCGCGCCGACGCCGGAGATGCCGGAGATCGCGGAGGCGCAGGCGCTGCTCTCGGCGCTCGCCGAAAGCGACGCGGTTAAGGCCGCGATCGCGAACCGCGAGCGCCAGCTCCATCTCCATACTGCGTACGGCCAAGCGATGATGTGGTCCAAGGGCTTCACGGCCGAAGAAACACAGGCCGCTTTCGCCCGCGCCGGCGATTTGGCCGGGAGGACCGATCATCTTCCAGAGCAATTCGACGCTTTGCAAGGTCAGTGGGCAGCGGCGTGCACGAGAGGCGAATTGCAGTCTGTACGAGAGCGCGCCTTGGCGTTCTTGTGCCAAGCGGAGGAGGCCGGGCGGTTCGAAGAAGCCGGCATCGCCAATTTTTGGCTCGGCTTGGTCGCTTACTGGCGTGGAGACTTTGTTGAGGCGCGAACTCATTACGAGCGCGGGCTCGCCGCTCACGACCCGAATCCCGGCCCGAAGGCCCGGGACGGTTTTGGCGACGATGCCACTTGGGGATCAGCAATCTTTGCCGTGATCATGTGGCAATTGGGCGAGGTCGAACGTGCTCGCGAATTGACTAACTGGGCGACCCAGCGCGCGTCCGAAATCGGCCACGTCGGAGGGATCGCCGATGTGCTTTTCTGGAAATCGTATCTGGAAATCTGGCGCGGCGACCCAGTGGCGACGCTGAGCGCAGCCGAGGCTTTGGAGAGGGTGGCGCGAGAATATGGGGTGGTGCAGTATCTCAATGAGGCCGAGTTGCACTATGGCTGGGCGAATGGTCGGATCAATGACCCGACGGCTGGCGCAGCCCAAGTTCGACGAGTTCTGGCGGCTTTCGTCGATCAGGGTGTCAAGGTCAACCTGGGATTCTACAGCGGATTGCTCGCGGAGCTCGAGGCGGAAACGCTGGGAGCGGACCGCGCTCTGGCTCGCATCGGCGAAGCCCTGCGCCTCTCAGACGAGGTCGAACATCGTTGCTCTCTCCCCTTCCTGCATCGCCTGCGCGGCGAAATCTTGCTTAGGCGCGATCCCGCCGACCCAGTGCTCGCCGAGGAAGCATTCCGGACTTCAATCGCGGTCGCGAAGGAGCAAGGCGCGCGCAGCCCGCTTCTTCTGGCGTCGCTCTCGCTCGCCAAGCTTTACCATTCGACCGACCGCCCGCTCGAGGCGCACGATGTTCTCGCGCCCGCACTCGAAGGCTTTTCGCCAACGCCCGAGATGCTGGAGATCGCCGAGGCGCAGGCGCTGCTGGCAGCGCTGGCGGAGACGGAGGAGGTCAAGGCCGCAGAAGCGCAGCGGCGGCGACTGACGCAGTTGCACGTCGCCCACGGCAACGCGCTGATTGCGGCGCGCGGCTTCGGCGCGGCGGAGACGGCCGATGCGTTCGCGAAGGCGCGCGAATCAGCAGCCGGCGGCAAGGACGCGCCCGAACGGCTGGCGGCCGAGTACGGCCTTTGGGCCGCCAACTTCGTGCGCGGCGAATTGCCTTCGATGCGAGCGCACTCTTCGGCCTTCCTCGGCGACGTCGAGTCGAGACCCGATTCGCCGGAGGCCGGCGTCGCTCATCGCGCCGCTGGGATAACGTGCTGGGTCGCCGGCGAGTACGCGCAAGCGCGGGATCATCTGGAGCGCGCGCTCGCATTATTCCAGCCCGGCCGCGACGATGATCTGGCTTTTCGCTTTGGACCGGACCCCGGCGTCCTGGCGATGCATTACCTCGCGCTCACATTATGGCCGATGGGCGACATCGGACGAGCGGTTTCCCTGGTCGGCCGCGCTGAGGCGCGGATCGCGGACCTCACCCATGTCGGCACGCTCGCGCCTGGAAGAATGCACGCGGCCATGTTTGATCTAATGCGCGGCGACGGGGCGCGCGTCGCGGCGAACGCCTTCGAACTCACTCGCCTCGCGCGCGAGTTCGATCTGAACCTGTTTCGCGCGTTCAGCGTGTTTCTCGAGGGTTGGTCGTCCACTGCAAGCGGCGCGAGCGGCGGCAGGCTCGAGGGCATGCGCCGCGGCGTTGAGCTGCTGCGCGAACAGAACGTTCTGTGGTTCGACGGGCTATTGAAAATGGCGCTGGCTCAGGCGGAAGCTCAGGGGGGAGATCCCGGTCGCGCCATTGCGACCCTCGATAACGCGCTGGCGACGTGCGACCGCACCGGCTGTCGCGCTTTTGAAGCGGAACTGCATCGGGCGCGCGGCGAAATCCTGTTGAAGCGCGACCCCGCCAACTCCGCGCCCGCCGAAGACGCCTTGGCGACTGCCATCGTCGTCGCAAAGCAGCAAGGAACGCGCAGCTTCGGCCTGCGCGCGGCGATCTCGCTGGCCAAGCTCTACCAATCGACCGGCCGCCCCGCCGACGCCCACGCCGTCCTCGCGCCGGCGCTCGAGGGCTTTGCGCCGACGCCGGAAATGCCGGAGATCGCCGAGGCGCAGGCGCTGCTGGCGGGCTGACGCAAGGCCGCGAGGTCAAGGCGCAAGCCTCCCGGCGGCAGCGCGTGACGCCGTTGCAGTTGGCCTACGGCAATGCGCTCTTCGCGGCGCTCGGGCTCCGTCGTTGCGGGTTTTCCCCAACCTCGTCGTCCCCGGTTGCGATCTCCCAATGGCCGCTTCACGTCGATCCCCGATCGTTCAATCGCTCGCAACGAATATCCAACATTTTTTTCGACAATTTGGCTCTTATCGCGATAGCTGTTGGTTCCCAAAAATTCGGGCTGTTGGGGCCGAAGACCTGCAAGGCTTCAACGCGTCATGGCCGGCCTTGTGCCGGCCATCCACGCGGTTGGGCGCGTCGAGCACCCGGAGAGACAAGCGAAGGCGAAGAGCCTCGAGACCATAGGTCCTTGCTGCGCTGCGGCGTGGATGGCCGGGACAAGCCCGGCCATGACGACGGGGGATCGAAGGCAAGCAAGCAATTGCGGCCGACCAATAGCCAACGCGAAAAGAGCCGACAATCTCTTGCTGAAAATCAGAAAGCGTGTTAGGATCGCTCTCATGATGACCAGACCGAGGGACGGGGGATGAGCGCTTGCGGCGGCGGGGGGAGCAAAAGTTTTTCTTGCCCGGAATTGCCGTAACGCGTTGAAAAGTCCCGATTCGCACGAAGGAATCCAAGCAAACCCAAGCCAATCCAAGCTTTTTTTCCTTGGTTTTTCTTGGATTTGTTTGGTTCGGCTTGGATTGGCTTGGAAAAATTTGGCCGAAGCCATGGCGTTGTTTTAAGCACAATTTCATATTGTAGCTGCGAGCGCGGCCCCGGGACACGGGGGCGCCGGACTGCGGTCATTCGCGGGTCAGACGCGCCGCGGGGAAGTATAGTCTCAGCAATCGCCGGTTCCACCAGCGACCCGCCGCCTTCTCTTTCCAGCTGGCGTAAGTATAGTCGTAGAGCTGCGCCCGAATGAAGACCGGCGGCTTGTCGGGAAAGGGATTCTTTTCCAGCAGCGCCGTCACTGTCGGCTCGTTCTCCAGCAACCGTTCGAGGAAGTGGGTGAACCACGGCTGGTAGCGCGGATCCTCGAGCGCGGCGAACCACATCTGCCAGTCCAGGCGCGGCTGATGCGGGATGTTCCAGCGCGGGCGGCGGTCGACGTCGCCGGGCTTGTAGCGGAATTCGTACTCGCGCCAATGGGCGCCGTCGTTCGAACCCTCGATCACGATTTCGTCGCGCTGCGTGGTCATGACCGCGAACAGCCCGTAGGTGCTGACGATGCGAAAGGGTTCGATCAGGTTGTCGACCGCCTGCGCCGCCCTGGGCGGGTCGCCGCCGAAGCGCTCGTCCATCTGGACCAGGCTGCAGAAGACGATCAGCAGCGCGAAGGCGCCGACGACGAGGCTCGCCGCCCGTCGCGGCGCGCGGGCGCCTGCCCGCGGCTGAACGAGCCGGACCAGCCGGCGCGGCAAGATCCTTCGCAACGCCGCGTCGTCGAACAGCGTCAGGCACATCAGCATGGTCTGGAGATTGAACCAGTTGTAATTGCCGGTCAGCAGAATGCAGCTCTGCAGCAGCAGGATGCCGAAGGCCGAGAAAAACCGCAGCCGGCGCGGACAGAAGATCAGGAACGGCAGAATGAGCTCGACGAAAAACGTTCCGCCGGTTGCGAGCTTCAACACGCCCGGCGGCAGCTGCGCCGCGTACCACGCAAGCGGGGTCGGCAGCGGCTGGGTCAGAAAATGATAGGACAAAGCCGTCAGGTTGCGCCAGTTGGGATCGCCGCTCAGCAGCTTGACCACGCCCGACATGAACATGAATCGGAACAGCAGCCAGCGCGAGAGCCAGATTCCCGGCGTCGTGGCGAAGCTCATCAGAAGCGCGACAAACCCGGCTTCCAGCAGGAACGTGTCCCACTGGAAGGTCATGAAGGTCTGCCCGGCGTAGAACAGCGAGAGGTAAAGGGCGTAGAGCAGAAACAAGCTGAGGCGCGGCGCCAGATTGGCGACCAGCAGCAGCGACAGCAGGGCCCCCGCCCAGCACACGGCCTGAATCGCGAAGTCGCTGTCGTTGATCCAAAACAGCATCGGCGCCAGAAAAAAGCGCTCCGGCCCCAGACGGCCGGCAAGGTCGCTGACCAACTCGGCCAAGGGCAAGACGCCGTGGCTGCCGATGAGCCCCTGCGCCTGTACGCCGAAGGAGACGAAGGCCGACAGGTAGATCAGGCCGAACAGACGCAGGAACAGGAACGAGACGAGATCGTAACGCGGCGGCTCGTGGTTCCTCCCCCACAGCAGCAGGCTGACGCGGAAAAAGGCCGGACGGTGAGCGGCGATGAATGCGTAAGCCAGTTCCGAGAGGGCCGCGAAGCCGGGCAGGCGCCGGTAGAGAGCAACCCAGAGGCCCTTGCCGGGCGCATGGCTCAGGGTGAGGAAACTGGCTTCGGCGGCGCTGGCGACGCGCCCGTCGGGCGCGATGAACTGCACCGCGCGCTGAAAATCGGCCTGCGGGATCGCCGGATATTGCGCCGCCACTTCTTGATACGGCCGGTATTCGACGGTGTCGCCAGTCAGCCTCTCCCAGTAGCGCGCCCAATAGGCGCAGAACCCGCAGTCGCCGTCATAGATCAGCCGCGGCCGCGGACTGGCGGCCGGCGCATTGGGCGCATTGGCGGACTGATTTCCCGATGTCTCTTGCACGCGGCTAACTGCGGCTGGCGGCCTCGACGCCCACGATCCTGGGCTAGCTCGACAGCCCTGGCAACCCGACGCCCCGAATTGCTAAACTGCTCGAGAGAGAGGCCTCGTTCGACGCCCTTCGCGGGCAGAGAGAGGCCCGGAACGCCTCCTTTGAGAATTCGTCGATGACGGCTAAGGTTACAGCGGCGCGCCCGGTCTCAAGGCGGGCCGCGGAAGGGGATCGAGCGCATGGCGCGCAGGCAAGAGAGTTTCAACGGCCAGGCGTCCGGCGGCGGCAAAGCGGTCAGCGACGCCGAGGCCGAGGACGCGTTCCGCACCATTCTCAGATGGATCGGCGAGGATCCCGGCCGCGATGGGCTCAGCGAGACGCCGAACCGGCAGGTGCGCGCCTATCGCGAATATTTCTGCGGCTACGAGGAAGACCCCGAGGAGGTCCTCAGCAAGACCTTCTCCGAGGTCGACGGTTACGACGAGGTGATCGTGCTGCGAGGCGTCACCTTCGAGAGCCATTGCGAGCATCACGTCGCCCCGATCATCGGACGGGCGTGGGTCGGCTACATCCCCGACCGCCGGGTGGTGGGAATCTCGAAGCTCGCCCGCGTAGTCGAGATTTTCTCCAAGCGGCTGCAGATTCAGGAGCGCCTGACGGCCCAGATCGCCAATGCGGTTCAAAGCGCGCTGCACCCGCGTGGCGTCGCGGTGGTCGTCAAGGCCGCGCATCATTGCATGATCAGCCGCGGCGTACGCAAGCGCGGCTCGGATCTCGTCACCAGCCGGATGCTCGGGGTCTTCCGCGATCAGCCGATGACTCGCAGCGAATTCCTGTCGCTGGTCAACGCGGACACGACCGAGTAGAGTGGTCGAGGGGTCAACCCTCGGCTCCCCTCACCGCTTCCTCCGCGCCGCGCGCGGCGGCGAGCAGGCGCCGGTCAAGGCCGGTCTCGCCCATCAGCATGAAACCGACGGGCGCGCCGCCCGGCGCGTGGCAGGGGATTGAGATTGCTGGCCGGTCGAGGAAATTCGCGATCGCGGCGTTGCGGAGAATGAGCCCATTCAGCGCGCGCGATTCGCCCCTTCGCCAAGCGCGTCGAGCGCGGGCGGCGCTATCGGGACGGTAGGCAGTGCGAGCGCATCGAAGCTGCGAGTTCGCGGCTCGAGCGCGGCGCGAATTCGCGCCCGATGGCTCAAAAGGTCGATATAGTCCGCCGCGGTCTTTCCCCTGCCGCCCTCGAGACGCGCCAGCACCCAAGGGTCGTAAAGCGCTGCGCTCGTCTCCAGACGGGCCCGGTGAACGGCGAAGGCCTCGAACTCGACCAGCGAACCATTGCGATAGACGTCGGGCAACTCGGCCAATTCCGGCAGGCGGATCGGCGCCAATTTCGCGCCGGCCTTGCGGAGGCGTGCGAGCGCCTCAGCGAAGGCCGCGGCGACAGAGGCGTCGAGCCCCTCGTCGACATAGCCTTCGATGACGCCGATGGAGAGGCCGGTCGAGCGGCGCAGGCGCCTCGTCTTCGCCAAGGCTGCCGGTGAGGATGCGATCGAGCGCGGCGCAACAGGAGGCGCTGTTGGCCAGAGGCCCGACCGAATCGAGGCTCGGGGCGAGCGGAACCACTCCCTGCCGCGACACGCGGCCTTGAGTCGGTCTGAAACCGACGACGCCGCAGAAGGCCGCCGGGATGCGGCACGAGCCCCCGGTGTCGGTTCCGAGCGTCGCGGGGGTCATGCCGTCGGCGACGCTGACGGCGCCTCCGGAGGTCGAGCCGCCGGGGATATGCCCCCGCGTGCGATCCCAGGGGCTCAACGGCGTGCCATAATGCGCGTTCACTCCGAAGGCCGAAAAGGCGAATTCGGTCATGTTGGTCTTGCCGACGATGACGAAACCCGCGCGGCGCGCGCGCGCCACTGCGTCCGCGTCGGCGATGGCCGCGGGAGCGCCGGCGAGTGCGCGCGATCCGGCGCGGGTCGGTTCGCCCGCGACGTCGAACAGGTCCTTGATCGATAGCGGAACGCCGGCGAAGCGCGGCAGAGCTTCGCCCTTCGCGCGGGCGGCGTCAACGAAGTCGGCCTCTTTGCGCGCCCTGTCGGCGTAGACCGTCAGAAAAGCGCGCGCGCCTTCGCCTTTTGGATCAGCGATGCGCGCGAGGCTCTCCTCGATCAGGGCGCGACTCGTTGTCTCGCCTCGCGCAAGGCGCCGTGAAAGCTCGATCAATGTCGTCTGCGTCATGGCTGGCCTCCTCACGCGAAACGGTCCCCGCGGAACGGCGCGGGGTCGACGAACGGCCTCTCGCCGCTCATCATTTCGGCGATCAGGCGCCCGCTGACGGGGCCCAGCGTAAGGCCGAGATGATGATGGCCAAAATTGAGCCACAGACCCGCGCGTCCCGGGAACGGCCCGACGATCGGCCGCATGTCCGGCAGGCAGGGTCGGCGGCCGAGCCAAGGCGCGGCGTCCTTGCGGGGTCCCAGCGGAAACATCTCCTTGGCGAACGGCTCCAGGCGATCGAGATGGGCTGTTGACGGCGGATCGTCGGCCCGCGCGAATTCCGCCCCGGTCGTCAGCCGCAGGCCCAACGCCATCGGCGTCACCACATAGCCCTTCTCGAAATCGAGCATGGGGCCGCGGAGCCCCGCATCGCCCCTCGCCGCGTAATGCATGTGGTAGCCGCGCTTGACGAAGAACGGCAACCGAAGACCGAAACGCCGCGTGATCTCGACCGACCAGGCCCCAAGCGCGACGACCGCGAGCCTGGCTGTCAGAGGTCCGGATTCGGTCGTGACGGTCCATGTCGCGCCCGACGCGCTAAGGCTGCGCGCGTCGCCCTTCTCCATCCGCCCGCCGCGCGCGAGAAACAAAGCTGCGTAGCTCCGCGTCAGCCCTTGCGGGTCGGGAGTTGTCAGAGGCTCGGCGAAATGCGCGCCGCCGAGCGCGGCCTCGCCGACATGCGGCTCCATGGCGACCAGCGCAGCCCGGTCGAGCAGCTTCGGCCTGACGCCATAGGGTTTCAGTTCCTCGATCTCTTCATGAATCGAATCTTCGCCGCGCGGGCTGCGGAACGCCTTGATCCAGCCGGTCTGGCGCAGCAGCGCGCCGGCGCCGGACTCCTGCGCGAGCTTACGATGTTCGGCGCTCGATGCCCCGACGAACGCCGCCATCGCCCGGGCCGTCTCGTTCTTTCGCACCGAGGTCGAGGCCTGGAAGTAGCGCCACAGGGCGGGAGCGATCCAAGGCAACGCGGCGTAGCGGATATGGGCCCGCGGATCGCGATTGATCGCGGCCAGCGCGATCTCACGCAGCTTGCGCGGAAACACGTAAGGAACGACCGCCTCGCTCTGGACGATGCCCGAGTTGCCGAAGCTGGTCTCTCCAGCCGCCTCGCCAAGACGGTCGACGATCGTCGCCGACCAGCCGCGCGCCTGAAGATGAAGAGCGGCCGAGACGCCGACAATTCCGGCGCCCAAAACGATCACGTCGACGGTTCGTGAAGGCGACAGAGCCATCTCCTGGATTTGACTGGCCGCGATTTCGATAGCGCGCCTCGATTCTCAGCACCCGTTCCTATAGACCCCGGCGCAAACCGAACAATCAAGGCACAGGTTTCCACAATGATCCCGCGCTATTCTCGTCCGAAAATGACCGCCGTCTGGTCTCCGGAGACGCGCTTTCGCATCTGGTTCGAGATCGAGGCTCACGCCTGCGACGCGCTGGCCGAGATTGGCGCGATCCCGAAGGAAGCCGCGAAGGTGATCTGGGAAAAAGGCGGCAAGGCCAGGTTCGATGCCGCGCGGATCGAGGAGATCGAGCGTGTGACCAAACACGACGTGGTCGCATTCCTGACCCATCTCGCCGAATTCCTCGGCCCTGAATCGCGTTTCGTCCACCAGGGCATGACGAGTTCGGACCTGCTCGACACCTGCCTCGCCGTGCAGCTCAGAAGCGCGAGCGATATTCTGATCGCCGACGTCGACGCCCTGCTCGCGGCGCTGAAGCAACGCGCCTTCGAGCACAAGTTGACGCCGACGATCGGCCGCTCGCACGGCATTCACGCCGAGCCGACGACCTTCGGCCTGAAGCTCGCCGTCGCCTACGCCGAGTTCTCGCGCGCCCGCGCCCGACTCGTTGCGGCGCGCGAGGAAATCTCGACCGCGGCGATTTCGGGCGCGGTCGGCACCTTCGCCAACATCGATCCGCGGGTCGAGGAGCATGTGGCGGCGAAACTGGGCCTCAAGCCCGAGCCGGTCTCGACCCAGGTGATCCCGCGCGACCGGCACGCCGCGTTTTTCGCCGCGCTCGGGGTCGTCGCCTCCTCGGTCGAGCGGCTGGCGACCGAAATCCGCCATCTGCAGCGCACCGAGGTGCTGGAGGCCGAGGAATTCTTCTCCGAAGGCCAGAAGGGCTCCTCGGCGATGCCGCACAAGCGCAATCCGGTGCTGGCCGAGAACCTCACCGGCCTTGCTCGCATGGTGCGCTCGGCGGTGACGCCGGCGCTTGAAGACGTCGCGCTCTGGCACGAGCGCGACATCTCGCACTCCTCGGTCGAGCGCATGATCGGCCCCGACGCGACGATCACGCTCGACTTCGCGTTGGCGCGGCTTGCGAACGTCGTCGACAAGCTTGTCGTCTATCCGGAAAATATGCGGAAGAATCTCGACCGGCTCGGCGGCCTCATTCACTCGCAGCGCGTCCTGCTGGCGCTGACCCAGAAGGGCGTCTCGCGCGAGGACGCCTACGGGCTCGTCCAGCGCAACGCCATGCCGGTCTGGCGCGGCGAAGGCGATTTTCTAGCGCTGTTGAAGGCGGACAAGGAGGTCGTCAAGGCGTTGAGCGCTGACGAGCTCGAGGCGCTGTTCGGCCTCGGCTATCACTTCAGGCGCGTCGACACGATCTTCAAGCGGGTGTTCGCGGAGTGAGGCAAAAGAGGATGTTGTGACGACGACAATCAAGCCCCGACAATGAAATCGAGCACAGCGTCCGATGGAGGGAACTTAAGGCGCCAAGCGCATGTGCCAGTATGATGCTTGTTCGGTCCTCGCAGTCTTTTCATCGTTCCAAGGTCCGCATTTCGGTTTTCGTCGGGAGCATATACTTTGATCGTTTCCGCGAGCGGCGTTCCTGCGTGCGGACCGATGGACGACCACAAGCGCAAGTCTTTTACCTCTCGACTAAGCGCGAACTCCTCGTCATCGCCCCGCGTTAACCTCCAAAGTTCCTTGTCTTCCTTGTTTTCGTCACGAGCGTTCCCGACCTCCTTGCCCCTGAGGAGACCGCGGTGCATCGCGTCACGAAGAATAGGTATGGCAGGCGCAGCTAACAACATGCGAAAGCGCCTCCCTCTGGACGAGTTGAATCTGTATCTCGGTCATCACTTCCGCCTCAGCGCGATCCCCTGCCCCGCCAGTGGCGAATGCGGCAGTTCGCTCTGGGCCTTGGCGAGCGCGTCGAGCGCCGCCAAAGTCTCGAAGCTCCACGGAATGGCCCTGGCGCCGGCTTCGCCGTGGGCGACCGAAATCAGCAATTGTTCCGATGCGGCGACAGTCTCGCCGCCTCCCGCCATGGTCATGTCGAGCCAGACGCGCATGCGCTTGTGGTCGTGCTCCAGCAGATGGCAGGTGACGGCGAGCGCGTCGCCTTCCTTCGCCTCCTTGAAGTAGTGCAGCATCATTTGTAGCGTGAACAGGGTCTGGCCGGTCTTTTTGCGCGCGGCGGCGTCGAGACCGACGCGGTCCATCAGCGCGTCGACCGAGCGGCTGAAGACAATCGCGTAAGCCGCGTCGTTCATATGACCGTTGTAGTCGACCCAATCGCCTCCGACTCTCGCCTCGAACAGGGCGAGTGGGGCATGAGATTTGGCGTGTGCGGTCACGTCTCCCTCCCTGCCATGACATTGAGTGAGATTGCGCCGGCGAGCGCCCGGCCGCAATAGCCGCGCGGGCGTCAAAAAAAGAAAACGCGGCCGATGGGGAGGCGGCCGCGTCTTCGCTAACCCGAGGCTGACTGACGCCCCGGGCTATTCAGGCATCATGCCCCGACCCCGCCCGCCTTCGCGATGGCGCCACATCTCCATCGCGAAACGAGCGCGCTCCGGCATCAGCATCCGACCCAGGGTGGCGAACTGGTGCTTCTGCGCCTGGTCGAGGCTTGCATAAAGTGGCTTGGCGGCGTCCGCGATCTTCTTAATGTCGGCGGCGGCCTGCGACATCCGGTCGGCCATGGCCTCCAGATGGTCGACCGGCGACATGCGCTGGCCCTGGTTGCGCATCTCCATCATCTTCCGCATGCCGTCCATGCGCGACTTGGCGCTCTCGCGCACTGCGGATTCGAACGGAACCCAGAGCTTCTCCTGATCGGCAGTAAGCTTGAGTCCGGCCTTCATGCCCGTCAGCTTGGCTTCGAGCACCGCCTCGCGATCGGCGGCCCAATTCTGCATCCGTTCCATCGCTGTCGGTCCGGGCTGCTGATCGCCAGGCGCGGCCGCGGCGGACAGGGCGAACGCGGAAGCCGACAGTGCGACGGCGGCCAGAGGCGCGAACAAATACGCTCTCATCAGCGAACTCTCGTGGTGTTTCAGCGCGGATTGGTTATGAGTCGGGCCTGAGTGAATTTCAAATTAACTCGGCGTAATGATCGGCGCATAGGTACTCTGCGGGCGGCTTGCGGGCGCGCCAGGTTCGATGCACTTGGGGAAGCAAAAATGAGTGAGGCCGTGGTCGCGAAGCTCGCCGCGCAACTGGCGCAAAACGCCCGACCGCTATGCGCCTGGGTCGGCATGAACGAACCTGCGGTCGCCGAACTGCTAGCCCGCGAAGCCTACGACGCGATTGTTCTCGATATGCAGCATGGCGCGCTCGACTTCGCCGGCGCCTCGCGCGCGATCCTCTCGGTCGCGCTCGCCGGCAAACCCGCGATCGTGCGAACGCCGGTCGGCGATTTCGCGCTCGCCAGCCGGCTCCTCGACGCCGGCGCCGCCGGAATCATCGCGCCGATGATCAACAGCGGCGAGGACGCACGACGGCTGGTCGGATTCACCAAGTTCCCGCCGCTCGGCGAACGGTCCTGGGGTCCGCGCGCGGCGCTGACGCTCAGCGGACTCGACGGCCCCGCCTATCTCAACGCGGGCAACGCGATGACCCAGACGATCGCGATGATCGAGACGCGCCCCGCGCTCGACGCGCTCGATGATATCCTCAGCGTCAGCGGCGTCGACGGCGTTTTCATCGGCCCATCCGATCTCTCGATCGCGCTGAGCCGGGGCCGCGGCGTCGAGCCGCGCGGCGCCGCTCTCCTCGGCGAGCTGCCGCGCATCGTCGAGCGCGCCGCGGTCCACGGAAAATACGCCGCGACCTTCTGCTTCGACGGCGCGGACGCGCGGGCGATGCTGGCGCTCGGCTTCAGGCTCTGCAACGTTTCAACCGACCAGCTGCTGTTGCGAAGCGCGGCGCGGGCGGAATTGGCGGCGGCGCGCACGGCGGGCGCTTGAAAATCACGCCCGCTGGACCCAAATAACGCAAGGAAAACAAATATCTGGGCGGACCTGGCCGGCTGGCGTGAAACGTTGCCCCGATGTCGGTAACCGCGTGCATCCGGCGTGCGCGCGGGCTAATATGATTTTCAATTCGAATCGCGGCTCCGGCGCCGCTGGAGCAGGTGTCTATTTTGAACGAGGCGATCAAGGATTTGGCTGACGCCGCAAAGGATTCCAGCGACAGCTATGGGGCGGATTCGATCAAGGTGCTGCGCGGCCTCGAGGCCGTGCGCAAGCGGCCGGGCATGTATATCGGCGACACCGACGACGGCTCCGGCCTCCATCACATGATCTACGAGGTCGTCGACAACGCGATCGACGAGGCGCTGGCCGGCCACGCGAAACTGGTGACGGTCACCCTCAACGCCGACGGCTCCTGCACCGTCACCGATGACGGGCGCGGCATTCCAACCGGCATCCACGAAGAGGAGGGCGTTTCGGCGGCCGAGGTCATCATGACCCAGCTCCACGCCGGCGGAAAGTTCGACCAGAACTCCTACAAGGTTTCGGGCGGCCTGCACGGCGTCGGCGTCTCGGTCGTCAACGCCCTGTCGACGACGCTGGTCCTGCGCGTCTGGCGCGACGGGCTGGAGCACATCGTCCGTTTCGCTCATGGCGACACGGTCGCGCCGCTGGAGATCGTGGGTCCGGCGCCGATCGTCGACGGCAGGGCGAAGCGCGGAACCGAGGTCACGTTCACGCCTTCGCCTGGAACCTTCACCATGGTCGAGTTCGACTTCGCGACCATCGAGCATCGCCTACGCGAACTCGCCTTCCTCAATTCCGGCGTGCGGATCGTGCTGACCGACGCGCGACACGCTGAGATCAGGCGCGAGGAGCTGTGCTACGAAGGCGGCCTGGAAGCGTTCGTGCGCTATCTCGACCGCACCAAGACGGCGCTCATCGACAAGCCGGTGCTCATCAAGGGCCAGCGCGACGGCATCGTCGTCGAGGTCGCGCTGTGGTGGAACGACAGCTATCATGAGAACGTGCTGCCGTTCACCAACAACATTCCGCAGCGCGACGGCGGCACGCATCTCATCGGCCTGCGCAGCGCGCTCACCCGCCAGGTCGTCGGCTACGCGGAAAGCTCGGGGCTGATGAAGAAGGAGAAGGTCGACCTGACCGGCGACGACTGCCGCGAGGGCCTGACCTGCGTTTTGAGCGTCAAGTGCCCCGACCCGAAATTTTCCTCGCAGACCAAGGACAAGCTTGTATCCTCGGAAGTCCGGCCGGTGGTCGAAGGGCTCGTCAACGAGCTGCTGTCGCAATGGTTCGAGGAGCATCCGCAAGAGGCGCGCGTCATCGTCGGCAAGGTGGTCGAGGCCGCGCAGGCGCGCGAAGCGGCGCGCAAGGCCCGCGAGCTGACCCGGCGCAAGGGCGCTCTCGACATCGCGAGCCTCCCCGGCAAGCTCTCCGACTGCCAGGAGCGCGACCCGGCCAAGTCCGAGATCTTCCTGGTCGAGGGCGATTCGGCCGGAGGCACCGCCAAGCAGGGTCGCAATCGCGAGTTCCAGGCGGTGTTGCCTTTGCGCGGCAAGATCCTCAATGTCGAGCGGGCCCGCTTCGACAAGATGCTGGGAAGCGAGCAAATCGGCACCCTTATCACCGCGCTCGGAGCGGGCATCGGGCGCGACGACTTCAACATCGAGAAACTGCGCTACCACAAGATCATCATCATGACCGACGCGGACGTCGACGGTTCGCACATCCGTACGCTGCTCTTGACCTTCTTCTTTCGTCAGATGCGGCCGATCATCGAGAACGGCTACCTGTTCATCGCTCAGCCGCCGCTGTTCAAGGTCAAACGCGGACAGTCGGAGCAGTATTTGAAGGACGAGCGGGCGCTCGAGGACTATCTCATCGACTCGGGACTTGAGGGCGCCGCCCTGCAGCTCGCTCACGGCGAGGTTCGCGCGGGCGCCGACCTGCGCGCGCTGGTCGAGGAAGCCCGCGCTATGCGCCACCTGCTCGAGGGTCTGCATTCGCGCTATAACCGCGCCGCGGTCGAGCAGGCCGCGCTCGCCGGCGCGCTCAGGGCCCTGAGCGCGGCCGACGATCCCGAAGGCGAGCCGCGCGCGACCGCGCTCGCCCGGCGCATGAACGCGATCGCCGAAGAGACCGAACGCGGCTGGAGCGGCCGCGTCGAGGGCGGCGGCTATGTGCTGACGAGGGAGTTGCGCGGCGTTCGTCAGGCGGTTGTGCTCGATCCTGGCCTCCTTGCCTCCGCAGAGGCGAGGCGTCTCGACGAGCACGCTAAGCCCTTGCGCGAAGCCTTTGCGGCGCCGGCCGTCTTTTCCCGCCGCGCCGACACGGCGGCGGTCTCCGGGCCTTCCGGCCTGCTCGAGGCCGTCAACGCCGCGGGGCGCAAGGGCGTGACCTTCCAGCGCTACAAGGGCCTGGGGGAAATGAACAAGGACCAGCTCTGGGAAACGACACTCGACCGCGACGCCCGCACGCTGCTGCAAGTGAAAATCCGCGAGGTCGACGAGGCCGACGACATGTTCGTGAAACTCATGGGCGACGTCGTGGAGCCGCGGCGCGAGTTCATCCAGGAAAATGCGCTGAGCGTGGCGAATCTGGACGTTTGAGGCGTTTCCCGCTCCACCCGGCGAAATGATGAAGGTCCTTTGCCCCAACGTGAGAAGGGGCGGCGGCTTACCATGGGGGAGCATCCTCGACTTTATCGAAGGCCATGACCCGGACATTGTGGTGTGGGCGGAACGACGCGCGGCCAAGCAGAGCTGGAAACCAGATGGCCAACGAGTGTCCGGTGCGAAGCATGCCTGCGCCGATCATTTCGACCAGTTTGCGCACAAGCAAGCCCTCTTGGACCAACGGCGGCGATCGAACGGAGCGGACGCGACTTGGCGGCGACACGTCATAGGAGCCGCCCGAATTCATTTCGCTTCACCTGCTTCACAAAATCAGAAGGCGTGCTTCCGTCGTTCGAATTGGCCGAAATGGACTCGAACTGGACGATGATGATGCTTTTGTCCGCTCAGGAACACGCAACTTGGGCCGCGCGCCGCACCTGGAAGACCGTGGGGGCCGGAACCTCGCCCGCGACCGGCCAAGCCCTTGAAAAGGCTCAAAACGGCAATGGGCAGCTATTCCGCTAACTTGCCATGAATGACGTGTCGGCGCCGCTTCCGTTTCGCTTCGGCGCGATGTCCGCTTGGGTCCGGCGCCGCCTGAACTCGGGGTCTGGCGCCCGGCGGGCGGCGCGAACGTCCGGGCTGAGCGAGGCGAATCTCGCCGCTTGAGCGACGCCGTGGCGGCGAGGCCGGCTCCGGCCTCGCCGTGGCGATTGGCGCGCTGTTACTGGAACAGTTTCAGGATCAGCGCAGCGTTCTGATTGGCGATCGACAGCGACTGAATGCCGAGCTGCTCCTGGGTCTGCAGGGCCTGGAGGCGGGTGGAAGCCTGGTTCATGTCCGCGTTCACCATGCCGGCGATGCCGTTGGAATAGTTCGTCATCAGGCTGGTGTTGAACGTGTTGGCCGTGGTCATGCGGTTCTGCGTGGCGCCGATCAACGCAGCGTAGTTGGTGACGGCCGAAAGCGCCTGGTTGAGGTCGTTGAGGGCGGTGCCCGCCGCGGCGGGGCCGGCGACACTGAGATTAGTCAGATCGGATCCGTTTTGCACGAGGAGGTTTTGCGAAGCCGGCGTGGTCACGGTCGTGGTCACCGCATAGGAGGCGGCGGCGGCGAAGGTGGGGGTTCCGCCCTGGGCGACCGAGTTGCCGTTGGCGTCGAGGGCAGTGTACGTCGTCGTCGTCGCCGTGCCGTCCAGAGCCATCGACTGGACCGTAAGCGCTTGGTTGGTCGTATCCTCGTAGATTGCCGCTTGGCCATATGTGGCCGTGATGGTGCCGGCGGTAACGGGGGTCGTAAGCGCGCTGTCAGCAGCCCACTGGGTCTGCAACTGACCCATGGTCGTCGCATCGGAGATGTTCGACTGGCTGGTTGTCGACGTCGAGGTTCCGCCGGTCGCCAAACCATACAGCGCCGAGGCGGTGAAGCTGATGGTGTTCATCGTCCCGCCGGTAGCGCTGGCGTTGAAGCCTGAAACAAAGTTAAGCGAGGTCAAGCTGCCGTTCAGGATGTTCATGCCGTTGAATGAGGCGCCGTTGATCGCGTCGGTGAGCTGCTTACCGAGCGAGGCGAGCGAAGTGTTGATGTTGCCAATGTCGGCGCCCGGATTGGTCGCCTGGGTCAGCGCCGTCGCCATGGAGTTTAAGGTCGAGATGACAGAGCTGATCGCCGAACTTGCGGTCGACAGCACCGACTGCCCCTGCGACAGAGCGTCGTTGGAGGCTGACACGATGCCGCTGTCCGCGGTGAGCTGGGCGGCGATCGACCAGTAAGAAGAGTTGTCGGCGGCGGTCGCGACCTTGAGGCCGGTCGAGACCTGATTCTGGACGGTCGCGAGGGCCTGCTGGGTCATCTGCAGCGATTGCAGCGCGCTCAATGCGGCGGAATTATTCAAAACTGAATTCATGGCGGTACTCCTGGTCGGAAATGTTCACGGAAACTGAGCGACATTTCGGACTCGCACCGAGACGACGGGCTGGCCGCATGCCCTTAGGCTCGATCCTGCCGCGAGCCTAACCGTCGTGTTCCGCCCAGCGCTTCGTGCTTTTCGCGTCCGAAGTCGTCCAGGCCAGGCGAGACTAGGGCCAACCCGCTAAAAACGGGTTAATCAGACTCAAAAACTCCGAGTTTGCGACGGGCGCGAAGGTTCTCACGGGCGCGGGCGCGTGCAATCCCGGCGCAAGCTCCATTGACGACCATGCTCGGCGCGCGTTCACCAACCGGGCCCGAGAGTGGCGACAAACCTCCTGGCGCAAGCTGCAAGACTAACGGCGAACCTGCGAGGGCTGGGCTTCCGGCGCCTCGTTGCGTTGGCGTTGATTGGCGCAGGCGCTTTCGCTGTAACAGCCTTGGCCGGATATTATCTCAGCCGCCCGACGATGGAGACGCTGTATTCGGGCCTCGATCGCGAGGATGTCGCCGCCATCGGCGCGGCGCTGCACGAAGCCGGCGTGCCGTTCGACGTCAACGCCGAAAGCACTATGGTCCTGACGCCCACCGGTCAGACCGCCAACGCACGCATGATTTTGGCGGAAAAGGGCCTGCCGCGCGGCGGCGCAGTCGGAAATGAGCTGTTCGACAAGCTTGGCTCGCTAGGCCTGACCTCGTTCATGCAGGACGTCACGCGGCTGCGGGCGCTGGAGGGCGAGCTCGCGCGCACGATCCAGATGATGCGGTCGGTCAAGGCGGCACGGGTGCACGTCGTGCTTGCGGACGAAGGATCATACCGCCGCGAGCGCCAGCCTCCGTCCGCTTCCGTGGTCATTCGCACCGACGGCGGCGACGACCTGGCCACGGGTCGGGCGATCCGCCACCTCGTCGCCGCGGCGGTTCCCGGCATGAAGATCGACGACGTGACCGTGCTCAATGTCGATGGTCGCTTGCTGGCCTCAGGCACCGATTCCATTGACAAGTCGCCCGACAACCTCCTTGCCCTCGAAAAAGAAGTCTCTCAGGAAATTCGCCAGAGCGTGTCGCGCACCCTCAGGCCCTATCTAAGCACGCCCAACTTTCAGATCTCGGTCGCGGCCCAGCTCAACGCCGACAAGACGCAAACGAACGAGACGATCTACAATCCGGATCAGCGGGTCGAACGATCCGTGCGCGTGACCAAGGAACAGCAGAGCTCGGAGAACGCCGCCGGGGAACAGGCCGCCGGCGTCGAAGCCAACCTTCCGAAGACCAAGGGCGCTGGTGGAGAGTTCGAAACAGTCGAACGATCAAACGCAAAAGCGCGAGGAGCTCACGAATTACGAGATCTCGTCAAAGTCGATCCAGACCACCAGCGCCGGTTATCTGGTCAAGAAGATCTCTGTCGCGGTGCTGATCAATCGCGCTGCCTTAACGGCGTCCCTCGGCGGCAAACCCTCGTCCGAGGCGATGGCCAACCAGGTCAAGCAAATTGAGCAGCTTGTCGCATCGGCCGCGGGGCTCGACAAGAAGCGCGGGGACGTCGTCACGATCTCCGTCGTCGATTTCGTCGACTCCAGTCATGACCTCGAGCCAACGCCCGGGCCGTCGCTGGTTGAAATTCTCGCCCGGCAGATCGGGGCGATCGTCAACGCGGGCGCGATCGTTCTGGTCGCGGCTATGGTCATTTGGTTCGGCATGCGGCCCGGCTTGAAGATGCTGTTCGCTGCGCCGACCGTCGCAGCCGAGAAAGCGCTTACTGCTGCCGGTAAGACGCCCGCCCTCGGCGCGCCGAACGGCCAGGTTCAGGCCGATCAGAACTTTCTCATCGAGACCGAGTCCGACCCCGACGAATTTCTCGAAGCGTTGCTTGCTCGGCGCGACAATGGCCCCGAGCGGAAACTGCTGAAGCTTGTCGAATTCGATGAAAACCAGGCCGCCACAATCCTCAAACAGTGGATTCGTCAGGGAGCAAATGGATGAAGCCCCTACCTATCGCGGACTATCTCAGTCACCTCGGGCGCGAGGCCGGCCAAAGCGCCGCGCCGCGTCGCGAAGTTTCGCCGTTCAGGCCCCGCAGCTTGCAAAATAGCGCGCCTACTCCGCAAGGTCCCGAGCAGCGATCGCCCACTTCTTTCCCTCGCGCGGCCAAGTCGATCGGTGCGATCAAACCGCAAGACGGAGAGGGTCCGCCGGCCATCCTCGATCGCACGCCTGCGCCGTTCGGTCCCGCCGCGCGGGAGATGCTGGTCGCCCGGGAAGCGGACAAAGCCCACGACCTGGCGCTGAAGCTCGCCGAGGCGCGCGCGCGTGGCAGGGAAGAGGGGCTCGCCGAAGGGCGGGCGGAGGCCGCGCAGCAGCGAGCGTCCGACGTCGCCGCCGCACAGGAGCGGGCGATGATGGAGCGGCTCGAATTCCAGCTTAGCGAATATGCGAAGCTCGAAATGGCAATACGCTCCTGTTTCGCGCAGGTAGAAGAGAACATCGGCGCCGCGGTCACACGCATTCTTCGGCCGTTTCTGACCCGGCAGATCGCCAAGCGCACGGCGGACGAGCTGTGCAAAAACATTGCCCGAATTTGCGCCGCAGGCTCGCCCGGTCTGATTGCGATTCGCGGACCCGAGCGCATGCTCGCATTGCTGCGCGAGCGACTCTCAGACCTGCCGGCTGACGTCGACTATGTTGAGGACGGCGTCGTGGAGGTGGTGGTCGAGACCGGCGTCACGCAACTGGTCTCGCAGCTTCGACCCTGGGCCGAACTGCTCGCGCCTGTCGACGCCTGAGGCCGGCCGATGGTCGAGCCTCATCAGGAAATCGTCATTGTCAGGCGGCGCGGCGCCCAAGAGGACGGTCATCATGGCGGCGCGTGGAAAATCGCGTTCGCCGATTTCATGACCGCGATGATGGCGTTCTTTCTCGTCCTGTGGATCATCAGCGCCACCGATAAGAACACCAAGACCCTGATCGCACGCTATTTCAATCCGGTGAAGGTCGAGGAGCCGGCGAAGGCGCGGAAGGGCATTCGCGGCATCGCGGAGAAGGATGCGGATTCGCTGGGCGCGGATTCAGGCGCTCCCGATGCCGGCGGGAAGCCGAATACGGACCAGGGCGAAGGCGCCAACACATCGACCGAGGAGGCCGCCCCGACGAATCGGCTCAAAGCAAACGACCAAAAGGGATCGCAAAATCTGGAGTTCGAAGGCGCCGCCGGATCCGGCGAGGCCCGCTCCGACGATGTCCGAGCAGGAGCTCTTCAGCGATCCTCGCGCCAGTCTCGACAAAATCGGCGGCGCGGCTCCGGCGGGGCCGCTGGTCGAACCTCAAGCGGGACCCAAGGGCTTTGGGGAAGTTGGGCCGAGCGCCGACGAGGGTGTCCGGGAGCCGTTCCGTCCGCTTGGGAGCGGCAGGGCGGACAATGTCGCGGCATCGAATCCCGGCGCGCCTCCGGCGGCTGCCGCTGCCGCCGTCAACGGCAAGCCGCAGCCGGACGCGACATCCAGCGCTACGATCTCGCAGGGGCAGGCGAAGATTGAAACGCCCCCGCCGTCGTCGGCCGCGGGCGCCTCGCAGGGGCGGACACTCTCGCCCGCGCCGTCCGCGGCCGACGCCGCCCAGGCCCTCTCGCCCGCGCCGTCCGCGGCGCAGCTGTCCGCGCCCGACGCCGTCGAGGCGCGGGCCGCGGCGGCCGCCAGTCTGCTCGCCAACGTGAGGAAACGGCTCGGCGCCGAAGTCCTGGCCGCTCGAGGTCCGCAATTGGAAGTTCGGGCGACTGACGATGGAATCCTCATCAGCCTCACCGACCGTCAGAATTTTTCGATGTTCGCGATCGGTTCCGCCGAACCACAGCCGCGCATGCTGCGGATGATGGACGCCATCGCCGCGAGCCTGAAGGCTATGCCGGGCGCGATTGTCGTGCGCGGACATACCGATGCTCATCCCTACCGCTCCGCCACCTACGATAATTGGCGTCTGTCCTCGGCGCGGGCCCAAATGGCCTACTACATGCTCAATCGGGCCGGGGTTCCGGAGAAGCGGTTCGAACGGATCGAGGGCTTCGCCGACCACAATCTGAAGGACCCGGCCCATCCATTCGCAGCGGAAAACCGTCGGATCGAGATTCTGTTGCGCGAGGCGAAGCAATGACAAGCCGCGCCTGGCTCGCGATGGCATTCGTCATGCTCGTGGTCGCCGCGCCGGCGGGAGCAATGGCGGATACAGCAAGGCTGTCCGACATGGCCGACGATCTGCAGCGCCTCCAGGTTCAGGTCGCCCACGGCGACCGCGCGGCCTACGCAGCGCAGCTGAAGCTGCTGAAGAAAATCGGCGCGGCGATCGAAGCAGCCAAACCCGAGACCTGGAAAGACGAACGGGAGGCGGATTCACTCGTCATCTACATCTTGAGCGGCGGATCGTTGGCCGAGGTGGCTTCGCTCGTGAAGGACGGGTTCATGGTCGAAACCGCGCGGTCGCTGACGCGCGGCGCGATCGCTTATGTCACCAGTCACGAAACCGACGCGCTCGCGTTGCTCGCCGGGGCCGACCTCAGCGCGCTCGACGCCCGTCTGGCGGGTCAGGTCGCGTTCGCGCGTTCGGTCCTCGAGACGAGGCGCGATCCGAGAGCGGCGGTGGCGCTGCTCGACTGGGCGCGCCTTCTGGCGCCTGGAGGACTGGTCGAGGAGGCGGCGTTGCGGCGCGAAATCAGGCTCTTGGCCGAAGCGCGGGATGCGCGGCGCGCGGCGATGCTGACCCGGCAATATTCGACCCGTTTCGCCGCTTCGCTCTACGCGGCCGATTTTTTCCGTGGGCTGGCGAAAATGGTCGGGCGGCTCGGCTTGGCCGACGATCCGGCCGATTTCCGGCTGTTGTCGAACGCGGTGGCGGCCTTGCCGTCCGACGACCGGCGCGACTTCCTGTTGACCCTTGCCGAGACTGCGGTCGTCTACGCGCGGTTCACAGCCGCCTCGGCCGCGGCGTCCGAGGCGCTGCAAATCTCGCGGCCCGACAGCGCCGACGAGGCTCGCGCTCGCCTGTATTTGGACGCCGGTCGAATTCTGTCGGGCGGATACGACGCTGCGATCACCGATCTGCGCGGACTGGCGGGTTCGAGATTCGACCGTTCCGATGCTGGCCTGCTGGCTTCGGTCCGAAGCGTCGCGGCGCAATTGCGGGTCGCGCCGGCCGCGGGCGCTGTCGAAGCGCAGGGCGGCGCGCCGACCGAAGCCGCCAAGAAGGGGGACGACGGGCCAGCGGCGACGATCGAACGGGCGCAACATGCGCTCGAACGAACCTCGCTTTTCGTCGCCGCGACCGAAGGAAGCCCGCGATGACCGCGATCGCCTCTTCGCCGGCGCCGACGCCCGCGCCTACGCCTGCGCCTGCGCCGATCGCGCCTGGCCCCGCGCTTGCCGCGCGTCAAGGCGCCAGCGATCGGTCGGCCTTCACCGACCTGCTCGATTCTCTGCCGGGCGGGGATGCGAAGCAGAGTTCGCCCATCGCTCGCGAGCGGGAGCGGACAGCGGACGATCCCAAGCGCGGCGAGCCGCCCAAGGCGCAAGCCGACACTCGCGCCGCGCGGTTCGATGGCGTGGCGATGTCGTTGTCGCCCTTCGTCGCGCTGTCCGCGGCGATTCCCGGCGAACGTCCGGCCGGAGCCGCAAACGCGCCTGGGCCTGCGGCGGCCTCGACGCCGGCCCCGAAGACCGAAGGCGAGAGCGCGCCCCGGGCCGTGACCGCCGACAAGGCGAACGCGGCCATCGGGGCGAGACTGGTTGGCGAACGCGCCTTCCTTTCGAGCCTGTCGGCGGTCGGCGCGTTCGCAGGCCCCTCGCCGGCTGCGCCGTCCACGAGCGAGAGGCCGGCCGCGGCGACGGCTTCGGCGAGGACCCCGGGGCCGGGAAATGTAGTCGCGCTCCCGGCGCCAGGCGCGACGGTCGTGGCTGGCGCGCGGGCCGCGACCGCGGAGCGCGAGGCCGCCGTCGCCGGACGGAAATCCGGGACCGCGGCGCCGGCGCCGTCCGCCCACGTCGCCAAACCGGCCGCGGCCGACAGCCCGAAGCCGGGCGATGGGGCCGGGGGGCGGTCGCCTGCCTCAGAGCCGCCCGATCCGCGCGCGTCCGGGGGGCAGGCCTCGTCGCCGGGAAGCGCTCTTGGCGCACAGACGTCGGCGCTGCTCCTCGGCTCGACGCCGCTCGGCCTTCAGGATCCGCCCGCGCGAGCCGCCGAAGCAGCCCCGCGCGCCAGCGCGCCTTCAGCCGGTCCGGCGCTTCAAGCCTCTCGCGTCAAGGAGATCGACCTCGATCTGTCCCCGAGCGGAACTCGAGGACGTCTCGATGACCATGCGGCTCGCGGGCGACAGGCTGTCGGTCGTCATCCGCGCCGCGAGTTCTCGGACCTACGGCGCGATCGAAGGGGCGCGCGACGCGATCGCCGATCGTCTGGCCGCGATCGGGCAGCCGCTCAATTCGTTCATCATCCAGCAGACAGGCGGGAACGCCAATGGCGACACCAACGCGAGCGGAGGCTCACGCGGCGACAGCGACGGCGAAGGCGCACGGCAATCGGGCCAGCGTGGCGATCCGGCCGACCCGGGCGGCGCTCGGCGCGGCGCTTCTGGCGGTTCTGGCCTCTAACGCCGCGGGCGCGCGCGCCGAAGGATCGCTGGCGTGCGAAAGGGAGATGACGCGCGCGGCGGCTCGAAGCGGCGTTCCGCTCAACGTCCTCTATTCGGTCGGCCTGACCGAGACCGGACATAGGGGCGAACTCAGCCCCTACGACATGAACGTCGACGGACGGGACGTCCATTCCGACAGCCTCGCCCAGGCGATGGCGCGCTTCGCCTGGGAGAAGGAGCACGGCGCCAGGCTGATCGACATCGGCTGCATGCAAATCAATCACCGCTGGCACGGCGCCGACTTCCGCTCGTTGGGCGAGATGTTCGATCCGGCGCGCAACGTCGAATACGCCGCCAACTTCCTGAAGACGCTGAAGGCGCGGGAAGGGAGCTGGACGCTGGCGGTCGCCCGCTACAACGCCGGCCCCGCCAACCCGGCGGCGGAGAAGACTTACGTTTGCGCGGTCATCCGCAACATGGTCGCCAGCGGCTTCGGGCGATGGACGGCCAACGCCAGGGCGCTATGCCGGTGAGGGGCGGCCGGGTCGATTAACAAATGCGATATGTTTTAATTTGCCGGGGGTTGGGGGAAATCCGGGAAAGTCCAAGGGAAGCAAAGGAAAGCCAGATGGGAAGCAAAAGAAAATTAGAGGGAAGGAATAGAAAGGATTTTGTTTCCGCGGATTAGGCCATTTCAATGGGTTGCGCAGAAAAGAAAGCATAAAACTCTTCGCTCGCCCTCAATAATAACACATGTGTCAGGGCATATGCGCCGCGCGCGCCAAACCGGCGGCGGCCGTGGGCGTCGCAGATCATCGGCGGTCGATCGCGTCATTCATGGCGAAATGACTCATAACACGGATTTCTATTTTCCCCAAGGAATTGTTCGACGCGAGCGCACTTTCTTTTTTTCGCCGGCGCGCGCTCTTTGTTCGGAGCGCGGCGGGGGGCCGGCCGTCTCGGTCGAAGCCGTTGCCTTCCCCTTCAGGTTGCCCGCCGCTCTTAGCCGCGCTAACGTTTGCGCAGACTGGCTGACCGGAAGGGGAAGTCATGCGGGCGGATCGCAAGTGGGTCGAGAGAAACCTCGGCTACGATCCGATCGCCCAAGCCCCGCCCGAGACGACCTATGCGTTTCCGCAAGCGGCGAGAAAAGACGCCGCGCCCGAGGATTTCCAGCGCGAGATCATCGATTTCGACTCAGAATCCCCCGCCGGCCTGCAATTCCTGGCCTTCACCACCGCGACCGGGCTCTCCCGATACAAGGACGTGCCTTGGCCCAGGGGGCTGGCGCCGAAGACCGGCGGCGCTCCGGGCGGCGGCGCCGACAGCCCGCTGCCGCGCGCCGACGTGCTGGTGGTGACCTGGACCGTCGACGAGGGCCATGCGCTGAGCCGGGTGCTGACGCCCGGCAAGGATTCCCGCAACGACTACCAGTCCTATGCCCATAATTTCGCGACCATATCGCAGAAGATGCGCAAGGGCTGCCCGGCGCTCGAAGCCAAGCGCCTCGGCGCCTATTGGACGACGACCATCGGCAAGCGATTGGTCGTGATCTTCAAGTCCGATTCGCACATGTCCCAGGACGGCCCTCAGCTGCCCAACATCGACGTCTGGGCGCAAATCATCGAGGAAGTGCGGCCGGCTCTGGTGATCACGACCGGCACCGCCGGCGGGATCGGCAAGGATTTCGAGGTCGGGGACGTGATCGTGAGCCCGATCGTCCGCTTCGACTGCACCGCGAAGTTCAAGAAGGAGCCGTTCGCGTCCGATCATTATCAGAGCGTCAAGCCGAACGGGACGCATTTCGCGACCGCGAAGTCGCTGTTCAAGGTCAACGCGCCGCAGCTTCCCAAGGACAATGCGCGGCTGCCGAAGATCGTCCGAGTGTCGACCACGGCGCTGGCGTCGTCGGTCGTGACCACCGACTTTTTCGGCTTCGACACCTCCGATAATCACTACAAGCTGCAGGGACTGGGCGACGTCTCCGAAATGGGGGACGCGGTGCTGGGGCTGGTCGCCTCGAGAATGGGGGACAAAGCGCCGCGCTGGCTTGCGATCCGCAACGTTTCCGACCCGCAGATCAAGGCCGAGGGCACTCTCAAGCAACAGGCGGCGATCGCGGCCCAGATCTACAAGGGTTTTGGCCGCTGGAGCTCGGTCTGCAGCGCGATTACGTGCTGGGCGAGCATCGCGGCGGAGTAGGGAGATTTCGCGCAATGGCGGGGTCGCTCCCGCCGCCCTCCAATGTTTTTCGATTTGAAGAGGGCCGAGAGCTTCCTATCGCGACAGTCGATCGGGTCTATGACCTTCCGGCGCATGGAGGGGCCGCCGCCGCTCTGACGGAAGAGCGTCCCTCTCAAAGCGCGCAAGTTTCGCGACAGCGCATAATCGGCATCGGACGCCCGCGTTTCGGCGCGGCTCAGCACGTTGACGCGCGCTCGCATTTGGTATTATTGTATTACTATTGGGGTTCCGAACATGTAAGGCGAAAGGCGGCGCTGAGACTAGGCGCCGCGCCTGGTGGCGGGCGCTCCAAGAAATGTCGTAATCGCAATGGGAGGAAGACATGCATCTTAAGAAATGGTTGGGCGCCGCGGCAGTGGGCGCGACGCTGGCGTTTGCTGCGGCGCCGAGCTTTGCGGTGACCATCGGCTTCTCGCAGGTCGGCGACGAGGGGGATTGGCGTCCGGCCTTTTCCAAGGACATGCAGGCAGAGGCGAAGAAGGAGGGAATCACCCTCAAATTCGCCGACGCCCAGGGCAAGGAGGAGGAACAACTGAAGGCGGTCAGGGCGTTCATCGCCCAGAAGGTCGACGCGATCATCATCGCGCCGGTGGTCGTCACCGGCTGGGACCAGGTGCTCGCCGAGGCGAAGAAGGCGGGCATCCCTGTTTTCCTGGCCGACCGCGACGTCGACGTCGCCGACAAGTCGCTGTTCGTCACCCGCATCTCGGCCGACTTCAATCTTGAGGGGCGGCTCGCCGGCGCGTGGCTCGCCCAGGCGAGTGTGGGAAATTGTAAAATCGTCGAGTTGCAGGGCACGGTCGGCTCGGCGCCCGCGATCGAGCGCAAGAAGGGCTTCGAGGCCATCATCTCGAACTTTCCGAACATGAAGATCGTCAAGACGCAGAGCGGCAATTTCACCACGGACGGCGGAAAGCAGGTGATGGAGGCCTTCATCAAGTCGACCGACAACCTCAAGGGCATCTGCGCCGTGTTCGCGCATAACGACAACATGCAGCTCGGCGCGATCCAGGCGATGAAGGAAGCCGGATTGAAGCCCGGGAAGGACTTCCTGATGGTGTCGGTCGACTATGTTCCGGCCATGAAGGAAGCGCTTGCGGCCGGCGACTCCAACGCCTCCGTCGAGCTTCGCTCGGCGATCGGAAAGTACATCTACCCCGTGGTGCTCGGCTATCTGAAGGACCCGAAGGAGCAGTTGCCGAAGTGGGTGGTCATCCCGTCCGATCTGCATAGGGCGGCGACGCCGGGCAACTGATCCGGGCCTGAGCGATCGAAATTGGAGCTGCGTCTCGCGTAAGTGCGAGACGCCGCGACAATCGCGGGCGTGGCGCTTGTGCGAGCGCCACGCCTGGGGATATCTCTGGCATGACCCGGAGGCGGCGCGCGTGGCGGAGCCCTTGACTGCGCGAATTGAAATGCTGGGCGTGTCAAAGTCGTTTCCCGGCGTGAGGGCGCTGGAGCGCGTCGATCTCCGCGTCGAGCCGGCAGAAGTCCATGCGCTCATGGGAGAGAACGGCGCAGGCAAGTCGACGCTGATCAAGATCATGACCGGCGCCTTGCGTGGCGACGAGGGTGAAATCCGGCTCGACGGCCGCGCGGTCGACATTGGCGCCACGGGCCAGGCGCGTGCCCTGGGGATCGGCGCCGTCTATCAGGAGGTCAATCTCATCCCGACGATGTCGGTGACCAAGAATCTTACTCTTGGACGACAGCCGCGCCGGTTCGGGCTGATTGCCTGGCGGGAAGCGCGCAGACGGGCCAGGGAGCGGCTCAAGCGCCTCAATATCGACATCGACGTCGAGCGGCCTCTCGGATCCTATTCCGTGGCGATCCAGCAACTGGTCGCCATCGCGCGCGCTCTCGAGGACGACACGCGGGTCCTCGTGCTCGACGAACCGACGGCGAGCCTCGACGCAAACGAGACCGCGCTTCTGTTCCAGATCATGCGAGACCTCAAGAAACGGGGAATCGCGATGGTCTTCATCACCCATTTCATCGACCAAGTGTACCAGATCGCCGATCGCATATCCGTCCTGCGCAACGGCCGGCTGGTCGGTTCGGCGGCGACGGCGGACCTGCCGCCGTTGAAACTGATATCGCTGATGCTGGGGCGCGAACTCGAGCGCACCGAGGATCGCGCCGCCGCCGCCGCCTCCTCGGCGAAGGGAGAGCCGATTCTTGCGGCCGAAGGCGTGGGAAGGCGACGGACGATGGCGCCCTTCGATCTCTCGCTGCGCGCCGGCGAAGTCGTCGGGCTGGCCGGGCTGTTGGGATCGGGCCGGACCGAGGTCGCCAAGCTGATCTTCGGCGCCGTGAGGCCGGATTCGGGGCGTCTCAATGTCGGCGGCGCGACGGTGACGAGCCATTCGCCGGGGCGGTCGCTGCGCCTCGGCATGGCGTTTTGTCCGGAAGACCGTAAGGCGGAGGGCCTGTTCGGCGAACTGAGCGTGCGCGAGAACATCATCCTTGGGCTGCAGACCAAGCGGGGATGGCTGCGGCGCCTCTCGCAAGGCGAGCAGGAAAAGCTCGCTCGAGAGATGATCGAGGCCTTGGCCATTGCGACTCCGGACGCAGACAAACCCGTAGGTCAGCTCTCCGGCGGGAACCAGCAAAAGGTCGTGCTCGCGCGATCCCTGGTGTCGGGCCCGCGCATCCTTATACTCGACGAAC
The DNA here is from genome assembly GCA_963835955.1 of uncultured Alphaproteobacteria bacterium. GTDB lineage: Bacteria > Pseudomonadota > Alphaproteobacteria > Rhizobiales > Beijerinckiaceae > Roseiarcus. The sequence continues at coordinate 86,726 of CAWIHZ010000026.1, read as the reverse complement.
CGACCCGCGGCATCGATGTCGGCGCGCATGCGGAAGTAGTGGCGCTGATCCGCAAGCTTTGCGCACAAGGCTTGGCGTTGCTGGTGGCGTCCTCGGAACTGGACGAACTGGTGGCGGTGAGCGACAGGATCGCGGTGCTGCGCGATCGGCAAAAAATCGGCGAGATCGTCGATCGGGATATCACCCGCGAGAATGTCATACGCACGATCGCGGGCGCAAGAACGTGAAGCACTCCGGGAACATCGAAGCGGATGCGTCTGCGCATTCGCGACTGCGCGCGCTCGCGCGACACCGCGCGGTCTGGCCGCTGCTCGCGCTCGCGCTCATCTTCGTCATCGACGGTTTCGTATCGCCCGGATTCTTTCAGATCCGTGTTGTCGAGGGCCGCCTGTTCGGCAACCTGATCGACATTCTGTACCGCGCCGTGCCGACGGCGCTTGTCGCCCTTGGGATGGCGGTCGTCATCGGGACGAAGGGAATTGATCTCTCGGTCGGTTCGATCATTTCCATTTGCGGCGCCGTGATCGCGTGGCGGATTCACGCTGGCGATCCCCATTTCGTCATCCTGATGCTCGCGCTCGGGACGGGCCTTCTGTGCGGCCTATGGAACGGGTTTCTGGTGGCGATCCTCGACATCCAGCCCATCATCGCGACCTTGATCCTGATGGTCTCCGGCCGGGGCATCGGTCTCATGATCAACCTGCTCTATGGCGGGACCAATCCGAGCTTCAAGAGCCCGCTGCTTCAAGGGCTCAGCGTCGGGCATATCGGCCTCGTTCCCACCCGGCTCATCCTGTTCGCCGCGATCTTCTGCGCGCTTTGGCTGCTGATCCGCCGCACGGCGCTGGGCCTGTTCCTCGAATCCGTGGGCGGCAACTCGGCTGCGGCGGATCTCGCCGGAATCAACGCGCGTCTGATCAAATATGCGGCCTATCTCATCAGCGCGTTTTGCGCGGCATGGGCGGGCGTCGTGCTCACCGCCGACACGCATACCTCCGACCCCGTGAGCGTCGGCCTCTACATCGAACTCGACGCCATCCTGGCCGTCGTCATCGGCGGCGGTTCGCTGTCCGGGGGCCGCATATACCTCGGCATGACGGTTCTCGGGGCGCTGGTCATTCAGGCGCTGACGACGTCGATTCTCACCAGCGGTCTGCCGCCGGAGTACAACCTGGTGGTCAAGGCGGTCGTGGTCATCGTAGTGCTTCTTTTGCAATCCAACAATCTCCGCAGCGCCCTGTTCACCGTATTTGCGTCGAGGAAGTGATGAACGAGAATTATTTGCCGCTCCTTGCGACGATCGCCGTCTTCTCGGCTTTGTTCATCACCGGCGGCTTGCTTTATAACAACTTCTTCTCGACTCTCGTCCTCGGTGACATTCTTGCCGACAACGCCTTCATCATTATCGCCGCTATCGGCACCACCTTCGTAATTATTTCCGGCGGAATTGATCTGTCGATCGGCTCCATGATCGGTTTCGTCGGCGTCGTCATGGCGAATCTCGACGTCGTCGGTTGGCATCCGCTCGCCTCCGGCGGGATGATGCTGTGTTTCGGCCTGGCTTTCGGCGCGTTGCAAGGCCTCATCATCGACTTCTGCGAAATTCAGCCGTTCATCGTCACGCTGGCCGGGCTGTTCCTGCTGCGCGGCAGTTGCTTCATGATCAATCTCGATTCCGTGCCGATCCGCAATCCGTTCGTCGACTCCTTCGCGGCGGCGAGCATACCCCTGCCGGGTGACGGCATGCTGCGCAGCTCCGCGATCGTCATGCTGGTCTCGCTTGCCGTCGCCATCGTCATCGCGCACTTCACCCGGTTCGGCGCCAACGTTTACGCCATAGGCGGCGATCGCGCCTCGGCGGCTCTCATGGGCGTCCCGATGCGCCGCACGACGGTCGAAATCTACGCGCTCGGCGGCTTCTACAGCGCGCTCGGTGGCGTGATTTATGCTCTCTACACCTCTTCGGGCTATCCGCTCGCGGGCACGGGGAACGAGCTCACCGCCATCGCATCCGTCGTCCTCGGCGGCACTCTGTTGACGGGCGGCGTAGGCTTGGTGGCGGGCACGTTGTTCGGCGGCATGATTCTGGGCTTGATCGCCACGCTCATCAACTTCAATGGTTCGCTGAACGGAGCGTGGATCATGATCAGCGGCGGCGTTCTGCTCTTCCTCTTCATCGTGATGCAGCGGTCGCTGCTCGGGTCCTTCAAGCTGCGACGCGTCGCCTAGGTTTGCTCGGTTTCCATGGCGCCCCTCTCCAAACGTTCGACACCGGTCAAGCGCCGCCCGCCGCCCCCATTCGGGGGCCCGGGCGTCGAGCGTCCGGCGCGCCTCGAAGGCGCGTCGACATTCGAGCGCAATATCCGCACCACGCTCGCCGGCAGGCTGGGCCGCGAGATCGTTGCCGGGATTTATCCGCCGGAGTCGCTGCTGCCCAACGCGCTCGACATGTGCGCGCGCTATGCGATCTCGCGCACGGCGCTCCGAGAGGCCTACAGCGTGTTGACCGCCAAAGCGCTGATTTTCGCCCGACCGAAAGTCGGTACGCGGGTCCGCCCCAAGGCCGATTGGAACATGCTCGATCCCGAGGTGCTCTCATGGCATCTGGAGTTGACTCCGACGGAAAGCTTCGTCGCCGAGCTTTTCGTCCTCCGGCAGATGGTGGAGCCGGCGGCCGCGGCTCTGGCGGCGACGTCGCGCTCGCGAGCCACCATCGACCGGATCGCCGAGGCGTACAGCCGGATGGACCGATTCAAGGACGGGGCCGGCGATTTGATCAAGGCCGATCTCGACTTCCATATGGGAATCCTCGAGGCTACGGGCAATCATTTTCTGACCGCGCTCGGCGGCCTCATTCGCACGTCGCTGGAATGCACCTTCGAATTGAGTTGGGAGGGCGCGTCGCGCATCCAGGACGCGCGTCTGCATCAGCACGGCGCGATTCTCGACGCGATTCGCGACGGCGCTCCCGAGCTCGCGAAGGAGCGAATGACGGAGCTGCTGCGCGACTCGATCAACGACGTGCGAGAATTCTTGAGAACGCGCGAACAGGCGGCGCCGTCCCCCCGGAAGAGATGACGGTTCGGCGCCCGCTTGCCGATCGGCGCCGTTCGGCGCCAGGCTCAACAATCCGGCGCTGAAACAGCGTCACGGCCGCGCGAGCGTTTCGCTGATCGGGGCGTAGGTGAATTCCTGCACGCCGACGTCGACGAGGACGTTGCTCTTCACCTTCGCGTTGACCGCGCGAATCAGCGCCCGGCTCATCTTGGCGATGTCGAAACGGTCGAGATGGTCGAAGTCGATCGTGTCGTCGCCGTAAACATAGCGAAAGGCCTCGTCGACCAGAATCGCGTCAGGCGCCATCGTGGCCGACTTGAGCGCGTTGAGATCGACCGAATAGTTCAGCAGCATCACGACGTAACCCGCGACCGCCCCGTCCTTGATGCGCGGGACATTGATCTCGTGGGTCTTGCGCGATTCGCTCGCCTTGGCGAGCGTCGCCGTCGATCGCGCCGCGAAAAAGGCGACGACCTGGCGAGTTCCCATTTCGGCGGTTATCGTCGCCGTCGACGCCAGGAGCCCGATGACGATCGCCTTGATCATTCTCTGGCGCGTTTCCAGGCGAGCGCGGTGTAGGTTCCATCCGACTGGCCGTCTCGAATGGCGTGGGCGATGATGTCGGCGACCGCGGCGGACGCCTTCAGCTGGACCCCGAGCACATCGAGGTTGATTTCGAGCTTGGCGGCGAGATCGGCTAGCGCGTCACGCAAGGGGCCGCTCAGCGTCGCCCGTTCGAGCGCGGGAATCAGGCGATTGAGCTCCAGCAGCCCTTGGTTCTTGCGCAGACTGTAGGCTTCGTAGGGGACAGGCCCGCCGCGCGCGATGTCGTTGTTTTCGGCCTCGACGGTCCGGCGGAGGCGCTCGATGATCGACAGCGCCACGGCCAGAGCCGCGGGCGCGGCGGCGCTCGACGCCGGCGCGGGACGGCGGTCGGCAGGGCTCACGAGCGCTTGCGCGCGGCGAAGAGCACGGCGCCGTTCTCGTAATTCGCGGCGCTGGGCGCCGACAGCGCGTTGGCGCTCATCTGGGCGGCCTCGCTCGCGGCCTCGGCCGCCTGGTGCGGATGGGCGGACCAGTCGCGCGGCGCAAATTCGTGGGTCGCGAACAGGCGCTTGCCCAGGCCGAGCGCGCCCGACTTGGCGATCTGGCGCGCAACCTGTTCCGAGAGCATCGATCGCCACATGTCGCCCGCCATGCCCTGGCCGAACACGCTGCCGGCGTTCTTCGGAAGCATTTCGCCGACGAAGGAATTGAGCATCATCGCCTCGAAATCGAGCTTCGCCCGCGCGGCCTTGTCGGGTCCGACCGCCGTCTGGGCGAGGCGCGCGCGCGCGTTCGCAAGGCCCTGGACCGGGAAGGGGCCCGACCGGGCCGCCTTGTCCAGATCGGACGCGAAATCTCCCGACTGCGGGCCCGAGGCCGCGAGCGCGTTGAGGCGCTGAGCCGCGAGGTCGGCGCGCGACGGGTCGGCCGCGTTCAACACCTCCAGAACGACGTCGGAACGAGGATCGAAAGCCATCGGCGCCACCGCGAAGAGATTTTGTCGACAGGGTCCGCCCGGAGCCTTACGTCGAGCTTGCGATGCGCCGCAGGATCGCCCGCTCGACCAGTTCGGCGAGCTCCTTGCGTTCCTTGTCGTCGCGGTAGCGGGCGGTGGCGGACTCGAGCGCCTGGTCCGCCAGTTTGGAGCGGATACCGTGGGCTTGCGCCTTGCGGCGCGCAAGCTCGGATTCCCCGGCGAGCGAATCGAGACGGTTCTGCAGCGCGCGAATGTGACGCAGGCTCAGTTTGGCCTGCGCGCCATAGGCGAGTTCGCCGGTCTCAAGCGCCTCGAACACCGCCCGCAGATCCTCGCTCAGCTCCGCCTGCTGGCGTTCGATCGCAGAAAGGCGCGAACGGCCGAGATCGTGCATTCGTCCCTGCAGCTTGCCGATCCGGGTCAGGGCGTCGAGGCGCTTTTTCATGTCTTATCCCAAGCGGAGCCAAGCGCTAAAGCCGATCAGGAACGCTTCGATCGCCGGCTGGATGGTGAAGTAGAGCAGCATGAGCCCGCCCGCCGCCACGAACGGCGTCGCGACAAAGAAGACCTGCACCTGCGGCGTCAGCCGGTTGACGAGCGCCAGCGCCAGGTTGACGACCAAGGCATAGATCACAAAGGGCGATGCGATCCTCAGCGCCAGCCGGAACGATTCGGCGAGCGCGTCGGCGACCTCTCGCAGCGCCAGTTGGGCGTTGAAATCCGCGCCGACTGGCACGACGTCGTAAGAGGCGACGAGCCCGCGCAGGAGCTCCCAGTGCAGGTCGGCGGCGAACAGCAGCGCCAGAGCCGCAAGCGAGATCAGCGTCGCCAGAGGCGGCAGGGTCTCGGTCGCCTCGAGCTGATAGCCGAACGGGCTCGCGAATCCGAGCATCTGCGCGGCGCCCGTGGCCAGGGTTTCGAGCGCGAGATAGAAGATGCGGGCGAGGATTCCGATCATCCCGCCCACCAGCGATTCGACGGCGATCGTCTTGAAGGTCAGGATCGGATCGTCGCCGAGCGCGGCGCCGGGGATTTTCGCCAACAGCAGCGGCGTCAGCGAGAGGGTCACCGCCAGCGCGACAAACAGGCGGATCTGCGCGGGAATCTGACTGTTCGAGAAGCCCGGCGCCAGCATCAGGCAGGCGCCGATGCGGCAAAACAGCACAAAGGCGCCGATCGCCGCTTTCGGCGCGAGAGTCTGCGGCGAGGCCGCGACCGCCTCCAGCATGAGGGCGGTCACGAGATGGTTCCCAGCGACTTCATCTCGAAGCCCCGAGCGATTTCGAGCTGCGACAGCACCGGCAAGGTCGGGAACATCCGTTCGATGATCATGCGCACGTAGGCGCGCGTTTCGGCGGTGGTGACGAGCGCGAACAGGCGATGCTCGTCCATGCGCTTGCGGATCGCCGTCGAGGCCTCGGCGGCGAATTGCTCCATCAGGCGCGGGTCGATGTCGAACTCGACCACCTCGCCCTTGGCGTCGCGCTTGAGGCTCTGGTGAAACGCCAGATCCCAGCGATTGCCGAGCCGCAGCACCGCGAGCGCGCCATTGTCGGTGAGGTCGCCGCAGATCTGCTGGGCGAGCCGGATGCGCACGTGCTCGGCGATCTGCTCGGGCCGGCGGGCGTGGGGCGCGATCTCCGCCACCGCCTCGAGGATCAGGTTGAGGTTGCGAATCGAGATGCGCTCCGCGAGCAACAGTTTCAGGGTCGCCAGCAGGCCGGATTGCGAAATCTGCGAGGGACACATGTCGTCGAGCAGGCGCTTGTACTCCGGCTCGATCCGGTCCATCAGCGCGCGCATGTCCTTGTACGACAGGAGCTGGGCGAGGTTGTTGTGGATGACCTCGCTCAGATGGGTCAGCAGGACCGAAACCGGATCGACCGGCTTGAACCCCTGGCGTTTGGCTTCCTTGACGAAAGCCTCGGGAATCGCGATCGCCCGGATGCCGAAGGCCGGCTCGCGCACTTCGTCGCCGGGCAGGTTGGGGCGCGCGCCGTCGCCGATGACGACAAGATAATCCTTGACCCGCAGCTCCTGGGTCGCGACCGCGGTTCCATGGATCTTGATCTGATAGGTTTTCGGCGGCGCCTTGATGTCGTCGGAGAGACGGATTTCGGGAACGACGAAGCCGTATTGGCGGGCGAACTTGCGCCGCATCTTGGCGATCCGCGAGGCGATCTCGTCGCGTGACGAGACGAGCGCGGCGTTGAGCTCCTTGCTAAGGCTGAGTTCGATCTCGAACGACTTCAGCTGCTCCTTGATCGAGGCGCGCGCCTCGGCCTTCGCGCGCTCGTCCTTGGCCGTCTGAAGCGCCGCCTCGGCGGCGAGGTCGCTGGCGATTCGCCGCGGAATGGCGATGCCGACGAACGCCATCAGCCCGCCCAGCAGCGCGAACGGCAGGAACGGCAGGCCGGGAACGACGCCGAGCACCGCCATCAGCAGTGCGGCGAGAAACAGGGCGTTGGGATAGCCGCTGAGCTGGTCGATGACAGCCTTGTCGGCCGAGCCCCGGGTTCCCCCCTTGGCGACCAGCAGGCCGGCGGCGAGGGAAATGATGAGGGCCGGAATCTGCGACACCAGACCCTCGCCGACCGAGAGCTTGGTGAAGATGTCGGCCGCCGCGGCCAGCGAGAGAGCATGGCGGGTGACGCCGATCACGATGCCGCCGAAGATGTTGACCGCGAGAATGATGAGGCCCGCGATCGCGTCGCCGCGCACGAATTTCGACGCGCCGTCCATCGAACCGAAGAAGGCGCTTTCCTCCTCGAGTTCGCGCCTGCGCGTCTGGGCCACCTTTTCGTCGATCATCCCGGCCGAGAGGTCGGCGTCGATCGCCATCTGCTTGCCGGGAATGGCGTCGAGGGTGAACCGGGCGCCGACTTCGGCGATGCGCGTCGCGCCCTTGGTGATGACGAGGAAGTTGATCGTCACCAGAATCAGGAACACGATGATGCCGATGACGAAATCGCCGCCCATCACCAGCTGGGCGAAGCCGCCGATGATGTAGCCGGCGGAGGTCGGCCCCTGCTCACCATGCGAGAGGATGAGCCGCGTCGTCGAGATGTTGAGGGCGAGTTTGAGGATCGTCGCGACCAGCAGCACCGTGGGAAAGGCGGAAAACTCCAGCGGCTTCTGGATCCAAAGCGCCACCATCAGGATCAGCACCGATAGCGCGATCGACAGCGCGAGGCCGAAGTCGATCATCGTCGCCGGCACCGGCAGAAAAAACAGGCAGAGGATGAGGACGATGCCGACGGCGAAGGCGATGTCCTTGCCGCCGCGGTTCGCCGCCGGCGCGGCCGCCGTCATTGACATCGACGCCTCTTGCTCCGAGAGCCCCGCAGAAGCGCGGCGCCTGTTTTGCGAGAGTGTCCGCCGAACCTTGCGCCAGACTCGAACGGCCGGAGGGCGTTCTCGATTTGAGGGGTCGGATTCGGCTCGACGACCCGCGACGTCTAAGCCTCTCCGAGTCCCGTCCCGGAGGCATCAGGTCGGCGGCCGCAAAGAGACGCCCTTGCGCTCGGCCAGCGGTTTGGGAGACTTTTATCTATCGGCGTCCGCGGGCGCGGCGCGCCCTGATTGGCGGTCGAACGTCATTTGTCGGAGCGGCCCAGGGGCGAGCCTACGCCGACTTGCCGCTCTCGAAGTTCAAATCCAAATGGCTGCGGAGCGTTTCGCCGACATGCGATATCGCCATTTCGATGAAATACAGCAGAACCTTATCACACGACATTTGCGCGGCTTGATGCGCCTGCTGCAATTTGTGGCTGACCTCCAACAGAATGTCGGCCTCGGTCGGCGTTCGTTTTATTTCCTTAACGACAATACGATTATTTGGCCTCAGGTGCGCAATTCGCTGTTCGGTTTCTGATCGAAACGACAAAACCAGTCCCCCCTACGCCCAATGTGAACTTCCCCACGCCGACGTCGAACGGCGAGGCACGCTACATGTAACAAAATTGCGACGCGCGGCGAAAGCGGCGAGCCTTGCCAAATTTCGCCATATTTCTGCCTTTTTGAGCCAACTCATCTAATTCGATATAACGGGCGCGAGATGTTGCTTCTCGTTGCGGGTTGCGGACGGCGAACGGCCGGTCCAGCGCTTGAAAGCATGATTGAACGAGGTCGCGCCCTCGTAGCCCAAGAGCCAGGCGATTTGGGCCAGACTGAAGCCCGAGTCGCTGAGATATTGGAGCGCCAAGCCGCGGCGCAATTCCTCGACGACCGCGGCAAACGTGGTACCTTCTTCGGAAAGCCGGCGCGACAGCGTCCGGACGCTGAGGGCCAACGCCTTCGCGACCGCCTTCGCATTGGCCTGCCTTTGCGGCAGAAGCCGCTCGACTTCGTTCTCGACCGATGCGCGGAGCGAGCACGCGGCGCTATGTCGTGCTCTCGCCGCCTGCTCGCAGAAGGGCCGCAGGGTTTCGAGCAGGTGCGGGTCTCCGGTGACGAGCGCGAGCGCGAGCGTCGCGTTGGAGAACTCCATTTGATCGGCCGGAGCCCCGAACTCGACCGGGCACCCGAAGAAGCGCTCGAACTCCCGCAGGTCGGCGTTGCGCGCGTGAGCGAAAGCGACGCGGACCGGTCGGATCTCGCGGCCGGTGATCTCTCGCGTGACCTTGACCGCCAACGCCAGCTCAAACTCGGTCAGTTGCCTCGCCCGACGCCGTCGCGTCCCAACAAATCCGAGCTCGATGACGACGCTTTCGGCCCGCTGCGTTATTTTCACCCGTGCGCTTTCGTTGACCATGCGGCTGAAGCGGGCGAAGAGCGCCATCGCCTCACCGAGATTTTTCGCAGCTGACACGACGTAAAATAAAAGTCCGGCCTTGCGCGGGTTCGCCTGCTCGGCGAGGTGAAGCCCGAAGGCGGTGTCGTCCGTCGCCTCGGCAGCGTATTCGAGAAGCTTGACCTGTCCCGACGCCGGCACACGAATCAGCGGATCGTCGAAATTGAGTTCGGATAGCCCGGCGCGAAGCAACAACGGCCAGGCGGCTATGCTCTGTCTCCCAAGAGCCGCAATCGCACACCTGACAGCGAACCCATTCACCGTGGGTTGCGTGCGCGCCGCACCGCCCTTCCGCACCTCAGGGTCCCCAATCCCGGCGTCGGGTGTCCCCTTCCGGCGCCGCGCTTACCTCACCATGCTAGGACCAGTCCGGCCGCGGTTCAATGGGCGAGGTTAGGTCCGGCGGACAGCGCTCGGCCTCTGGCCGGGGCGCGGAAATTCCGCCGCAGCCGAGCGTGGCGAATTCGACTGACGCCGGCATCGGGAATTGTTGATTTCCGAGCCGTCGACTTTCCGAGGTCCCGGTTGTCTCGGTCGAAGAGCGCGTCGCTTAACGCCGCTCGCGCGCGTGCGAATGTCGCTCCGCCGGGCGCGCGGGCATCCCCCATGATGGCGCGCCTAGTTGTAGCCGCGCTCGATTCGTGAATAGACGTTCTGTGTGAAGGCCGAAAACTTGCCGCCGACGAACGAGGCCGTCAGGGTCGCCGCGACAAAGACGGCGATCATCTTCGGCACGAAGGTCAGGGTCATTTCCTGCACCTGGGTCAGGGCCTGCAGGAGCGCGATGACGACGCCGACCGCCATCGCCGCGCCCACCGCAGGCCCCGCGCCGATGACGATCATCCAGATCGCCGATTGCACGAGGTCGATCGCATCGCCCTCGTTCATTGCACGCTCGCGCCGCCGGCAAGCGAAACCGTGGCTCCGTTGGCGAGCGTCGCCACCGCGCCCGAACCCGTTACGCTGACCGAAGTCACCTGGCCGGAAGCCGAACCGTCGGGCGAGGTGATGGTTCGGCCGATCAGCTGTTCGGCCTGGCTGAGCGAAGTGGCCGTCAGCAGGGAGGCGAGATTGGTGTTGGTCTGAACCGCCTGTCCGACTTGGGACACCGTCGCGAGCTGCGAGACCATCTGGGTCGGGTCCATCGGTTGGGTCGGGTCCTGGTTCTTCATCTCCGCCATGAGCAGGGTCAGAAAGTCGTTGTAGTTGAGCGATTGGGTCGTCGCGGCGGCCGCGGACGCGCCGGTCGCGTTCGCGGCGGCGGGGTTCGGAACGGGGGAAGTGGCGCCAATTGTCATTTCGTTCTCCGTTTCAAGCGGCGCTCGGCGCCTCGGCTGGCGGGGCGAGCTCCTGGTCCTCGAGGGCGAACACGCCGCGCAGGGCCTTCAACGCCTCGAAATAGCGCTGCCGGGCGAGCGACTCCGCAACGCCCCTTAGACGCTCCGTCAGCTGGGGCGCGCGATAGGCGTCGAGCGCGGCCTCGATGAGCGAGCCGGCGAGGGGGGCCGCGCTCGCGGCGGCTGTCGGGTCCATCAGCATGATCTGGACCGCGAAATATATCTGGCGAATGAGCGTCGTCGCATTCTCGGCCTGCATGACGTGGTTTTCGAGCAGAAAGGTCACGTCGTTCAGCAATTCGATCGACGCCTTACGGTCGATGCGGATGACCGCGCCGTTGATGAAAAAGCGCTCGCCCGCCCTGAGTGTGATGATCATTCAGGGCCTCACTTCAACCCGTCGCGGATGAGCTCGTTGATTTCGATCATCGGCGTGAGGTCGGTTGTCGCTTCGCCTCGCGCGCGATCGATCTCCTTGTTCATCCAGATGCCGATCGAGATGATCCCCGCCCTGAGCTGGCTCGGCAGCTCGTTGTTCGCGTCGCCGAGGTCGTCGAGAAAGATCGTCCACAGGCGCCGCAGATAGAACAGCGCCTCCACCCGCTCGCGCGACGACGGGCCCCTGTCTTGCGCCGTGCGCAGCATCTCGATGACGCGATCCATCGCCTGACGCTCGCGCGCGCGCATGGTCGTGCGAGAGTCCTCGATCACTTCGTTGTAAGCGAATTCGTACATTGCTGTCCTTGGCGCGTCACGGGACCGGGAGATACTGTGCGAGATTCAACTGCTGCAGACGCGCGGTCAGTTCGTAGGCCATCTGAATCTGGTTGGTCAGGCTGCTGATCCGAGCCGCCGTCGCGGCAGGGTCGACGTTGTCGAGATTGCCGACCTGCTGCTGCAGGATGGTGAGTTGCGAGCTCATCGAATTGTTGGCGTCGGTGACGGCGCTCTGGGTCGAGCCGAGTTCGGCTTGCGTATTCGTCACCGAATCGAGGCCCTGCGCGACCAGCGCGGACGCGGCGTTGGCGACCGCCTGCTTCGCATCGCCGCTGAGCTGGGACCCGCCGAATTCGCTCAGCATCGTATAGGCCTGCGCCAATTGCTGAAACGCCGGTTGATTGGCGTTGGTCGAGGTTGTCACGGTCTGACCGGGCGCGATCTCGGCGCTCGTGTTCTTGCTCGACGCCGCCGACCAGTCCGAGGTCCAAGCGCCGCCCTGAAACAGCGCCGCGAACGGCCCGGAGAGAAAGCTCTGCAGGGCGGAGGCCGAAATGTTGGCCGCCGCCGGATCGCTCGGCAGGATGCCGAAGGCGGCCTGGAAGGCCTGGTCGACAGCGGTCTTGGCGGCGGACGTCGGCGTCGAATAATAATCCGCCATCGGCGCCACGGCGGAATTGACGCCGCCGAACACATATTGGCTTCCCGAGCTGGCGTTCGCCGAGGCGATGAGCGACTGCAGCGCCGATTGGCCCATGTTCTGCAACGAGGCGCCGGAATTGGCGGACGGCGTCCAGGTCGCGAGGTCCTGCAAGGTCGTCTGCGCGCCCGAGTTGATCCCCGAGAGCGCATTTTGCGCCGTTGACAGGTTGGTCGAGACGAGGCTGTTGCCGCTGGTCAGCGTTTGCAGAAGTCCGACCTGCTCCTTGAGCGATAGCTCGTAGCCGGACTGGTCGCCGAGCTGAAGGCCGAGATCGGCATATTGGCCGGTCGATTCTTCCGTCATCGCCGTCGTCAACGACGACTGCGCCTGCATGACCGGCAGAACGAGGCTGTTCATGAGATAGTGAGTGGAGACAAGGTCCGCGCTCATCGTCGTCACGCCGCGTTGAGGAGGGCGGTGAACATGCCGTTGACCGCCGTCAGCAGCTTCGCCGACGAAGCATAGGAGTTTTCGAGGTTCAGCATGTTGGTCATCTCGGCGTCAAGATTGACTCCGGTCGCGTTCGACAGCGCCGAGGTCGCCTGGCTGGCGAGCGCGTTCTGATAGGCCGAGGCGTTGCTCGCCTGCTGGTTCTCGCCCTGCAGCCAGCTCACCGAAGCGTTGGCGTAGGCGGCGAGACTCGACGACGAGCCGAGACCGGCCGAGGGGTCGAAGCTCTGAGTCGCGCTGATTTCACCGATGAGCTGCTGGATGCGTCCGGTATAACTCGCCGCCCCGGTCGTATTGTAGGTGTAGGCCGGGTTGCCGGGCGCCGAAATCCCGCCGTCGCGAATGAGATTGACGTTGCCCCCTTGCGACGGATCGACGTTCGGATTGACTCCGATCGCGCCGGCGAGGCCGGTCGCCGCCGTCATCGACGGCAGGGTGGTCGCGCCTGAAGTGGTGAAGAGGCCCGGCAGCGAGGGCAGCGTCGGCGCCGCCGACTGGTCGCTTTCGGCGAAGGCGTTGATCAGGCCGCCGGCGATCTGGTCGAGCTGCGCCTCATACTGCGGGGCCAGCATGTCGCGCAGCTCGGCGTAGCCCGCGAGCGCGCCCGACTGAATCGGCATCGGCGAATTCGGGCCGGTGATCGCGACGCCGTCGACGGTGACCGCAGCGCCGGCCGCTCCGTCGACGAGGGTCGGGGTCGGGGTGAAGGAGACGGCGCGGGGAATGTCCTGGAACAGGGTCACGCCGCTGTCGGCATAAATCGACATCGAGCCGTTGGCGGAGACGACCGTTGAGACGCCGAGCTGCTGCGAGAGCTGGGTCACAATTGAATCGCGCGTATCCTCGGCGCTGGAGACGTTGGCGCCGGTTTGAAGCCCGGTCACCACCGCGTTGTTGGCGGCGGTGAACTGGCTCAGAAGCGAATTGATCGTGGCGACCGAGGAGGCCATGTTCTGATCCGCCTGCTCGCGCACCTGCTCCACCGTCGCGCTGCTTGCATTGAGCGAGGAGGCGAGATCGGCGGCGGCGGTCACGACGGCGTCGGCCGCGGATGAGGAACTTGGCGAAGTCTGGTAGGTCGTCAGCGCGTTCTGCAGATTGGCGAGCATGGCCGAAGGCGAGGCGCCGTTCTGGTTCGCTCCCGACGTCGAGGACGCCGCGGAACTGTCGCCGACGGTCTGCGCAAGCGTCGAAAGGCCGTCGGAAATCGCCTGCTGCGCGGCCGCCTGGGAGGTCGAGGTCGAGACCTGGTCCTGCAAGGCGGCGTTGGCCATGCGCGTGACCGAAGCCACGTCGGCGCCGCCGTATGAATTCGTCACGACATTCGCGATCTCGCGCGAATAGCCGGGCGTGTTGACGTTGGCGATGTTGTTCGAGACGACCGCGGTCTGCGCCGCGTTGGCGGCGAAGGACGAGCTGATGACGTTGAACGCGGCCGACAAACTCATCGCGGTTCGCCTCGGGCCTTCAGCCTCACGGCTTCAATCCGTTCAGGACGTCGAGAATGTTGGCCCCGGTTTGAAACACCTTGGAGTTGGCCTCGTAGGCGCTCTGCGCCTGGATCATAGCGGTCAGTTCGGTCGCCAGATCGACGGTCGAAGACTCGAGCGAAGAGGCGTCGATGACGCCGAAGCCGCCCCCGTCGGGGGTCCCAAGATAGACCGGGCCGGAGGCGGCGGTGGGCAGGAACGCGTTGCCGTTGACAGACATGAGGTTATCGGGGCTCACCACATTGGCGAGCGGAATGTCGTAGGCGGGTCTCGAGGTTCCGTCCGTATAGTCGAACGACAGGGTTCCCTGCTGATCGATCGAGACGCCGTTGAGACTGCTCGGCGCATTGCCGTTGGTGGTCGCCGCGGTCACGTTAAAGCCGGTCGCGAGCTGCGACATATTGCTCAGATCGAGGCTCATGGTCTGACCATTGGGGACGGGAATCGACAGCGGCGAACCGCTCGTCAGGCTTCCGTTGAGCGGATTGAAAGTCAGGGTCTGGGTCGCGAGCGGGCCGGAAGCATAGGGAAAGCCGCCGCCGGCCGCGGCCTGCGAAGCGTCGAAGGCGTCGACCTCCCAGGATCCGGGGCCGGTGTTGGTGAAATAGACATTGATCGTTTGCGCGCCGCCGAGGTTGTCGTACATGACGAGCGAGGTTTCCTCGGTGTAGGTCGAAGTCGCCGAATTGACGGAAGGCAGGTTGGCGGCCGCGACCGGCGTCGCGCTCGAGGGCAGATTGGCGGTCAGCGAGCCGCTGGTCGTGGCCGATGCGGTCTGGCCGGCGCTGACGACATTGACCTTCTGCAATCCGCTCAGCGAGTTCGCCGCCACGGGCGCCTGCCCGTTTTGAACGTTGGCTCCCATCAGGTAGTAACCCGCGCTGTTGACGAGGTTGCCGGAGGCGTCTGGCACGAAGGAGCCGTTGCGGGTCAAGTAAAGCGCGCCGCTGGCGTCGGACACGACGAAGAATCCCGCCCCCTGCACGGCGAGATTGGTCGCCGTGTTGGAGGAGATGACGGCGCCCTGAAGCGCGTTGAGCGAAATCTGGGTCGTCGTGACGCCGCCGCCGTATGACACGCCGTTCGCCGCCTGGTCGACCAGGGTCTCGAACTCCGTCTGGGCGTTCTTGTAGCCGGTCGTGTTGGCGTTGGCGACGTTTTGCGAGATCGATGAAAGCCAGTTCGAGTCGGCCAACATGCCGGAGACGCTGGCGTTCAAAATCGTCATGGGGGCTCCTCCGCGACTGGGCGCATTTGAAGCCCGAGGCCTTGCGCGGGGCTGGCGTTTGGGCGCGACCGAGGACGCCGGTGGGCGCGGGCGGCCGCCGGCGAGGGCGGCTCTAACGTTTCGTCAGGTCGCTGAGCGCACCAGGCTGCCAATCAGCAGGTTCCAGCCGTCGATCAGAACGAAGAACATGACCTTGATCGGCAGGGAGATCACCGAGGGCGGCAGCATCATCATGCCCATCGACATTGTGAGCGTCGCGACGATCATGTCGATGACGAGAAAGGGCAGGACAATGAGAAACCCGATCTCGAAGCCCCGTCGGAGCTCCGAGATCATGAAGGCGGGAATCAGGAGTTTGAGGTCGACCTTGGAGCGATCGCTGACGTCGAACCGACCCTTCGACAGGCTCTCGAACAGCGCGATGTCCTTGTCCCGCACCTGGGAAAGCATGAACTCGCGAAACGGCTCGACGACCGCGGTAAGCGCCTGCTGTTGGCTGATCTTGTTGTCCATCAGCGGTTGCAGGCCGTTCTCCCATGCGCGGTCGAAGGTCGGCGCCATGACGAAGAAGGTCATGAACAACGCCAGGCTGATGAGGACGAGGTTGGCGGGCGCGCTCTGCATGCCGAGCCCGGCGCGCAAAAACGACAGCGCGACGATAAAGCGCGTGAAGCTCGTGACCATGATGAGCAGGCCAGGCGCCACCGAAAGCACGGTCAGGATTGCGACCATCTCGATGATGCGGCCGCTCGCCGAGGCCCCGCCGGCGGGTATCAGGGCGTTGAGGTCGACGTTTTGCGCGTAAGCCGGACTGGTCGTCGCCAGCAATGCGAGCGCGGGACCGACGCGGAGTCTCATTGCACCACCAGGGTACGGATCACGAGCTCGCGCACCTTGCCGCCGCTGCGGGTCGCAGCCCGCTCGTTGAGATCCTGGCGGATGTCTTCGAGCCCAATCGGTCCTTCGATCTGCCGCAGCGAAACGGTGCGTAGATAGGCGAGGATGTCGTCGCCAATCTCACCCGCCATGGCCTCGGGGTGGGGCAACGTCTTCGGGTCAAAGACGATCGAGCTTTCGAGCCGAATCCACGTCTCTTGCGGCGAGCCCAGATTGGTGACGATCGCCGGCAGGTCGTAGATCGCCGAGGTCTGTGGCGGTGCGACAACGGCGGAAGGCTTGACTGATCCCTCCGCCCCGCTCACCGGGGCAGGATGGTAGGCCTCGAAGGCCGCGCCCACGCACGCGCTAAGCAGCACGGCGATCGCCAGCTCCATCGCCGATCTCTTCAACGAACCTTTTGCGTCGGCATCGGCCGGAACAACGGCGGAATCGGACATGATCCATCCGGTTAGAACGGCCTGAGGGTGTCGTAAACCTGCTGTCCCCAGGGCGGTTGCTGGAAGTCGCTTTGCCGGCCGCGTCCGCCATAGGAGATGCGCGCCTCGGCGATATGGTCGTAGCGAATGGTGTTGTTGAGCGAGATGTCGAGCGGACGCACGATGCCCGCGACCGTCAGCTGACGCAGTTCGTAGTTGACCCGCACTTCCTGCGACCCGGAGATGACCAGATTGCCGTTGGGAAGAACGCGGGTGACGACAGCCGCCACCGACACTTGGATCTGCTCCGAACGGTCGATGTTGCCCTGCCCGACAGTGGACGACAGGTTGGAAAGATCGCCGGTGATCTTCGCCGGTTGGTTGGACGAGGATGACGACGACCCGCTATTGTAGCCGTAGTCGATCACGACGCCGTCTTTGGTCGTTTGCGAACGCCCGGAACTGTTATCGAGAGTCGCCTTGTCGTTGATGGCGATGAGGACGGTTACGATGTCGCCGACGTGGCTGATGCGCGGCTCACTGTACAACGAAGGGGGCGGTCCGGTGAGCGGGGGATGCGGGAGCGCGAGCGCCCGGGCGTTCCGGATCCCGGCGGTCTCCTCCGAGGAGAGGCCGGCGCCGACCGGCGAGAATATGGGCTCGCGCATGAATTCGTTTGGGCCGTTTGAGCACCCCGAGAGGGCGAGCGCGCTCAGAAGCGTCAAAGAGGCCAATGGCGGCCGCATTACGACTTCTTTTCCCGCGGTTCGGCGCCCGCGAGCATGGCGGCGAGCTTGCTCGCCCGCTCAGCCTCCATTTCGTTGAGGATGGCGCTGGCGACCCTGGGCTTGAGCTTGCCGAGAATGGCCGCGGCCATCCGATCGTCCATGTCGCTGATCTGCCGCGCCGCCAACTCCGGCTCCATTTTGGCGTAGATGGCTGTCAACTGGTCGCTGGCCGCGCTGAGCAACGCCTCGCGCTTGTCAACCCATTGGCGCGCGGACGCCTCCGCCTTTTCGAGATCCGCGATCCGCTGTTTGACCTGAGCGTCGAGGTCGCTGAGGCGTCTGATCTGCCAGGCAATGCGCGCCTCGGCGACCGACGGGGCGACATTGACGCAGTAGCGGCTCGCTTCGGTTGCCGGAGACTCGGCGGCGACTATCTTTTCGCCGGTTGTCTTTTCACCGCTCGCCTTTTCCTTGACTGTCTTTTCGTTGACTGTTCTTGGCTTTTGCGGCGGGTGCGCCCGGCCGTCCTGGGCGCTCGCGGCCCATGCGAGAAGCGTCGCGAAAATGAGAGGGCCGAGGCGCCGCGACGCGCCGCTCGATCGCATCGCTGGGCTCCAGGTGAAAAGGGGGATCGGCATGCGTCAGCCTCGGAATCGGCCTGCATCGTCAGCGGCGCGGCTTGCGCTGGGCTGACCTTGCCTACTGAATCACCATGTCGGCCTGAAGGGCGCCGGCGGTCTTGATCGCCTGAAGGATCGCGATGATTCCCGGCGGCTTCACCCCGATCCGGTTCAGCCCGCTGACGAGCATGCGCAAGCTCGAGCCGCCGACGATCGCGATCGGGCCGCCCGCCTGATGGGCGTCGATGGTGGTGTTGGGCGTGACGACGGTTCTGCCTTGCGAGAACGGATTTGGCTGGGAGACGCGCGGCGCTTCGGCGACGCGCACCGTCAGCGTACCATAGGTGACGGCGACGGTCGAAATCTGCACGTCCTGTCCGACCACGACCGTGCCGGTGCGCGCGTCCAGAACGACGCGCGCGGCCATGTCCGGCTGGACCTGCAATTCGCCGACCTCGGCCATGAACCGCGCGAAGGTGACGTTTCGCGGGCGGAACAGTTCGACCGAGCGGCTGTCGACTTCGAATGCCGCGTGAACACGGAAGCGCGCGTACGAGAAAGCGTTGATCGCGTCGACAATCCTGACGGCGGTCGCATAGTCCGGGTTCTTCAGCTCGAGCAATGAGCGCATTTGATCGGGAGGCTCTGGAATCCCCTGCTCGACGATGGCGCCGTTAGGAATGCGCCCGGCGGTCGGCACACCCTGTGAAAGAGTCTCGCCCTGTCCAGCCGTCGCGAAACCGCTGACCGAAACGGCGCCCTGGGCGCTGGCGTGGATGACGCCGTCGGCCCCTTGGAGTTGTGTGAGCAGCAAGGTTCCGCCCATCAGCGAGGGCGCGTCTCCGAGCGCCGAGACGGTGACGTCGACTCTGGAGCCGGCGCGCACGCCCGCCTCCAGATCGGCGGTGACGATGACCGACGCGACGTTGCGGTTGCGCAACGAGATGCCGTGCAAATCGAGCCCCAGGTTCCCCAGCATCCCCTGCAGCGACTGTTCGGTGAAGGGGGTATTGCGCAGGGTGTCGCCGGTGCCCTGAAGACCGACCACGAGTCCGTAGCCAACGAGCTGACTGTCCATCACGCCGCTCAGGACCGAAATGTCCTTAATTCGCGCCGCCGCAGCCGGCGCCGTCGCCACACAGAGCGCCAACGCGTATGTCAGCAAGCGCCTCATCGACCGCCTACCCGGACCGAACCGTCCGGCTGAACGGCGCCGGACACGGTGACGCCGCTGTCGCTGTTGCGCACTCTGACGACGTCGCCGATCGCGCCGTCTTGCAGCGCCGCGCCGGTGGTCGTGATGACGAGACCGCCCTCGGCGAAGACGAGCTTGACCTCGGTTCCGTTGGCGACCAGCTTGCGATTGGAGACTCCGGTAAAGGGAATCGCGTGACCCGGAAGCAGGGTCAGCCGCGCGACCTTGCCGACTACGAGGGCGCGAGATTCAATGAAGGGCCCCGCACTGTCGCGCACCCCGCCTTGCGGATTGTCGGCGATCATGTCATCGCGGATGATGTCGCCGGGATAGATGACGACGGTCGGCGTCGGCGCCCCGGCGTCCTGCGCCAGGGCCGCGCCGCCGCAGACCGCCGCCAATATGGCGAAAGCCGCCCTGACCGCCGCCCGGCGCGGAATCGATGTCATCCAGTCAATCTCCGGGGCTCATGCCTAGCCGCGCAGGTTGGATATGGTGCCGGACATCTGGTCGGCGGCCTGGATGACCTTCGAATTCATTTCGTAGGCCCGCTGAGCGGCGATCAGATTGGTGATTTCGACCACCGGATCGACATTGGAGGCCTCGACATAGCCCTGCTGGATGATTCCGAAGGCCGTGTCCCCGGGAACGCCGACGTTCGGCTGGCCGGAGGCCTCGGTCTGCTGAAAGTAATTGCCGCCGAGGGCCTCGAGGCCCGCATCGTTGACGAAGTTGGCGATCGTCAATTGGCCGAGCTGCTGCGGCGTCGATTGCCCCGGAACCGTTACCGAGACCAGACCCGTCTGGCTGATGGTGAGGTTGGTCGCGTTCGCAGGCACGAGGATCGACGGCGTCACCGAATAGCCGTCGACGGTGACGAGCTGGCCGTTCTGATTGGTGTTGAACGCTCCGTCGCGGGTGTAGACGGTGTCGCCGTTCGCGGTGGTCACCTGAAACCAGCCGCGCCCGTTGATCGCAAGATCGAGCGTATTGCCGGTGTTGGTGAGGGCGCCCTGCAGATTGACGCTGCGAATCGCCGCCGTGCGGACCCCCAGCCCGATCTGCGCGCCCTCGGGTATCGTTGCGTCCCGGCCGCGGTTGGAAACGCCCATCAGCCGTTCGGTCTGGTAAATGAGATCGGTGAATTCGGCGCGCGACCGTTTGAAGCCGGTCGTGTTGATGTTGGCGACGTTGTTGGCGATGACTTCCAGGTTCTGCTCCTGGGCGCTCATCCCTGTCGCCGCGATCGCAAGCGCTCTCATTTTGTCGTCCCCTGTTTCCTTGCACAGTTTCTTCCGCGGCCGCGCTCCGGCGCCGCCCGCAGGCGCGCCGCCGCGCCTCAGATCGCCATGCGGGCGATCTCCTGATAGGCGCCGATGACCTTGTCGCGTATCGCCAGGACAGATTGAAGCGACCGCTGCGCCTCCATCACTGACTCGACAACCTTCATCGGCGTCGCCGCGCCCTCGACTCCCTGGATGGCGACGGCCTCGCCGGTTTTCAGGGCGTCGACGGCTCCGCCGATCACCTGGCCGAGCGCCTGTTCAAAACTCATTCCCCCCGACGGGGCCGCTGTCGATTGCGGGCCGCGGACGTCGAGGCTCGGGGGCGCGGAACCCAGGGGCGACAGTCCTTCGATCATCTTTCCTCCTGCGGTCGGCAAATAAGCCTCAAGCGTCCTTCATCAATGCGATGGTCGTGCTCAGCATTTCGGCCGATTGCTTGGCGACCTGAAGATTGGCCTCATAACTGCGATTGGCGTCTCTCATGTCGGCCAGTTCGATCAGCATGTCGACATTCGGCATCTTGACCAGGCCGTTCGCATCCGCCGCCGGGTTGCCCGGATCGTGCTCGAGCTTGAAGGGCGTCGAGTTCGACTCCGATGGATTTGATCTGGACCAGATTGGCGCCCGACGCTCGGTCCAGCGAGCTTTCGAACGAAACCGTCTTGCGGGCGTAAGGATCGCCGCCCGCGACCGCCGAAGTCGACTGCGCGTTGGCGATGTTCTCGGAGACGACCCGAAGCCGCGTCGATTCCGCCTGCAGGCCGGAAGCGGCGATCAGGAGCGATGTTTGCAGTGGATCCGGCATGGCCGCTCACTTCAACGCCGACAGAATGAGCTGGTGGAACGCCCTGCGAATGTTGGCGCTCATGGTAAAGTCTCGATTGACGTTCCCGAGATCGATCATCTGCTGTTCAAGGTTGACGGTGTTGCCCGACAGGGTCTCCTCCGGCGAATTGGTTTCGACCTCACCGAACGAATCGAGCGCCGATGGGGGCGGGGACAGGTCGGCGCTATTGGTCACCGCCATCTTGATCGGCGAATTGTCGAGGACGGCCGAAAAGGGCTTGACGTCGACGGCGCGATAGCCGGGCGTGCTCGCATTGGCGACGTTGCTGGCGAGCGCAGTCTGGCGGGCCGACAGCCACTGGGCCTTCTGGGAGGCGACCTGAAAAAGGTAGATTGACGACAAAGGCGCGGGCTTCCCACGGATGGTGCGGGATCGATCCTGGGCGCGCCGCCTTGCACGGGGCTTACGGCGGCTAATTTGGGCGAAGCCGCGCGCTGGCGAAGGCGGCGGAAAGCCGCTCGGACTTGGTCCAGTCGTCGAGGCCCTGCTCATCGAACAGAATGTCGATGATCTCGACTCCCGCGCGCCGCTGGCCGATGGTCAGACGAAAGAACGCGCAGACGCTGGCATGGCGAAACTCCATGTCGATCTCGACGACCGGCGTCGCGTCCCACGGCGCATTGAAGCTGGCGGAAAGGGCGTAACGGAGCGTCCCCCGCTTGAAGAAAAGCTCGGTGGAGGAATTGACGAGATCGGCGATGTTGGCGGCGTGGTCGTTCCTGATCATCAAGATGAGCTCCGCCGCGTCGGTCAACCTCAGTTCGCTCGCTACATCAACCAGGGCGTCGGCGATGATCTGTTCGCGTTCGACGATGCGCCGCGCCCGCGGGCGCGGCGCAGCCGCCCGGTTCATTGCCTCGTTTGAGCCCATCCTCTGTTCCTCTGCTGGATCAAATGCACGATCTCGGCGACCGCCCGATAAAACTCCGCCGGGATCGGCCGGTCGACGTCGACGGCCGCGTAAAGAGAGCGCGCGAGCGGTTGATCCTCGACGACAGGTATTGCGTAACTCTCGGCGATTGCGCGAATCTTAAGCGCGATGAGATCCGCGCCCTTGGCCACGACCAGCGGCGCTCCACCCTCGGCGCGTACGTAGCGCATAGCGACCGCGTAATGGGTGGGATTGACGACGACCATCGTGGCGCGCGGCACCGCCGAAAGCATGCGCTTTCGCGAGCGGTCGAGGCGAAGCGAGCGCAGTCTGGCCTTGATCATCCGATCGCCTTCGGCTTGCTTGAGCTCTTCCTTCAGCTCGTATTTGCTCATGCGGTTGTCGCGCCGCCACAGGATGCGCGACCACACGAGATCGGCGCTGGCGACGGCGAGCGTCGCGACCAGCACCGCTGCGATCGTTTTGACCATGAGATCGAGAATGCGCTGCGGCAACGTGCCCGGATCGGCCTCCACCGCGCTCAAAAGAAGGGCCTTCTGACCCACCAGCATCGCTCCTGCGACGACGATGACCGTGGTCAGCTTGACGAGGCTCTTGAGGAATTCCGTCCAGCCACGCATCCCGAACATCCGCCGAAAACCGCCGCGCGGCGAAATGCGCGCTAGGTCGGGCATGATTCGTTCGGGCACGATGCTGCGGGCCCCCTGCGCGACCGAAGCGACGAGGCCGGCCGCCATCAGCAGGACCACTGTCGGCCAGAGAAAGCCCGCGGCGGCCCTGGCCAATGGCCCGGAAAGGGCGACAATGTCCTCTGCGCGCTCGATCCGCCACCCGGCCGGATCGCCGATAAGGCCGACGAGGCCGGCCAGGAGCGTTTCCGCACGCCCCGGAATGACGAAAACAAGCGCCACCAGCGCCGCAGCCAGCGAGGCGAACAACGGCGCTTCGCGCGAAAACGGGATCTGCCCGCGCTCGATGGCGTCGCGAAGCCGCTTCTCCGTCGGTTCTTCGGTCTTGTCGTCAGGATCGATGTCGGCGCTCATGGCTGGCTGCCGACGTCCCGAGGAATCGCGCTTTCGGCCCGAATCAAACGACGCTCCTCATTCATCGAGGCGGGGCTCCCGACCGCGGCGCCGCGGTCGAACTCAAATCAGATCGTCGACGGGCGGGGCGTAAAGCTCGATTTCGCCGCGGCTCGACATGCCCAGCACGATGTCGGCGATAGCCTTGCGGGCCTTGGCGATATCGCGCGGCGGAGCGTTGGTTCCGGAGTTGAGTTCGCCCTCGACCAGGCGCCGCCCGCGCGACGGCATGGAAGAGAGAACCGAGTCGCGAAACGCCGCGTCGGTGCCTCTGAGCGCCATCACGACGATATCGATCGACGCGCGGTCGAACAGCAGCGCCCGCGCCCGTTCGGAGAGTTTCGGCAGATCGCTAAAGGTGAACAGCATCGTCTTCAGGATGGCCGCGTCCTTTGGACGGGCCTCGCCGATCGCGCGCATGACGTCTTCCGCCTCCTCGGGGTCGAGGCTGTTGATGATGCCGGCGATGCGCGAACGCCCATCGGAGCCGCCGCTTGACGCCTTCGGCTTCTTCAGAACGTCGTTCAACGCCTCCTCGACCAATTGCGCCGCGAGCGGCGTCACGACGATCGGGGCGACCATCGCGCATAAGGCCGCGTTGCGGCGATCCCGCGGAAGCGCGCCGACAATCCTGGCGGCGAAAGCGGGATCGAATTTGGAGAGAATGTAGGTCGCGGTCGCCGGCTTTTCGGAGGTCAGCAAAGCGACGATTGCGCCTTCGGGCGTTCGCGCGAGCGCCTGCCAGACTTCGACGCCCTCGCCTTGTCCGAGAGCGGAATCGAGAAACTCGGCGACCTGCTCGGGCGGAAGAGCGTCGCTCAGCATGTTCTTGGCTTGACCGGCGTCGCCGAGCAGATCGACGCCGGCGGAGAAGTCGGCCGCGAATTCCTCGACGAGGCGATCCAGCATCATCGCCGGGACGGCGCCGAGGCCGGCGGCGGCGCGCACAACCGCTCTCAAGTCAGGTTGCTCCAGGCGCTTCAGGAGGCGTGAAGCTGGCGGCTTGCCCATCATCAGCAGCAGCGCCGCCGCCTTCTCTGGTCCATTGAGAACCCGTTCGCCCTGGATAGTCGTCTCGGACATGGCGCGCGCCCCGGCAATCCCCGCTCTACGCGGCTTGTTCGAGGCCGGCGCCGGCGACGATCTCAAGCAGCGAAACGCCGAAGCGCTGGCTGACCTCGTCGATGACGACGATTTCGCCACGCGCGACCACCGTCCCATTGACGACGACATCGACCGGATCGCCGACCCGCTGATCGAGAGAGATGATCGCGCCGCGAGCGAGCTTCATCAGACTGGCGACCGGAAGCGACGTCGAGCCGAGAACAACCTGCACGGTGACGGGGATTGACAGGATTGCGCTCAGGTTGGGGACGACGGCGGCCTGCGCCGGGCCGGCCTGTTCCGTCGCGCTCGGCGGCTCGGAGGGGATTGCGGCTTCGTCCATGGTTTGACGTCTCGATTGAATGGAAGGGGCCTGGCGGCGATCAACGGAAGCGTCGCGGTCTATGGCGCCGCCTCTTGTGGCCCCCGTGCGATCGGGCCCCCGATTTCGAGACGATAGCGGCCGTCGCCTTGCCCGAGCTTGCACAGGAACATGCCGCGCCCGGAACATTCCAGGCGAACAGAATCAAAATTCCCAAGCTGCAGTGGGAGCACCGCTCCGACCTGAAGATTGGCGATATCGCCGAGACTCATCGGAACATCCTCCAGTATGGCGGTCACAGGCAGCCGCGCCTGCTTCACGCTGGTCTCGATGAGGCGTGACCAGCGGCGGTCCGCGGGCGGCGTCTCAGCTGTGGGATCATGCGCGAGCTCGTTGCGGAACGGCAGCAGGAATGTCTGGGGGAACAGCGCGAGACATTCGCAGGCGCCGCCGTTCATCGGCAGAGAGAATCGCACCGCAGCCGACGGCATGTCGCGCCGTCCCAGCGCGAAGGCGTCGCTTAGCGCGGTAAGCCGCTCAAACGATAGCGCAAGCGGAATAAGCGGCGCGAAGGCGGACTCCAACGCTCGTCCGAGCGAGCGCGCGAACTCTTCGAGCAGCGCGGTCTCAATAGCCGTGCGCGGCCGCGGTGCGTCTTCGCCCGGGTCGTCGTCGCGCTGACCCGGCACGCTCTCGCCGAAAATGGAGGAGACGATCAGATCGTCGGTGCGCTCGTCGAGAGCGATCAGAAGACGGATTTCGGGCTCCGCGCTCGCGTAGATCGCCGCCGTAAGTCCGGCGCAATCGCCTATCGCCTGAAACAGCGTCGCGGCGCGAACCTCCTCGATCGTCCCGCCGCCCGAAAGCCCAATGAAGAGGGCTGAGAGCTGTCGGGGGATCTCGGAGATGAAACGGTCGAGCGCGAATCCAAGTCCAGGCATGCGCTCGATCGCGAGGCCCTGGTGATCGAGCATCGCGCCCTGCAGCTTGCGCGCGCCGCGGTCGGCGTCTCTAGCTTCGCCGCGAACGCTCATGCTGCTTCCTTCATCGCATTGTCGGCCCCGCCGGAGATTGTCTCATTCTCGACCACGTCGATCGTCGGTCGCTCCTTGCCGGGAATCGTCTTGCGGCCGAACTCCACCGCCACCTGCGGCATCGCGCCGTTCATGAAGGCGAGCAGGCTCTGCTTGACGAGCGTGAACAGCCTGAGCTGCTTCTGCCGAACCGCTTTGATCTTCTGCGCGATGGGCGCGATGATCGCGTAGGAAAGGAAAATGCCGGCGAAAGTGCCGACCAGCGCCGCCCCGATCAATCCGCCCAGTACCTCCGGCGACTGATCGAGCGCGCCCATCGCGTGGATGATGCCCAGCACCGCGGCGACGATGCCGAGAGCGGGCAGTCCGTCGGCGACGGCCTGAAAGGCGTGCATCGGCTTATAACGGTCATGCGCCAGCGTCTCGATCTCCTCGTCCATCAGCGCCTCGATTTCGTGGGTGCGGGCGTTGCCGATAATGATCAGACGGCCGTAATCGCAGATGAATGTCACCAGTGCCTTGTTGGCTAGTAGTTTGGGGAAATTCTTGAAAATTTCCAATTCTCCGGGATTGTCAAAGTGCCCTTCGACCTCGCTTCGCGACTTGGCTCTGAGCTCGCGCATCAACGCGTGCAACGCGCTTAGGACGTCGAGATAGTCACGCGGCTTCGGGACCTTGTCGAATACGGCTTCGCCGAACGCCTTTCCGCAGTCCTTGATGGTCGACATCGGATTGGCGACGATGAATATGCCGAGCGACGATCCGGCGATGATGACGAATTCGTAGGGCTGCGCCAGCACCTCCAGATGTCCGCCCAGCGCCGCGTAGCCGCCGAGGATGCACCCTACGGTGATCAGGAGGCCAATGGCGAAATTCAAGGACGCGCTCCCGGTCGGAACCCGCCTCAACATGTGCGGCCGAAGACTTACGCGAAGCTGTCAACGGCGAAGTCAGCCCGAGGCAAGCCAGTCCGGGGATCGTCGGCGCGAACCGCTGAGGCGTCAAACCGGCCTCGTCAGGATCGCCTAATGCAGAACGGACTTTACGTCGCCGTTTCGGCTCAGGTCGCGCTGCAGCGGCGACTGGAGACGATCGCCGACAATATCGCCAACATGAATACGGTCGGGTATCGGGCGACCGGAGTGTCGTTCGAATCGGAAGTGGCGAGGGCGGGAGATACGAGGCTCGATTACGTCTCGGCCGGCTCGGACTTTCTGTCGCGACGCACAGGCGGGATCATCAAGACCGACAACTCGCTCGATTTCGCCATTCAGGGCGACGGCTGGTTCGCGATCCAAACCCCGTCGGGCGTCGCCTATACGCGCGACGGCCGCACGCGCCTTGACGAGTTGGGCACTTTGCGCACCCTCACCGGGGACACGATTCTCGATGCTGGCGGCGCTCCCATTATCGTCGACGGCGCGGCGGGCGCCCTAACCGTCGCGGCGGACGGCATGATCAGTCAGAACGGAAGACAGGTCGGCGCCATCGGGTTGTTCGCGATCGATCCGGGAGCGACGCTGACCCGGACGGAAAACTCAGGCGTCGTCCCCGACAAGCCGGCGACGCCGATTCTCGAATTCACCCGCGACGGCATCGTTCAGGGCGCGGTTGAAAGCTCCAACGTCGATCCGGTCCGCGAGATGACGAGGTTGATCGATGTGACGCGCGTGTTTGACGGAGTAGCCGCGGAAGCGTCGCAAACCGAGACTTCGTTGCAGGATGCGATCAAGGCGCTCGGGTCCGCTTCGTGATCGAGGCTCCTCCAGGCGATCCCGGCATACCCGCTCTCGAGCGCCTCGAGCAGCGTGTGTCGTGGGGATTGCGTCATCTGCCGGCGGCGCGAGTCAGCGGCGCGGTCGTCGAGGTCTCGATGTCGCACTATCGCGTTTCGGGCCTGTCGCGTCTTCTCAAACTGGGCGAATGCGTCAGCGTCGACATCGGCGATCGCACCCAGATCGGCGAGGTCGTCAGGATCGACGACCTCTCCGCGACGCTCAAGCCATTCGACGCGCGCTGCGACGCGACAATCGGCGCCAGGGCGTACCGAACCGACAATCTCTCGCTATCGCCCGACCGGTCCTGGAGGGGCCGCGTCATCGACGCGCTCGGGCGACCGCTGGATGGCGGCGGCGAACTCGCCGATGGCGACCGACAGACGCCGCTCGACGCGGAACCGCCCGCGGCCCTGCGTCGCGGGCGCGTTCAAACGCCGGTCCGCACCGGCGTGCGGGTGATCGATCTCTTCACCCCTCTGTGCCTCGGGCAGCGGGTGGGGGTCTTCGCCGGTTCCGGCGTGGGCAAATCCTCGCTTCTCGCCATGCTGGCGCGCGCTCCCCAGTTCGACACCGTGATCATCGCGCTGGTTGGCGAACGCGGGCGCGAAGTGCGCGAGTTTCTCGATGACACGCTGCGCGAGAATCGCGCGTCCACGGTCGCGGTCGTCTCCACCGGCGACGAAAGTCCGATGATGCGCCGTCTCGCCCCGAAGACAGCGATGGCGGTCGCCGAATTCTTTCGCGATCAGGGCGAATTGGTGCTGCTGATCGTCGATTCTGTCACCCGCTTCGCCCATGCGGCCCGCGACGTGGCGCTGGCGGCGGGCGAGCCGGCGGTTGCGCGCGGCTATGCGCCGAGCGTGTTCAGCGATCTGCCGCGGCTGTTGGAGCGCGCGGGCCCGGGCGCGGAGGGAGCCGGCTCAATCACCGGAATTTTCTCCGTGCTGGTCGATGGGGACGATCATAACGATCCGGTCGCCGACGCGGTGCGCGGCGCTTTGGACGGACATATCGTGCTCGATCGCGCCATTGCCGACGAAGGGCGCTACCCGCCGGTAAACATACTCGCCTCGGTGTCGCGGCTCGCCAATATCGTCTGGACGCCGGAGCAACGCAAACTGGTTGCGAACCTGCGCTCCCTGATTGCGCGTTACGAGGAGACGCGCGAACTGCGCCTGATGGGCGGATACACGCCGGGAACCGATCCCTTTCTCGACAAGGCCATCAAATCGGCGCCTCGCGTCTATGAAGCGATGACGCAATCCCTCGATGCGCAGAGGTGCGACGATCCCTTCATCGAGCTTGCGGCGGCGCTGCGCAGCGACGGCAAAACGGTCGAGACCTGAGAGGGAGACGATGGCGCCGACACAGGAATTTGCGCTGCGCGCGGTCGGAACCGCGCTGGCCGGCGCATCCATCGCGTTCGCCGCCTATATGCTCGCCTTCGGCGGAGGCAAGACTCGCGTCAACGGTATCGAGTATCTGGCGATTTTCGCGCAGCCGCGCCGATTGGCGGCCGACGCGATTCCGGCGAGAGCGCCCGCCCGGCGACTGGCGCGCGTCAAGGCCGTCGATATGATGGTGACCGGCTCAATCAGGCCTCCCGCGCGCGGGCCGACGCCGATCCCGCATGCGCCAGAACTCGTCGGCGCCCGGACGGATCGCGTCTGGCTGAGAATCGGCGGGGCGATCCGCGCGGCCGCTCCCGGCGACACGGTGGCCGGCGTCGGCCGCATTGGCGCGATCGTGCCGCGGGACGGCGGCTGGGCCGTGCTCGACGACAAGGGCTCGACGCTAATGACTCTCGCCAACGGCGCCAACGGCGCCGCCCTCTTCGCCCGCAAGATGATCTTCGAATAGCCCGGCTAGCTTCATCTCCTGTTCACCAGTTCGCGTCGCGCTCGATCATAGAGCGCGTTGGCGATCGCGACGCGGGCGTTGGCACGTTCGCGCGCCTTAGCCGGCTGCCGGTCGGGGTGATTGCGCCACATGAAGTCGCGCCAGAGGGACATGAGTTGCTCGAGATTCGACGCGCCGTCGAGCCCAAGCTCCCTGGCAATTTCGGCGGAAGCGTCGGAGCAGAAGCGCGTTGGCCGACTTGCGGTCGGCGCCAGCGCTCCCTGGGGCTCGCTCGGCTCTCCGGTCCAGTCCATCGCCAAGCCCCAGCGCGCCTCGCCGCCGCCCCCAGCCGCCCGGCCAAGATCGGCGCTGGCGCGCACGTATGGCCTTTCAATGCGCGTGGACCCTTCGCCGCCGCCGGCGCCTCCCTTTCGGCGCGCTTCTTCGAGGGCGCGTTCGAACGGGTCGGGTTGAGGACTTGGCATCGCTCGTCCGTCCCTGGACGCCGTCAGCCGGTAGCGACGCGTCTGCCGCGCGCGGGTGGGGACTCGGGCACTGGGCAGTCGCCGACGTTGTCGGCCGTGACGCGATTCCTTCCCTCGGCCTTGGCTTGGTAAAGGCGTTGGTCAGCCCGCGCCAGGAGGTCGGCGGCGGCTTCGTTCGCCCTGAGTCTCGCGATTCCGAACGATGCGGTGATCTTGCCCACGCGCTCGCCGCTCGAACTCGAGCGCCCATTGTTTCGAACTCGAGAACTTGACGGATCCGCTCCACCGCATTGAGCGCATCGACGATCCGGGTGCCGGGAAACAACAGCGCGAATTCCTCGCCGCCGAACCGCGCCACTTTGTCCTGACCCCTGACGTTCTGCACCAGGATTTCGGCGAAGAGGCGCAGGATGCGGTCGCCGACGAGATGACCGAAACGGTCGTTGACCAGTTTGAATCGGTCCAGGTCGGCGAGCGCGACACAAAAATCGTCGCCGGTTCTCCGCGCCTTCTCGACTTCTTGAGCAAATGCGGTTTCGAAAAAGCGACGATTGCCGATGTTGGTCACGATGTCGCGCATGCCGGCTTCCTCGGCGCGCTCGAGATTTGTCTGGAGCTGCACCACGCGAATACGCGACTCCTCGAGCTGGTTTCTGACGTTGTCCAGCTTGTCGCGCATGTCGCGATTGTCGTCGATCAGCGCCATGACGATCTCGTTGATCGGACCCGCGAGCGGTTGCTGCGACAGGCGTCTGTTGGCGCTGTCGAGGCGCTCGGAAAAGGCTTCGCTGTCGGCCATCTGGGTCTGCAACACTTTGGCGATGTGACGCAACGCCTGGTCGATCTTCTCATTCACCCCCGCTCCATCCGGATTCGCCCGCGCGGCGGCGTCGCGAGAGTTTCCGCCTGCGTTTGAGTTGGTCGTCATGCGCCCGAGCACGACGCCGAGCCATCCGAACAGGAGAAGCTCGAATCCAGGGACCTTGCTTGGGCCGCCGAATCGCCAGGCGGTCAACGCCAAGACACCCAAAAATACGACCGCGAGCGCATAAACGAGGTCGAGACGCCAGCGCAGGCGCGAGAGAGCGTTCACGGCCTTCAGGCTTCCGGGCGCGCGCGGGTCGGGTAGCGCGCCATTCCGCTCATCCCCTCGATTCCAAGGCGAATATTGGGGACAGCTTCGCATTCCGCGTCGCGCATTCCAGCCGACCTCAGATGAATTAGGTCAATGCGCCAGAGCTGCCATCATGGCCGCCGCGACTGGCCGATAAGGTCGGCCGGCCATAACACACCGGAAACGTCCAAGTCATTCGGACAAGTCCTTATTTAACGCTTGCGGGTTACTGTTTTGTAAGCGGCTCAAAAACTTGCCGGCGCCCGGCGTCTCATGTCCGCGCAAAGCCAAAGGACGTGAGCTTGTCGGCGTCCTCAGGGCGAGCAATGGCGTCCGACGGCCTGTCAGGTCGCCCGCGCAGTCGTCTTGCGCTCCCCGCTTTCCCATGAGAATAGGGCGCCAGGGCCGGCGGGGCGGCGTTCGAGCATGCGCCCGACCGATTCGGCGCCGGGCGATTTTGCCGGCGGCGTGGACAAAAACCAGATGAGGCGCCCGCGGCGGCGCCCGGGAGGAGACGAAAAACATGGCCATCGAGGGACGCAGCGACGCCAGGAAGGGCGGCAAGATTCGGCTCGGCATGGTCGGCGGCGGCGAGGGAGCGTTCATCGGCGCGGTTCATCGGATCGCCTCGCGCATCGACGACCAATATGAACTCGTCGCCGGCGCCTTGTCGTCGACGCCCGAGAAGGCCCGCCGTTCGGGCGCGGCGCTGGGTCTCGCGCCGGATCGCATTTACGACGACTACGAGAGCATGGCGAAGGCCGAGGCGGAGCGCCCGGACGGGATCGAGGCGGTCGCGATCGTGACCCCGAACAACGTCCATGCCGGGCCGGCCTACGCCTTCCTGAAAGCCGGCGTCCATGTCATTTGCGACAAGCCGCTGACGGTCTCCCTGGCGGAGGCGAAGAAGATGCGCGCGGCGGTCGAGAAGTCCGGCCTCGTCTTTGCGCTGACCCACAACTATACCGGCTATCCTCTGGTGCGCCGCATGCGGGAAATGGCGCAGGGCGGCGAGCTCGGCGAGATCCGCCTCGTGCACGCCGAATATCCGCAGGATTGGCTGACCGGACCGACCGAGACGACGGGCAACAAACAGGCCGAATGGCGGGTCGATCCGAAGCGCTCGGGCGCGGGCGGGTCGCTCGGCGACATCGGCACCCACGCCTACAACCTCGCCGACTATGTGGTCGACCTCGAGCTTAAGGAGCTCGCCGCCGATTTGACCTCATTCGGGGCGGGCCGCCAGCTCGACGACAACGCCCAGATCATGCTGCGTTACGCCAATGGCGCGCGCGGCGCGATCTGGGCGAGCCAGGTCGCGCCGGGCAACGAGAACGGACTGCGCCTGCGCGTCTATGGGACCAAGGGCGGCGTTCACTGGATCCAGGCCAACCCGAACGAGATGCTGTGGTCGCCGCTCGGCAAATCGACGCGCATCGTCACCCGCGGCGGTCCGGATTCGGGCGCGGCGGCTGCGCGCGTGACCCGCATTCCGCCGGGACATCCCGAGGGCTATCTCGAAGGCTTCGCCAATATTTATTCGGAGGTCGCGCTCGCCATCAAGGCGGCGCGCTCGGGCAAGAAGCCGCCCAAGGGCGCCCATTTCCCGACCATCGAAGACGGCGTCAAAGGCCTCGCCTTCGTCGAGGCCGCGGTCAAATCGTCGAAGGCCAACGGCAAGTGGGTGCGGCCGTAGGCCAAGCCGGCGCGGCGGCGCGGCGAATATACGATGAATTGATGTTTTATGTCGGCCGCGCCAAATTATTCCAATAAAATCCAAGCCGGGCCAAGAAAATCCAAGCAAATCCAAGAGAAAAAATGTTTGGATTTGCTTGGGTTTGCTTGGATTCCTTCGTTCGAATCGGGACTTTTCAATGGGTTAGCGCGAATCCGAACGAAAAAAATCATCAGGGTTAATAAAAATCATGTATTCAGTGTGAAATGCGCCAGCGCGCCGAACGAGCGGCTTCCGCCTTCGTCCCTCGGCCTCACGCTCGCGATCGCTTTGCCCATCACGAAAGCACACTAACACGGCTTTTGATTTTCCAGAAGAGAATGTTGGCCATTTTATTGACAGCCGTTGATCGTCAAAAATATCGGGCCATTGGGGCCGCAGAGCCGCAAGGCTTCAACGCGTCACGACCGGGGATTCGAAGGCATGCCGGCGATTGCGGCGATCCTAGGTCGTGGGGCCGCGGTCATCCGCCGGGGATCTTGCCGACCTTAATCTCGATCGCCGAGTAGTAGGCCGCCAGGTCTTCGATGTCGGACTGCGTGAGGTCCTTGATCACGATCGACATCATTTCGTTGTTGCGCTCCCCGTCTTTGAACGCTTCCAACTGTTTGATCAGGTAGTTCTCGTTTTGGCCGGCGAGATTGGGCGCCTCGGCGATCTTGGCCAGCCCGTCGAGGCCGTGACAAACCGCGCATTTCGCCGCCTCCTGGCGCCCCGCCTTCACGTCGCCGGCCGCCGCGGCTCCGCATAAGGCGCAGACCCACAGAACGCCGAACAGCGCGATCGCAGCGCCGCGCGCGGTCAGTCGCCGCTTTCCTCGCATCATTCCCCCTATCGATTTGCGCTTCGTCGCAAAAAACGGCTCCGGTCAATTCCGGAGCCGTCCGTTCATGGCCTTGAAGGGCCTATTTGCCGTCGTACCAGATGCGATAGACGGCGCCGACGAGATCGTCGGAGACCAGCAGCGAACCGTCCCAATATTGCTGGACGTCCACCGGACGGCCGAGATAGTGACCGTTGTCGTTCCAGCCTTCCGCGAAAGGAATCGAAGGTCCGGCGACATGGCCGTCGGGCTTGAGGAAGGTGACCATCACCCGCGCGCCGACCGGCACGGTGCGGTTCCACGAACCGTGCTGGGTCGAGAAGATCGCGCCCTTGTACTTCGCCGGGAACATGTCGCCGGTATAGAAGCTGAGGCCGAGGTCGGCCGCGTGGGCGACCTGCTCGACTTCGGGAAACACGACGTCGGCCGGAGGCGTTTCGTTCTTATATTCGACGGTGCGGGTATGTCCGCCGCCGTACCACGGGAAGCCGAATTCCTCGCCCATCTTGTCGATGCGGTTCATTTCGCCCGGCGGGATGTCGTCGCCCATGCCGTCGACCTGGTTGTCGTTGCTCCAGAGCGTCTTGTCCTTCGGATTGAAGTCCATGCCTTCGGGATTGCGCAGACCGGTCGCATAGATCTCGCGGTTCTTTCCGTCCTGGTCCATGCGGATGATGGCGCCCATGCCGATCTTCCTATAGAGCGCGGCCTTGTCCTTGGGCGGCACATTGTAGGGTTGGCCAAGCTGGATATAGAGCTTGTTGTCAGGCCCGACGCGGCACTCGCGCGCGGTATGATTGAAGCTTTCTTCCGCCGGCGGGATCAGCTTGCCCTCGGGCACGACCACGCCGACCGCGACATCGGGGCTTTCATAGAAGAACTCGGCCGCCGGGTATTGCAGCACCCGGTTTTGCTCGACGACATAGAGAAATCCATCCTTGGAGAAGCACGGGCCGTTGGGCAGCCTCTTCGGCAGGGTCGGAGCGAACTCTTTGACCTCCACCCCCAATTCGAGACCGACGCGGGAGCGATCGGTCACCGCCCATATCTTGGTCTTTCGGGTGCCGACGAAAGTGACGATGCCTTGCGGCCCCACCGCCATATGCCGTGCGTCCGGGACCAGGGCGTAGAGATCGATATGAAATCCCGGCGGCAGTGTGATCTTCTTGAGAATCTCTTTGACCGCGTCCGCCTTGGGCCCGGTTTGTGGAACGGTCGGCCAATTGATCGGGGCCGTCATATGCATGCCTTCCAGCGTCTGCAGGGCGTCTGCCCGCGCGGCGCCGGACCCAACCATCAGCGCAGTTACCGCTACTGCGGAAGCAATGCGAAGCATCATCTGATCCTCCTTGGTTCCTCGACTCAATCATTGTTTTTGCGCGCCGCGATGGGTGTGAAATCGCCCGAAACGACGCTCGATTCGTCCCTGATTTGCGCCGGAGCGTTTGAAAGCGTCCTGCGCCGTTCTTGACCGTGGCCTCGTTTGACCACGCGCTTGTATGTTGAGTTTCCGCGAAATCACGCGGCGGTCGCGCCGCGTCAGCGATGGGAAGGCGCCCTCCTACGCCATTGCCATGCGGGTTGGCCTTTGACCCGAAGGCTTGCGGCCGCGATCAAGATACCCCAACCGCAATCGCGCCAAAGAGCTTCGAGAATCTTTTCCGCATCGTGGAAATGCGAGCTCGCCAGCCGAAAAAGGTCGGCGCCCCGGCATGGGCGGTCAAGTCGACGACTGCGTCGGCGCCCAGAGGGAGCGGCCGAGCGCCCCATCGAGTCTTCGCTGCCATTTCCTGGCGCAGCTCCGGCCTTTTTCCGGTTGGGTCTCGATGTTCCGGCCGCTCAGCGGATCCTGCGCCAGTCCGGCAAGTCGCCGCCGAGCCGGGAGGTGATCTCGTCGGCCTTGCGTCGCACCAGTTCGCCGAGAATCGCGACGCGCTGGTCGGAGATGCGCACCGCCGGACCCGATATCGATATCGCGGCGATCGGCTCCGCGGCCTCGTCGAACACCAGTCCGGCGACGCAGCGAAGCCCGAACGCATGCTCTTCATCGTCGATCGCGAATCCGCGCTCGCGCGTCAGCGCCAAATCGTCGCGAAGCGCCGATCTGCTGGTGATGGTCTTTTCCGTCAGCCGGCGCATGCCGTGACGAGGAAGCGCGCTGGCGACGTCGCCGTCGGGCATGGCGCAGAGCAGCGCCTTGCCGACGCTGGAGCAATAAAGCGGGACGCGCGCTCCTGGCCGCGCCAGCACGCGCATCATCTGGCGGCACTCGACTTGCGCCAGGTAAACCGCTTCCTGTTCATCCCGGACGGCCAGATTTACGGTTTCCGTGCTCTCGTTCATCAGCGCGCGCATATAGGGGCGAGCGATTCCGATCAGATTGCGGGTCCGCAAAAAGGCGCCGCCAGCCACGAATGTCTGCAGACCGACCGACCAAAGCCGTCGCTCCGCGTCAAAATGGACGTACCGCTCCTGTTCCAGGGTGGTCAGCAGCCTGTGAGCGGTCGAGGGCGCAAGCGCGACCGATTCGGCGATGCTTGTCAGCGTCATCCCTTCGTCGGCCATCGCGAGCCGGTTGATGATCCTCAGGGCTCGAACCAGAGACTGGACCTGGTCTGATCGGGGAGCCGCGACGCCGATCGCGCAGGCGTCCTTGGCCGGTTTTGGCCGGCCCGCCGCCCGACCGGAACTGCGCGGCCCTTTCAAATCAACCATCCCGAGGCTGGTCCCGCAGGCCGCGCTTCGGCGGCCGGCGGGGGACTTCGCGCTAAACGTCCATATCCCATTTCTCGGCGCTGGCGCCGGCGAGCTCGCGCACGCGCTGCTCGTCGGCGCCGAATTCGCGCGCGTCGCCCTCGAAGACGATCTTGCCGTCGTCGAGCACATAGGCGCGGTCGGCGATTTCGACCGCCGCGCGGACATTCTGTTCGACCAGCAGCACCGAAAGACCCTCGCGTCGCGCGGCCACGACGATCCTGAACACCTCCTCCACGATCAGCGGCGCGAGACCCTGCGAGGGTTCGTCGAGCATGAGCAGTTTTGGGTTCAGGACCAGGGAGCGCGAAATCGACAACATCTCCTGCTCGCCCCCCGATAACTGGCCGCCCTTGTTGGTCTTGCGCTCGGCCAGGCGCGGGAAGGATTCGTAGATGCGGTCGATCGTCCAGGGCCCGGGCCGCTCGGCCGGGACCAGCAGGTTCTCCTCCACCGTCAGATTGGCGAAGATCCGGCGCCCCTCCGGCACATAGCCGACGCCCATCTCGGCGATCCGGTAGGGCGGAGATCCGGTCACGTCCGCCCCGAAGAGCGTAACCGTTCCCTCGCGCGGCGGAGTGAGGCCGATCAGGCTGCGCAAAGTCGTCGTCTTCCCGGCGCCGTTGCGGCCGAGCAGCGCAACGATCTCGCCCTCGCGAACTTCGAGGCTCACCCCATGCAGAATATGGCTCTTGCCGTAGTAGGCATGGATCCCGTCGGCCCGCAGCGCGATCATGCGGCCGCCTTCCCGAGGTAGGCGGCCTGGACCTTGTCGCTGTCGGCGATTTCCTGCGGCGTTCCCTCCGCCAGCACCCTGCCCTCCGCCAGCACCATGATGCGGTCGGCGAGATTGAAGACAACGCGCATATCGTGTTCGATCAGCATGATCGTCAGCCCTTCAAGGCGGTGCAGCCGCCGGACCAGCCGGGCGATCTCATAGGTTTCCTGGTCGCCCATTCCCGCCGTCGGCTCGTCGAGCATCAGCAGGCGCGGACGCAGCGCGAGCGACATCACGATCTCCGAGGCCCGCTGGTCGCCGTGCGACAGCACGCCGACCCGAAAGTCCTTCTTGTCGGAAAGCCCGCTCAAGACCAGGAGCTCGGAAACCCGCGCGTCCACGCTCGCGCGCGCCGCGCGATCGACCCACGGCCTGAGGCGGTAGCCGGCCGCGATCTCGACCGCGACGCGGATGTTGTCGGCGACCGAAAGCTCGGGAAAGATCTCGGTGATCTGGAAGGTGCGCGCCATGCCGCGCCGCACCCGCTGATCGGGCGCGAGCGCGGAGACGTCACGCCCCTCGAACAGGATCGAGCCCGAGGTCGGCGCGAACAGGCCGCTGACGAGATTGAAGAATGTCGTCTTGCCCGCCCCGTTCGGCCCGATGATCGCCCGCAACTCGCCAGGCTCGATGGTCAGCGACACGTCGTCGATGGCGACCAGGCTGCCGAAACGCTTCGAAGCGCCATTGACCTGAAGCAGGCTCATGATTTGGGCGTCCCCATCCACCCTGGTTGCAACACGTCCCCTTGGGCCTGGGCGAACGGGCCTCGGCCCGGAAGATCCGGTCGGCGCTTGATTGTGCGGCAATCTCGTCTATGGGGGTCCATTCAGTCAAGCGTCCCTGGCGCATTCGAGGATTGCATTCGCCGTCTCTGACCGTGGCGATTCCGGCGACATATGCACAAATAGCTAATTCCGGGCTATCCGCGGCCCTGTCATCGCTCGTTTTAACGGAGCGCCTGAACTGATTTGCGCGAGACAATATTGATGCAAATATGCATGCGTCGCCGAATGCTTGCTTGAAGCGCAGTTGCAGCCGCGCGCGATTGGAGTCATCGGTCAACGCGTCGTAGCGAGGTTTTCGATGTAGCATGCGCGTTTCGCTCGCCCGACCAAATCGTCGCTCCGGCCCGACGACGATGATGGGCCCGCGGGGCCCCGCGCTGGCGCTCGCCGATTTTGGCGACAATCGGGTCCTCTTTTGGCGGGCATCGCCATGACGTTGCTGCAAGGCGTCCAGCCGCATCCGCAGTTCATGGCGATGGAAATCCGGGTGCGCGGCCGGGTGCAGGGCGTGGGGTTTCGCCCGACAGTATGGCGCATCGCGCGCGAACTGGACCTCGCCGGCGAAGTTCTCAACGATTGCGAGGGCGTTCTGGTGCGCGTCGGGGGCAAGCCCGACGCCGTTGAGGATTTCATCGTCCGGGTGGAGAACGAACCACCGCCGCTGGCGCGGATCGACGCCATCGAGGCTCACGTCTTCGAAGGCGCGTTGCCGTCACAATTTCGAATCGCCGACAGCCTTGCGGGCGACGCGCACACGCAGATCGCGCCGGACGCCGCGATTTGCGCGGCTTGCGCGCGGGAAATCGTCGATCCGTTCGAGCGCCGGTTCCGCTATCCCTTCGCCAATTGCACCCATTGCGGGCCGCGTCTCAGCATCGTCAGGGCGATCCCCTACGATCGCGCCAATACGACCATGGCGCCGTTCGCGATCTGCGCGGGGTGCGAAGGCGAATATCGCAATCCCGCCGACCGCCGTTTCCACGCCGAGGCGGTCGCCTGCCACGCCTGCGGCCCCAGGGCGGCCCTCGTCCGCTTCGACGGGAAAGCGACGAGTTTCGATCAGCATTCGATGCTCGATTGCGTCGATGCGGTCGGCGAGCTCATCAAGAAGGGCGAGATCGTCGCCATCAAGGGTCTCGGCGGCTTTCATCTCGCTTGCGACGCGGCCAATGCCGAGACCGTTGCGCGCCTGCGTCGGCTGAAGCGCCGCGACGCCAAGCCATTCGCGCTGATGGCGCGGGATCTCGAGGTCGTCAGGCGCTATTGCACGGTGCGGCCGGAAGAGGAGCGGGCGCTCGTCAGCGCGGCGGCGCCGATCGTGCTGCTCGCGGCCGACAAAGCGCGGAAGCTGCCGGATGAAGTCGCCCCCGGACTCGCGACCCTCGGCTTCATGCTGCCGACGACGCCGCTGCATCAGCTGGTCCTGGCGCGCATGGAGCGCCCGGTGGTGATGACGAGCGGCAATGTCTCCGAGGAGCCGCAGGTCGTCGACGATGACGCGGCGCGCGCGCGGCTTGGCGGCATCGCAACCTATGCGTTGCTGCATGAGCGCGAAATCGCCAATCGCGTCGACGATTCGGTGGCGCGCGTGATGGCCGGCCGGGCGCGCGTCTTGCGGCGCGCGCGCGGCTTTGCGCCGGCTCCGATCACGCTGCCGCCGGGGTTCGCGGCGGCGCCCGAGCTTCTGGCGATGGGCGGGGAGCTCAAGGCGGCCTTTTGTCTGGTCAAGGACGGCGAGGCCATCCTGTCGCAGCACCAGGGCGATCTGGAGAACGTCGAGACTTTCGACGACTACCGCAAGAACTTGGCGCTTTACGCCGAGCTCTTTCATCATGCGCCGCTGGCTCTGGTCGCCGATCGGCACCCGGAATATCTATCGGCCAAGCTCGCCCGCGAATGGGCGCGCGCCAAGTCGCTGCCCCTGATCGAGGCGCAGCACCATCACGCCCATGTCGCGGCGTGTCTCGCCGAAAACAACGTCCCGCTCGTCGCTGCTCCGGCGCTCGGAATCGTCCTCGACGGCCTGGGGTGGGGCGACGACGGAACGGTTTGGGGCGGGGAATTCCTGCTCGCGGACTATCGTGGCTACGAGCGGCTCGGCGCCTTCAAGCCGGTGGCGATGCTGGGCGGCGCGCAGGCCGCGCGCGAGCCGTGGCGCAATCTCTACGCCCATTTGACGGCCGAGATGGGCTGGACGGAATTCTCGATGAATTTCGCCGAGCTCGACGTCTATGCCGACCTTTCGCGCCGGCCGCGCGCGACCCTCGACGCCATGCAGCGCAACGGAGTCAATTCACCGAAGGCTTCATCCTGCGGAAGGCTGTTCGACGCGGTCGCGGCGGCTCTGGACATCTGCCGCGAGCGCCAGGCCTACGAGGGCGAGGCGGGCGCGCGTCTGGAGGCGATCGTCGACCTCGAGGTGATGGCGCGCGACGACGAGGAATCCGCCTATCCGTTCGCGATCGCCAATCTTCGCGGCGCCGGCCTGCCCTACATCGAGCCGCTGGCGATGTGGCGGGCGTTGCTCAGCGATCTGATCGTGAAGACGCCAGCGCCCCTGATGGCGGCGCGCTTCCACAAGGGCCTCGCCAGGATTATCGTTGCGATGACGAAAAAGCTCGCCCGTCGCGACGACGAGGGCGGCCCGCGCTATGACACCGTCGCGCTTTCCGGCGGATGTTTTCAGAACCGCGTTCTGTTCGAGGAGGTTACGCGCCTCCTCGAGCAGGACGACTTCACCGTGCTCTCGCACGCGCAAGTTCCCGCCAATGACGGCGGTCTTGCGCTCGGACAGGCGGCGATCGGCGCCGCGCGTCTGATCGATGGCGGGGCGAAGAGCCTCAACCCGGCTCGAACGAAGGGATAAGCGCTATGTGCCTCGGGATCCCAGGCCGCATCGAGAAAATCGACGATCCAGCCAGGATGCTGGCGACCGTCGACGTTGGCGGCGTCAAGCGCCAGGTCAACATCGTCTGTATCGTCAGCGACGAACACCCCGCGTCTTCCTGCGTGGGGGACTGGGTACTGATCCATGTCGGCTTCGCCATGAGCCGCATCGACGAGGCGGAGGCGGCCGAAACTCTGCGCATCCTGACCGAACTCGGCGAAGCGCAGGCCGAACTCGAAGCCATGCGTCTCTCCGCGAGCGGTTGAGGTGGCCAGGTCATGACGGAACAAGCCGCTCCCGAGACCCACTACCCCTTTCTGCATGGCGGGGCGCAGGAGCCGAAAAAGCTCGACGCGACGGTCGGCAACGACGTCGGCTTCGAGCACGTGTTCGTCCGCCAGATCATCGCTCGGGGCAAGGCGGGCGACGCCCTGATCGGCATTTCAACCAGCGGCAATTTCGGCAATCTGATCGCGGCCTTCGCCAAGGCCAGGGAAATGGGCCTCGCCGCCATCGGGCTCGCCGGCGGCGACGGCGGCAAGATAAAGACGAGCGGGGTTCTCGATCATTGCCTCGTCGTGCCGACGACGTCGATTCACCGCATCCAGGAACGCCGCGTCGCCGCCTATCACTTTCTTTGGGACCTCGTGCGCACCCTGCTTGCCGACGATCGGGGGTCAGCGACGACCCAGGGAGCTGCGTCATGAAATATCTCGACGAATTTCGCGACAGCGCCAAGGCGAGCGTTCTCGTGACCGAAATCGAGGCGCTGGTCGCGACGATGGATATTCCCGCCGACCGCCCGCTCAACATCATGGAAGTTTGCGGCGGACACACACATTCGATCTTTCGCTATGGCGTGGAGGGCATGCTGCCCAAACAGATCGAGCTGGTCCACGGGCCGGGATGCCCGGTCTGCGTTCTGCCGATGGGGCGGGTCGACGACTGCATCGCCATCGCCGAGCAGAAGAAGGTGATCTTCGCCACCTTCGGCGACGCCATGCGCGTGCCCGGCTCGAGGAAGAGCCTGCTGCAAGCCAAGGCCGACGGCGCCGACGTGCGCATGGTCTACTCGCCCATGGACGCGCTCGCGCTCGCGCGCGCCAATCCGACCCGCGAGGTGGTGTTCTTCGGGCTTGGCTTCGAGACGACGATGCCATCGACCGCGCTGACGATTCTTCAGGCCGAACGCGACGGGGTTACGAATTTTTCGGTGTTCTGCAATCACATCACCATCGTCCCGACCATCAAGGCGATCCTCGACAGTCCCGATCTGAAACTCGACGGCTTCCTCGGGCCCGGTCACGTCTCGATGGTGATCGGCGCCGCGCCCTACGAGTTCATCGCCAGTTTCTATCGCAAGCCGATGGTGATCGCCGGCTTCGAGCCGCTCGATATCCTGCAGTCGATCTGGATGGTTCTGCGCCAGATCAAGGAGGGCCGCGCCGAAATCGAGAATCAATACGCCCGCGTCGTTCGTGAAGGCGGCAATGCGCCGGCGTTGCGCGCGGTGGGGCGCGTCTACGAGTTGCGCGAGTTTTTCGAGTGGCGCGGCCTGGGTTCGATTGATCATTCCGGCGTCAGGCTGCGCGACGAATACGCCCGATTCGACGCCGAGCGGAAATTCGCGATACCCAACGTCCGGATCGCCGATCCCAAATCCTGCCAATGCGGCGAAGTGCTGAAGGGCGTGATCAAGCCGTGGCAATGCAAGGTCTTCGGGTCCGCCTGCACGCCCGAGACGCCGCTCGGCGCGTTGATGGTGTCGTCTGAAGGCGCCTGCGCGGCCTATTTTCAATACGGCGGGGTCAAGCGTCACGAGGCTGCGGAATGAACGTCGCTTCCCGCATCCGCGCCCGAACTCTGGGACAAGTCCATGTGCCGACCGTGACGCTCGCCCACGGCGGCGGCGGCAAGGCGATGAAGGACCTGATCGACGACGTGTTCGTCAGGGCCTTCGACAATTCCGCGCTGGCGCCGCTCGAGGATCAGGCGCGCTTCGAGCTCCGCGATCTCGAGCGATACGGGGACCGGCTGGCCTTCACCACCGATTCCTTCGTGGTCGACCCCCTGATCTTTCCCGGCGGCGACATCGGCAAGCTCGCCGTGTGCGGCACGGTCAACGACCTGGCGGTTGGCGGCGCCAGGCCGCTCTACCTCTCCTGCGCGGCGATCGTGGAAGAAGGCGTCACCGTCGACTTCATGCGGCAGATCGCCGGCTCGAT
The DNA here is from genome assembly GCA_963835955.1 of uncultured Alphaproteobacteria bacterium. Lineage (GTDB taxonomy): Bacteria > Pseudomonadota > Alphaproteobacteria > Rhizobiales > Beijerinckiaceae > Roseiarcus. The sequence goes on along the minus strand of CAWIHZ010000026.1, from coordinate 43,798 downwards.
GGCGACAACGGCGGCCGAAGCGGGCGTCGAGATCGTCACCGGCGACACCAAGGTCGTGCACAGGCGCGCTTGCGACAAGCTGTTCCTCACGACGACCGGAATCGGCGTCATTCGTGAGGGCGTCAACCTCGGCGCGCACCTGGCGCGAGAAGGAGACGTCGTCCTTGTCAACGGGCTGCTCGGCGACCACGGCGCCGCGATCCTCTGCGCCCGGGGCGACATGGCGCTGGCGACCCCGATCGAAAGTGATTGCGCGCCGCTGCACGGGCTCATCGACGCGCTTCTCGCGGCGGCGCCGGGCGTGCGCTTCCTGCGCGATGCGACGCGCGGCGGGCTGGCGACGGTTCTCAACGAGATCGCTGACGCTTCCGGGGTCGCGATCGAGATTGACGAGACGGCGACGCCGATCCGCGAGGAGGTCAAGGCCTTTTGCGAGATCCTGGGGCTCGATCCGCTCTATCTCGCCAATGAGGGCAAGATCGCAGTCGTCGCGCCGCCGCAGGAGGCGCAGTCGGCGCTTGCAGCGATGCGCGCTCATCCGCTCGGAGCGCGCGCGGCGGTCATCGGGCGCGTTCATCGGGGCGAAGCGGGACGCGTGACGATGCGCACGGTTTTCGGCGGACGGCGCATTGTCGACATGCTGGTCGGCGAGCAATTGCCGCGGATCTGTTGAGGCAATCGATGCACGAACTCTCCATCACGCGCAATATTGTGGCGATCGTCGGCGAGGCGGCCAAAGGGCGCCGGGTTCAGCGGGTGACGCTGGAGGTCGGGAAGCTGTCGGGCGTAATGAGCGAGGCCGTCGCCTTCTGCTTCGAGGCTGTGACCGCGGGGACGGCGCTCGAAGGCGCCCGCCTCGAATATTCGCGAAATTGAAGGTCGCGCGCGCTGCGAGTCCTGCGGCTGCGAGTTCGCGACCGCGACGCTGTTCGAGCCGTGTGGGTGCGGCTCGCGTCGGTTGACGCGACTGCAGGGCGAGGAGCTGAACGTCAAGTCGATCGAGCTGATGGAGGCTGCGTGATGTGCGGACATTGCGGATGCGGCGGCAAGGCCGATACGACAGTCCTCAATCTGCAAACGGGAAAGGAAACGGTCGTGCGACATGGCCTCCGCGGCCATCCGCACGATCACGATCGTGCCCATGGTCACGAGTATCCGCACGGCCACGACGATGAGCGCGAGCGCCCCCACGATCACGAGCAGGCGCACAGCCATCATCATGAGCACGGAGACCCGCAGCGACATCGCCATTCGCATGATGACGGAAACCGTCAACATGGTCATTGGTCGCCCGAGACCGCGGTGATCGAACTGGAGGCGCGAATCCTGGCAAAAAATGACGCGCGGGCGCAGAAGAACCGCGCCTGGTTCAGGGGCCGAGAAATCCTGGCGCTCAATCTCGTCAGCTCTCCTGGCGCGGGCAAGACGTCGCTGCTGGAGCGAACGATCCGCGACCTCGGTCGCGAGTTGCGGCTCTACGTCATCGAGGGCGACCAAGCGACCGCGCATGACAGCGAGCGCATTCGCGCGGCGGGGGCGCCGGCGGTGCAGGTGAATACCGGTTCGGGATGCCATCTCGAAGCCGACATGATCGCGCGCGGACTTCAGGAACTGCGTCCTTCCGCCGGCTCCATCGTGATGATCGAGAACGTAGGCAACCTCGTCTGCCCCGCTCTTTTCGACCTGGGCGAGCGCGCCAAGGCGGTGATCCTTTCGGTGACGGAGGGCGAGGACAAGCCGCTCAAGTATCCGCACATGTTCCGCGCCGCCAATCTCATGATTCTCAACAAGATCGACCTGTTGCCGCACGTCGATTTCGACCTCCCGCGCGCGATCGCCAACGCTGCTCGAGTTCAATCCGGCGATTGCGACGCTAGAGCTGTCCGCGCGCACCGGCGAGGGCCTCGACGAGTGGTACGCCTGGCTCAGAAGAGAGGCCGCCGCCGTGGGGAACGAGGTCTTCACCTGACTTCGCCTTGCCGATCCGCGGCGCCTTTTTTGATTCGACGATCGGCCGGCGAGCCGCTCCGAAATCATAGTCTTGCGGGCCGAGCAGGCGCAATTCGCATCAGCCTCTTCGACGACGAGAACGGGCCATGCAGCGGTTTCGAAGCATGACGGCGCGGCAAAGAGTCGGCTTAACTCACGCGGAGGTGCATTGATCATTTCGCGCGTTTCGTCGGTTAGGCGCTGCATGGCAACGCCGGCGCGAGCTCTATCTTTCCCTCATCGCTTCGTGCTCGTACTTGACCAATGGCGAGAGGAGATAGCTTAGGATCCGGCGCGAGCCTGTCTTGATTTCGACCGTGACAGCCATTCCCGGGTCAAGGTTCACGAGACCGCCATCCACTTGCATTTGAGTGCGGTCGAGCGACACCCGAGCGAGATAGGTGAGCTCCTGGGCTTTGGATTCGCCGGCGCTCGCTACCCCGCCGGCGAATTCGGCATTTGAATTGTCCTGCGGTTTGCTGACCGCTATGGCGTCCCGCGACACGTCCATCAATTGCCCATGCAGGAGCCCGTACCTGGTGAAGGGGAAGGTATCGACCTTGATTTCCGCCTTCTGACCGATGTGAACAAAGCCAATATCGCGGTTGGATACTTTCGCCTCTATCTCGAGATGACTGTCGGACGGGACCACCACGGCAAGGACTTGGGCGGGCGTAACCACGCCCCCCACCGTATGCACCGCGAGTTGCTGAACGACGCCGTCGACCGGGGCGCTCAGGAGTTGGAGCTTGGTCTGACGCTCGGCCTTGACGACGTCCTGTTCGAGCGCAGCCGCCTTCTGCTCGGCCTTAGCCAGCTCGTCGAACAGTGAGCTCCTATACTCCGCCATGATCTTGGCTCGCGTTTCCTTAAGCGTCGCTACTGCCGCGTCTGCTTCGCGCGCGTGGCTTTTCTGGACGATCAGCTCCTGCTGCATCCCGACGAGATCTTGGTACTCCGTCAGGTAGGTGAGCTTCGAACCCAGCTCCTTGTTGTACAGATATTTTCGAAGGTCGACTCGCTCCTGCAAGACCGGGATCGTGGCCTCAAGCTTCCCGATTGTCGCGGCAACGCTCGCGCTCTCGGCCTCCTTTTGCTGTCGCTGGCGATCGACTTCGGCGAGCTTGGCTTTCAGGTCAGCGACCATGGTGATCAAGAAGCTGCGATGCATCTCGATCTGCGCCGCGCTCGCGCCGGCAGGCGGCTCGAAATCGGCGAGCGGGTCGCCATTCTCAACCAGCGCCGCATGCAAGCGGGCCACATCGAGTTCGGCAGCCACGCGCTCACTTTTCAGGCGTCCTTCTTCAGCGTCGGTCATTGTCGGGTCGAGCTCGATCAGGGTCTCGCCAGCCTTTACGCTTTGGCCGTCGTGGACATTGATGGCGCGCACAACGCCAATCTCGAAAGGCTGGACGAGCTTGACGCGGCCGCTCGGAATGATTGTGCCCGGGGCGATCGCGACGATATCGACGCTGCCCACGGACGCCCAGAACAGCGCGGCGCAAAAAACCGCGATGATGGTCGCGCCGATCGCCCGGCCAATCGGGGACGCTGGCGTCTCGGTGATCTCGAGCGCCGCAGGCAAGAAAGCGAGTTCGTACTCGTGACGGCGAGCCAGATGCTTCGGAAAGGCGATGACCTTCCTAGCGGACGTCATGAATGCCAGCCTGCATAAGATGGAGCGTGGAATACCGGCCATTGCCGCGCATCAGCTCATCATGGCTGCCCTCCTCGACGATACGGCCCCGTTCGATGGTGATGATGCGGTCGACGTGGCGAATCGTCGATAGGCGGTGCGCTATGATGAACACCGTTCTCCTCGCGGCAATCTGTTTCATGTTCTGTTGGATCGCCTGCTCACTCTCGTAATCGAGGGCGGACGTCGCTTCGTCGAAGATGAGGATGCGCGGATCTGTGACGAGGGCGCGGGCAATGGCGACGCGCTGGCGCTGCCCGCCGGAAAGTCGACTTCCCCGCTCGCCCGGTATCGTGTCGTAGCCCTCTGACAATTCGAGGATGAAATCGTGAGCGCCGGCCAGCTTCGCGGCGGCGATCACGCGCTCCATCGGCATTGTCGGATCGACGAACGCGATGTTGTCTCGCACCGAAAGGTTGAACAGCACGTTTTCCTGCAGCACCACGCCGATCTGACGACGCAACCAAGCGACATCGACCATCGAAAGGTCGACGCCATCGACCAGGACTCGGCCGCTCTCAGGAACATAGAGGCGCTGGATAAGTTTGGTCAGCGTGCTCTTTCCCGACCCCGAGGAGCCGACGATTCCGGTAACTTGGCCCGGCGCCGCGGCGAAGCTGATGTCGCGCAGCACTTCGGGGGCATCGACCCGGTAGCGGAATGTGACGTGCTCGAATTCAATCCGGCCGCGGATCGCTGGCAGAGGCGCGCGAGTAGGGCTCGTGCTCGGCTCAGGCTGCGTGTTAAGGATGTCGCCGAGCCGCGCCACGGATAGGCGGGCCTGGTGGAAATCCTGCCAGATCTGCGCCAGGCGCAGCACCGGAGCGCTCACACGGCTCGATAGCATATTGAAGGCGACGAGTTCGCCAACTGTGAGCTCGCCTTCGATCACGAGCTTTGCGCCGAAATACAATACCGCCGCAATCACCAGCTTGTTGACGAGCTGGACCGCTTGACTTCGCGGTATTGTTGAGGCTGATGACCCTGAAGCTGGCGCTGACGTAGCTCGCCAGCTGCTCTTCCCAGCGGCGCTGCATCTGCGGCTCGACCGCCATCGCCTTGAGCGTCTCGACGCCGGTGACGCTCTCGACGAGGAACGCCTGATTTTCTGCGCCGCAGCGGAACTTCTCGTCGAGACGCCGGCGAAACAACGGCGTCGCTCCGGCGGAAATCACGATATAGAATGGGAACGCGCCGAGCACGACGCCGGTCAGTAGCGGCGAGTAATAGAACATCACCGCCAGGAATACGAAGGTGAACAGCAGATCGACGACGAGCGTGAGGGCGGAACTCGTCAGGAATTGCCTGATATTCTCGAGCTCTCGCACACGCGCGACGGTATCGCCGACACGACGCGCCTGGAAATAGGCGATCGGCAGCGCCAGCATGTGGCGGAACAAGCGCGCGCCAAGCTCGACATCGATGCGGTTCGTCGTATGGGCGAACAGATAGGTGCGGAGCGCGCCAAGCACAGCTTCGAAGACCGAAATCCCTACCAGACCGATGAGCAGAACGTCGAGCGTGCTCATGCTGCGATGCACGAGCACCTTGTCGATGACGACCTGGAAGAACAGCGGCGAGATGAGGGCGAAAACCTGCAGGAAGAACGAGGCGACCAGAACATCGCCGAGCTGCCGGCGGTATTTGTGGATGGCGCCAAGAAACCACGTGATGTCGAAGCGTCGCGACAGATCGATTAACGAGGCGCGGCGCGCCATCAAAACGATTCGGCCATCCCAAATTGATTCGAGTTCGGCGCGTGTCATGGCCTCGGGACGCTCGGACAGAGGGCGCTGGATGAGAACCCTGTCTTCCCCGGCCTTGCCGATGATCAGGAAGCCCCCATCGCGGAGCGCGCCAATTCCGGGCAACGGCGTATTGGCGAGCTGCTCCCAATTGCTGTGGTGGGCGCGCGCCTTCAGCCCGACTTGCTTGGCGCAACGCAGCATTTCCGTGACGCCGATCTTCGGCGCCCCTATCCGATGGCGTATCTGCTCCGCCTCGGCGCCGATGCCGTGGAAGCGCAGCAACATCACTAAGGCGGCGAGAGAAGAATTGTCGGCGGCTGGAGCGGCCGTCGCTTCGTCAATTCCAGCCGTGGCTTTCCCGGCGCTTCCTGTCGCTGACGTTGAGGCGTTGGCGGATGCCCAGGATTGAAAGAAGCTGCGGGCGCCTTTGGCCGCGCGCTCTGGACGCACGATCAGAGCCAATTCTCCATTCCAAGCCGACTCAAACTGGGCGCGGCTAACCTCTTCCCGCCCGTTTGAGTCTCGACTTCGCGAGAATGACCTTGTCCTCGCCGACCGCGGTAATAAGGACGAGATTGCCGCCGCGCAGCGAGGCAATTGCAGGCAACTTCGACCCCGCGAGTTCCTCCCAGCTGGCGATGCGGATTTGCGCGTCGAGCCCGAACCTCTTGGCGCAGCCTAATATCTCAGGAATGCCAACCTTCGAGGGTCCGCAGTGATCGCGGACCTGATCCGCCTCGGCATCGACGCCCCGCAATTGGAGCAAGACCGTCAGGGCAAACAGCCCCGGATCCATGGCCTGCGCCTGGTTGGCCTCGACGGCCATATGACGCCCCCTCTAAGTGTCTTCGGATCGGAAACATCGCCCGCTTGTTTCCGGGACCCTAAGCGCCACATCTTCGCGGTGAATCCTTCACGAACTCTGTTTCAAGGCGCGCTTTCTGTTTGGGTCGACCAATTCTCGCGCCTCAGATCGCGAATTTGGGAGGCATCGCCCGCATAACGCGAGCGGCCTTCCTCCCATTGGGACGCGGCCTATCCGCCTTCAGGCGATTGCAACTATGGACGAATCACGCTGCAGGCTTGGTCAGAAATAAATGATCCGCCAGGCTCGAAACCTGCGCCGCGTGAGTGAATATCGCGCCCGCTCCGTGGTCGCCCGAATTGTTGAAGCCCGCGGCAGCGTATTGGGCGAGAAGGCCGAGAGAGTTGGGACTGGCGACGTTGGCGCCGGTGGGCCCGCCGAACGCGCCTGCGCCGTTCGCCGAATAGCCGAGCGTCGTGTTGCTGCCGAAGAGGATTTTTGCAAGGTCCAGGCTATCGCTGACGGCGACCGAAGCCGGAGGGTCGGTCACCGTCAGAGTTTGGGCTGCGGTCGTCGTCAACGCCGCGCTGCTCGCGCCGTTGGTCGCAGTCAGGGTCAGAGTGGCGACCGGATGGCCCGTTCCTGTATAGCTCGATTTCAGCGTGAGTCCGCTGTCTACCTGGGCCGCAGTAAGCGTAACGGAGCTCCCTCTGAAGGTCTTGCCGTCGAGAGCGTCAGTGATCGTCTCGTAGCTCGGCAGGCCGGCGATCTTCACTTTCACCGTGTCGCCGGTCTCGGGGACCCTCACGCTGACTCCGAGCGGCACATGGCCGCCCGCCGTCACCGACAGAGAATTGTTGGCGATCGTCAGCACCGGCGCCGCGGCTTTGACGGCTGTTGTCGCCGAACTCGCATTCGAGATGGTCGTGGCGCCGTCCACGGCCGTAGCGACGACCCTTAGCGTTTCGCCTTCCTGCGACACGCCCGGGGTGAACGTCGAGGCCGCGGCACCGGCGATGTTGTTCCAGGTGGAGCCGTTCTCGTACTGCCACTGATAACTGATCGTGGCGTTGGGGTCGTTGGCGCTCGCATTGGCGGTTAACTTCTGGCCTTCCGCCGCCGTGCCGGTGATGGCGACCGTTTCGCTCGTGAGCGCACTCGTGAGCGCAGTGGAAAGGGGAAGCGATCCGTTCGCCGTCAGCGATATGTTGTCGAGATTCCACTGGCTTGGATTATTGGTTGCGGAAAACTCAAGCGTCGACGCGCTGCCAGCGGCGGTCACGGTGTAGGTATATTGCGTATAGCCGGACTGCGCCGCGTTGGTGAGCGAAACCAATGTCTGCCCGTTCCACATGGCCTTGAAATCGTTGCCGCCCGACGACCCATCGTTCTGCAGCCAGAAGCTCAGCGTGTAGGTCTGGCCCGCCGTCGTCGCGACGGTCTGGCTTAGGGTACCGTCGGCCGTTCCGTCCGTCGACCCCATCGAGCCCATCGCGGCCGCGTATGTGCCGCTTTCGGCCTTCGTATCGACAAAGACTTGCTGTGCGCCGTAGCTAGGGGACTGCGGAATTGCCGCCCAACGTCCACCCGCTGAAGCTGTCAGTCTCGAAGCTCCCGTTGGTCACCAGATTGGCGGTACTCCCGCCGCTCCCCTGAGAGGCGGCAAGAGTCACGACCAGAGCGCTCGAGGATGGGCTCACGTTGCCCGCGCCGTCGGTCGCCGTCGCGGTGAAGCTCTGACTGCCGCTCGCCAGCGTTCCGGTGGTGAACGTCCACGCCCCGCTGCTGTTGGCGGCGGCCGTGCCCAGCTTTGTCGAGTTGTCGTATGCCGTTATTGTGCTGTTCGCTTCCGCCGTGCCTTTCAGCGTCACGATATTGCCGCTCACGGAATTGCTTGAGATTTTCGGCGCCGCGGGAGCGCTGGTGTCGACCTGCGGCCCGCTCTGGGTCAGGCTGGTGAGCGACAGGTTGGCGGCGTTGCCGGCGCCGTCCTTGATCGTGACTCCGCTCGGCAGGTTGACCGCGGTCGCGGCGAGGGAGGCCGCGTTCTGTCCGGCCGCCACGGTGGTGTTGAAGGTCAGCGTATTGCTGCCCGAACCGCTGGCGTAGGTCGCCGTTCCGCCGTCGTTCAAGGTCAGCGTCGGCGTTCCGCCGGCGACCGTCACATTTCCGCTAAAGCTGAGCTTCAGCGCGACGGTCTTGCCCGCGTTCAGATCGCCGGTCGCAGGAGAATCGGTGATTCCGGCGATCGTGGTGACAGTGGGATTTGTCACGCTCACGGCCAGAGCGCTCGAGGATGGGCTCACGTTGCCCGCGCCGTCGGTCGCCGTCGCGGTGAAGCTCTGACTGCCGCTCGCCAGCGTTCCGGTGGTGAACGTCCACGCCCCGCTGCTGTTGGCGGCGGCCGTGCCCAGCTTGGTCGAGTTGTCGTATGCCGTTATTGTGCTGTTCGCTTCCGCCGTGCCGTTCAGCGTCACGATATTGCCGCTCACGGAATCGCTTGAGATTTTCGGCGCCGCGGGAGCGCTGGTGTCGACCTGCGGCCCGCTCTGGGTCAGGCTGGTGAGCGACAGGTTGGCGGCGTTGCCGGCGCCGTCCTTGATCGTGACTCCGCTCGGCAGGTTGACCGCGGTCGCGGCGAGGGAGGCCGCGTTCTGTCCGGCCGCCACGGTGGTGTTGAAGGTCAGCGTATTGCTGCCCGAACCGCTGGCGTAGGTCGCGCTTCCGCCGTCGTTCAGGGTCAGCGTCGGCGTTCCGCCGGCGACCGTCACATTTCCGCTAAAGCTGAGCTTCAGCGCGACGGTCTTGCCCGCGTTCAGATCGCCGGTCGCAGGAGAATCGGTGACGGCGGTGACGGTTGGGACGGGCGATGACGTTCCATTCGCCGTTAGCGATATGTTGTCGAGATCCCATTGGCTCGAGACATTCGCTGCGGAAAATTCCAGCGTCGACGCGGCGCTGGTCGCGGTCACGGTGTAGGAGTATTGCTTATAGCCGAACTGCGCCGCATTGGTCAGCGAAACCAGCGTCTGCCCGTTCCATGTGGCATTGAAGTCGTTGGTGCCCGCCCCATCGTTGCGCAGCCAGAAACTCAGCGTGTAGGTCTGGCCGGCCGTCGTCGCGACGGTCTGGCTCAAGGTCCCGTCCGCCCCCATCGAGCCCATTGCGGCCGCGTACGTGCCGCTTTCGGCGACCGTGTCGACAAAGAGTTGCTGCGCGCCGTAGAGGATTCCGGAATTGCCGCCCACCGTCCAGCCGCTGAAGCTGCCCGTCTCGAAGCTGCCGTTGGTCAGCGCGGCGCTCGGGCTGAGCGTGTAGGTGACGGCGCCGGAGGTCCCGGTCCCGGCGGCGTTGGTGTCGGTCGCGGTCAGAACGTTCGCGCCCTGGTTGGCGAGCGTCACGCTGGCGGACCAAACGCCATTCGCGCCGGCCGTTCCCGTGCCGATGGGCGTCGTCCCCTCGAGGACGGTCACCTCCGAGCCCGCGTCGGCGACGTCGACTGTTCCGGTGACCGTCTGCACGGCCGAATTGACCGTCCCGCCGGCGCTGGTGATCGCCACCGTCGGAGCTGTTCCTTGGGCCCCGCCCGTCGTCGTGATATTGTTGGACACCGTATTGTTGTTGGATTGGTTGATAAAGATTTCACCTTCACTCGCCAAACTTGCGACTGTCAGGTCTCCGGTTGCAGTGTTGCCGGTAATGACTGCATTGTCCGAAAAAAATGATTTAATACCAGGACCGCCGCTGCCGGTGATCGTGTTGTTCTCAACAAGGAATCCGCCCGTGTAACCGTTGTTGGAATCCAGTATGATGCCTTCGCCATCGGTGATGGCCCCGGCACGGTATTCCGGAACCAATTCTGAATTATTTTTCAAAGTATTGCCGCTGATGATAATGTGAGGTCCTGCGGCGTTGTTGTAATTATATGACGCACCAACCGTAATTCCGCTTTGGCCGTAGGCCGACCAATGCGCGTTATCATGAACGTTGTTGTTCAGAATTTGAATGTAATCGCCATTCTCCATCGCGATTCCCGCGCCAGGCTCATTGTAAACCGTGTTGTTCTCAATAATGATATTGTGGATTTGATTTCCGCTGGTTGCGGCAATGCCATTCCCATCAAGATTAGCGTTGCCGGTGCTGTAGCCGGCCATGGCCGACGTCAGATTGTAATTTGCGGCGTCGCCGACGACCGTGAAACCGTTAATGGTGATATAGGACGCATCGATCTCGATACCCTGCCAAGCGCCGGAAGAATTGATGACCGGCGTTGCTCCAGGCGCCGCCTCGAAGGTGATCGGAGCGCTCGCGGTGCCGCTCGTCGAAATCGTCAGCACATTGCCGCCGCCGCCCGTCGTATAAGTGCCATTCATGACCTGGACGGTGTCGCCGGGTTTTACGAGAGCTTCAGCCGCCTGCAAGGTGTTCAACGGAGCGCTGGAGGACGTGCCTGCGTTGTTATCGCTGCCGACAATAGAACTCACGTAGTATGTGGTCATGAGTTTTCACCCTTTATCACGAGCTAGAGGTGGCGCCGGCCGTTGAAGGCGGCGCTGGTTTGTGGTCGGGTTCCTCGGCCTCGCGCCCATTCGGCGCGAGTTCATACGCAAGCCGCGCCGGATCGGCGGCGATCCGATCGAACGCCGCGATCCCGCAGAGGGCAGTCAAGCCTGCATCAAGTGCAGTCAGCAGGCCGGGGGGAGGGGCCGCTTGGTTCATAGACGCTACCTTTTCGCGCGCCCACTTCGATCGGCGGAGGGCGCCAGCTTACGACTTCACGCCCCCGCGCTTCTCAAGCCCCCCGCGCTTCGATTTGTCCCCCGAATTGCGAATGGCCGATCACTAATGAGCGAAGAGCGGACGAAATGCAAGCCGCTTGATAGGACAGACTTAGCAGGCTGTTGACAAATTCGATTCCATCGGAGAAATTCGTGAAAAATCCGGGGTCGAGGCGAGTCCATTTGTGACCCGAATTCTGGCAGAAGTGCGTTCTTCAACAGCCCGCTTGCGAACTGTTGATTTGATATTGCGACACTAGCCATCTCGACGGAATTTAGCCGACGTTACGTTACAATAGTGGTATTCTTGTTTCATCTACACTGCGGGATATTTGCCCCATCCCGCAGAAGTATAACACTAAACACGGACCAGGTCGCCAGACGATATCGATCCTCTTAGAGCCTGACTCGAAAATCACATTGCCGGACGTTAGAGCCTTGCGAGGCGTCGCGTGAGCAGGAACGCAAGGGCGATGACCATCCATGCGAGCGAGGACTCGATTTTCGCCTGGAAAAGACCTTGGCCACGCGTCGGGCGCGGTTGATCCAGCCGAACGTCCGTTCGACGACCCAGCGCTTCGGCAACACGATGAAGCCTTTGATTTGCTTGTCGTTACGCATAACCACGGTGATGGAGATACGGCTCGCCTCGAAGGCGGCGCGCTGCGCCTCGTCGCCATTGTAGCCCGAATCGACGAAACTCATGGTCACAAACGGGGTCTTGCGGCGCACCTCGCGCAAGAGGGGCGCCAGCGCGTAACGATCCTGCGTATCGGCGCGCGCATGTCGGCCTGCGTCCTCGCCGCTTGCGCTCGGAAGCAGCGGAAAAATCAAGGCAAACTCCGCCTCCGACAAATCGCTTGAATAGCATTCGCAGACCACATCATACTTTGCCCGATCGGCCTCGCTCCACGACATGGCGAATCTCCAGAAGTCTTTGCAAACTCCGGAGAATCACGCCCACCGAGGCCGGTCAACCAATTTCAGGTCAGGCTCTTTGGGTAAAAGTTTACCGGAAGGGTCCCGCGCAGAGCCAAACTTTTCAGCGGCTTGTGGAGAAGACCGAGGGGCCGAAACGTTCGGGTCTATCCAATAGGCGTTTGAGTCAGACTTTTAGTTTACGCTCCTGGGATCCGTGGTCGAAAGAACAGATGTACCCGGCCGCTCGGCACGATTGCAGGGGAGTATACCTCCGGCTCCTTGAAATCCTCGTCCTGAATGAAGATGTCGTATTTGTCGGGATCTATAAATTCCCACAGATCTTCGAACTTCTTCCCGTATCGCGGGAGCGTGAGTGTGTGCACTTCAAGGAACACCGCAGGGGTCGTGGCTAAGATGGATCTGCTTCCTTCCAGCACTTGATATTCATAGCCTTCCACATCAATCTTGACGAACGTTGGCATGATCTTCAGTTCCTCCGCAAGGGCATCCAATGCGATGCTTTCCACTGAGATCGTGTGGTTCCCGCCAGCTCGCACGCTCGCGTTGGAATTGGGCGCCATGGACAGGCGGCCGGGGCTAGATCCTACCGCCTTGTCAACGACAAGAACGTTGGTCAGGCTATTGATCTCTATATTCTTTCTAAGAATTGCAACATTTTCCGAAACTGGCTCAATCGCCACGACTTTACCCCTAGTCCCCACCCACCGAGATAGCAGGATTGACTGCGCCCCGTGGTGAGCGCCGCATTCGATGACGATTCCCCCAGGTTTGACTAGCTCGCGCCCGACAAAGGTCATCTCAGGTGAGAGGTCGGTTTTGCTGTTGTACCAGCTCTTTCCAGTCACATTCCCAATATAAAATAGGTGCTTTTCGCCCGCGACTTCGCGTTCTATTGTGTAGGGAGAGAAATTGAATGAGTTAGCGAGGTTTCGTGCGCGCCCTGAGATCGCCTCCCTGAGCCATTTTGGCGACGTTAGTTTGGCCATAACTTTCTCCATGAAACTCCTCCGCAAATTAATTCAACGTGAATATTAAGGCACAACTGTTCGCTTCGAATTACGCCGTGCAGATAGCATCTTCCTCCTCTTGCGATCGTCTTACGCACAGATCACTAACCGTGTCCAGATCATTTGCCTAGCGCAAGCCTCATTGTTTCTCAGTCGTAGTTTGGGCAGGCTGCGCCACTCTAGTCGCCCGCTTTAATCAATTTGAAAGGATTTGATGATTCGCTTTGTCGACGGTGCGGACGACGGAGGCGATCATGGTTGCGAAGGAGATTTCAGTAAAGAAGTATGTGGTGCGGTTGAGCGCGGAGGAGCGGGAGCGACTTGAAGCGCTGATCCGGAAAGGAAAGAGCCCGGCCCAGCGGCTGCTGAAGGCGCGGGTCTTGTTGAAGGCCGATGTCTCGCAAGCCGGGGAAGGCTGGAGCGACAGCCGGATCGTCAAAGCGCTGGAGACCAGCCCATCGATGGTTTACCGGGTGCGCAAGCAACTGGTGGAAGAGGGCTTCGAGGCGGTGCTGAGCCGCAAACAACGGGCGAGGCCGGCGGTTGCGCGGATTTTCGACGGCGAGAAGGAAGCCAAACTGATTGCCTTGGCTTGTTCCAAACCACCCAAGGGACGCGCGCGCTGGACCTTGCGGCTGTTGGAGAACAAGGTCGTGGAACTCCACATTGTCGATCGCGCCAGCGACTCGACGATCGGGCGGGCGCTCAAAAAAACATTCTCCAGCCCCATCGCCGACAGTGCTGGGTCATCCCGCCCAAGGCCAACGGCGCGTTCGTAGCGGCGATGGAAGACGTGCTGGCCGTCTACACGCGGCCACGCGATCCCGACCGTCCGCTGGTTTGCCTGGACGAGACCTCGAAGCAACTCCTCGCCGAGACGCGGACGACGATTCCGATGAAACCGGGCGCCCGGTCCGTTGCGATTACGAGTACGAGCGCAATGGGACCGCCAACCTCTTCATGCTGTTCGCGCCGCTCGAAGGCTGGCGCCATGTCAAAGTCACGGACCGCCACACCGCCGTGGATTATGCTCACGTCTTGAAAGACTTGGCCGATATCCACTTTTCCGCCGCCCAGATCATCGTTCTGGTCCAGGACAATCTCAACATCCACAGCAAGGCGTCACTCTACGAAGCCTTTCCGGCCGCCGAAGCCAGGCGGCTGGTCGAGCGATTCGAATGGCATTACACGCCAAAGCACGGCAGTTGGCTCGATCTGGCGGAGTCGGAACTCGGCGTCCTATCGTCCCAATGCCTCGACCGCCGTATCCCCGACAAACAAACCCTCGTCGAGGAAGTCGCCGCCTGGGAGCAGGACCGCAACGCCAATCACGCCAATGCCAATTGGCACTTCACAACACCCGACGCACGCATCAAACTCAAGCACCTATACCCGTCAATCTGACTGAATTGGGCGAGTAGTTGATTTTCTCCATGCGCGTGACTATCGGGCCAACAGTTACGACCGCAGGCCCGACGCGGCGCGACAATGCCCGAAAGACCGTCGGTCATTGTCCGCCTTCGACTGAAATGCTACTGGGATAAAGCGAAGGAGTTAATCGGGCGATGCACCTAGCGGTTCAACTGGCAATCATCGCCGGGGTTTATGGTAACGGCCTCATTCTGGCGATCCTTGCCGCCTGGGCGCTTCAACCGGAAATCGACACGAAGAAGCAACGCTACCTGCATCTCGACGGCCTGCGGGCTCCCGCAGCGCTCGGCGTCCTGGCGTCGCACCTTGTCGAAAACGCCTATGCGTGTCGCGGCATCCAAGAATCCCCGGATGTCGCGATCCAGCTAGCCCGCATTATGCATCGCGTTGACGAATTGGCGCCAATGGTCTGCGGGTTGTCAGCGTTTACGCCACACCCGCCAACCCGCAAGGCATAATCCGGGTTAGACGATGATCAAAGGATCAACAACCCAAAGAAACTCATGGGTGCATTATATTGTAGCGGCTTACTATATATTATTCTCGAGCCTGGCCCTTGGGTTTATTGACACAATGGTATATGGCGCGTGGGAGGGAAAAACCGGCGACAAGATCACTGAAGCCATAAACCTTCTTGGCATTGCATCGAGCGTTCTACTCTTCTGGTGGGGAACCCGCGGGCGACGCCCACGGCTTAATTTGGCCCCCCCGGCGATGGTCGTCGGTATAGTTGTTTGCTCCGTATTGTGGTCAGTGGACCCCGGCATAACGCTCACGCGCAGCATTGCCTTTCTGTTCCTTGTCGTAGGTGCGATTGGTCTGGTGAAAACGATCGATGGCAACGAGATTATGGGGCTTGCGGCATCGATCAACGGACTCTTGGCGACTGTTTCGTTACTGCTGCTAATTGTTCTTCCAAGCGAGGTGGTCGGGATCGGTGGCGATTTTAACGGACTGTTTCCGCAGAAAAACGTACTAGGCCAAGCGATGGCGATGGGAGTCCTCGCGGGCCTTCACGGCGTACGGACCGGAAGGCGAAAGCTTCGTCACATGGGAATCATCGCGATATGCGCGCTCGTGGTTGTCTTGAGCAAGTCAACTACGGCGCTGCTTACAATTTTCGTATTTTTTACATTGCATATTATAGGTTCTCTCTACATCAAGGGGGGAAATCGCCGCTTCATGAGCGTTTGCATGATGATTATATTCGCTTTGACATCTTTTTTGATCATTGCGAACAAAGATCTTATCTTCAGTTTTCTGGGCAAGGACCCTACGCTGACGGGGCGTACCGAAATGTGGCCTTATGTTATTGACGCCATATCGGATCGGCCCCTGCTGGGCTGGGGCTTTAGCGCGTTTTGGTCCATGTCAAATCCGCGTTCGATTGAAATCTCGACCTTGCTTCGCTGGTATGTTGACGAAGCACATAATGGTCTGCTTCAAATCTTGCTCGATGTTGGCGTGATCGGCGCCGCATTGTTTCTGTTTATGTGGATGCGTAACCTAGTGATGGCCGTGAAATGCATGAATGGTCCCGCGCCTGAAATCGGGGTTTCCTCATTACTATCTCTCGTCGGAATTTTATTTATCGGCGTAAGCGAACAGGTGCTCGTTACCGTGTGCGAACAGACCACGCTGTTTTTTCTGCTGGGATTTATGTGCGAACAGGCTTTGCGCGAACAGGCTTTGCGCTCTCGCCTGGCCGCGACCGCCGCACGCGCGCGTCGCGCTCGGCCAATCCTACTTATCCGGCCTGGCTCACGAGCGTCCTCTAACTCTGTTGGAACCGCAGCCATCACCGAAACCACTGGCGCCATCACTAAACCGCGCGGAGTGTGACAAGCAAGCCGGCCCGTCAACGCGATTTTCTCAGAGTTTGTCCGGGAACATCATCTGGAATTGCATAGTTTTCGCGTCATGAGGCGGATAGAAGCGAGCTTGAGGAAGGCGAGCGCCTTGCGATTGAGGCACTCCCAATCCTTGGCGAGCCTTCGGCATCGTCCGAGCCAGGCGAAGGTTCGCTCGACGATCCATCGTTTGGGCAAGACGACGAAGCGTTGAGCTTGATCGGAGCGTTTGACGATCTCGACGTTCACGCGCTTGAGAATGACCCCCAGCGCATCCTGGAACTGCGCCCCTTGATAACCGCCATCGGCGTAGAGCTTCAGAAGGAAGGGATAGAGGCCGAACAAGGTCGCCATCACGAGCACGCCGCCGTCGCGGTCCTGAACATCGGCGCCATGCACGATGGCGTGCATCAGGAGGCCCTGCGTGTCGACGAGAATATGCCGCTTCTTGCCTTTGATCTTCTTGCCCGCATCGTAGCCATGCGGGTCGTGAGCCCCCCTTTTTCAGCGCTTTTCACGCTCTGGCTGTCGATGATGGCCGCTGTCGGAGAAGCCTCGCGCTCTGCTCTTTCGCGGCATTTGACATAGAGGGCGTCATGGATCCGATCGAGCGTGCCGTCCCAACTCCACAGATCAAAATAATCGTACAACGTCGAGCGTGGCGGCAGGTCTTTCGGGATCGCCCGCCACTGGCAACCGGCGCTCAGGATGTACATCAGGCCGTTGACGACCTCGCGCAGCTTGACCGTTCGCTTGTTGCCGCCGCGCTTGGCGGGTGGAATATGCGGCTCGACCAGCGCCCACTCCTCGTCGGTCAGGTCAGAGGGATAGCGCAGGCGGCTGCGATCGTAGCGAGCGCGGTTTTCCTTCGTCCACATCGGCGGCGGCTCCCCAAAGAATCAGGCCGCCTCCCTTGAATCACAAATGACTCAACCGATCCAATATCTTCCCGGACAGACACTCAAGGCCTGCCCAAAACCCACCCTGGAGAGACGCTTGAGTTCCCCCATCTTGAAATCGAGCGGCACTTTTTTCTCGCTGCAGGCACTCAGGGCGATCGCGGCATGGATGGTCGTTACGGACCATGCTCTTCTTGAACTGATCGGAAATGCGGCGCAGAGTTCGATTACCCGAGTTGCCTGGGCGCTCGGAACCTATTGTGTGTATGTCTTCTTTGTAGTCTCCGGCTTCATCATGGTCCATATTTCGTGGACAAACTTCGGGAGTTCGAAAGCAGCCGCGAACTTCTTGGAACGTCGTATTATACGCATCGTTCCTCTTTACTAGGCCGCAACAATCCTGGCATTCGCCTATCATCGCGTCTCCGCTACACACGGCGCGGGCGATCGGTGGAGAGAACTAGGCTACTCGCTGGCATTTGTGCCTTATGCAGGAGATGACCAATCATGGGAGCCGATCCTTGGTCAAGGATGGACTCTGAATTTTGAGGCAATGTTCTATCTGCTATTTGCGGTTGGGTTATTTTTTCCGCGCCGTGTTGCCCTTGCAGCCATCATCGGATTTCTTGCTGTTTTCGTACTCTTTGGTTCCTACATTCCAAACGCGAGCTTGGCCTATCTTGCTTCGCCGATTGTCCTCTGGTTTGCGCTGGGCATGGCCCTCGCGATACTTTGGCGCGGGTTCGAACTGTCCGAGCCTGCCTGGTTGGCAAAACGCGCCAAATTCCTTCAGCATTTTGGGGACGCATCATACTCGACCTACTTATCTCATGGACTCGCGCTAACGGTAACGCTGCGAGTTTGGAAGATGGTCGTGGGCCAACCATCTCTTGAACTTGTATTCCTGAGCCTCATCATCGCGACAATTGTTGGACGGGTGGCCTATGTAACATTCGAGAAGCCGCTTCTCCGCATCATCAATGGTTACTGCAAAGCCATTCGGGTTTACGCGGCGGGACCTAAGGTTGCGGGAACACATTGATCCCGTATTCGCCTGATAATGAACTGATATGTAGAGTATTATGCCAGATTCAGCTGTGATTGTCAGTAGTATATTTGCGAACAGTGGCTTCAATCGTGACGGACGGTCCAGCTGCTCGCCAAACATACTTTAGAAGGACATCAGAATCACGGACGCATAGCGCCATTAACTTCTGATTGAGTTTGGAGCCCAGCGCACGCGGGATATCGCAATCGTACGGTTGCAAACTTCCTTCCCCTATGACATGTATGTCTAGGGAACACGCAAATCCGAGCGATCATATCGGGATTTGACGAGAGGCGATGGTTGTTGCGCAGATCGGCTATTGGAAAGAAATTTCAGTTCCGCTATTTCGGAGGCAGGCTTGCGAAGTGCATTGGTATGTGGCGCGGGTGGCTTCATTGGGGGACACTTAGTCAAACGTCTGAAAACGGACGGGTTCTGGGTCCGGGGCGTGGATCTCAAGAACCATGAGTATGCAGCGAGCGAAGCTGATGACTTCGTCATTGGAGACCTTCGCGATCCATACTTTTGCCGGCAGGTGATCGATCGCCGCTTCGACGAAGTTTATCAATTGGCTGCCGATATGGGGGGAGCCGGTTTTGTATTTGTCGGCGAGAACGACGCGGACATCATGCACAATTCAGGCCTAGTAAATCTTAATCTATTGGATGCGTGCTGTAGAAGACTGATTCGGCGGATATTTTATTCGTCTTCTGCGTGCATATATCCGGCCTACAACCAGATGGACCCAGATTCGCCAAATTGCGAAGAAAGCTCCGCTTACCCCGCGGCGCCGGATAGCGAATACGGGTGGGAAAAGCTCTTCAGTGAGCGGCTCTATTTTGCTTTCTCCCGTTGTCGTGGGATCGAGGTCCGGATCGCCCGCTATCACAATATCTTTGGCCCCGAGGGGACGTGGGCCGGCGGCCGCGAGAAGGCGCCTGCCGCGCTCTGTCGCAAGATAGCGATGACACCGAACGGGGGGACGATTGATATTTGGGGCGACGGCAAGCAGACCCGATCGTTCTTGTATGTGTCGGAATGCGTCGAGGGCACGATCCGGCTGATGCGTTCCGCGTTCGAGGGACCCGTGAACATCGGCTCCGACGAGATGGTCTCGATCAATCAGCTTGCCGATAGCATCATGGCCATCGCCGGAAAGCAGCTCGAAAAGCGGCACATCCCCGGACCGCTCGGCGTTCGGGGCCGCAACTCCGACAATAGGTTGATAGAAGAGAAGCTCGGCTGGAGGCCCACGCAACCGCTCTCCGCAGGTCTGGCCGTCACTTACGAGTGGATAGAAAGCCAGGTCAGATCGAATAGCGGAGCGATTGCGCGCCCGAAAAGTCCCACGTTGGCTTAAGGTTGCGAGGCCGTGTCCTGGATTTTACGGCCGGCCTATGCCTATGGTAAGACAGCTGCGGCGGCGGGATACGGCGCTGCGGGCGTGGGCGTGAAGATGCGCCGCAAAGCCCGCAACGAATGGCTTGTTCTGATGCCCGAGTCCTGTGACGGGTACGTAAGCTCGGAGAGATTTGAAGCGATGCCTATGGCCTGCGCGGAAGCGCCTTGCCGGGAGAAGCCGGGGTTCTCGCACCACGGACCTGGTTTGGCATGTCCGGGACGGGCTCAGGGATCATTGCAGTTGTGAAGCGATGTGTTCGAGCCGTTGCGCGCGAGCCTGCATCCCGTCAGTGGGCTTGAGACCGAGGACGTCAAACACGACCTGGAGTTGATGCAGCCAGTCGTGCCGGAGTGCGGCCTGACGCGCGTTGCCGCGCCCAATCGCCCGCAACCGCTCGGGATTGCCGCTCAGGTCCGCCAGAATTTTGGCAATATCGGGACAATCAAATGGAACATGAATTACGGCGTCCGGCCAGTTGAACTGTCGCTTGAATTCGTCGGTGCGCGGCGCCTCGCCAATCATCACGGCGCCCGCTGCAGCCCCCTCGTAGAACCGCGCGGAGATCTCGTCGCGACCCGCCGTGAACTCGGGCCGGTTGACGTAGGAGCGATGGGCGATGAAGAAACGGCTGTGTTTCAGCAATGTCGCCAGCAAGACGCGGTGTTCGCGCGGGGCGTCGACGCGGAACGTGCGATGTTTCAGGCCGGCGCCGCTCGCCGCCACGGTGTCGTAGTAATAAAAGCGATGCTGCCGTTCTGCGTCATCGAGCAGCGCCTGATGGGTGACCTGCGACCGCCGGCCGATGTTGCAGACATAGATCGGGCGCGGTTGGTCGGGCGTCGCCGGCGTGAAGCGCAGCACGTCAACGGCGAACGGGAGATAGGTGCACGGCCGGCCGGTAATGCGCGCCACATCCTTGACGCTGTTACTGGTGCCAACAAAGACGTGGTCAAAGGCCGACAGGAGCTCCAGCAGGTATTCCGGCAACGTTTCCGACCAGATATCGTTGATGAAGCAGGCGGCCTTGCCGCAGCGCTGGCGCCAGTTGGGAATCGTCGCGAGCGAATACAGTTGGTTGGTGTAGCTGAACACCGGAAAGAAGAGTTCGAAATCGCTGCCGAGGATCACCTTGCTGCGCGGATAGGGCACAAGCCTGCGCGCAATCTCCGGCGACTTTAATGCGAGGCGCGCAAGCTTGTAGGCGCGTCGGGAGAATTGCAACCCCGGTAGGTCGGTTGCGTCAACTCGCTGGGCGTTCGTAACGGATGCGATGGTGTCCTCGAATTCGTAATCGAGGGAAGACGCGACAAGGTCGGCAATCTGCCGCTGCGAAAATAACAACATCTCTTTTTTCACGATTCCGTCCCACAATTAATTGTTCTTGTTTTCGGGGTCGTTGTCTGTTACTGGTGTTTACGGTTGATATATTTTACTGTGTGCCCTTCTGGGGCTGCCAGGACTCGTTAAATCTTGCTACCACGAAAGATGATATTCTAGTCGACTTTTGTGCACTGCGAGGGTATCGTCGGCGCAACTCGACTAGCAACCCGCGCCAGCAACACAGAGAATCGGCGGCATGTCCAATCGGTACATGAATTCCGTGAAACCACAAAGAATCGCCTTGTTTGGAAAGTTCGGTGCCGGAAACCTGGGCAACGAATGTACTCTGCAGGTGATCATAGAACAGATTTTGCGGCGCTGGCCGGACGCACAATTCGTGTGCTTCTGCGCAAATCCCCAGGATGTGCGGACACGCCACGGCATCGCGGCCTTTCCGTCGCAGGCCCAGGCCGCTGCCGCTAAGTCCGGACCGCGGGGGCGCTTGGAGCGGACCCTCCGAATGGCTTTCCTGCGGATGCCGCTCGAGCTCGTTCACTGGGTCAAGACCCTATACGTGATGGGCCGCACGGACATGCTGATCGTTGCCGGGACAGGAATCGTCAACGACTACCTGACCGGCCCGTTCGGCTGGCCTTACGACATATTCAAGCTAGCGACGCTCGCAGCCCTGTGCCGGGTCAAGTTCGTTCTCCTCAGTGTTGGTGTTGGGCCCATCCGCCATCCGCTGAGCCGCTGGTTTCTCAAGAGAACTTTCGCACTGGCCTACTACCGCAGTTACCGCGACGAAGCATCGAAGCAATACATGGAGAATATCGGCTTCAACACCGTTCGTGATTTCGTGTACCCGGATGTAGTCTTCGGCCTCGTGCAGAGTAACCAGGATTTTGTCGTTCGGCCCGGTCAAAGGCGAATCGTCGGGTTAGGACTTAAGGATTATGGTTCAAAGGAGCCGAAGGCGTTTCGGGAATACCTGGATACGATGGCGGCCTTCGTGTCCTGGCTCCAGGGGCATGGTTACTGTGTGCGGCTCCTCATCGGCGACATGCAGTACGATATACCGGTGATAAAGGAATTCATCGAACTCCTGAAGAGCCGGAACATCTCTACCGACGCACCGCTGTTGATCACCGAACCGGTGTTGACCGTCAATGAGTTGCTGCGCCAGGTGGGCGAGACCGAGTTCGTGATTTCCGCGCGTTACCACAACCTCGTGATGGCATTAATCCAGAACAGACCGGTCATTGCGCTCTCTGACCACGCCAAGCTGGATTCGCTGGCAACAGATTTCGGGCTGGAGAAGTACCTCATTCCCTTGGAGAACTTGAAACCCGACATTCTGATCGATAGATTTGAGCGATTGGAAAAGGACCTGGGGCGACTGACGCCCCACATCAAGGCGGAATTGGTCAAGTATCGCCAAGCGCTTGACGCTCTATACGCCCCCCTTTTTGCAGAAAACCAGCCCGTGGTAAAGGCGTATGCAAAATTATAGATTTGTATACTCCGACTCATTGAGGAGGCGAAAAAGGGTTGACGGGACGGCCGAACGGGATTGGCTGGAGGCATGATTTGCGGCGGGTTTCTCTCAGCATCAGACCGGCAAGTCCTGATCGGGATTGCGCGGGACGGGCTTGAGGAGCATCGGGTTGCCCGCCGAGCCAACGCCATCGTCCTTCTCGATCGGGGCTGGAGCTGTGAGCGGGTTGCGGCGGCATTGTTGCTGGACGACGATACGGTTCGCGATTGGCATCGGGCCTATGAGCGAGGTGGCGTCGAGGGGCTGAAGAGCTTTGGCCACGAAGGCGGCGGCAGCCACCTCACCGACGAGCAGGCAATCGCTCTGGGCGATTGGATCGACGCCCATTGCCCCCGCAGCACCCGGAAGATCGGGGCTTGGCTAAAGCGCTCATTTGGGCTGAGCTATAGCCGCTTGGGGCTGATCGCGTTGCTGCATCGCCTGGGCTTTGACTATCGCAAGCCGGAGGCCATGCCGCGCGGCCTCGACGACGCCAAGCAGCAAGCCTTCATCGACAAATACGAGAGCCTGCTCAACACAATGGGCGTCGATGAGGCCGTCGTCTTCGTCGATGCGGTTCATCCGACCCATCAGGTGAGGCCGGCCGGTTGCTGGGCCCGCAAGGACGTCGCCCTTGCGGTGGAGCAGACGACGGGCCGTGACCGGCTCAACATCCACGGCGCCATCAATCTTGAAACCGGCCAGACGCAGATTCTCGCCGTCGAGAAGGTCAACGCGCTGACCTTCATCAAGCTATTGGGCGAGATCGAGGGTACGCATACCGCGATGCGCCTCATCCACGTCTTCGTCGACAACGCCAGCTATCACAAGGCTGACGTCGTCAAACAATGGCTTGCGGCGGTCGGGCGCAAAATCGTGCTGCACTTCCTTCCGCCCTATTGTCCCCATCTCGATCCCATCGAACGGTTGTGGGGCTTGATGCACGAAAACGTCACCCACAACCGGGATTACAAGACCTTCAACGAATTCCGCCTGGAGATCATCATGTTCCTCCGGCATACCGTGCCCAAACAATGGAAGCGGTTCCGCGACCGAATCACGGACAATTTCCGCGTGATCCATCGCGCCGATTTTCGGGTTCTCGTTTAGCCGGCGTATAACAAAGATGACAGCGTAACTCAGTCACAGAATGTTACTTTCGCGAGAACTTTCACACTGGGCGTAACAGTTGCGACGTCGACGGAGCGCGGCCGTGGCGCCGGCGAGCCGGAGACATCGGCCAAGGCGGTCGCCGACCGCCGCTCCCGGTCTGGAAAACAGAGAATTCTATTTCGCGGAACGGGCAGCCTTCGCACGAGAACAAGGAAGTTTTTGCGCGGTTAGGGCACTTTTTCGCGTCGTATCACAATCTCATTTCGTCGGTTGCCCGCCAACTCCTCAGAACCTACACTGTCCAGGAACGCGCCGGCCCCTGTACGATGCGCCATGCGCGCGAGATCATTCGGCTTAAGTTTTCATGCGTGTCGACGCACGAGATCGCCCGCCGGCTCGGCATTGCTCGCTCGACGGTGCGGGTGACGTTGAAGCGGGCGGAGGCCGCGGGGCTGTTCTGGTCCTTGTCGGACGACATGACCGACGGCGCGCTGGAGGCGGCGCTCTACGCCAGCCGGCGCAGCAAGCGGGGCCACCGGCGCATCGAGGAGCCGGATTGGGCCGGTGTGCATCGCGAACTGAAGCGCAAGCACGTCACCCTGTTGATTCTCTGGGACGAATACATCGCTGCGAGCCCGGGCGGCTATAGCTACTCGCGATTCTGCGAGCTCTATCGATCCTTCGAGAGGACGCTGTCGGTGATGATGCGGCAGACGCACGGGTCGTGGTAGGGACGCTGGTTTCCCAGCGCCCCCCGGCTCAGATCCGTACGTGCAGAGCTACCGCATACGGCTCCTGCCTTGGGTCATGACGCGTACCTTGGATTTGGATGCGGATGACAGGCGCGGACTTTCGGGATGTATCGCCCAACGTAACGCTGGAACTGATCCCAGGTCATGCGTCCGCGCTGACTCCGTCGCCGGAGCGAGTGCAGCCATGCCCTGCAGACCTCGGCTCGGTACATGCCGAGCCGTTTCAGGTTCCCGGGGACCGCGTGGTAGTTCAGGTATCCCTGCACCACGCGGGCGAGCCAAGCGCCGGTCTCAGAGATTGGCGCATGGCGACGGAGAACACGATTGCGAGCCAGACAGCGGCGCTGCTCGAGTTCGCGCGGGAACAGGGATACGGCGTACCCGATGAGTGGGTCGTCTAGGAGCCTGTCCGAGAAATCGAATTTTCAGAAAAGCTGATCAAGATGTTGTTGCACCTCTCTCTGAAAAAGCACTATATATTGTGCCTCAAGGCCTATTTTTTCATTATTCGGACAGTCTCCTAGGACGAGGGGTTCAGCGGCGCCAGCTTGCTGCGGCCAGGGCTGGAGCGGCTGCGTGATCTCGCCGCGGAGGGCCACATTGAGGCTGTCCTGATCCACTCGCCGGACCGGCTGAGCCGCAAATACGCCTATCAGGTCCTGCTGACCGAGGAGTTCGCCCGCCATGGCGTCGAGACGATTTTCCTCAAGGCGCCGCATTCCGGCACGCCGGAAGATCAGCTGATGCTGCAGTTCCAGGGCATGATCGCCGAATATGAGCGTGCGCAGATCCTCGAACGATCCCGCCGCGGCAAGCGCCATCGCGCCAAGGCCGGGGAAGTCTCGGTTCTGTGCGGCGCACCCAATGGCTATCGCTACATTCGAAAAACCCGAGATGCGCCGGCGCGATACGAGATCGAAGCCGTCGAAGCGGAGGTCGTGCGGCTCGTGTACGACAAGTACACAGTGGAAGGCCTGAGTATCGGAGCGATCTCCCGGTTGTTGCGAGAGATGGGACTGCCCACGCGACATCGGGTGACCCGCTGGGAGCGATCGGTCGTATGGGCGATGTTGCGCAACCCGGCGTACAAGGGCGCGGCCTGCTTCAACAAGACGCAAGTCGGACAGAGGCAAAAGGTGACGAAGCCGTTCCGCCTGTCGGGGCGGGCGGTCCATGGCGAAAAGAGCTGCAGTCACGAGCGGCCGCGTGCGGAGTGGATCGAGATACCGGTTCCGGCCATCGTCAGCGATGAGACTTTCGCTCTGGCGGCAGAGCGCCTGGCCGACAACAAGCGCTTCGTGTGTTTCGGCGTGGAAAAGTGACCCGCTGAGGCGGGGGATCGGCGTCCAAAAATTGACCCCCTCACTTCCGATTTGTTCGGCTGCCTGCTTTGGCGCGAGGCAGGCGGTGGGGGATGCTGATTGTGGAGACGATCGGTCGGATACGGCGCGAGCATTTCGTTCAGGGCAAGACGATCAGGGAGATTGCGCGCAACCTGAAGCTGTCGCGCAACACGGTGAGCAAGGTCCTGCGATCGGCGGAGACGGCGTTTTCCTATGGGCGAGAGATTCAGCCGCGGCCGAAGCTGGGGCGATGGACGGAGGACCTCGATCGGCTATTGGCGGCGAACGCTGAAGCGCCGGCGCGCGAGCGGATGACGCTAATTCGGATTTTCGAGGAGCTGCGGGCGCTCGGCTACGAAGGCGGATACGACGCTGTTCGACGTTACGCGCGAAGCTGGGCCAAGGCGAACGCGAGTGCGACGGCAAACGCCTTCGTCCCGCTGACCTTCGCGCCGGGCGAGGCCTACCAGTTCGACTGGAGCCATGAGATTGTCGTGCTGAACGGCGTGACGACGACGGTGAAGGTCGCGCACGTCCGCCTCTGCATGAGCCGGATGATGTTCGTGCGCGCCTATCCGCGCGAGACGCAGGAGATGGTGTTCGACGCCCACGAGCGGGCGTTCGCGTTCTTCAAGGGCGCCTGCGTACGCGGCGTCTACGACAACATGAAGACGGCGGTGGAGACGATCTTCGTCGGCAAGGACCGCCAGTACAATCGCCGCTTCCTCCAGATGTGTTCGCATCACCTCGTCGAGCCGGTCGCCTGCACGCCGGCCTCGGGGTGGGAGAAGGGCCAGGTCGAGAACCAGGTCGGCCTCGTTCGCGAACGCTTCTTCACGCCACGCCTGCGGTTCAAGAGCTATGACGAGCTAGCCCGCACTATGCACCGCCTTGAGCATCGGGCGGCGTGATGGGTGGCGGATGGGGATTTATCGTCGTTTTGACATTGTGGCGGACGCAACGGGTCGTCTCCTGGGACGAGGCCGGAGCGGGGGTGGAGGGGTTTGCGGGTTGAAGGGAGGGGTTCGATTTTTGGGGCGTCATGCCGCGCGGCTCAGGTGACGAGGCGCGGGATTTGCGCGAGGGCGAAGCGCAAGACCTCCTGCCCGGGGCATGAAGTCGGCAGATGCACGCGGATCGTCGTCTTCATTTCGACGACGCGAGCTGCGATTTTGACCAAGCGCAGGCGCAGGGTGTCGAATTGCGCGATGCGCCACATCGAGCGTTTGGGCATCGACTCGCGCAGACCCCACATCAGCCAGTAGGCGCCGGCGTGCAAGAACAGCCGGAGCTGATTGGCCGAAGCCTTGGTGCATGACGTGCGATCCGCCGCCAGATGCGTCTTGAAGGACTTGATGTGGTTTTCCGCTTGGCCGCGCCGGCAATAGACGTCCTCATAGAGGGAGCGAGCGTTGCGTCTGGCGAGATTGGTGACGATGTAGCGCGTATCGGGGCCTTCCTCGCCCGCCTCGACGCGAGCGATGACCCGCTCGACGCGGCTCCAGCTCGCGGCGGCGTCGAAGAACTCCTTGAAGCGGCGGACCTTGCCCTCTCTCGGGGCGGCCTCAAAGCGCGCCTTGGCGCTGGCCTCGAGGGTTTCGACGTGTCGGCGCAAGGTCGCGCTCGGGGCGACGCCCAGAGCGTAATCGAGGCGGTTGGCCCGACACCAGTCGAGAACCTCGGGACTGCAGTAGTGACTGTCGGCGCGCGAGCCAGGATTTCGGTGCGCGGCCAGTTGGCGCGGATGGCGCGCAACAGCCGGCGCAGGAACGCTCGGGCCTCCTTGCCGCTCGGCCGCTTGGCCGGACGCAGCATGGCCGCGACAAAACGGCCCGCCCCGTCGAACACGACCATCGGCTGAAACCCATAGTCGTCGTAATGGGCGTTGAACAACCGCAACTGCTGGCCGCCGTGGACCGCGTCGAAGGTGTCGTCGACGTCCAGGGTGATCCGCTTGGGAACTTCTCGGAAGGACGCGCAATAGAGGTCGACCATGGCGCGGCCCATGCGCAAAAGCGCCCGTATGTCGGGCAGGTTCTCCAGCCGCGAGATCGTCGACTGCGAGCAAAGCTGGCGATCGGACGGCGTCAGATTCATCGCCATCTTGAACAGCGGATCGTCGCGCAGGCGCGAGGCGTCGTTGCCGTCCTCGTAGCCGGCGGCGATCATCAGCAGTCGAAAACGAATGATGTCGGAAAGACTGTGCGTGATCTGATCCGGCGCGCGCCGGTCCACCAGGCAGGCGGCCAACCGATCGGCGACCCCGAGACGTCGCTCCGCCTCCCGCAACGCCAGAACGCCGCCGTCCGACGACAACAGCCCCCCATCGAATTTGGCCACCACGGCCTTGCCGTCAACAGGTGACAAGCCAGCCAGCGGCAACATAGGATCGGTCATGGCGGGTGTGGCCTCGCTGAAATCGAGCGAATCAGCTTCGACAACCAGATTCTACACGAAATCAGATAGTTACGCCACATCCGCCAGTCCGCGATGAGTAATGCGGGCTAAACGGCTGGCTGTTCGACAAATGTCTGGCCTGGGCGAAAGCGCACGCCCATCCGGAGCGGCCCGAGCGGACGATCTGGGAGGTCTTCGAAGACGAACGGCCGAAGCTGATCCCGTATCGCGGCCGCTTCGACGGCTTCCATGCGCTGCCGACCTCGGTGTCGAAGACGTGCCTGGTGCGCTTCGACAACAACAGGTACTCGGTGAGCGCCAGCGCCGTCGGCCGCCCGGTCGACATTCAAGCCTACGCCGATCGGATCGTGATCCGCCAGGACGGGCGGATCGTGGCCGAGCATCGGCGCAGCTTCGGCCGCGGCGAGACGGTCTATGATCCCTGGCATTACGTGCCGGTGCTGGCGCGCAAGCCCGGCGCTCTGCGCAACGGGGCGCCGTTCAAAGACTGGGTGCTGCCGGCGGCGCTCGACCGGGTCCGGCGCAAGCTCGCCGGTTCGAACGATGGCGACCGGCAGATGGTCAAGATCCTCGCCGCGGTGCTGAGCGACGGGCTGCCGGCGGTCGAGGCCGCCTGCCATCAGGCGCTCGCCGAGGGCGTCCATTCGTCCGATGTCGTCCTCAACATTCTCTCCCGACAACGCGATCCAGGTCCGAGCGCGACCATCGCCACGCCGGAGACGCTGCGGCTGAGCCATGCGCCTGTCGCCGACCGCGCCCGATACGACCAACTGAGGAGCGCCTGACAATGGAGCGAACCGAAGTCCTCGACCTGATGGGCGGACTCAAGCTCTATGGCATGAGGGCCGCCTACGACGAGACGCTCGCGACCGCCCTCAAGCGCAAGCACGAGCCGCAGCGCTTCGTCGGCGATCTTTTGAAAGCCGAGACCTCGGAGAAGCAGGCGCGCTCGATCAAGTACCAACTCACGGTCGCCAAGCTGCCGCTGGCCAAGGACGTCGATGACTTCGCGTTCAAGAATACGCCGATCAACGAGGCTCTCGTGCGCGACCTCGCCGCCGGCGGGTTCCTTGCCCAGCAACGCAATCTCGTCCTGGTTGGCGGAACCGGGACCGGCAAGACTCACTTAGCGATCGCCATCGCACGGAGCTGCATCCGGTCGGGGTCGCGCTGCCGCTTCTTCACCACCGTCGATCTCGTCAATCGGCTCGAGGCCGAGACGCGCGCCGGGCGGCAGGGCCGGATCGCCGACTATCTCACCCGCAAGGACTTCGTCGTCCTCGACGAGCTCGGCTATCTGCCGTTCGCCCAGGCCGGCGGACAGCTCCTCTTCCACCTCGTCAGCCGGCTCTACGAGCGCACCTCGATCCTCGTCACCACCAATCTCGCCTTCGGCGAATGGCCGACCGTGTTCGGCGATCCAAAAATGACCACCGCGCTGCTCGACCGCCTGACCCATCATTGCGACATCGTCGAGACCGGCAACGAGAGCTGGCGCTTCAAGAACCGCGCCTGAGCGCCCGGGGTTTCGTGACGTAACGCTGCGGAGTGGAAATCGTGCCACGCAAACCGATCGGTGAAACCGCGATGACCGACGCCGAACGCCAGGCCCGTTACCGCGCCGCGCGTGCGGCGGGTGTGCCGGTGGTTCGCACACGCCGCCCGGCCGACCTTCGCGGCCGGGCCCGACGATGGAACGACAACGTCGCCGGTCTCATCGAGGCACAGGCTGAGTATGCCGCCTGGCTCGATAGCCTGCCCGACAGCCTTCAGGATGGTGCGACAGCCGAGGCGTTGCGCGCGATCTGCGAACTGGACCTCACCGAACTCCAGGCGATCGTACCGCCGCGCGGCTTCGGCAGGGACTGACCGCTTCCTTCAACGGCGGCTTGCACCGGTGGGTCCACAGGCCCCCCCCGCGCGCCGCTGCGCCAGCCTCTCGATGGGCACTCCGCGCCGCTTCTCAACGCCGATTGACGCTCATCACTGCGACATCGTCGAGACCGGCAACGAGAGCTGGCGTTTCAAAAACCACGCCTGATCCTCCAAACAACAGCTCCTCGCTAACCCGCACTCGCCCCAGCTGCGCAACCCCGTCCAGCTCCGCCGGGGCGAGCGCTGCCATCCGTGTCCGCCACAAATCCGGGGGTCAATTTTGGACGCCGATTGACACGCTTCGCGCCCCGCCGGACCATCGAGCCCAGCATCGTTCAAGGCATCGTTCAAGGATTGGTCTCGTGCCGCAAATGCGGCTATGCTATGGCGCTGTCGCGGACGTCGACGCGCAGCTCTGCGCGCAAGATCCATTATTACCGCTGCCTCGGCTCGGACGCGTGGCGCCACCTCGGCGGTGCGGTGTGCGACACCCGACCGATCCGCCAGGACCTGCTCGATCAGATCGTGTGGCAAGAGGTCATCCGCCTGATCGAGGACCCGACGCTCATCGCGCGGCAGGTGGTCAGGGAAGGTGTCGCGCTCTGCGCGCCGGCGGGTGAAGGCCCGAACCGTCGTCGTCTTCGCGGCCGCCTGCTCCGCCGCCAGCTCGTCTTCCGTGGCGCTGGCCGCCAGCTCTTCGAACTCGAGCGCCAACTGGTCGATCAATCGCGCCGAGCGCTCCGACCGCTGCCCAAACACCTGCCGCTCGAGCTTGGCGATCCTGAGCTTCTGCGCGGCGATAAACGCCATGTCCTCGGAGGCTTTCGCCCGCGCAACCGCCAGCTCCGCCGCCACTTCCAGCCGGCGCGCGCGCTCGGCGAAGAGCGCCGCCTTCAGGGCGGCGACGTCGTCGGGAAGGGCTTCGGAAGCGGGAGCCATGCGACGCAGCGAATCATAGTTTTCGTGATTCGAGGCGCCCGAAAATGCGTATGATTCTATGTCTTTCTTCGCTTGCCGGCTCCTTGAGAACGCGCGCTCACCCCGCGCTCTTGGGCCGCCACGTCAGTTGCGGATTCCGCCAGTCGATTCCTTCGAGCATATAGGCCATCTGACCCGCCGAAATTGAAATGACGCCCTCCTTCGCCGACGGCCAGATGAACTTTCCGCGGTCGAGACGCTTGTAACTCGCCAGCGAAAGCAGACCGTACCTTCGCTTCGGCGCAGCTTGTCCGCGTGACTCACCCGTTCCATCCGTTCGCCGACCGGCAGCTCGTCTGCGTCGGCGAACGCCATAACCGGTCCGGCAAGCGGCTCCTGCTGCGCATCGACGACAGCACGATTTGCTCTGTTCCCCCACAGTGGACCGACGTTGCGGCCCCGGATCCTGAGATCGTCATGGGGCGAGGGCGGGCGCTTCTTCGGGTTGTCGACCTCATTGGGCTGGCCCGTCTTGTCGAGCAGCTTTCGGCGAGGAGGCGCGTGAATGATGTGTAAGGATAATTACGCCGCGTCCGTAAGCCTAATTACGCCGCATGGGCACCCTCAATGGCGTATTGTGGCTGGAATATCGGCTATCCAGCCATCCGCTGGAGCCTTGACGGGTTTCAGCGTGCGGCATAATAATAGTTACGTTCTTGGCGCTCTTGTGAAGAGGTTCGGCGTGCCGGCAGGACGGGACCGCAAGCGCTCGAAGAGCGACGCGCTCGCCGAGGACGGCGCGCTCAATCCGGCGCCCGAGAAGGTCCGCGACCTGAAGTTTCAGGAAGGCGGCTTCTTCGATCCGCGCGACATCGTGCAGGTGAAGTACGAGATGCTGCGCCGCGCCTCGGTAGAGAAGGCGTCGGTGACAGAAGTTTCCGAGGAGTACGGAGTCTCGCGGCCGACCTACTATCAGGCCAAGGCGGATTTCGACGAAAGCGGCATTGCCGGACTCGTACCCAGGAAGCGAGGTCCCCGCGGCCCACACAAGATCCAGGGCGAAGTCTCGGCGTTCCTCAGGGCGCAGATTTCCCCTGGCGAACCGATACGCGCGCGCGAGTTGGCGAAGTCGCTCCAGAAGGAGTTCGGCCTCGATGTCCATCCAAGAACGATCGAACGAGCGGTCGGTGCAAAAAAAACTCCGAGATGACTGGGATCACGGCCAGTCTGACTGCGCCTGCGACCGTCGTCGTCGCCCGCTACGAGAGGCTGCGCTCGGCCATGCTTGGTGAAGCGCTGCCCCCTGACGCCCGGAGTGGGCTGGTCGTCTTTCTTCACCGCGGCATGTGGGGATGGGCGCGCGCGCTGTCGGTCGAACCCGCCAGGTTGGAGCCGATGCCATCCCGATCCTCGGCGCCGGCGCAGCTCATCGAGCGCCGAGCCATCGTCTGCCTCCTCGCCGGAATGGTGATGGCGATCAACGACCGGAGGGCGCTATGAACGCCTCGCTCAAAGTTCAACCTCGCCATCTCGAACGGGACGCCTACCTCTACATCCGGCAGTCATCGATGCGGCAGGTCATCGAGAACGTCGAAAGCACGAGGCGGCAATACGCGCTTCGGGGCCGCGCGACCGCCCTTGGCTGGCGCGACGAGCAGATCGTCGTCGTCGATGACGACCAGGGCGAGTCCGGCGCGTCGGCGTCATGGCGCGAAGGATTCCAGCGCCTGGTGAGCGACGTCGGCTTGGGGCGCGCCGGCATCGTCATGGGGCTGGAAGTCTCCCGCCTTGCCCGCAACAACGCCGACTGGCATCGCCTGCTCGAGATCTGCGCCCTCGCCGATACGCTCATCCTCGACGAGGACGGCGTCTATGATCCCGCCAGCTTCAATGACAGATTGCTGTTGGGCTTGAAAGGAACCATGAGCGAGGCCGAACTTCACGTCATCAAGGCGCGGCTCCGCGGCGGGATCCTGAACAAGGTGCGCCGCGGCGAGTATCGTTGTCCGCTCCCGACAGGCTTCACATACGATGAGGTCGGCGAGGTGGCGTTCGACCCCGACTCGCAGGTCAGGGAAACGATCGCGT
Source organism: uncultured Alphaproteobacteria bacterium (assembly GCA_963835955.1). GTDB lineage: Bacteria > Pseudomonadota > Alphaproteobacteria > Rhizobiales > Beijerinckiaceae > Roseiarcus. Next base: position 10,839 of record CAWIHZ010000026.1, on the reverse strand, counting down.
ATTTCTTCGAGACGTTCTCACGAGTGGGATCGGCCTCTCAGACCGTCAAGGTCTTTCGCAAGGAGGGGCTTTGCTTTCCGTCTCGCATCCGCAATCGAGCGCCGACGATTTTCCAGCCGCTGACGATATCGACCGCAATCCGAACGCTGAACAACCCGCGCTACGCGGGCGCGTACGTCTATGGCCGGCGGCAATATCGGCGAGCTGCAGATGGAAAGAAGAAGCTTCGGACCCGCGAGCGCAATGATTGGCTCGCCTGCATTCCGAACGCTCATCCTGGCTACATCGCCTGGGAGCAGTTCCAGCAGAATCTCAACACGCTCAAGGCCAATGGCCAGGGATACGAGGTCGCAAGAGCCTCGCCGCCGCGGGAGGGAACGGCCTTGCTGCAAGGACGGGCCGTATGTGGCCGTTGCGGTCGGCATCTACGCGCGCGGTATGCCGCTCGACGCGAACGGCTGGAGACCTGGTACGTCTGCGACCGTGCGCATGGCTCGCAAGGCGAGCCGAGTTGCCAGTCGATTGCAGGGGCGCCGATCGACAAGGCGATCGGCAAACTGATCGCCGATCAGATGACGCCGGCCGCGGTCGAACTGGCCCTGGAGATCAGGAGAGAGATCGAAGCGCGGCATGACGAGGCGGATCGGCTCCGCCGTCGCGCCGTCGAGCGCGCCCAGATCGACGCCGATCTCGCACAGCGACGTTTCATGCTCGTCGATCCGGCCAACCGCCTTGTCGCCGATACGCTCGAGCGCGAATGGAACGACAAGCTGCGCGCACTGGCCAACGCTCAGGAGGAAAGGGAGCGTGGACGGCAGGAAGACCAGTTCGCTCTCGACGGCGCGATCCGTGATCGGCTCATCGCCATGACCTCGGACTTCGCAGCGCTTTGGTCCGATCCGAGCCTCCCGAACCGCGAGCGCAAGCGGCTGCTCGCCTACATCATCGAGGATGTCACGCTCGTGAAGCTCGCGGTCGAGGGAACGACAAGGATCCATGTCCGCTTCAAGGGAGGCAGGACGGAGACCCTGACGACCGAGAACCCCAAGTCCTCCGCGCAGCAGGTCAAGACCCAGCAGACGGTGATCGAACTGGTCGACCGGCTCCTCGACGATCATGTCTATTCCGAGATCGCCGAGATCCTCAACCAAAAGGCAATTCGGCCCGGCGGTTCGGCCCGCCGCGACCAGGCCGACGCCCGCTTCACGGACTTGCGGGTGGCCTATCTCGCCCATCAGTACGGGCTCCGCTCACGTTACGACCGACTGCGGGATCGCGGGATGCTGACGAACGCAGAGATCACCGCCCGGCTCGGAATTTGTGAGAGCACCGTGAAGAGATGGGTCAGGTACGGCCTCATCGCCAGGCACGCCTACAGTGGTCAGGCCTATCTCTACGAACCGCCGGGGTCGGACCTGCCACCCAAGCACTTCAGTCGATGGGACCGACTTGTCGACCGGGCGGCCGCGCTCCGCAGGACACCAGAATTCAAGATGTACGCTTCCAGCGGAAGGAGGTGCAATATGAAGTCAGGTAGTTTGCGTAGAGCGATAGCCCGACGCCATCGTGCCAGAGTATCTTCGCCAGGTCGCCTCTGCGGCCCCGGAAGACGTAAAGATCGCCACCGTGCGGATGGCGCTTCAACTGCTCCTGAACCTGAAGCGCCAGTCCCTGCATGCCGCGACGCATGTCGGTGTGGCCCGTCGCGATCCACACCCGCACTCCGCTCGGAATCGGAATCATGATTCGCCCAGAACGCTCAGAACCCGCCGAAGCGCGTCGGCGTCGACGTCGTTATCGACGCGCACGCGGTTCCCGGAGCCGAGTTCGATCTCGATCGTTCCGGGCTTCGGTCGTCGCCCGTTCGTTGCAGCTCGCAATGGCCTCGTCGCCTCTGGCACGGGCCGCGGCGCCGTCACGTCGATCTCGACTGGGAGCAAGATCGAGCCGTCTCTCCTGATCGGCTCAGCCGTGCGCGCCAGCCTTCGCCATGTGAAGAGCAGACCCTGCGCAACGCCATGCCGTCGTGCGACCTCGCTCACCACGGCGCCCGGCGCCAGCGTCTCTTCGATGATCCGCGCCTTCTCGTCCTTGCTCCAGCGACGTCGGCGCTCGAACCCGAGGACCTTCCCATCCATCTCTACGTGACCTTAAGGCTAGTGGCCCGAGTCACGCGAACTGAGGGTATAGCCTCGCGAGTTTGACGCGGGCGTCGGCGGTTGTGAATTGCCAGTCGGCCTTGGCGTGACGTTTGTTGCGGTGTTGTTCCCAGGCGGCGACCTCCGCGGTCAGTTCCGGCTTGTTGGGGATGCGGCGATCGAGGCACTGGGTCGAGAGGACGGCGAGTTCGGACTCGGCCATGTCGAGCCAGCTTCCGTGCTTGGGCGTGTAATGCCATTCGAACCTTTCGACGAGGCGACGCGCTTCGGCGGCGGGAAAGGCTTCGTAGAGCGAGGCGGTCGTGTGCGTATTGAGATTGTCCTGGACCAGAACGATTTTGTCCGCGTCGGGAAAATGCGTGTCGGACAGATCCTTGAGCGCATGAGCGTAATCGACGGCCGCGCGACGGTCGGTGACTTTCACGTGGCGCCAGCCTTCCAGCGGCGCGAACATCATGAACAGATTGGCCACGCCATGGCGTTCGTATTCGTAGTCGTGACGCGCCGGTTGTCCCGGCTTGGCGGCGATCGGCTTGCGCGTCTCGACGATGAGTTGCTTCGACGTTTCATCGAGGCATACGAGGGGGCGCCTGGGATCATGCGGCCTTTGGTAGACTTCCAGCACCTCTTCCATGTTGGCGACAAAGGCCGCGCTGGCCTCGGGCGCGATCACCCATTGCTGCTTGAGATGGGGCTTGAGAATGTTTTTTTGAGCGTCCGTCCGATCGTGTTGTCGCTGGCGCTCTCGACGATCTGCAGTTCGACGACCTTCTCCTCCAGAAGACGCAAGCTCCATTTGGCGTGGCCCGTCGGCGCCGGCCCACAGGCCAAAGCGATCAGCTTGGCTTCCGCAGCGCCGTCGAAAATCCGTCGCGGGGCCGAATTGGGATTGTACTTGCGGGTCAAGACGGCTTCAAAGCCTTCCTCGACAAGTTGCCGTCGCGTCCGCTCGATCGTCGGGATGCTGGTGTCCAGCGCCTCGGCGATTCGGCTGTCGCTCCATCCGTCGCCGGCCTCCGAAACATCCGCTTTCAACAGAATGCGCGCTTTCGTCAACAAATGCCCGGCGCGCTTGCCCTTGCGGATGAACTCCTCGAGCCGAGCCCGTTCCTCCTCGCTCAGCCTGACCACGTATTTCTTGACGGCAATCTCTTTGCAGGCCACGAATCATCTCCATCGCTCGATCGCGACAGCACAGATTCACACATTGCCATCAAACGCAATGACGTGAGCCACTAGCATTAAGGTCACACCCTCCGCGACGACGCCGCTCGCGATCAAGGCGGCCGCCGCCGGAGGGATACCGAGCAACCAATGTCGGATGATTTCCTCACGCCTGGCGTCGCGGTTGAGGCGGTGATCGAACTGAACGCGGGGACGGCGCAGGCGATTGGGCATTCGCCGGGCGACAGGGTTCAGCATCGGATATTCTCGACCGCGACCCGATAGGGGCTCGCGAACACGAGAGCGAAGGGAAGGCGCGTTCGGCGCCCGCCTCGGCCTCCGACAGCCCCGATCAAGAGCACGCCCGCCGGGTGACGCCCTCGGAGAGAGTGCATTACAAGCCTTCGAAACAGCCCATGAAAAAGGCCCGCTAAGCGTTGAAAGCGTTCAGCGGGCCAAAATATCGGCGAGGGAGGTCGGACGTTGCCGGCGTTTCTTGGGCGCGCCGGCGAAGGCGCAAGAACTCGCTGCGAGGAGAAGGTTAAGTGGCCCCGGATTCGGGAGGCTGATCGGACTGGTCGTGCTCCTCGAAGACGATCCCTTCGTAGAGGTCCGCAAGGGGGAGCTCGACCTCGATCTCAGGCAGGGCGAGAATCGAGTTGGCGACCAGGATTTCGTGCGTCCAGGCATTGCCGGAGCGGGCGTAGACGGTAGCGCCGACGGCGTCCTGTTCGAGCATGACGTAGCGCTGGACGGACGGAGTGGCCTGATACTCGCGGGCTTTGACGATCCTGTCGTCGCGCGCTGTGCTTGGGCTCAGCACTTCGAAGACGACGACGGGGTCATAAACGACGGTGGCGGTTCGGTCGACCGGGGAGCAGACGACCATACCGTCAGGATAGCGGACGTGGCCCTCCGCGACCTGGAATTTGAGGTCGCTGCCGTAGAAGCGGCACGGCTTGCCGCGAAGTCGTCCACCCACGGCGATCGCGAGGTTTCGTTGGACGTCTGCGTGACCGGCTGTTCCGCCCGTCATGGCGACGGGGCCGACGCCGTCGAATTCGTAGCGCAGGGGCTGCCGTTCCTCCCATTCGAGGAATTCGGCGAGCGTCATGGGTTTGCGTAGGGCAAGGTTCATGGAACCCTCTGTTTATCACGAATTGCCGATGGGCGCGACAGAGAGGGCTGGGCGGGGCGGTGGTTGGGCGTCAACGTTCGCAAAGAGCGGCCTCGATGTCGCCGATCGCGTGGTAGAGCGGCGCGAGCCGCGAAATTGCGGGCGATCGGGCCGCGGCGTTTAGATATTGACGCCAGTCGGTTTCCGTCCAGCGGGCGGGGTCAACGCGCTTTCCGTTCCGGCCGGACGCGGCGCGCTTGCAATCGACGATGAGATCGGTCGCAAGCCGGTCGGCCGCAAGTTTGCGCGCGGCGAGCCGGCGCGTGAGGTGCTGAGGCGTCATGAGACGTGCTCCTCGAGCCGCGTCTCGACGGCCTTGGCGAACGCGACGACGACGTTGAGGTCTTCGTCGTCCGTCTTGGCCTCGGGAACGCCGGGCACGAGCAAGGTCTCGTTGTCGTAGGCGAGCCTCGCGACAGCGGAGATGGCGCCATGCAAGGTGAAGAAGTGGCGACGCCGGCCGATCGGGAGCGCGCCCTTGGGGCAGCGCTTGCCAATGCGGATGACGCCGGCGCTGTCTGCAAATGCGACGTGTCTCATGGTTCGCTCCCCGGGAAGAGCGCGGCGGAGTCGCCGCGCGTGAGTGTCAGAGGGGCAGGCGGCTGCGGTTCATCGGTAGCCGGCCGACTTGACGGCCGAGGTCGGCGCCGCCGGCCTCGGCGAATCGTGTCGGAGAGGGCGCGAGCCTCCGGGAAGGCGTGGCGCGCGGCGAGGACGTAATGGACGCCGCCGCGGACGATGACGGCGCTCGGCCGCCAACCAAGCGCTTTGGCCTAGCGGGCGAGCTCGTCGTGTGAGATGCGCCCCTCCTGGCCGAAGCAGGTATCGTTAGATTCTAGCGAGGCGGAAAAAGAGACCAAGCCATGCTTTGCCGAGGGGATGCGGATGTCGTCGTCTCCGGCGACGGACCGGGCATGGGGCTCGGCAGACGCGAAAGTACGTGCCTTCGTAAGGGAGGCTGGCAGGGCGGCCGCTCTACGCCTTCTTCGCGCCGCAAGGGATGATGACATGGGTCATCCGCGGATCTCCTTCATGATCGCGGGCGCGCCGCTGAGGGCCTTTAGGCCCCAGGCGGCCGCGCCCGGTCTGGCCCTAGTCGCGCGCCTGGTAACCGGTGTCGGCGTGATCGGCGGCCTCGATTTCACGCGCCGCGATCTGGTCGACGTCGCCATCGTCGTGGTCGAGGTCCGCGTCCTCAGGAGTGGTGGAAGGGTCGACGGTCTTGTCGCCCTCCTCGTCGCCCTCGGCCTCGTCGTCGTAGGCGTAGTAGGAGCCCTTCTTGGCGAAGTCTGAGCTTTCCTGTTCGGTGAGCACGAATTGGGCGGCCGGCAGGACGAGACGGGTTTCGCGAACCTGCTCGATCAGCGCAGCCCGGGTGTCCTTGACGCGGCCGCGCGGAAGAACGCGATGTCGGCTGGCCTCGGCCTCGAGCGCGGCGCGTGAGAGGCACGCAAGGAACTCCTCGGTCCCCATGTGCGGGAGGTCGGCGTCGGCGCCGATCGCGTCGCCGGCAATGCGGGCGGCGAGCCCGCCGCCCTCGCCATAGGCGAGGCGGCAGTTCAGCACGGTCTGAAGAACCTTGATCGCCGTTCTGTGGATGAGCGCGCTGTCGTTGGTCAGCTTGCCCCCCTCGGCGATCGCGCTGACGATCGATTGGATCGGGACGTATTGATGGGTGCGGATGGAGACGTTGTCCGCCGCCATAGCGAGGACGAGAAGCCCGACGAGCGTCTCGCTTGTGACGCTCTCGCGTCCGAGCGCGTTGACGAGCGCCTCGGTGCGCATCTCGCCGATCATCTCGCGGCCATTCTGGGTGATGTCGGGACGGACCTTAAGGCTCCGTCCGCGAATAGTTAAATCGTTTTAGGTCAGATTTGAGTTGGATGGATTCCGTCGGCGGACGGCATTCTATAGCATGCTGGCATGATTGATAAATCGGCTATTCGGTTGCGGTTTGCGACGCTCGATCCGGTGCTCGATGAGCGCGGTCGGCGACGGTTTGCGGCGGCGGAAGCGCTGAGTGCGGGACGCGGCGGGATCGCCGCCGTTTCGCGGGCCACGGGGCTTGCGCGCAGCACGATTGGGCGGGCGCTGAGCGAGTTGCGCGGCGGCGAGAAGGTTGACGCGGAGCGCGTGCGCCGGGCGGGCGGCGGCCGCAAGCCGGCGAGCGAGACGGACGCGAGCCTGCTGGAGGATCTGCGCTCTCTTCTTGAGCCGACGACGCGCGGCGATCCGCAATCGCCGCTATTGTGGACCTGCAAGAGCCTTCGCAAGCTCAGCCAGAGCTTGCGGGACATGGGCCACGCCGTCGGGCGCACGCTTGTGGGCGATCTCCTGCGCAAGCTCGACTACAGCTTGCAGTCCAATCGCAAGACGCGGGAAGGCTCGAACCATCCCGATCGCGACGCGCAGTTCCACTATATCAACGATCGCGTGAAGGAAGCGCTCGCTGCAGGCGAACCAGCAATCTCCGTCGACACAAAGAAGAAGGAGCTGGTCGGCGACTTCAAGAACGCCGGGCGCGAATGGCGGCCGCAGGGCTCGCCAGAGGAAGTCCGCGTTCATGACTTCATCATCCCGGAACTCGGGCGGGCCGTGCCTTACGGCGTCTACGACATCGCGCAAGGCTGGGTCAGTGTCGGCATCGACCACGACACGGCGGCCTTCGCGGTCAACGCCATTCGCGCCTGGTGGAGGCTCATGGGGCGGAGCGCTATCCGAACGCCCGCAGTTTGTTGATCACGGCCGACGGCGGCGGCAGCAACGGCTCACGCGTGCGGCTGTGGAAGCTGGAACTGCAGAAGCTCGCCGACGAACTCAGCGTGCCGATCACCGTCTGCCACCTGCCGCCCGGCACAAGCAAATGGAACAAGATCGAGCATCGCCTGTTCTCGTTCATCACCAGCAACTGGCGCGGAAAGCCGCTCGTCAGCCACCAGGTCATCGTCCAACTGATCGCCGCAACAACGACGACGACCGGCCTCAAAGTGCGCTGCGAACTCGACCCAAACGCCTATCCCGCCGGCCTCAAAGTGTCGGACGACGAGATCGAAGCCGTCAATCTCACCCGCCACGACTTTCACGGCGAATGGAATTATACGATCACCCCAAACCTGCCCTAGCCGAAGCGATAGTTCGCGGACAACGCCTAAGCTCAGGAGCCGGAGCATCGTCGCCGGCGCCGGCGCCGGTCTTCGGCGCCTTTGCAGCGGGGGCAGGGGGCGTGAAATAGACCTCGCTGACCGCCCCGTTTCGTGGGTCGACGGAGAGCGCGACGCGGTCCTTCTTCCCGGGTTTGCCGCCCCAGACCCGGGTCGCGCCCTTCGGGAGCCGGGCAGCGCCATATTCGTCGACCTGAACGATTTCCCCGTTCTTCGGAACGTTGGCTTCGAGCCAGGCGAGCTGCGCGCCGAGAAAGGCGTCGACGTCGGTCGTGTAGCGGCTATCCTCGTCGGCCGGGGCGAAGAGGTCTTCGGTCCAGACGATGCCGAACGCGGCCTGCTCTTTCTCCCCGAACTTCGCGTCGCGTGCGAACATTTGGCGTTTCGTGAGGGAATTGGCGATCGCGTACCAGGCGGCCGTCTGGCCCTTCCTCGGCTTCTGCTTGGTCCAGACGGCGGCCTGTTCGGAGAGTGGCGCGGCGGCAATCGTGCGGAGGTATCGCTCGTCGGGCATGTCGCCGCGGCCCATGTGCTCGAGCATCGCGGGATGGATGTTTCCAAGGAGCCGGAGCTTGCGGACCTGTCGGAGCGGCACGGCGAAGGCCGTCGCGATCGCTTCCTCCGTCCAGTTCTTCGAGGCGAGATCTTCAATGGACCGCCAGAGATCGACGGGCGACATCGGCGCGCGCACGACGTTTTCGGCGACGGCGCGCATGTCGTCGAGCGGATCGGCCGGTTTGACGAGGATCGCCATCTCTTTGAGCTTGTTGGCGATGGCGCTCCGGATGCGGCGGCGGCCGGCGATGATGGTGAGGGTCCCGTCCTCCTCTTCGGAGAAGAGCGGAGGCGGAACGAATCCGATCGCATTGCTGTTGGCTTTGAGGGCTGCGTCGGACAGGCGATCGGCGGGGGCCTGCCGCGGGTCTCGCTTGTCGGCGTAATTCAGGGTCTTGGGATCGACGATGCGCAGTTCGATTGTCTGTTCCATTATCCTTGCTCCTGTTCTTTCTGGTTCGGCAGGCTTCTCCGAACCGCGAACCCCGGGAGCGCGGGCGCGGGACCGGGGCAAAGGCGGCGCAACGCGCCGGGATTGGTCCGGACCAGCGAAGCGGCCGGCCGAACCCACCCTTTGCGGCGGGCGCGCGGCCGTGCTCGTTGGCCCTTCTCGTCATGATTTCTGATTTTGGCTCGGCTCAACCGTCGGGCCTCGCCGCGGCCGGGGGAGGATCAGCCGAACAGGTCCGGGATCTCAGCGGTCGCCGGCGCCGCGGCGATCGGCTCGTAGCGGGCCTTGAGCTCAGAAAGAAGCGCGAGCTCCCGTCGCCTGCGCTCGACCGCGATTTGCGACCTGAGGATCGCGACGATCTGGCTTTGCGTGAGACGCCCGGCGACGGCGCGCTCGACGTCGGAATAGGTGTACGTCGGATCGCCGTGCCAGGACCATGGCACGCACTGCTCGAGGAATTCGAGCTTGTGCTTGCCGGTGCGGAAGAAGTGGTCGTAAAATTGATCGCAATTGTAATGGGCTATGTGCCCGAACGTGTTCGAGAGCCGACGATAGAAGCTCTCGTGAAACTTCGACCGCGGAAAGTTCTGGGCTACGAACGTCAAGAGCGCGTTGGCGAATTTGGCCTTCTGTTCGGCGGTGTCCCATTGGGTCGGGACGAAATCGGCGGCGACGAAGGCAGGCATGGTCAAGGCGCGCGTGAGCGCTGCGGAGAGCATGGCGATTTCCTTTGGAAGTGGTGGAGAAAGAGATCAGGCGGCTTCGGCGACCGGATATGGATCGGCGTCCGCGGTCGTCGCCGCGAGAGACGCGTTGATCGCGGCAAGCTCGGCGAGCTTGTCGTCTAGCTCGCCCTGAAGCGCGAACGGGACGCCGAGGCGCGACTTGAGCGACGGCAGCCAGGTCTCCGCCTGCGCGATCACGCCTCTCATCTCGGCAAGGTTCGCTTCGAAGCGTGTGAGAGCGTGCTCGAGCCGGGAGATGAGCCCGAGCGGGGTCAGGTCGGTCTCGCACCTGACGGTTTCATCACGTCGGGTCAGCGCTATGAGGAGCGCCGGCCAGCCGAACATGTCCCGGCCGAGACGCAGATCGAACCCGCCGACGGCGCCGATCCTTCGCGGCCTGAATGGCTTCTCGGTCTCGGCCTTGCGGACGTGCATGAGAAGCAAGCCGCCGGCGTCCTTCCGTTCGCGGAACCCTTTGCCGTCGACCGTCATCTCGAACGCGTCGCCTCGGGTCGGCTTGCGCTTTGCGATGTCGGCCTCGATCTGAGAGATGCGGATGCGCCCCTCGTCCGCGTCGCGGCCGAGGCGGTCGATCTTGCGGCGGATCGCGATCTGCTCGTCGAAATGATTGTCCCGCTGGCGCTCCAGGCGGGCGATCTCCGCCTCTAGGCCCGCCTTGTGGATGAGGCGCTGGTCGCCGGATGCGATCGCCTTGGCGAGACCGAACTGATTGGCTTGCGCTCCGACGTCTTCGATCCGCCGGATCGACGGATCGCCGGACATGGCCATGTCGATGAAGCGCGCCTTGCGCTCGAGCGTCTGCCAGCCGGTCGCGTCGACGCTTCCCTTGGTCGCGTAGGCGAAGAGCTCGATCTCGTCGTTCTGGTTGCCCTGGCGCTCGATCCGGCCTTCGCGCTGGGCGACCTGGGAGGGGAGCCACGGCACGTCGAGATGGTGGAGCGCGACGAGCCGTCTGTGGGCGTTGACGCCGGTGCCCATGGTCTCGGAGGAGCCGGTCGAGAATCCGCTTCTTGCCGGCGTTCATGTCGTTGAACAGGCGCTGCTTGGCGGCGGAGCGCTTGTGGTCCTGCATGAAGGCGATCTCGGACGCGGGGACCCCAAGCGCGATCAGCTTCTCCCTCGCCCAAAGATAGGCGGAAAAGCCGCGAGCCTCGGCGACGGACGGCGTACCGAGGTCGGAGAAGACCATTTGCGTCGCGCCGGGGATCGGGTCCGGCGCGCCATCCAGGCATGAAAGTAGCGGCGATCGGACGTCACTGCGCCAGATTTCGAAGACCTTGGCGATCATGGTCTTCAGTTTGTTCTCGGATACCGTCCGGTTGCTCGGGGTTGACGAACCTGAGGTCGATCGCGGCGTGGCGGCCGTCGGTGATGACCGAAAGCAGGATGTCGTCGCCCTTCTCGGGTTTGCGCTGGCGCTGTTCGA
>CAWIHZ010000025.1:0-75380 GCA_963835955.1 uncultured Alphaproteobacteria bacterium | reverse complement strand
GCGGCCTGCCGGGCTCCCGGGCGGCAGAGGGCGGGAGGCGGCGCTTTTCGAAAATCAATTTTATGCGACAATAGCTTTTAGAAAACCAGAAGCTATGTTATGGTCCTCCTCGTCGCTGGATCGAGGCGCGCCTGGCGCGCCGAGGGCCGCGGCCGCCTTAACCCTTCACGCGGGCGGGTTGACGCGCTGGAAATCGGCGAGGCGGAAGGACGGGAGCAGGGACGTCAAGGGGCGCCAAGCGGCGGAGAAAAAATTCTAATTTGGATTCTTGCATAAACCTTTGAAAAGTCTCGATTCCCGGAAACAAGAAGCTTTCCTTTTCTTCCCCTTTCCTTTCGCTGGCTTCCCTCTGATTTTCTTTAGCTTCCGCTTTTGCTTTCGCTGGCTTCCCCCGTCCATTCCGCCAATTTGGCGTGAATAACGCGTTGGCGCCGCTTCCGCTTGCAATTTTCCGGCTGGCGGGGCGGCGGGAACGCGGCGGCGACGCGCCGCCGCCGGCCCTCACTACGCTCGCTTTTTGAGTATTCCCCGCCCTGGCCGGGTTGCGTTCCGACCGGCCGCCGACGGGCCTGGCGCGGGATGTCGCCGCGCGCCGTCAGGCGCCCGCTGCGACTCCTAAGAGCTTCGGGCGGAGTTGGAGTGTTGAAGACGCGAACTCGAGCGGCACGGTCGCGACGAAACAGGAGCCCTGGTTGAGGCGGCTGGAGATCGTCAGCTTCCCGCGATGGCGGGTGAGAATGTGCTTGACGATCGCGAGCCCGAGCCCGGTTCCATTCTTCGCGCGGCTCTGGCCGGGGTCGATGCGATAGAACCGCTCGGTCAGGCGAGGAAGGTGCTCGGGCGCGATTCCGTAGCCGTAATCGCGAACGCTGAGGCTGCCCTCCTTCTCCATCATCGCGACCTCGACCTCGACCACGCGAGCGCCCTCCGCGTCGGCGCGCACGCCGTATTTGATTGCGTTTTCGATCAGGTTTTCCGCGACCCGAGTGAGTTCGTCCTTATCGCCCACGACCAAAACAGGCCGCATCGCGTCGACCCGGATATCGACGCCGAGATCATTCGCCATCGGGGTCAGCGAATCGACGACGCTGCGCGTCGTCAGCGCGAGGTCGACCACCGCTTCGGGCCGCACGTGCTGCTTCTGTTCGATGCGCGACAGCGACAGCAGGTCCTCAATCAGCCGCGCCATGCGCCGACCCTGCTCGCGCATGATTTCCAGAAAGCGATCGCGCGCCTTCGTGTCGTCGCGCGCCGAGCCTTGCATTGTTTCGACAAAGCCGAGCAGAGAGGCGAGCGGGGTGCGCAACTCGTGGCTGGCGTTGGCGATGAAATCCACGCGCATCCGCTCCGCTCGCCGCACCGCCGTCAGATCGCGCAGAGTCAGCAGCGTGGCCACGACCTCGCCCTCGGGCGCAGCGAGCGGAGCGACGCAAACGTCGAACAACCGCTCGACCGGCACGCGCTCGCTCCACTGCACGGTCTCCGGCTCGCCGCTGGCCATCACCCTCCGATGCGCATCGACGACGTCGGGCGCGCGAAGGGCCAACACAAAGGGCTCGCCGACCTTGAGCGCGGGCAAGAGATCGAACGCCGGTCCATTGGCGGTCGCCGCGCGTCCGTCCGGCCCGACGATCATCGCCGGCTCCGGCATCGCGCCGACAAGCTGAGCCGCGAAAGGGGACCGGATGAGGTCCGCGAGGGGAAGGGCGTCAGCGCCGTTCATCGAAAAACTCGCCTAATCGTCCGACGGGTTCGACATGGCTTCGCGCAGCGAGCGCCATCGGCGTGTTGCCTCCACGCCGCCGAGCAGCGCCATCGCCCCGACGAAAGGCATGACATAATAGATGCAGCGAAAGAGGAGAAGCGAGGCGAGCACGGCATCCGCGGAGCCTCCGACGCCTTGCAGGATCGTCGCCTCGAAAACGCCGAGGCCGCCGGGAGAGTGGCTGGCTATGCCGAGCATGGCGGCGAACGAGTAAAGCGTCGCGAATGTCGGGAAGCCGATCGCCGAGCCCCTGGGCAGGAGGACATAGAGCGCCGCCGCCGCCGAGCAGACGTCCACGACGCCGAGCGCCATCTGTCCCAGTGTGAGCAGCAGACCCGGCAACTTGAAATTGCCGAAGACCGAGGCGCCGCGCCAACGCATGACGCCAACCCAGCCGAGATAGACGATCACCACGCCGATGACGCTCAGCCCGAACAAACGATTGACCAGCGGATTGAAGTGGTTGATCTCGGCAACGGCGTCCGAAGCGAAGATGAAGCCGGTGCCGACGATGAACCCCATGCCGAGCCAGAAGGTGATCCCCGCCACGACGGTCAGGCTGGCGACCTTGCCGGCGGAGAGCCCGGCCGGTCCATAGATCCAAAGACGGACCGCCCCGCCGGTCACCAGAGGAAATCCCAAAGTGAAGGAGACCGCATAGCTCGCGAAAGACGCCAGGGCGGCCAATCGGTACGGGACCTTAATCCGCAAATGCCGGAGCGCCAGCCCGTCGTAGCCGGTCAGCGCGAGATAGCTCAACGCGGTGAAGGCGAATGCGAGCGCGATCTGATCGCCGCCAGTGGACGCGATCGCGGCTCTGAATTTGTTGGGGTCGACGCGGATCAAAGTGCGGACGAAGATCGTCGCCGACACTGCAATTATGAGAAGGCTCGCGGCTACGCCGAGCCGTCGAAGCGTCCGCCTGCGAGCGGTGAGGGCTGCAATCACGCGTACGACGCGCGACGGCGGGGCCGGCCGCGGCGCAACGCCCGAGGCCCGATTCGGCGCCGGGCGTTCCTGCGCGTGCGCCATGCCTTGTCCCTGTTGACCCGGCGCCGCCTATACGGTCTGCGTCCGGCGGGCGCAAGCGCTCGGCTTCATGCCCCGGGCGCCAAAATCCCGCCGCTGACCAGACGCGGGCCGGTTGCACCAGCGAGCGCGGCGGCCGCCTGCGGGTCGGCGTCGGCGACATAGAGCGCCTGGCAGTCGCTGCGCGCCGCGACGTTGGGGCCATTGATTTTGCCATACGTCCCGCGCCGATAATGCCAAATTTGATCAGTTCCTCCCGAGCGAATGCGTCCAGTGGGCCCGGACGCAGGTCTGCAAAAAAGAATATGCGTTCCATATTGACTTAGGAATGGAATTTTTGTTTCATTCGACTTTCAGCTTCGAGGGCAAGCCGCCGATCGAAACCGAAGGGAGAAAACGCCATGGCGACAAGATCCGCGGTCAAAGTGGCGGCGTCCGCGCGCGAGCCGTATCGTGGCCCGGCTAATCTCAGCGGCAAAATCGCGGTCGTCACGGGCGGCACGCAGGGTCTGGGCGAGGCGATCGCTCGGCTTTTCGCCGAGCGAGGAGCGGCTGGGATCGTCATCTGCGGCCGCAATTCGGCCAACGGCGCGCGGGTCGCGAGCGAAATCTCCGCCACCGGCTGTGCGACAGCCTTCGTCCACGCCGACCTCGCCAAGGTCGCCGACTGCCGCAAGGTTGTCGCCGAGGCGGATCGCCGGTTCGGCCGCGTCGACGCGCTTGTCAACGCCGCCGCCCTGACCGACCGCGGCGACATCTTCGACACCACTGAGGAGCGCTACAACGAAATCTTTGACGTCAACGTGCGCGCGCCGTTCTTCCTTATCCAGGAGACAGTGCGCGTGATGCGCCGGGAGAAGATCGCCGGCGGCATCGTCAACATCCAGTCGATGTCGGCCCATGGCGGCCAGCCGTTCATTTCGGCCTATTGCGCCTCCAAGGGCGCTCTCGCCACGATGACCCGCAACGTCGCCCATTCGTTGCTGAAGTTCCGTATCCGCGTCAACGGCCTCAACATCGGCTGGATGTCGACGCCGGGCGAGGACCGCATCCAGAAGACATATCACGGCGCCGACGATGGATGGCTCGAGGCGAATGCCAAGACCAAGCCGTTCGGTCGCCTCCTCGATCCCAAGGAAGTCGCCCGCGCTTGCGCGTTTCTGTGTTCCGACGAATCCGGATTGATGACGGGCGCAAACATCGACTTCGACCAGACCGTCGTCGGCACGGGCGATGCGCCGATCGAGCCCTGAACCGGGAGCAGCAACTAGTGCCCGAACCCCGTCTCGACGTCATCACGATCGGCCGCTCGTCGGTCGACCTCTACGGCGAGCAGGTCGGCGGCCGCCTCGAAGACATGGCGACTTTCTCCAAGGCGGTCGGCGGCTGTCCAACCAACATCGCCATCGGCACGGCGCGCCTGGGGCTGAAAAGCGGCCTCGTGACCCGCGTCGGCGACGAGCACATGGGCCGTTTCATCCGCGAACAATGCGCGCGCGAAGGCGTGGACGTCACCGGGATTCGCACCGATCCGACGCGCCTCACGTCCCTGGTCCTGCTCGGCATCCGCGACGCTAAGACTTTTCCACTCATATTTTATCGCGACAATTGCGCCGACAGCGCGCTGGACGAGAGCGACGTCGATGCGGCCTATATCGAGAGCGCCGGAGCGATCGTGGTCACCGGCACTCATTTCGCGCGCGCTAACTCGGCTGCGGCGCAGTTGAAAGCGATGCGGATCGCGCGCGCGGCCGGGCGCAAAATCGTCTTCGACATCGACTACCGGCCTAATCTCTGGGGACTTGCCGGCCATGGCGCGGGCGAGGAGCGCTACATTAAGTCCGACGAGGTGACGGAGAGCCTGAGCGCGATCCTGCCGCAGTGCGATCTTATCGTCGGCACCGAGGAGGAGATGATGATCGCGGGCGGCGCTGAAGAGCCGCTCGAGGCGCTGAGAGCCGTGCGCGCGGTCAGCCAGGCGACGCTGGTGCTCAAACGCGGCCCGATAGGATGCGCCGTGTTTCCGGGGGCGATCCCTGCTACGCTCGAGGGTGGGATCAGGGGACCGGGCTTTCCAGTCGAGGTCTATAATGTGCTCGGCGCCGGCGACGCATTCATGTCCGGCTTCCTGCGCGGCTGGCTGCGCGGCGAGCCGCTGGAGACTTGCTGCGCCTTTGCGAACGCCAACGGCGCCTTCGCGGTGTCGAGGCTCCTGTGCTCGGCCGAATATCCGACCTGGGCGGAACTCAGCCGGTTCCTTGCGCGCGGTTCGCTCCATCGGGCGCTGCGCCACGATGAGACTTTAAATCATATTCACTGGGCGACCACCCGCCGCCCGCAGCCGCCAACGATCATGGCGCTTGCGATCGACCATCGCGCCCAGCTCGAGAAGATCGCCGACGATGCGGGCGCGCCGCGCGAGCGCATCGGGGCCTTCAAGCTACTGGCGGTGGAGGCGACAGCGAAAGTCGCCGCAGGCCGGCCGGGCTACGGCATGCTGCTCGACGGCAAGTATGGACGCGAGGCTCTGTTTCGGGCGCTCGATCACGACTTCTGGATCGGCCGGCCGGTGGAGGAGCCCGGTTCGCGGCCGCTCGATTTCGAGTTCGGCGGATCGCTGGGGGTGAAGCTCCAGGAGTGGCCGCTCGTCCACACCATAAAGTGCCTGTGCTTCTATCACCCCGACGATCCGCCCGACCTGAAGACGCGCCAGGAGCGCGAGCTCCTGCGTTTATCCGATGCGGCGCGCACGCTCGGGCGCGAATTGTTGATCGAGATCATCGCCAGCAAGAATGGTCCGGTCCATGACGATACAATTGCGCGGGTCCTCGATCGGCTCTATGCGATCGGCGTCAAACCGGATTGGTGGAAGCTCGAAGGCCAGGCGAGCGCGGCGGCGTGGGCCAAGGTCGCGCGAGTGATCGAGGCCAACGATCCATCTTGTCGCGGCATAATGTTGCTCGGATTGGAGGCGCCGGAGGAAGACCTTGCGCAGGCTTTCGCTGTGGCGCGACACTGCGGCCTCGTCAGAGGCTTCGCGGTCGGTCGCACGATCTTCGTCGAGCCGGCGCTGGAATGGTTTGCCGGACGGTTCGATGACAGGCAGGCGATCGAGCGGATGGCGAGCGCTTTCGCTCGACTATGCGACCTCTGGCGGGAGGCTGCGGGCGGAGGCCTGTAATGCTCGAGGACGACGATCTCGACGCGGCGGTCGCCGCCGGGCTTCTGGACCCCGCGCTGCGCGGCGAACTGGCCGCGTTCGCGGCCAGGCGGCGACTGACGGCGCAATCGCCTGCCTCCGGCGCCGCGACGTTGGCGCCGAAGTTCGATCCGGTCCACGTCCTTTATTACGCCGGCGCTCTCCTGGTTATCGGCGCAATGGGATTGTTCGCCAACACGGCGTTCGACAGTTTGGGCGGGTGGGCGCTGACAGCGATCGCGATCATATACGCGGCGGGATTTTTGTGGCTGGGCAGCGCGCTGTGGAATAGGCCGGAGACGCGCACGCCCGGCGGATTGTGCGTCGCGATCGCGGTTTCGATGACGCCCCTCGCGATTTACGGCCTGCAGGACGGGCTTAATCTTTGGGCGGCGGAAAAACCTGGCGGGTATCACGAGTTCTATCCGCTGATCAATGGCGGCTGGGTGTTCATGGAACTCGGCGCGATCGTGGCGGCGACGCTGGCGCTATATAAATTCCCGTTTCCATTCATCCTGCTGATCGCCGCCGTCGCGCTATGGTTCCTGTCGATGGACCTGGCCGCGCTTATCGCGCATCGGCGCCCGCCGGAATGGAACGCGGATTGGGAACTGCGCCTCACGGTCTCGAAGATCGTCGGCCTCGCCCTGATCGCCGTCGCGTGGGCCATCGATCTCAAATGGGGCGCGCTCGGAGATTTCGGCTTCTGGTTGCACCTGTTCGGCGCGATCACGCTTTGGGGCGCGATCACTTCGGGCGGCGGCGGCGAATTCGGTAAGGCGGTCTATTGCGCGTTCAATATCGCGTTCATCGCCTTCGCGCTGTTTCTCAACCGCCGCGTCTACGCGGTGTTCGGCACGATCGGCGTAGCGATCTATCTTGGCTATCTCGCGTTCGACGTCTTCAAGGACGTTATCGGCTTTTCCTTTGCGTTATCGGCGATCGGCGTCGCGATCGTGTTCGCCGGCGTTGGCCTGGAGCGCCGCCGCAGCGCGCTCTACGCCTATGTCGACGCGCATTTGCCTGAATTCCTCCGCGCGCTGCGCCCGCTCCGCGCGCGGCATGCGTGAACGACTGAGAAAAGGACGCCCGCGCCATGAAAACAGTCCGCTTGACCGCCGCCCAAGCGATGGTCCGCTTTCTCAGCGTTCAAAAAGTCGAGGTCGAAGGCCGCGAGCAAAGGCTTTTCGAGGGCGTCTTCGCCATATTCGGTCACGGCAACGTCGCGGGCGTCGGCGAAGCGCTCTACGCCGCGCGCAAGTCGCTGCCGACCTACCGCGCCCACAACGAGCAGGCGATGGCGCACGCCGCGATCGCCTTCGCCAAGGCCTCGCGCCGCAAGCGAATGATGGCTTGCACCACCTCGATCGGGCCGGGCGCGACCAACATGGTCACCGCGGCCGCGTTGGCGCATGTCAATCGCCTGCCGGTCTTGCTGGTTCCGGGAGACGTCTTCGCCAGTCGCAGGCCCGATCCGGTTCTGCAGCAAGTCGAGGACTTCGGCGACGGAACGGTGAGCGCCAACGACTGCTTCCGCCCGGTGTCGCGCTATTTCGACCGGATCTTGCGCCCTGAACAGATCGTGCCGGCGCTGACCCGAGCGATGTCCGTTCTGACCGATCCGGCCGAATGCGGGCCGGTGACTCTTGCCTTCTGCCAGGACGTGCAGACCGAGGCCTACGACTATCCCGCGACCTTCTTCGAGGAACGCGTGCATCGCCAGCGCCGCGTCGCGCCCGACCCGCGCGAAGTGGCCGAGGCGGCGGCGCTGCTGAGCAAAGCGAGACGGCCGCTCGTGGTTTGCGGCGGCGGCGTTCTCTATTCCGACGCCGAGCGTGAGCTGCTCGATTTCTGCGCCCGCCGCGGCGTCCCGGTCGCCGAGACCCAGGCCGGCAAGTCTGCGGCTCCGGTCGAGCATCCAATGGCCATGGGAGCGATCGGCGTCACGGGCACCGGCGCCGCCAACACGCTCGCGGCCGAAGCCGACGTGATCGTTGGCGTCGGCACGCGGTTCGCCGATTTCACGACCGGCTCCTGGGCGCTGTTCAAGAACCCCGACCGCAGGTTCATCGGTCTCAACGTCCAGCCTCTTGACGCGACGAAGCATCGCGCGCTTCCTGTTGTGGGCGACGCCCGCGTCGGGCTGGCCGCGCTTGATAAGGCGCTCGACGCCTGGAAGGCGCCGGGCGCTTGGACCAAGGCCGCCCACAAGGCCAAGGCTGAATGGGAAGCGACCGCGGCGCGTTACACTGGCGCGTCCAACGCGCCATTGCCGACCGACGCCGAAGTGCTCGGCGCTCTCATGCGCGCCGGGGAGCAGAGCGACGTCGTTGTCTGCGCCGCCGGCGGATTGCCGGGCGAGTTGCACAAGCTGTGGCGGCCGGGAGGGCCGCTCGGCTATCACGTCGAATACGGCTATTCCTGCATGGGCTACGAAATCGCTGGCGGACTTGGGGTCAAAATGGCCTTGCCCGACCGGGAAGTGGTGGTCTCGCTGGGCGACGGCTCCTATCTGATGATGAACTCGGAGATCGCCACGTCGGTAATGCTGGGCAAGAAGCTCATCATCGTGGTCAACGACAATCGTGGGTTCGGCTGCATCAACCGGTTGCAGAACGCGACCGGCGGCGCGCCTTTCAACAATCTATTGCGCGACGCCGGACACGAAATCCTGCCCGACATCGACTTCGCGGCGCACGCGCGCTCGATGGGCGCTGAGGCGGTCAAGGTCGCCTCGATTGCGGAACTCGAAGCCGCGTTCAGGGCGGCGCGCAAGGCGAGATCGACTCAGGTCATCGTCATCGAGACCGATCCCGTCGCCTCGACCGAAGCGGGCGGCTTCTGGTGGGACGTCGCCGTTCCGGCAGTCTCGAACCGCTCAGAGGTCGACGCCGCGCGCCATGAGTATGAGGACGCGCTGAAACTCCAGCGCGTCGGAGATTGACTTGAGCATTCGCATCGGGGCCAACCCGATCGGCTGGACCAACGAGGATCTTCACGAAATCGGCGAATCGAACGCCGGCGACTGGAGCTTTCTGGATTCCATCCTCGGCACGGGCGGAGAACTCGGCGTCTTACACTGTCCCGAGCGACGGCGTGAACGACTATGCGGCGGTGTTCAAGGAGATTAAGGGCTATTCCCGCGGGCTGGCGCTCAAGGCCGAGAAGGATCCCAAAAAGGCGCCGGCGCTGCCTGACGCCGAAGAGGGCGGCGCGCACATTCGCGCGGCGCTGAAGGAAGCAGGGTTGACTTAGGTATCGTATCGCCGCGAACCCTCATCCGGCCGGAATTTGCGCCCACCTTCTGCCGCACGCGGGAGGAGCGCCCTCTTCCGCAAGCGGGAAGGGATGTGGGCGAGGGGAAACAGAGAGGGAGATCGTCGTCATGGCGCAATCGAAACTGCTCGTTCATCCCAACCGCGCCGGCGACGGCGTCGGCCATCGCATAACTCCGGCCAGCGCCGGATGGCGCTACGTCGGATTTGAGACCCGGACATTGAAAAAAGGCGCGCAATCCAAGCTCGATACCGCTGGAAACGAGGTTTGCGTCGACCTCCTCTCCGGCAAGGCTCGCGTCACGGCGAAAGGTTTCGATTCAGGGACGATCGGAGAGCGCGCCAGCGTATTCGACGGACTTCCGTGGTCGGTCTATTTGCCGCCTCACAGCGCAGCGACCATCGAAGCGGCGTCCGATTGCGAGCTGGCGCTGTGCTCGGCGCCGGCGAGCGGGCGGCTCAAGGCCCGCGTCATCGCGCCAAGCGACGTTGGAACGCTGACTCGCGGCGCGGGGACGAACGCGCGCCACATCCGCAATATTCTGCCCGAGGACGCCGAAGCCGAGAGCCTGCTGGTCGTCGAAGTCATCACACCGGGCGGCAACTGGTCGAGCTACCCGCCACACAAGCACGACCGCGACGCGCTGCCCGATGAATCTTATCTCGAGGAGACCTACTATCACCGCCTGTCGCCGCCCCAAGGCTTCGCCTTCCAGCGCATTTATACCGAAGATCGGTCGCTTGACGAGACTCTGACCGTGACGGACGGCGACGTCGTGCTCGTGCCACGGGGCTATCACCCGGTCGGCGCGCCGCACGGTTATGACCTTTTCTATCTCAATGTGATGGCGGGGCCGAAACGCGTCTGGCGCTTTCACAACGATCCCGCGCATGAATGGCTGATGAAATAGCCTAGGCTTCAAGTCCATCGCGTTCACTGTGGGGATGAGAGGCGCGCTCGGCTGCAATCGGAGCGCGCAAATGATCCGCCGCATATGCGCCGGTGGGAGGGAGACAACGTTGAGCGAGAATGGCGGTCGGGCCAGCGCCAAGCGGCAGCGCGTTCTCGTCGTCGGTTTGGGGACGATGGGCTTGAGCCACGCCCGCGCGTATGAGGCGATCGAGGGCCGACCTCGCCGATCGTCGACTGCGGCGTGCACTCCGTCGACGTGATCACACCGTTCGCGTCACTTTCATCAAGTGCGGCGGCTGGTCGGGATCGCGGCCGCGCCGTCGCGCCGTCGCCTCGGCGAGGCGATAAAAGGCGTGCAGCGCGGCGATCGCGGTCAACGGCGGATGACCGCCGTCCGGCGCGACGATGGACGGCCAGCGCGGATGCGGCTCGGCGTCGACAAGAAGGGGCGCGGCCCCGAACGAGGCAAGGCGATCGACGGTCTCGAAAAAGCCGTCGCGCGCGGCGTCGACGGGCGCAAAGGCGAGAACCGGAAAGCCCGGGACGATCAGGCCCGCCGGCCCGTGCAGCACTTCGGCGGAGGAGAACGCTTCGGCGTGAATCGCCGAGGTTTCCTTGAGCTTGAGCGCCGCCTCGGCGGCGACGGATAAGGTCGCGCCGCGGCCGATGACGAACAGCGATTCGGCCTTGGCCAACGTCTCGACGGCCGGTTTTGGCGGAGGCGCGCGGGATGCGTCGAGAATCGAGGGCAGTCTGTCGAGCGCGGCCGCGAGGTCGGCGTCCTTGCTCCAATGCGCCGCCAGCGAAACTGCGGCGACGAGCGCGGCGATCATCGATTTCGTCGCCGCGACCGAGCGTTCCCGGCCCGCGCAGAGCGGCGAGAGTGCGTCCGCGTCACGGGCGACCGGCGATTCTGAGTCATTGACGAGCGCGATCGTGATCGCGCCCGCCTCCTTCGCCGCGCGCTGCATGGCGATGACGTCCGGACTGCGGCCCGATTGCGAGATGGTTATTGCCGCTGCGCCGCTGAGCCGCAGCGGCGCGCGATAAAGCGAGGCGATCGAAGGCCCCAGCGAGGCGCAGGCGATGCCGACCTTGAGCTCGACCAGGTGCTTGACGAAGAGAGCGACGTGATCGGAGCTTCCGCGGGCGATCGTCGCGACGAAAGTGGGTCTGCGCGCGCGCAGCAGCGCCGCCAGTTCAGCGGTCGCCGGCGCATTGGCGGCCAATTGACGGCGTGCGACTTCGCCGCACTCGGCGATCTCCGCCGCCATGAAAGTCTCGCCCATATCGTTTTTCCTCCATGGCGGGTCGCGCATCCAGAATCTCCCAACAACTCGGGCTCCTGTCGGGACATCCGCCTTCGCGAAGCGCCCTGTCGCAATCCTGGCTTCAGCGCCGCGCCGACGGCCTCGAACAGCGTCTCGATTCGCCCACGGCCTCGCCGTCACCGCCTCCCTCCTAGCGCTGACCCCTCGAAGAGGCATACGCCTGACTGAAACTAACACAGAGGAGCGCCCCGACTGGTATGCCGAGCAGAGCGCCGGGCGGCGCGGCCGGGCCGGAAGTGTTCCTGTTCGACGAACCGCTGTCGAACCTCGACGCGCGCTGCGGGTATCGACCCGCGTCGAGATCGCGCGATTGCGCCGGCTTTTGGGTGCGACCATGATCTGCGTCACCCACGACCGGATCGAGGCGACGACCCTCGCCGACCGCATCGTGGTCATGAACCAGGGCCGCATCGAGCAAGCCGGCAAGCCGCTCGAACTCTGCTACACCCCCGCCAACCTGTTCGTCGCCGGCTTCATCGGCTCGGCGGCGATGAACTTCTTCCCCGCGGCGGACGAGGGCGTGGCGGGGACGCAAGCGCGCGTCAAGGGCCCCTCGATAGCCCCCACCGCCCTGCCGCCGAAATCGCTCGCGCCGGGCGCGCGGCTGACGATCGGGTATTACGGCGTGTATTACCGTGACACATGCAGTTTTCCCCTACTTTCGTTGATTTCGGACCGCGCCTCTCGGGTGAGACGCATCAATTGAGTGGCGGGGCGGCGCGGGCGGCTTGCCGGGCTCCCGGGCTGCCGGGGCAGCAGGCAGGAGGCGGCGTTTTATGAAAATCAATTTTATTCGACAATTGCTTTGAGATAATCAGAACCCGTGTTATGGTCTCCCTCGTCGCTGGATCGAGGCGCGCCTGTGCGCGCCGAGGGCAGCGGCCGCTTTAAGGCCTCACGCGGGCGGGTTGACACGCTGAACAACGGCGAGGGGCGCGAAGTCTTTAAGCTTTCGGCATGGTTTTGGGGCTGGCGCCTCGTCTGCTCGGATTCGAAACCGGAATCGGTTCCGAGCGGACGCCCATGCCGGGACGTCTTAAAGCAAAGCCCAGTCCGGCTCCCGGTCCTTAATCCCCGTCTTTAGGGATGATCGATCCGGGGGCGAAGCGCAGCTCACGGGTCTCGCTTAAGGGCAAGCGGTCGACGAATCGGCGCCAAATGGCGCCGCAAGCGATTGAAAAGACGCAATCCGCGGCTGAAAATGGCGCCAGCCCCTTAGCGGAACTTAAAAGAACGGATCGGGGGTCGAGAAAGGGAATAAAGGGAGCAACTGCCCGGCGCCTCCACTTTTGGAGGCCAAAACAGCGCATTTCCGTTTCGCGGGGCGGCGATGCCGCCAACAAGGGTGAATCTCAATCGCAAATAAAGCCGAATTGACAGCGGTTCGCGCTCGGCGCTTTCCTGCATTCCCTGCCGAGCGGAGGGGGGCGCTTGGGAGTTACGTTTTGTGCGCCTTGGGTGAAAATCGCGGACGCTATGCCCTTTCGCCCGCGACCGGACGCAATATCCCGAAATTTCTGATGTTCACAAGATATTGTCGGCGACCACCCGAATTTGATCATCCTTCCGTCCGCCGCAAGCTAAGCGCAATGTTGGCGTAGTAGTCTGGCGCGAGCGGCGACGATCTGATTTGGGCAGAGGCGCGTTTGGCTGGACAAATGCAGGGTTTCCACGGGCGCCATCAAAGGCCGGACCCGCCGGAGCCTCCGCCGCCGGGCATGGCGGCGCGGGTCGCCGCCGCGCGCGCCGTCGCCGAGGCGCTGACGCTGGCGCGCCCGCTGGACGAGCGGCTGGCGGCCGACCTCACATTGCGCGCGAGCGCCGTCGACGCCCGCGATCCGGCGCTCGCGCGCTCGATCGCCACGGTGTCGCTGCGCCGGCTGGGCACGATCCGCAAGGCGCTCGCCCGAAGGCTCGACAAGGGCATGCCCAAGCGCGGCGGCATGCTGGAATGGACGCTGATCGTCGCGGCGGCGCAGATTTTGTTTTTCGACGCGCCCGACCACGCCGCCGTCGATCTGGCGGTGAAGGCGGCGCGGGCGGAATCCGCGAGCGCGCCATTCGCGGCGCTTGCCAACGCCGTGCTGCGAACGATCGCGCGCGAGCGCGATTCCATTCTCGCCGACTCGGATCCGCTTGACGACGACACCCCGGCCTGGCTCGCGGCGCGGTGGCGGGCGAATTACGGCGAGGATCTGGCGCGTGCGATCGCCGCCGCCAACCGCTGCGAACCGACGCTCGACCTCAGCGTCAAGAGCGACCCCGCCGGCTGGGCCCGGCGGCTCGGCGGCCTCGTGTTGCCGACCGGCTCGGTGCGGCTCGACACCCACAAAGCCATCGGCGAACTCGAAGGCTACGCGGACGGCGAATGGTGGGTGCAGGACGCCGCCGCGGCGCTGCCGGCCCGGCTGCTGCGCGCCCGGGCGGGCATGCGGGTGGTCGACCTCTGCGCGGCGCCTGGGGGAAAAAGCGCAGAGCTGGCGGCCGCCGGCGCCGCCGTGACCACGGTCGACCGTTCGGCCGAGCGGCTCAAACTGCTGGCCGCCAATTTCGAGCGCCTGCGCCTGCATTCGGAGCTGGTGGTCGCCGACGCGCTCTCTTTCGACGCGCCGCCGTTCGACGCCGCGCTGCTGGACGCGCCCTGCACCGCGACCGGAACCATCCGCCGCCACCCCGACGTCGCCTGGACCAAGCGCCACGGCGATCTCGCCGCGCTGGTCAAGCTGCAGACCCAGCTCCTCGACAAGGCGATCGCGCTGGCGAGGGCCGGCGGCATGATCGTCTATTGCGTATGCTCGCTCGAGCCCGAAGAGGGCGAAGCCCAGATCGCCTCACTGCTGCGGCGCAATCCCGACGTGCGGCGCTCGCCCATAGAGCCGCAAGAGATCGGCGGCCTCGCCGAATGCCTGACCCCGTCCGGCGACCTGCGCACCTTGCCCTGTCATCTCTGGGGCGAGGACCCGCGCCGCTCCGGCCTCGACGGCTTCTTCGCCGCGAGGTTGCAAAAGGCCGTTTGATGCATGAGCAATTCAACCAAACCGCAACGTGCGCTAGTCGCCGCCCTTGTATTTGAACGACACCTTCACTTTGGCGCGATAGAGCTCGACCTTGCCGTCCTTCAGCTGGACATCCTGTTCCGTGATTTCGGCGACCCGGAGATCCCGCAAGGATTCCGCGGCTCTCTCGATCGCGGCTTTGGCGGCCTTCTCCCAGGATTCGGTGCTGGTGCCGATCAGCTCAATGACTTTATAGACGCTCTCAGCCATTTTTAATCCTCCCTGGCGAGGCGCGGCGAAAACGCGCCTCGGACGCGACGCGCATTCAACGTCGCAGGTTCTCGAACGTGTTTCAACCAGCGAGAATCGCCGTCCCTGCCGCGGTTGCCCCCGCGCGCCGAACGTGCATTCTATTCTTTCGCGCGAAGGCGGACGACCGGCGAGAAGCGCCCGCAACGCGTTCGGACTGTCACGGAACCCGGGTCCGCCATGATCGAGGAACCGCCTCCGCTGGTGTTTGCGCCGGCCGTCGAGCGACCGCCGGCGGAGCTGGTCGAGGGGCTCCGCGGCGCGCCGACGAGTTTCATCGTCGATGCGATGGGCGGCTCGGGCGCGCTGGACTGGCGCGTCAGGCCGATGGTCGGAGACCGCCTTATCGGCGTCGCCCTCACCTGCGACTGCGGCGCCAATGACAATCTGGCCCTGATCGCCGCCTGCGCCGAGAGCGAGCCCGGCGACGTGCTCGTCGCCGCGACGCGCTTCTATGCCGGCGCCGCCGTGACCGGCGACCTTCTGCTCGGGGTCGCGCGCAATCGCGGCGTGGCCGGCTTCGTCACCGATGGCTTGGTGCGCGACCTCGCCGATCTCGAGGAATTGAACCTGCCGGTCTATGCGATCGGGGTCAGCCCCAATTCTCCCGGCAAGCGCGGGCCGGGCGCCGTCGGCCTCCCGATCGTCTGCGGAGGCTGCGCGGTTTCGTCGGGCGACGTGGTCGTCGGCGATCGCGACGGCGTCGTCGTGGTGCCGCGCGCGCGCCTTGCCGAAACGCTCGCCAATCTCAAGCAGGTCAGGGCGGCGGAAGCGGCGATGCTGGCGCGCGTGCGCGGGGGATTGCGTGAGCTTCCGGTCGCCGCCGCGGCGCGCCGGCCAGACGGCGCAAAATGACTGCGGCCTGTTGTCGGCGCTTGGGGTCTTGAGGGTTGGAGATTAGGGCCGTGATCGATTTTCCCATCGTCGACTCCCATATCCATCTCATCGACCAGAAGCGTTTCGGCTACGCCTGGTCGCAAGGAGCGCCGGCGCTCAAACGCGATTGGACGCCCGACGATCTCGCGGCGGCGGCCAGGCCATATGAGATCGAAGGATTCGTCTTCGTCGAGGTCGACGTCGACATGCCGCAATATCTCGACGAGGCCGATTGGGTGGACGGGCTCGCGCGCCGCGATCGCCGCCTGCTCGGCGCCGTCGCCTGCCTGCCGCTCGAACGAGGCGCGGCGATCGAGCCGGAGATGGCGCGGATCGCCAAACTTCCGGCGATCCGCGGCGTGCGCCGTCTGATCCAGAACCAGCCGGACCCCGAATATGTGCTGAAGGCCGGCTTCCTCGAAGCGATGCGGCTGTTGCCGAAATACAATCTGTCTTTCGACATTTGCGTCCTCCATCCGCAGTTGCCGAACACGCTGAAGATGATGCGCCTGTGTCCCGAGGTCGCATTCGTCCTCGATCACATCGGCAAGCCCGGGATCAGGGCGGGCCGCACCGATCCCTGGCGCAGCCATATCCGCGAAATGGCGGCGCTGCCTAATGTCGTGTGCAAGCTCTCCGGCCTCACGACCGAGGCCGATCCCAGGACCTGGACCCGCGAGCAATTGCGGCTCTACATCGATCATGTGGTCGAATGTTTTGGACCCGACCGCATCCTCTACGGCGGGGACTGGCCGGTGTCCGAACTCGCCGGCGCCTACCTCCAGTGGCTGGCGACGCTCGAGTGGGCGACCTCGGACTTTTCGCCGGCCGACCGGCGAAAGCTCTTCCGCGACAACGCGGTCAAGACCTATCGCCTGAACGTCTGATGGACCGCGCCGCCCTGCAGCGCAAAGGCTACAGCGTCGCCGCGCTGCGCGCGCTTGCGCGCAGGCGTCTGCCGCGCATGGTGTTCGACATGGTGGACGGCGCCGCCGGCGACGAGATCACCATGCGGCGCAACGAGGCGGCGCTCGCGGCGCTCGAACTGATCCCAAAGCTGCTCGAAGGCGCGCCAAGGCGCGATCAGTCGGTCGAGCTGTTCGGGGTCAAGCTGCCGTCGCCGGTCATCATCGGGCCGACCGGCCTCGCCGGCCTTTTGTGGCCGCACGCGGAACTGGCCGCGGCCCGCGCGGCGGCGCGGTTCGGAACCATCTATTCGACCAGCCACGCCTCGACCGCGACGATCGAGGAGATCGGCGCGGTCACGCCGGGACCGAAATGGATGCAGGTGTTTCTCTATAAGGATCGCGGCCTCACCGCCGAGTTCGCGGCCCGCGCCGCGGCGAGCAATTACAAGGCGCTGATTCTCACCGTCGACAATCAGGTGACCGCTGGCCGCGACCGCGACGCGCGCAACGCAATGACCTTTCCCCTGCGCTGGGGTCCGCGCAGCCTGGTCGACTTCGCCAGCCGTCCAGGCTGGCTCATGCGCATGTCGAGGACGCCCTCGCCGACCTTCGTCAATTACGGCCAGCGGACCTCGATCGGCGCATTTGGTCCATTGATGGCCGAGCAGCTCGACCCGGCGGTCGGCTGGGCGGACGTCGAATGGCTGCGCGGTCGATGGCGCGGGCCTTTGGTGATCAAAGGGCTGCTGCACCCCGATGACGCGCGAGAAGCGGCGAGGCGCGGCGCGGACGCCATTATCGTTTCCAATCACGGCGGCCGGCAACTCGACGGCGCAATTCCATCGATCGTCGCGCTGCCCGCCGTCGTCGACGCGCTTAATGGCGCCATTCCGGTCCTGGTCGATGGCGGCTTCCGCCGCGGGGTTGACGTGGTGAAGGCGCTGGCGCTCGGCGCGCGGGCGGCGCTGATCGGTCGGCCGCACCTTTGGGGCGTGGCCTGCGCCGGCGAGGAGGGCGTTCATTGGGTGCTCGAGCTTTACCGTCGCGAAATCGACCGGGTCCTCGCCCTCGGAAGCTGGGATAGCATCGCCAGGCTCGATCCGAGCATCCTCTTTCACCGGGACACCCCAGCCGCCGGACGCTTCAGAGCATGACGCTGCTTGATCGAGCCGGCGCCGTGATCGCGAGCGTAAGCGACGCGATCCAGCAATGAAGGGAAGCGGCGGCGGCTCTGGACCGCCGCCTCGCCCTAGTCGCCCGCTTCAACCAATTTGAAATGATTTAATGATTCGCTTTGTCGACAGTACGGACGACGGAGGCAATGATGGCTGCGAAGGAGATTTCGGTAAAGAGATATGTGGTGCGGTTGAGCGCGGATGAACGGGAGCAGCTTGAAGCGCTGATCCGGAAAGGAAAGAGCCCAGCGCAGCGGCTGCTGAAGGCGCGGATATTGTTGAAGGCCGATGTCTCGGGCGCCGGTGAAGGCTGGAGCGACAGCCGGATCATCAAGGCTCTGGAGACGAGCCCATCGATGGTTTACCGGGTGCGCAAGCAACTGGTGGAGGAGGGCTTCGAGGCTGTGCTGAGCCGCAAGCAACGGCGACGCCGGCGGTTGCGCGGATTTTCGACGGCGAGAAAGAAGCCAAGCTGATCGCCCTGGCTTGCTCCAAACCGCCCAAGGGACGCGCGCGCTGGACTCTTGCGGTTGTTGGAGAACAAGGTCGTGGAACTCGGCATCGTCGATCGCGCCAGCGACTACGACGATCGGGCGGGCGCTCAAAAAAACACTCTCAAGCCCCATCGCCGACAGCAGCTGGGTCATCCCGCCCAAGGCCAACAGCGCGTTCGTAGCAGCGCATGGAAGACGTGCTGGCCGTCTACACGCGGCCGCGCGATCCCGATCGCCCGCTGGTCTGCCTGGACGAGACCTCAAAGCAACTCCTCGCCGAAACGCGTGTGCCGATACCGATGAAGCCGGGGCGCCCGGCCCGTGCGACTACGAGTACGAGCGCAACGGCACGGCCAATCTCTTCATGCTGTTCGCGCCGCTCGAAGGCTGGCGCCACGTCAAAGTCACCGATCGCCACACCGCCGTCGATTATGCTCACGTCTTGAAAGACTTGGCCGATCTCCACTTCTCCGACGCCCGGATCATCGTGCTGGTCCAGGACAATCTCAACATCCACAGCAAGGCCTCACTCTACGAAGCCTTTCCGGCCGCCGAAGCCAGGCGGCTGGTCGAGCGCTTCGAATGGCACTACACGCCAAAGCACGGCAGTTGGCTCGATCTGGCCGAGTCCGAACTCGGCGTCCTACGTCCCAGTGCCTCGATCGCCGCATCCCCGACAAACAACCCTCATCGAGAATCGCCGCCTGGGAGCACGACCGCAAGCAACCACACCAAGCCGACTGGCACTTCACCACACCCGAGCTCGCATCAAACTCAAGCATCTATACCCTTCAATCTCTTCCTCTCCCTGCTATCAGCCGCGCCGTGATCGCGAGCGTAAGCGACGCGATCCAGCAATGAAGGGAAGCGGCGGCGGCTCTGGACCGCCGCCTCGCCCTAGCCCGACTTTCTCAGCTGGGGCTGCTGAGGACGAGCGAGGCTCCGCAAAGCGGGGCTTCGGGTCGAAAGGTCTCCACTACATCCGGAGGGCCGGGCCGGCGATCTGACCGGCCGCGGTAATGCGCGGTGGCGGCTGGGGCGGCAACGTCAGGCTGAGGCGATCGAGGAGAACCCGTTGGTGGACATTGAGGTCGGTGTAGCGGTTGAGGACAAGCGTGCGCCCGTCGGTGGTCGGGAAGTGGTCGTCGAGGATCTGGATTCTGCCCGGCGACTCGCGAAGGGGCCGAACCCCTTCCGCCATAGCGTCGCCGACGCCAGGGGCTTGACCTTCCCGGGCGCGCCAAGTGGCTCGTCAATCGTGTGCGGTTCGATGAGCCCGGATACGTCGCAACGGCGGGCGGCCGGTAATGCTCCGCCTTGCCATCGCCGACCGGCTGCTCTAGACGGAAAAGGCGCTCGTTTCCCTATATTTTTCGCGCGATCGAGCGCGAAATCCCTTCCAAGCCGGCGGCCGTGGCTCAGCTTCCCTCACTCGATCGATTCAGGCGCGTGGTCGTCAAGGTCGGCTCCTCCCTCGTCGTCGATTCCGCGCGCGGCGCCGTCAAACAGGCCTGGCTGGAGGCGCTGGCGGCCGATATCGCGGCGCTGCATGGGCGAGGGGCGAACGTGCTCGTCGTCTCCTCAGGCGCGATCGCGCTCGGACGCACGATCGCGGCGCTGCCGAAGGGCGCGCTCAAGCTCGAGGACAGCCAAGCCGCGGCCGCGATCGGCCAGATCGCGTTGTCGAGCGCCTGGTCGCGGGCGCTTCAGCCGCATGCGATCGTCGCCGGTCAGGTGCTGCTGACCCTGCAGGACACCGAAGAGCGCCGCCGCTATCTCAACGCCCGCGCGACGCTCGGCCGCCTGATCGCGATGCGCGCCGTCCCGATCATCAATGAGAACGACACCGTAGCCACCAGCGAAATCCGCTACGGCGACAACGACCGACTGGCGGCTCGCGTCGCCACCATGGCGAGCGCCGATCTCCTGATCCTGCTCTCCGACGTCGACGGGCTTTATGATTCGCCGCCGCAAGGCAACGCGCATGCACGGCTCCTCCCCGTCGTCGAGCGCGTCACCCCCGACATCGAGGCGATGGCGGGCGGGACGCTCTCGGAATTGTCGCGCGGCGGCATGCGCACCAAGATCGAGGCCGCCCGCATCGCCACCGCGGCCGGCACCCACATGGTCATTGCCGACGGGCGGGTCGGGCATCCGATTGCGCGGGTCGCCGAGGGAGCGCGCTGCACCTGGTTCTTGACGCCCTCCAATCCGGTCGCGGCGCGCAAGATCTGGATCGGGGGCTCGCTGGAGCTCAAGGGAGCCGTGTTCGTCGACGCCGGCGCGGCGGCGGCGCTGGCTGGCGGCAAGAGCCTGCTGCCGGCCGGGGTCAAGCGCGTCGAGGGCGTGTTCGCGCGCGGCGATTGCGTCGCCATCCGCGACGAGCGCGGCGCCGAGATCGGGCGGGGCCTGATCGCCTATGACGCGCTGCATGCCGAACGCATCCGCGGCCGAAATTCGCGCGACATCGCCCAAATCCTGGGAACCGCGGGGCGGGCTGAAATGATCCACCGCGACGACATGGCGCTTGCCGATCGGTGAGGTGGCGCCCTTGGCTTCGATCGTCCGGCCGCGCATAAGTTCGACTATGCCGCTTCGCTTCATCGTGCGCCGCCGGACGCCGCCATGTCGCTCCTGCCGCGCCCCGCGCTGATCGCCCTCGCGGCGCTGCGCGTCCGGTTGCGCCGGGGCGAACTGGGGTTGGTGGCGCTTGCGGTCGGCGTCGGCGCGCTGGCGGGGCTATGCGTCAGCGCGATGACCCTAATCGTCACCGTCGCGCATGTTTTGATCTACGGTATCCCCATCGACGTGCGCCTGAGCGCCGCTGCGCGGGTTTCTCCATTCGCGGCGTTCTTCGCGCCGATGCTGGCCGGGCTCGCGCTCGGAGCGGTCGACGCCTGGCGCGCCCGCCGAAAGGCCCCGTCCGTGGTCGATCCGGTCGAGGCCAACGCGCTGCGTGGTGGGCGCATGTCGCTTCGCGAGAGCGCGCTCGTTTCGGCGCAGACGGTGGTGTCGAACGGCAGCGGCGCGTCGGTCGGGCTGGAGGCGGGGTATGCGCAGATCGGCGCCGGCATCGCCTCGCGCCTCGGAGTGGCCTTGCGGCTGCGCCGGCCGGACCTGCGGATGCTGGTCGGCTGCGGGGCGGGAGGCGCGATCGCGGCGGCGTTCGGCGCGCCTCTGACTGGCTCCTTCTATGCTTTCGAGCTCATAATTGGCGCCTATTCGCTCGCCAACGCCATTCCGGTCTTCGCCGCCGCGCTTGCCGCGACTCTGACCTCTAAGGCGATCACCGGTTCCCCGTATGAGATCAGCGCGCCCGACGTCGGCGCGCTCAGTTTTGTCCATTATGGCGCGCTGATCGGTCTAGGCCTCGTTGCGGCGGCGCTGGGGGTCGGCGCGATGCGGGCGGCGGCGCTGATCGAACGCGCGTTCCACGCCGCCGTCCCCTCGCGCCTCTTTCGCCCCGTCGTCGGCGGACTGGCGATCGGCGCGATGGCTCTCTACACTCCGCAGGTGCTGGGCGCGGGCCATGGCGCGCTCGGGCTCGATTTCTACTGGCCTTTGACGGCGCGGGAACTGACAGTCCTCATCTTTCTGAAGCTGTCCGCAAGCCTCGTCTCGCTGGCCTCGGGCTTCCGCGGCGGTCTGTTCTTCGCTTCGATCTTTGTCGGGTCCCTGCTGGGCAAGCTCTATGCGATCGGCGTCTACGCGGCGTTTCCCTCCCTCGGCCTCGACACGACGGCGTGCGTAATGGTCGGCATGGGCGCGCTCAGCGCGGCTATTGTCGGCGGGCCGCTGACAGTGACCTTTCTGGTGCTCGAGAGCACTGGCAATCTCAGCGTCGCCGGCGGGGTGCTCGCCGCCTCGATCGCGACCACGCTCGCCGTGCGCGCCACCTTCGGCTATTCCTTCACCACCTGGCGTCTGCATCTGCGCGGCGAGACGATCCGGGGCGGCCAGGACGTGGGCTGGCTGCGCGATCTGACCGTTGCGCGGATGATGGTCGCCTCGCCGCCGAAATTCCCCGCCGAAGAGAGTGTGCGCGCGTTCTGCCAGACCTATCCGCTCGGCAGCGCCAACGCCGTGGTCGCGGTCGCCGACGACGGCAGCTACCACGGGTTGATCGTCGTTCCCGAGGCCCATGCCATCCCGCTGAACGAGGGCGAGGACGGCGGCCCGGTCGGCGCCATCGCCCGCCTGACTGCGTCGACGCTGCATCCCGACGACGACATCCGCGCGGCGCTCGGCCTGTTCGATGTCACGGGCGCCGACACGCTGGCGGTGACCGCGCGCGAAACCGGCGCGGTTCTCGGGACCCTCGGCGAGGCCTTCGCCGCCCGCCGCTACGCCCAGGAGACAAACGCCGCCATGAAAGGCGTGCTCGGCGGCGGATAGCGGGCGGAGGCAGGGTCACTCCCCCTGATTTGCGCTCGCCAAGGTTATCTTGAGGCCGGGACCGTTGTCCGAAGCTGAGCATTCGAGCCCGTGCAATTCTGCGATGGCCGCCGCCAGGCTGAGCCCGAGTTCGCTTCCGGACGAGGCTCGGGCCGCGTCAGCGCGATAGAATTGTTGAAAGATAGCCTTCAATTCCTGCGGCGCGACGCCCGGCCCGTTGTCCGCCACAAACAGCAAAACGCCGCGGGAGGTCCGCGCCCCGGCCACATCGATGCGCACGCCTCGAGGCGTATGCCTCAGGGCGTTGTCGAGCAGATTGGCCACCATCTGGGTCAGCAACTCCTTATCTCCCAGCAACGGCAAAGGCGCGTCAAGATGCGAAATGAGCGCTTTTCCCTCTTCGTCCGCAGCGGGCTGAAACGCCTCGACGACCTCGCGCGCGACTTCGGCGAGATCGATCGGCTTGAACGCCGCCCGCCTCGCGCCCGCCTCGACCTGACCGATGCGCAAGAGGGCGTCGAAAGTCTGAAGCACGCCTTCAATCTCTGATATCGCCGCATCGATTGCGTTCCTGACCGCCTGCGGCAAGGCGTCTTCCCGCTGTGCGGCTTCAAGCCGACGGAGCATGCTCGCCAGCGGCTTTCGCAAGTCGTGCGCAATGTCCGCGCTGACGTGTTTGTTCGCCAGCAGCAGCTTTTCGATGCGGTTGAACAGCTGGTTGAAGGTGCGCGCCAGCGCGGACAGATCATCGTCGATCGGCGCCAGCGGGATCCTACGGCTCCAGTCGCCGGCCATGATCCCCTGCGCCGTCATCCGCATCGCGTCGATGCGGCGCAGAAATTGCGCGCTGAGCCACAGACCGCCGACGATTCCCAGCGCGATCATCGCTCCGACCGCCCAGCCGAAAGCCCATAGAATGCCGCGCAGCGCTTGGTCAGACCGGCGCCGCTCGTCGCCGACGATCAGGATCGAACCGTCCGACAGCCGCGAAACCAGGGCGCGGACGATTTCCGGAGCTTCTTCCGGGGCTTCATCATCGTCGGCTTCCTTCATTTCGGTCCAGCCGACGTGCGGGCCTGCGGCGCCGTGGACTGGTTCGCCGAGCTCGCCCGCCAACAGTTTGCCGTCCGCGCTCTCCAGCCCATAGTCGAATGCGCCGCCGCTCGAGCCGCGCGCGGCGATGATCTCGGCCAGCCGCTCGCGGCCTTCGCGCGCAAATGCGCTTTGCAGCGCGCCCGTTTCCTCGATGATCCTTTCGTCGAAATTGGCGAGAATCTCGTGGCGGACGGAGAGATAGACGAATGCGCCCAGACCCAGCGCTGACAAAGCGAACAGCGCAAGATAAGTCGCCGCCAGACGAAAGCTGGCCGTCCTAAGAAGTCGAATTCGGGACACGCAACGAATATCCTGCGCCGCGCACGGTCTGTATCAGCGGCGCCTCCCGGTTGCGGTCAATCTTTGTCCTTAGGCGGCTGATGTGGGTCTCGACGATATTTGTTTGCGGATCGAAGTTAAACTCCCATACCTGCTCCAGCAGCATTTTGCGGGTGACGACGCGGCCCTCGCTGCGCAGCAGAAATTCGAGCAGACGGAATTCGCGTGGTTGCAAATCGATCTCCGCGCCGCCGCGCCGCACCTTACGCGCAACCAGGTCCATCTCGAGATCTCCCGCCACAAGCATGGTCGGCGACGACCCGAGGGTCGGCCGTCGCGCGAGCGCGGTCAGCCGCGCCATCAGTTCTTCGAACGCGAACGGCTTGACCAGATAATCGTCGCCGCCGGCCTCCAGGCCATCGACACGATCGTCAATGCCGGAGAGATTGGTGAGAAAGAGCACCGGCGTCGACACGCCTTTGGCGCGCATCAGGGTGATGACGCCGAGCCCGTCGAGCTCGGGCAACATCCGGTCGAGAATGATGGCGTCATGACGTCCGGCGATCGCCCGTTCATATCCGTCTCGACCGTTGGCGGCGATCGCCGCGTCGTGTCCGCGCGCAGTCAGGCCCGCCGCGACAAAGGCCGCAGTCTCTTCATCGTCCTCTATGATCAAGATTTTCATGGCGCGGGAACCGATTTGTCGAGAGAGCCACGAAGCTTCGACGTTCCGCCGAAAACCTTGCCGCGACGCTCCGATTCGCGATTTCCGGCCCGACCGGAAAGGTCCCGACCGCGGCCGCGGCGCGTCATTCGGCGGACGCCGCGGCGTTATTGTGTCAGCGGTTCTCGCGGGTCAAGCCTGCCGCCCGGAGGCGAGAAAAAGCGCGAAAGGCCGCTTGCCGGCGGTTCTCGCAAAAGGCAAACTTCGATTCTGTCGGGCGAGCCGCGAACACAATACGGGCGACGCGAGCCGGAGGGGGACGTTTGAGATTTCTGAGGCTCCTGGTCCAACGCCTGGCCGTCCTCGGACTGGGGATCGCCACCGTCTGGCTGATCGTGTTCGTCGTGTTCGGGATCACCGACCGCCGGCTGCCCTGGATTCTCGCGGTCAGCCTCACTTACGCGGTCGCGGCCTATATCGTTTTGCCGCGCGCGGTCCACATGGGCCTGAAAATCCTGCAGCGCCGCAGCGTTCCGAGCTTCACAATGACCGGCGACGGGTTCCCGGGCGACCCGGTCAATCTCGTGCTGCTCGGCGAGTTCCAGAAGCTTCGCGCCGCCTTCGCCGCCGCCGGCTGGACGGAAGCGGACCCGCTGAACTTGAGAAGCTCGTGGCGCATGGCGCTGGCCTTCGTGCTCAACCGCCCCTATCCGGCCGCGCCGTTCAGCACGCTCTATCTGTTCGGGCGCGGCCAGGACATCGGCTTCCAGAAGGCGATCGACGGCAGCCCGCGCAAGCGTCATCATGTCCGCTTCTGGGCGTTGAATCTGGAGCGCGGCGAGGAAACGCTGGGAACGGCTGAATTCTGGCTCAACACCGACCGGCCGCCGCTCGACGCCGCAGCGTTATGGGTCGGCGCCGGCACCAAGGACACCGGCTTTTCGCTGACCAAATTCACCTTCCAGGTCACCCACGCGACCGATTCCGACACCAACGCCGAACGCGATTTCATTGTCGGCGAATTGAAGCGGGTCCAGGGAATCGTGAATGTCACCTCGTATCGATCCGGCGAGGTCCTGTCGACGGGGCGCGTCAATCACTACCTCACCGACGGCGAACTGGCGGCGGCAAGCCTGGCCTGACGGCGGCGCGGGCGCGATTCCGGATAAGCCGATCAGGCGGCAGTGATGACGACCGCCCTGGCCCTGACGCCTTGCATCATTGCGGCTCCTTTTCCGAAGTCTCGTCCTGTGAAGGCTGGTCCTGGGGCTGCCCAGCATTTGCGTCGCGCATGCTGGACCAGCCCATCGATGGTTTACCGGGTGCGCAAGCAACTGGTGGAAGAGGGCTTCGAGGCGGTGCTGAGCCGCAAACAACGGGCGAGGCCGGCGGTTGCGCGGATTTTCGACGGCGAGAAGGAAGCCAAGCTGATTGCCTTGGCTTGTTCCAAACCACCCAAGGGACGCGCGCGCTGGACCTTGCGGCTGTTGGAGAACAAGGTCGTGGAACTCCACATTGTCGATCGCGCCAGCGACTCGACGATCGGGCGGGCGCTCAAAAAAACATTCTCCAGCCCCATCGCCGACAGTGCTGGGTCATCCCGCCCAAGGCCAACGGCGCGTTCGTAGCGGCGATGGAAGACGTGCTGGCCGTCTACACGCGGCCACGCGATCCCGACCGTCCGCTGGTTTGCCTGGACGAGACCTCGAAGCAACTCCTCGCCGAGACGCGGACGACGATTCCGATGAAACCGGGGCGCCCGGTCCGTTGCGATTACGAGTACGAGCGCAATGGGACCGCCAACCTCTTCATGCTGTTCGCGCCGCTCGAAGGCTGGCGCCATGTCAAAGTCACGGACCGCCACACCGCCGTGGATTATGCTCACGTCTTGAAAGACTTGGCCGATATCCACTTTTCCGCCGCCCAGATCATCGTTCTGGTCCAGGACAATCTCAACATCCACAGCAAGGCGTCACTCTACCAAGCCTTTCCGGCCGCCGAAGCCAGGCGGCTGGTCGAGCGATTCGAATGGCATTACACGCCAAAGCACGGCAGTTGGCTCGATCTGGCGGAGTCGGAACTCGGCGTCCTATCGTCCCAATGCCTCGACCGCCGTATCCCCGACAAACAAACCCTCGTCGAGGAAGTCGCCGCCTGGCAGCACGACCGGAACGCCAATCACGCCAAGGCCAATTGGCACTTCACAACCCCAAACGCTCGCATCAAACTCAAGCACCTATACCCGTCAATCTGACTGAATCGGGCGACTAGCTAGGTAGTTTCGATGAATGGCGCAGCCAAATCCTATCCGCCGGGCGAAGCTCCCGAAGCGGAGGCTCGAGCCCAAGCGACGCTGGAGCGGGAGCTCGGCCCCGACGCCTCGCCCCTCGACCTCAGCCTTGGCGAGGCGCCGGCCGAACCGGCAAGCCTTGCCCGCGGCGCCGAGGCGATCAAGAGCTTCTGGCGCCACGCGCCGCTGGGGCCCGGCGTCTACCGCATGATCGGCGCCGAAGGCGAAGTGCTCTATGTCGGCAAGGCGCGCTCGATCAAGAAGCGGATCGCCGCCTATGCGACGCCCGAGCGCCAGCCAATGCGGATTGCGCGCATGATCGCGCAGACGCGCTCGATGGTGTTCGTCACCACCGAGTCGGAGGCCGAGGCGTTGCTGCTCGAGGCCAACCTGATCAAGCAGCTGAAGCCCCGCTACAATGTCCTGCTGCGCGACGACAAAAGCTTCCCTTACATCCTCATAAGCACCGCACATCCGGCGGCGCGGCTCCTCAAGCACCGCGGCGCCCGCTCGACGCCAGGCGACTATTTCGGCCCGTTCGCCAGCGCCGGGGCGGTGTTTCGCACCCTCAGCGCGCTGCAGCGGGCGTTTCTGCTGCGCACCTGCTCGGACAGCTTCTATGAGAATCGCACCCGGCCGTGTCTCCTGTACCAAATCAAGCGCTGCTCCGCGCCCTGCACCGGCGAGATCGCGCTCGCCGACTACGCCGGCCTGGTCGCTGAGGCTCGCGAGTTCCTTTCCGGCCGCAGCCGCGCCATCCGGCAACGCCTCGCCGACGAGATGGGCGAAGCCTCGGCGGCGCTCGAATTCGAAAAGGCGGCGCGGTTGCGCGACCGCATCAGCGCGCTGTCGGCGATCCAGGGCGAACAGAGCGTCAATCCGCGCTCGATCCCCGAGGCCGACGTGTTCGCCATATGCGAGGAGGCGGGGCAATATTGCGTCGAGGCGTTCTTCTTTCGGACCTATCAAAACTGGGGAAACCGCGCCTACTTTCCGCGCGCCGACCGGGCGCTCGGTCCCGAGGAGGTGCTCGACGCCTTTCTGGCCCAGTTCTATCTGGAGCGCCCGGCGCCGCGGCTGGTGCTGCTGAGCCACGCGGTTCCGTCGGCGGAGACTTTATGCGAAGCCTTGAGCGCGCGCGCCGGCCGCCGCATCGCCATCGGCGCGCCGCGGCGGGGCGAGAAGAAGGATCTGGTCGAAGCGGCGATGCGCAACGCGCGCGAGGCGCTCTCGCGCAAGCTCGCCGAGACCGCGAGCCAGGAAAAGCTGCTGGCGGCGCTCGGGCAGGCGTTCGGCGTCGATCATCCGATCCGGCGGGTCGAAATCTACGACAATTCCCACATCATGGGGACGAACGCGATCGGCGCGATGGTGGTCGCCGGTCCCCAAGGTCTGGTCAAGAACCAGTATCGCACCTTCAATATCAAGAGCGCCGATCTGACGCCGGGCGACGACTATGCGATGATGCGCGAGGTGCTGACGCGCAGGTTCGGGCGGCTCATGCGGCAGGGCGAGACGGCCGAGGACGGCGGCTTTCCCGATACGCCCGACCTCGTCGTCATCGACGGCGGGCGCGGGCAATTCGAGGCCGCGCGCGAGGTTTTTGCCGCGCTCGGCGTCGAAGGCGTGCGGCTGGTCTCGATCGCCAAGGGCCCCGACCGCAACGCGGGCCGCGAGACCTTCTTTGTCGAGGGCCGCGAATCCTTCAGGCTTTCGCCGCGCGATCCGGCGCTGTTCTTCGTCCAGCGCCTGCGCGACGAAGCGCACCGCTTCGCCATCGGAACCCATCGCGCCCGGCGCAAGAAGGAATTCGTCAAGAACCCGCTCGACGAAATTCCCGGAATCGGCCCGGCGCGCAAGCGCGCGCTGCTCAACGCCTTCGGCTCCGCCAAGGCCGTCGCCCGCGCCGGCCTCGCCGATCTCGAAAAGACGCCGGGCCTCAACGCGGCGACGGCCAAGCTGGTCTATGACTTTTTCCATGACGCCGGCCGGGGTTGAGGGGAGCGCCCAGGCCTTTACCGCCGCTTTTCCCCCTCCGGTCCAACGATTTCAATGCGTTGCGACTTTGTTTACCGCCGCCCCAATGTACCAGACGCATTACGTATAATCAGCCCGCGTGCCGCCGGCGGGCAAATCGCGTTGATCCAGGCGATGAATCCCGAGTGGAGGGACCTTTATCACAGTCTTGCGTGAAGCCGACGCCGCGCAGCCGTCGGCCGTCATTGCGAGGCCCGACGGGCCGAAGCAATCCATCGCCTGCGCCCTACGGCGTGGATGGCCGAAATGGACGCGACTGGTCCAATGGTGCGAGGATGCGACAAAAGCGGGAGACGCCGCCTATCGCCCGCTGTTCGTGCCGGAGGCCGAGTGGAAGACCAGCCGATTTGCGTCCTTCGCCGAGGCGGCGGCGACGTTCAAGGGCCGCCAACCGTAGCGCCGCCCGCGCTTCATTTTTGAGTCGCCGCCCATGCTCGAAGGCCTTCCTCCCAACAACGCCGCGCACTTCATGCGGCTCGTCAGCGACGAAAGGCGCGCCCGCGCGGTCGCGGACCTCATCGTCGAGAGCTTCGAGCCCGCCGAGGCCGCCTCGACCGCTTTTGAAACCAACCAGCCGTGGCCGGGGGGCGGCAGGGCGTGGCTGGTCGAGGCTTATTTCGGCTTCGCGCCGGACGAGCGGGACCTTCGCGCGCTTGTCGCCGCCGCTTCGGACGAGGAGACCGCGCGCTCCGCGACCTTCGGCCTGACGGAGAAGCGCGACTGGGTCGCCAACGCGCTGGCCGGGCTCGCTCCGGTGCGCGCCGGACGCTTTCTCGTGCATGGCGCCCATGACCGCTCTCGCGTGCGCGCAAACGACGTCGCGATCGAGATCGAGGCCGGCTTGGCGTTCGGCACCGGCCATCATGGCACCACCCGCGGCTGCCTCATGCATTTCGATCGACTGCTGAAGCGCCGTCGGCCCGTTGCCGTGCTCGACGTCGGCTGCGGCGCCGGCGTGCTCGCCATCGCCGCCGCCAAAGTCCTGCGCCGCAACGTCTGGCTCGGCGACATCGATCCGGTCGCGGTCGAGGTCGCCAACGCCAACGCGCGGCTCAATGGCGTCGGCGAACGCTGCAAGGCCGTCGTCTCGCGCGGCGTTGAAAATCGCGCCTTGCGTGGGGGCGCGCCTTACGATCTGGTTTTCGCCAACATTCTGGCGAGGCCGTTGCGGCTGCTGGCGCCGTCGCTCGCCGCCGTCACTGCGCCCGACGGCGAGGCGATCGTCTCCGGCCTGCTTCTTGCCGACGTCGCTGGCGTCCTTGCGTCCTGGCGGGCGCAGGGGTTCACTCTGGCCGAGCGGATTGATCTCGAAGGATGGGCGAGCCTCAGGCTCCGGCGGTGAAATGGCGGCGCCCCACGGGTTCAAGCGCCAACGGCTGTCGCAGGGTCCGGGGCAATCTGACGTGCGGCCAATCGCATGAGTGGAGGGCGTAATGGCGAAGATACCTGCAGGGGTCGGCCCGAGGATGCCGCAGATCGTCGTCCTGTTCGGCGCGACCGGCGACCTGTCGCAGCGCAAGCTGCTTCCGGGCCTCTTTCATCTCGTCACTTCGGGCTTCATTCCCCATTGCAGGATTGTCGGCGTCTCGCTCGACGAGATCGACGCCGAAGCCTTCCGCGCCCTCGCCTGCCGGGCGATCGAAAAACATCACGATCGCAAACCGGCCGGAGACAAGTGGCCCGCCTTCGCCGAGACGCTCGACTATGTGCCCTGGGAGGCCGGCGCCGGGGCCTTGAGGGCGGCGGTGGACAAGGCGTCGCAAGCCTTCGACGGAGAAAGCCGGCGGGTCCACTACATGAGCGTGCCGCCGAACGCCGCGCTGTCTGCGGTTAAAATTCTGGCCGAGGCCGATCTCGCCAAGGGATCGCGGGTCATCATGGAAAAGCCGTTCGGCACCGACCTCGAAAGCGCGATCTCCCTCAACGCCGCGCTGCACAAGGTCTTTCTGGAGGACCAGATTTTCCGCATCGATCATTTCCTCGGCAAGGAGCCGGCGCAGAACATTCTCGCGTTCCGGTTCGCCAATGGCCTGTTCGAGCCGATCTGGAATCGAAACTTCATCAACCATGTGCAAATCGACGTGCCCGAGACTCTGGATCTGGGCAAGCGCATCGGCTTCTACGAACAGACCGGCGCCTATCGCGACATGGTCGTGACCCATCTGTTTCAGATCCTGGCGTTCATGGCGATGGAGCCGCCGACTTCGCTCGCGCCGGGACCGATCAGCGAGGAGAAGCACAAGGTCTTTCGCTCGCTGGCGCCGATCGATCCGGCCGATGTCGTGCGCGGACAATTTATCGGCTATCGCAAGGAGGAGGGCGTCGACCCGGAATCCGACACCGAGACCTTCATCGCGCTCAAATGCACCATCGACAATTGGCGGTGGGCCGGCGTGCCCTTTTACCTGCGCACCGGCAAATGCATGGCGGAGGGCCAGCGGATCATCTCGATCGCGTTCCGCGAACCGCCGCGCAGCATGTTCCCGAACGACTCCGGCATCAGCTCGCAAGGTCCGGATCACCTCACCTTCGATCTCGCCGACCAGTCGAAAGTGTCGCTGTCGTTCTATGGCAAGCGGCCTGGTCCGGGCATGCGGCTCAACAAGCAGAGCCTGCAATTCGCCATGCACGAAACCGGACTGGGCAGCGACGTGCTCGAGGCCTACGAACGGCTGATCCTCGACGCCATGCGCGGCGACCACACGCTCTTTTGCTCCGCCCAAGGCATCGAGCGCTTGTGGGAAGTGTCGACCCGGCTTCTGGAGGCGCCGCCGCCGGTGCGAATCTATGCGCCCGGCTCGTGGGGGCCGCAATCGATCTACCAGTTGATCGCGCCCCACGCCTGGCGATTGCCGTTCGAGCGCGCCTGGCGCGCCCCCAACGTGACCGGGGCCTGAGAGCCCGACCGGCCCGCCCGGCGGGCGACCGGTTTCTGTCGCCCGGCGACGCGTGATAAAGACCGACGATGACCGATCTTTCCTTCGTCCTCGAGCCAGAAACGCCCGAGGACGCCGAGCCGATCCAGCATCTCAATGAGCGGGTGTTCGGCCCCGGCCGGTTCGCCCGCACCGCCTACCGCGTCCGCGAGACGGCTCCAACCGATCCGTCGCTGTGCTTCGTTGCGCGGGTCGGAACGCTGCTGGTCGGCGCCAACGCGATGACGCGGATCGAAATCGGCGGCGCGCCGGCGCTCCTCCTCGGGCCGCTGATCGTCGAGCCGGTGTTTCGCAGTCTGGGAATCGGCGAAGCTTTGGTGACCCGCTCGCTGGAGGCGGCCAAGGCCGCGGGCTGGAAGCTGGCGCTCCTGGTCGGCGACGAGCCCTATTACGCGCGCATGGGCTTTCGGCGCGCGCCAGCCGGACGCTTCATCATGCCGGGGCCGGTCGACCCGGCGCGCCTCCTGGTCTGCGAGCTCGAGCCCGGCGCGCTGGCCGGGGCGCAAGGCCGCGTGCGCGGGGCGTGACGGCTTGATAACCCTTTCGAATTTTTATTCGGCGTGGCGGCTTTCCACGCATTGTTTACTAGCGCGAAGTGTGATTATTATCTCCGAATCGGGGACCGATTCGTGGAGATTGTCGAACTTCCGCCGCTTGGCCGTCGTCTCGAATGGCCGACGATCGGGCTGGCGATTGTCGTCTACGGACTTTGGCTTTTAGTCACCTTCTTCTACCGCGCCTTGCCGTGGGGGGCGCTGGTCGCGGTCGGCGCATGGACCATTGCGTGGCAGTTGAACCTGCAGCATGAGACCATTCACGGCCATCCAACCAAAAACCGACATATCAACGACGCGATCGGCTGCTGGCCATTGTCGCTGTGGTTGCCGTTTTCGATCTACCGCTCGACCCATCTGGCCCATCATCGGGATGAGCGCTTGACCGATCCGCTCGAGGATCCCGAAAGCTATTACTGGACAGGCGACAGGTGGGGCGGTTTGGGCCCGTTCGCGCGCGCCGTCTGCTACGTCCAGTCGACCCTGCTCGGACGCATCATCCTCGGCCCCGCGATCGCGATCGCTGGCGCGGTCCGCCAAGCGATCGGCGACGCCTGGCGGGGCGAGAAAGGCTCGCGCGCGACCCTTTGCCGGCATCTGGCGCAATGCGCGCCGGTGCTGATCTGGGTGATCGCCGTCTGCGGCATGCCGTTCTGGCTCTATGTCGCCTGCT
This sequence comes from uncultured Alphaproteobacteria bacterium, assembly GCA_963835955.1. Taxonomy (GTDB): domain Bacteria; phylum Pseudomonadota; class Alphaproteobacteria; order Rhizobiales; family Beijerinckiaceae; genus Roseiarcus. The sequence continues at coordinate 42,187 of CAWIHZ010000025.1, read as the reverse complement.
TCGTTTATCCCGGCGCGAGCCTGGCGTTGGTGCGCTCCTTCGCCGAGCATCGCGCCGCGCCGGAGGCGGAAAGACGGACCGCGATTGTCGAGAATGCGCGGATCCTCGGGCCGCTGTTCCTGTTCAACAATCTGCATGTCGCGCACCATCTGCGCCGCGGGCTGCCCTGGTATCAGATCCCAAAGTTCTATCGCCTCAATCGCGCCGCGCTGATCGAGCGCAACGGCGGCCTCGTGTATAATGGCTATTTCGACGTTGCGCGGCGCTATTTGCTGCGGCCGCACGACAGGCCGGTGCATCCCGACTGGAGCGGGCGGGCGGCGTGAATCGCGTCGCGCCGGTCGCGGCGCTGCCGATGTACGATTTTCCGTGGGTCGTGAAGGCGAACGACGCTTTGTGGGCTGCGGTCGCCGCCAGGCTGCGCGAGGCGGGGGTCGAAGCGCCAATGAGGCTCACGCGCGCCGGCGATCCGGCCGCGCAATGGCGCGATCGCGGGCTGATCCTCGGTCAGACCTGCGGCTATCCGTACATGAGGGACTTGCGCGACGTCGTCGCGCTGGTCGCGACGCCGGAATATGCGTTCTCCGGCTGCGACGGCGCGGAGCACCGGAGCTTTCTCGTGTCCCGGGCGCGCGACCGGCGCCGGGACCTCGCCGATTTTCGTGGCGCCCGGGCTGCGCTCAACGGCTGGGACAGCAACACAGGCATGAACCTCTTCCGCGCGACGATCGCGCGTGTCGCGCGCGGGGCGCCGTTCTTCGGCGCGGTCCTCATGACCGGCTCGCATGAAGCGAGTGTGGCGGCGGTCGCTGAAGGCCGCGCCGATCTCGCTTCCATCGACTGCATCAGTTTCGCGCTGTTGATGCGCGGGCGGCCGGAACTCAGGGAGCGGGTTGCGATCGTCGGGGAGAGCCCGCTGTCGCCTGGTCTGCCGTTCATCGCGAGCGCAGGCATTCCCCCGTCGACCATCGATTCGGTTCGCTCTGCGCTGTTCTCGGCGCTTGCGGACCCGAAGCTTTCCGGGGCGCGCGCCGCGCTGGGCCTCAAGGGCGTCCGCCTGACAAGCGCGGCCGACTATCAGCGCATCGTCGAAATCGAGCGCGCGGCGGCGGAGGCGGGCTATCCGGGTCTTGCCTAGCGCTCCAGACCCGGCGCCGAGAAAGCAGTCTCACGTCGGGCGGCGCGTTGGCATAGCGCCAGGCATCGTCGCGCCTCGCGCCGGCTTCCACGGCGATGATCGGCGGCGCATCTGCGCGTGCGCGCGCGGTCTCCGGCGGCGCGCTTCGTTCGATTCGACCGGCGTCGCTCTCGGCATTCATGTCTCCACGATGCCGCGAAGGTCGACCGCGTGACGCGCCGCCTCGCGGCCATGCGGCAGCGCCAGATAGTCAGTCGAGCGCATCTCCATGAGGCGCGAGGCGGCGCGCGCGAATTCGAGCCCCTCCGCTCCGTCGGCCCCAGCGAATAAGGCTTCCGGTTCGGCGGCGGCCGAGGCGACGAGCTTGACGCGCATGTCGTAGAGCGTGTCGACAAGTATGACGAACCGCTTGGCGGCGTCGCGCTGGTTCGTCGACAGCGCGGGGATGCGATCGATGATAAGGGTGTGGAAGCGTTCGGCGATCGCAAGATAGTCGGCCGGTCCCAAAGGGCGGCGGCACAGCGCATCGAAATCGAAGCGGGCGACTCCGTCGATCGCTTGCGGCGCCTCCAGATGACGGCCGAGCAGTTCGATCCGCTGCGGCCCGCTACGCCTGCGGCCGGTGAGGGCCAAGAAGGCGGCGTCGAGCGCGGCGTCGGCGTTCGCGTCGGCCGGACTGTAATAGACCGCGGCGCGGGCGAGCTTTTCCAGCCGGTAGTCGGTCCGCGCTTCGAGCTCGAAGATTTCGAGACGCTCGCGCAGCAGAGCGAGGAAAGGCAGGAACAGGGCCCGGTTGAGCCCGTCCTTATAGAGATCGCCCGGGGCGACGTTCGAGGTCGCGACAACGACCACCCCGGCGGCGAACAAAGCCGCGAACAGCCGCCCCAGGATCATGGCGTCGGCGATGTCGCGCACCGTGAATTCGTCGAAGCACAACAGCGAGGCCTCCCGCGCGAGATCTTCGGCGACCGGCGCGATCGGATCCTCTCCGTTGACCAGCCCCCTCTTGCGCGCCTTGCGCCAGTGGTGGAGGCGCGCATGCACGTCCGCCATGAAGCCATGGAAGTGGGCGCGGCGCTTCAGCGCGACTTCGGCTTCATCGAAAAACAGGTCCATCAGCATCGTCTTGCCGCGTCCGACGGGGCCGTGGACGTAGAGGCCGCGCGGCGGCTCGGCCGGCTTGATCCCGATGAGCCGCGCCAGGGCCCCCGGCTTCGCTTCGGCCTCGTAATCGATCAGCTCCCGCCGGAGCGCGTCGAGCCTGTCGGCGAGCCTCGCCTGCGCCGGGTCGTACTCGAAGCGATGGTCGAGGACGAGCGCGCGGTAGCGCTCGGCGATGCGGCTCATCCTCGGAGCTTCGTCATGCTGTCGGGAGAGGCTAATGCGCCTCCTCCCAATTTTGCGCCGCGTGAGCCTCGACCCGCAGCGGGACGCGCAGTTTGACCGCCGGTTCGGGCGCGTCGGCCATCTCTTTCGCCACCAACGGGAGCGTCGCCTCGACCTCTTCGTCCGGCGCCTCGAACACGAGTTCGTCGTGGACCTGCAACAGCATGTGCGCCCTCAGACCCGCCCGGGTCAGCGCATCGTCCATGCGGATCATCGCGCGGCGAATGATGTCGGCGGCAGACCCCTGCAGCGGCGCGTTGATCGCCGCGCGCTCGTTGAACGCGCGCTCCGAGGGGTTGGAGGCGTTGATGCGGGGATAGTGGCACTTGCGGCCGAAAATGGTGGTGACGAAGCCGTCATTCCGCGCCGCCTTCTTGGTCGTCTCCATATAGTCGCGGATGCCGGGGAAGCGCTCGAAATATTTCTTGATGTAGGCGCCGGCCTCCTCGCGCGCGATGCCGAGCTGATTTGAGAGACCGAAGGCCGATATGCCGTAGATGATGCCAAAATTGATCGCCTTGGCGCGCCGTCGGATCTCGCTCGGCATTCCCTTGACCGGGACGCCGAACATTTCAGAGGCGGTCATGGCATGGATGTCGAGCTCGTCGGCGAACGCCTGCTTCAGCGCAGGAATGTCGGCGATATGGGCGAGCAGGCGCAGTTCGATCTGGCTGTAGTCGGCCGAGATCAGCTTACGGCCCTTGGCGGCGACGAAGGCGCGCCGGATCTTGCGCCCCTCCTCGGTACGGACCGGGATATTCTGCAAATTGGGCTCCGACGACGACAAGCGGCCCGTCGTCGTCGCGGCGAGCGCATAGGAAGTGTGCACGCGCCCGGTGGAAGGATTGACGAAGCCCGGCAGAGCGTCGGCGTAGGTCGACTTGAGCTTCGAGAGCTGGCGCCACTCGAGAATGCGCGCCGGCAGCGCATGCCCCTCGGCGGCGAGGTCATCGAGCACGCTGGCCGAGGTCGACCAGGCGCCGGTCGCGGTCTTCTTGCCGCCGGGCAAGCCCATCTGGCCGAACAGGATGTCGCCGAGCTGCTTGGGCGAACCGAGGTTGAAGGGCGCTCCGACGATCTTCGTGATTTCGTCCTCGAGCCGCGCCATCCCTTGCGCGAAATCGCCGGCAAGCCGCGACAGCATGTCGCGGTCGATGGCGACGCCGCGCCGCTCCATGCGCGCCAGAACCGAAACCAGCGGGCGCTCCAGCGTCTCATAGACAGTCGCCATGCGCTCGGCGGCGAGACGCGGCTTCAACACGCGCCACAGGCGCAGGGTCACGTCCGCGTCCTCGGCGGCGTATTCGCTCGCCTTGTCGATGGCGACCCTGGCGAAACCGATGAAGCCGCGGCCCGAACCGGCGACTTCGCCGAAGGCGATCGGCTTGTGGCCGAGGAAACGCTCAGACAGCGCGTCCATGCCGTGGCCGTCTCCAGTCGCGCCGGCGTCGAGCGCGTAAGAGATCAGCATCGTATCGTCGACGGGCGCGACCTCGACCCCTCGCCGCGCGAACACCTGCATGTCGAACTTGACGTTCTGACCGATCTTGAGAACGCCCGGCGCCTCCAGGAGCGGCTTCAATAGCGCAATCGCCTCGGCCTCCCCGATCTGATCCGGCGCAAGGCCGCCGCCGCCGAAGAGATCGTCGGCGCCGACGCGATGGCCGATCGGGATGTAGCAGGCCTCTCCCGGCCGCACGGCCAGCGACGCGCCGATCAGATGGGCCTGTAAAGGGTCGAGCGAGGAGGTCTCAGTGTCGAAGGCGACGACGCCCTCTTCGAATGCTCGCGCAACCCAGGCGCTGAGCTCCTCGACGGTTCGCACCGTCTTGTAAGCCGAGCGGTCGACCGCGCCGTGCGCCGCGCTCGCGCGCGACTTGACGAGATCGGCGGGCGAAGCGCCGTCGGGGGCCGCAGGAGCCTCTGGCCGCGAGGGCGCGGCCGGCGTCGCCTCATGCCCGCCCGCCTTGGCCTCGCCGTTGCGCCCGCGCCATCCGCCGGGGCCGACGAAGCGGGGGTCGGGCTCGATCGCGGAGACGTCGAGGCCGCAGATTTCGCCGACGCGGCGGGTGATCGTGTTCAGCTCCATCGCCTTCAGGAAGGCGATCAGCGGCTTGCCGTCGAGCTGAGGCGTGACGAGCTGGTCGAGCGGCGTTTCGACGGAAACGTCGCGCACCAACGTGACCAGCATCTTCGAAATGCGGATTCGCTCGACGTTCGCCGGATCGGTCAGGGCCTCGCGGCGCTTGGGCTGCTTGATTTCGCCGGCGCGGGCGAGGAGCGTGTCGAGATCGCCATATTCGCCGATCAGCTGGGCCGCCGTCTTGACGCCGATGCCGGGCGCGCCGGGCACGTTGTCGGTCGAGTTGCCGGCGAGCGCCTGGATGTCGACGACCTTGTCCGGCCCCACGCCGAAATACGCGGCCACTTCCGCCGGGCCGATGCGCCGCTCCTCGCGGTCGCCCGAGGCGGGATCATACATCGCCACCCCCGGCTCGATGAGTTGCATCAGGTCCTTGTCGGCGGAAACGATCAGCACGTCGGCGCCCTTCTCGCGCGCCTGGCGGGCGTAGGTGGCGATGAGGTCGTCGGCCTCGTAGCGGTCCTGCTCGACCGGAATCATGCCGAAAGCGCGCACCGTCGCCCGCATTAGCGGGAACTGCGGGACGAGATCGGCCGGCGGATCGGGGCGATGGGACTTGTAAGCCGGATAGATCTCGCGCCGGAAGGAATCTTCCGACTTGTCGAGAATAATCGCCAGATGCGTCGGCTTGATCCCCGCCGCGCCGTCGCGGACGAATTGCAGCAGCTTTGTCGCGAACAGTCTTACCGCGCCGATCGGCAGCCGGTCCGAACGGTAGTTGTATTTCTGATCCTGACGGATCGATTGGTAATAGGCGCGAAAGACGAAGGACGAGCCGTCGACCAGAAAGACGTGGTCGCCGGGGCCGACCGGACGGTGGGGCTGGGTCATGGGGTAAGAATAGGCGATGTCGCGGGTCCGCGCCATCGGCCGCGCGGCGGGCGGACTCGACGCCCGGCGGAGAACTCCTTGTATACGCCCGCGCTGTTCATCGGATAGTCATTCTGGCTGTCGCATTTTCGCCGAATCGCCCGGAGCGCGCCTCAACCGGCCGGCGTCCTGGAGGGACAGGGCAAGGATGAAATTTCGCCTGTGGCTGGCCGCCTCAGCGGCGGCGATGTCGATCGCGGTCGGCTCGGATTCGGGATTGCCGACCGCGCAGTCGCTGACCATTCCGACCCTATGCGCAGACGCGACGCAATGCGCCTCGTTCTGCCGCAGCATCGTCGAGCAAGGCCGCACCGAGAGCGACTTCATCGAGCTCGCCGCCTATCAGCTCGGACCAGAAAAGCCGATGGATCTGCCCCCGGCCAACCTGTCGATGCCCGCGCCGGTCGATCCGAAGAACGTCTATGCCGGAACCGGGGCGGGCATGTTCAGCCCCGCCGTCGCCGGACAATTGTCGCGCGTCTATTCGCCCAATCTCCTGACCGGCAAGGTCGACGTCATTGACCCTAAGACCTTCAAGGTGATCGAGAGCCTGACCGCGATTCCGAGCCCCGAGCATATCGTTCCGTCCTGGGATCTGCAGACGCTGTGGGTCTCGGGCGACATCAGTTACGGCGGCGACGGCCACGGCGACGTGATGCCGATCGATCCCCGGACCGGCAAGCTCGGCCAGGCGATCGCCGTGCCCGATTCCTACAACATGTATTTCACCCCCGACGGCAGGTCGGCGATCCTGGTCGCCGAAGCGATGCGCAGGCTGGAATTCCGCGATCCGCACACAATGGCCCTTCAGGGCTATATCAACACCCCGAAATGCGCCGGCATCAACCACGCCGATTTTTCGCCTGACGGCAGTTACGCGATCTTCACCTGCGAATACAACAACGCGCTGGCCAAGATCGATCTCGTCCACCACAGGCTGGTCGAAACGCTGCCGCTGTCGCCCGGCCATATGCCGCAGGACATCAGGGTCGCGCCCGACGGCAAGGCGTTTTTCGTCGCCGACATGCTGAAGGACGGCGTCATCGTCATCGACGGCGATGTGTTCGGGGAGCTTGGCTTCATCCCGACCGGGGTCGGAGCGCACGGCCTCTACCCGAGCCGCGACGGGACCAAGCTCTATGTCTCCAACCGCGGCACCCACGACATCGCCGGCGTCAGGCACGGCCACGGCAGCGTCTCGGTGATCGACTTCAAGACCCGCAAGGTCGTGGCCACCTGGACGATTCCCGGCGGCGGCAGCCCGGATATGGGCAACTTAAGCGCCGACGGCAAATGGCTGTGGCTGTCGGGCCGCTACGACGGCGTCGTCTACGCCTTCAACACTGAGGACGGCTCGGTCAGGACGATTCCGGTCGGCGGCATGCCGCACGGGCTGACGGTGTGGCCGCAGCCGGGCCGCTATTCCCTCGGGCATACCGGGAACATGCGGTAGAGCCGTCAGCGGCCCTCCGCCCCCAAATCGCCCGCGAGGCCCGACCATGCCGCTGACGTCCGACTGGTCCACCTTCTTCGCCGCCGAGTTGGGCGCGCTCGCCGCACTGACCGGTTTCATCGTGGTGGCGATCTCGATCAACCTCACCCGCATCCTCGCTTTCACATCTCTGCCCAGCCGGGCCTTCGAGGCCCTGATCGTGCCGGTCGGGGCGTTGACCGCGACCGGCCTCGTCCTCGTTCCCGAACAGCCGGCGCTGGTCGTCGGAACGGAGGTTCTGGCCGTCGGTCTGGCGATGCTCTTCGCGGTGATCGTCATCCAGACGCGGTCGCGGCGGGCGAACGAAAACGTCGGGGCGACCAAGCGGATGGCGCGCGCCGCCATGAGCGCGGCCGTCGGCTCGCTGGTCGTCATCGGCGGCGCGCTGCTGGCGACCGGCGCGCGCGCCGGCCTCTATTGGATCGCGGCCGGTGACATCGTCTGCATGATCGCCGTCGTCCTGAGCGCATGGGTGCTGCTGATCGAGATCATGCGGTAGGACCGCGCGCTTCTCTTCCCGGACTCCGCCTCACGCGCCGGCCTCATCCGGCGCCTACGGGATTTCCCGCCAATTGCCGGCGATGTAGCCGCGGGCGTCGACTGTCCGGTTCGGCTTGCCGGCGACGGCGCGGCGGCCTTCGCAGCGCCAGTCATAGATCGTGTCGTGGCCGGTCGCGACCATCGGGACGGACTCGGCGCCGGGATGATCGCGGCACCAGGCGCTCGCGCCGAGGAGCCGGCGATGAACGTTGGCCCTGCCGCAATCGAGGTTGGCCCCGACCCAGCAGGCCATCAGCTTGCCGCCGGCGCAGCGAACCATGGCGTCGCGCGCCTGATCGACGCTGACGCCGAACGCCTTGGCGACCGCGGAGCGAAGCTCCTTGGGAACGGGCGCCGCCGATTGACGTCCCGGGCCGGCGGCGCAATAGCCAGCGCCGCCCGCAGCGAAAGCGGGCCAAGCGGCCGCGGCGCATGCGAGCGCGGCGGCGAAAACGCTCGCAAGACCCGTTCCGCCCGCCGAGGCGCGCATCGCGGCCTCCTCTTGTCTTCGACGCCGGGCAAGACTGACTTCCCGCCGGAAGCGCGTCAAGCGGCGCGGCGGCGGAGGCTGAAGCGCGCGATTGGGCCGGCCAAATTTTTCCAAGCCAATCCAAGCCAGACCCAACAAATCCAAGCAAATCCAAGCAAAAAAACGCTTGGATTTGCTTGGATTTGCTTGGATTCCTTCGTCCGAATCGGGACTTTTTAAGGGGTTAGCGCGAATCCAAACGAAAAAATCATCAGGGTTAATAACGACCGCGCATTTCGTGTGATATGTGCCCGCGGGAGTTGAAGGAGTGGCTTTCCGCCCTCGCGTCTCGGCCTCGCGCCGGCGAACGCCCTGCCCATCACGGGAGGCACAGTAGCACAGCTTTGGATTTTCAGCAAAGAATTTGTTGGGGCCAAAGCTATCGGGCCAGGCAATTCAGCCATTCGGCGCTGCCGAGCGCCCGCGCCTCGACATGGAGAGCGAGACGGCGCTGGAACAGCCGCGGATGCGCCGGATTGCGCTCGATCGGGTTCGGCAGCGAGGTCGCGAGCAGCGCCCCCTCGCGCGCGTCAAGCTGGCTCGCGTTCTTGTGGAAATAGCGCCGCGCCGCCGCCTCGATGCCGAAGAGCCCGTCGCCCCATTGGGCGATGTTGAGGTAGATCTCCATCGTGCGCCGCTTCGACCAGACCTCGCCGAGGACCAGCGCCATGCCGATCTCTATGCCCTTGCGAATGACCGAGCGGCCCGGCCACAGAAACAGGTTCTTCGCCGTCTGCATGGTGATCGTCGAGGCGCCGCGTCTGGGGAAGCCCCTGCGGTCCAGGACTTCATAGAGCGCGTCCCAGTCGACCCCGTCGTTGCGGCAGAATGTGGCGTCCTCCGACGCCGCCACCGCCGCGACGGCCGCCGGCGAGACGTCCTTCAGCCGCACGACGATGCGCTGGTAGCTCTTGCCCTCGATTTTGCGGGCCAGCATCAGCGTCGAAACCGGCGGCGCCACGGCGTAGAGCGCGACGAGCGCGGCGAAGACGCAAATCAGCGCCAACCCGGTCCAGCCAAACGCGCGGGCCAAAATGCTGAATGGGGAGCGCCGCCGGGCCACCCCGAAAGCCTTGGCCCAAGTCGCCGCGTCGGGCAAGCGATGTCGATTTCGGATCCCGACCGCGGAGACTGTCCGCCGACGCCTCGCCTTAAGCAGCCATTCGTTTGCCCACCGACGAACGGCCGGAAGGGCGGGCCTGGTCGGCCGGACATCAAGGCGAACGTCAAACCGAGCGGCATGGAAAAGGCGAGCGAGGCGCAACCGTCGGACCCGTCGGGCGAGCGCCGGCGCGGTGGCACGCGCGCGAAGCTGGTGATCGACGAGGAGCGCAAGCTCGAGGTCGATGCGCCGCCCCGCTCGCGTTTCAAGGGCTACGCGAGTTATCTGGTTCAGGATCTGATGATCCGCTCGCATGTGACCTGCTTTCGCCGGCAATGCTGGCGGACCCCGGACGGCAAGACGGTGATGGCGCCCTTGCCGGCGGGCGTCGAAGGTCATTTCGGACCCGAACTGCGCCGCTTCGTGCTCGCCCAATATCATCAGGGACAGGTCACGGCGGCGCGGCTGGTCACGCTGTTGCGCGGGTTCGGCGTCGTGATCTCAAAGCGGCAGATCGTTCGCCTGCTGATCGCCGGCAAGCAGAGCTTCCTGGACGAAGCCCGCGCCGTGCTGCGAGCCGGCTTGACCAACGCGGCGTGGATCACGGTCGACGACACCGGGGCGCGCCACAAGGCCAAGAACGGCTTCTGCACCCAGATCGGCAACCCGCACTTCACCTGGTTCGGGACCACCGGTTCAAAGAGGCGCCTCAACTTCCTCGAACTGTTGCGCGCCGGGCATGGCGACTACATCGTCAATGACGAAGCCATGGCCTATATGCGCGCCCGCGCGCTCGCCGGCCCCGTCATCGCCCGCCTGAGCGAGCATGAGAATCGCGTCTTCGCCGATCGCGCGGCCTGGAACGCTCATCTGGAGCGGCTCGGCGTCGCCGCCCTGAAGGTCCATCCCGATCCCGTGCTGATCGCCACCGAGGGCGCTCTGTGGGGCAGCGTCAAGGCGCATGGCTTGCTCACCGACACCGTGGTCGTCAGCGACGACGCCGGCCAGTTCAATGTCGGCCAGCATGGCCTGTGCTGGGTCCACGCCGAACGCCTGGTCCACAAACTCGATACGTTCACCGACGCCCAACGCGCGGCCGCTAAAAGTCCTTGAATAAGCAGGATTTTTGTCGGAAAGCCGGTGGCCGCTTTTCCGAAATCCTGCTTGCTTCCGACTGGTCAGCGATGGCCGCCCGGCGATCCCCACGAAGCTGAGTAGGACCGCCGCAAAAGCCCGAACAGGCTGCCGCCGGTCGCCGCTCCCAGGAGGTAGACGACGAAGACGAGAACAGCGAGCGGCATGCTCACGGCCAAGGTGAGGAAGGCCACGCTGACGGACTGGGTGTTCTGGAACAGGAAGATGATCAGAACGGCGACAAAGATGACGATGATCGCCAGATAAATCGTTCGCACGTCGATTTTCCTCCCTTAACGGCGGTCGAATCGCCTGAACGCGCCATGTTCACCTCGCGCGGCGTCCCGCGCATTGGTCCGTCGCAGACGCTTCGACGCTTCAGAAGGCGCAAGCCGCCGACAATCCCGGTCAGGCGGCCGCCTGCTTCAATCCCATGCCCATGCCGATCCAGCCGGCGCCGGCAAAGATGAGGTCGACGCCGAGGAAGATTCCGAGCGTCCAGAGCGATGAGATCGGCCAATGGACAAGGATGATCAGGCCCAAAAGCAGCGTGATCACGCCGGACACGACGACCCATATCCAGGGCGATCCGTGTTTCATGTTGAGGGCGAGAAAGATGCGCATCAGGCCTGAGGCAAGCAGCGCGACGCCGAGAATGAGGGTCAGCCACACCGCCGTGAGCAACGGGTTCTCGAACGCGACAAAGCCCGCGATGACGTAGAGGATTCCAAGCACCAGCCAGAACAGAAACCTGCCCCAGGTCTTGATCTGAAACGCATTGATGACCTCGGCGACGCCGGCGATCACCATCATGATGCCGACCACGAATACGGTGGCCCGGGTCGCGCTGACGACGCTGCCGAGCGCGATGAACCCGGCGACGAGATAGACGACTCCGAGGGCGACGATCCAGCCCCATTTCGCGTGCAGCGGGGCGAGCTCCGGAGTGGGTCCGAGCCCCAGGGAAAGCGAATTCGTCATGACGATGCTCCTTGTCGATAGCCCATATCGCAGATCGATCGCGCCGCCCCTGCTCGATTCGAGGATTTCACTTTATCACAAACGAACTGCATGAGAAGGGCGCGCCGCAGGCCTGTCGCCGGCGACGAACGTCGAGCGGGAGCTGAACAGTCTCGCAGCCGACCCGCTTCGCCCGCCAAATCGCGCCGCGAGCCGGAAAAGCGGATTCGATCCGCGACCAGGAAGCGGCGGCGGCGTCCCGGTCCGGCGCTGCGCCAATTCAGCGCCCGACCGCCTGCAGAACGCCGGCGAAGTGACACGCGGCCGCGGCCGTGACGCAAGTGTGCCAGATCGCGTTCTGGAACTTGAGACTTTCCCAGCGATGGAACACCACGCCGACGCAATAGATCGCCCCGCCGGCGAACACGAGCGCAAGCGTCCCCGCCGGCAACGCCGAGACGAGCGGCTTGACCGCGATCAGCGCCGACCAGCCGAGCGCGAGATAGAGCAGAATCGCGTGGCGGTCGAAGCGCCCCGGCAGAAACAGCTTGATCGACGCGCCGGCGAGCGCGCCGGTCCACACCGCCGCCACGAGCGCGACCACCCATGGCGCGTAGCGGGCTTGCGAGAGGAGCGCTGTGTAGGTGCCGCCGATCATCAGATAGATCGAGGCGAGGTCGAAACGCCTCAGCAGCCTTTTCGTCGCCGAGGGCGGCGCCATGTTATAGGCGCAGGAAAATCCGAACAGCAGAAAAAAGCCGGCGGCGTAGACCGCCATCGCTACGCCGTCGCTCAGCCTCCCGTGCATCGCGACCTTCTGGAACAGCACCGAAAAGGCGATGACGCCGGCGACCAGCGCCGCGGCATGGACCGCGCCGTCGGCGATCAGTTCGGCGTTGCTGTAGTTGCGGTATGGCGGAAGCGGGCGTGTGGCGGACGAAAACATGGCGACCTTCGCGATTGAGAGTCCCCCGATGTTGCCGCGCCATTGTGGCGGGCGCAAGCCGCTCGGATCGTTGTGCGCCTGACGCGCGCGAGGCGGTCCCGCCACGGCCGGCGCTCCAAGGAGGTCACGGGCGACGCGGCGGGAGAAGGATTCGCCGGGCGCCTCACGCTGCTCCCTCCGCCGCCCTGGCGCGCTCGGCGCGCTTGCGGTCGTTCGGGTCGAGGAGGCCCTTGCGCAGGCGGATCGACTTCGGCGTCACCTCGACCAGCTCGTCGTCCTGGATATAGGCGAGCGCCTTCTCCAGCGTCATCTGGATCGGCGGGGTCAGGCGAACGGCCTCGTCCTTGGAATGGGTGCGGATATTCGGGCGGCCGCCCGGTCGCCTGCGCAAGCGAGGGACCAAGGGTCACTGTTTTGACTTCAATCCCGTTCAGCGGGCTCTTGCGGATCAGCGTTCCAGACATAGCCCGGCCCGCCCGCCGGGAAGCGCCACGGTTCGATGTCCCGTTCGGCCAGCGCGCGCGCCAGCGTCTCGCGCGGTTCGGCCCACCCGTCGTCGCTGAGACGAAACACGCCCCAGTGAATGCCGATGGCGCGCCGGGCTTGCAGCGCCTCGAAGATCATGATCGCTTCCTCGGGGTTGACGTGCTGCTCGGCCATTAACCAGCGCGGCGCATACGCCCCTATCGGCAGCAAAGCCACGTCGGGGCTCCCGATGCGGTGCCGTATGGCGTCGAAGACGCTGCCGTCACCGTAGCCGGTGTCGCCCGCGAAATAGACCAGTTCGCCGCCTGCTCGCACGACGAAGCCGCACCAAAGCGCCATGCGCCTGTCGAAGGCGCCGCGCGCAGACCAGTGCTGGGCCGGAACGAAAGCGACTTCGACGTCATCGGCGATGCGACGACGATCCCACCAGTCGCCTCCGGCAAGACGAGCACGGGGAATCGATCGGCGCACGATGGCGTCGTTGCCGAGCGGCGTGAGGATGACAGGATCGTCACGCCGGACAAGGCGGGTGAGGGTGCCGACGTCAAAATGGTCGTAGTGGTTGTGGCTGAGGAGAACGAAATCGATCGGCGGCAGGTCGTCAAAGGCGATGGAAGGGGGAGAAACTCGTTTTGGACCCGCGAAGGAGAGAGGGCTGGCCCGCTCGGACCAGACGGGGTCGGAGACGATGTTGAGCCCGCAGGTCTGAATGAGAACGGTCGCGTGGCCGACGACGGTGATGCGCGTTGCGGCGCTTCGCGCGACTGGCATGACCATCGCAACCGGCGCCTCAGCCGGCCAGGGCGCGGGCCGGGAGGTCCGACGCCAGCGCAGGAGATCCCCAAGACCCCTGTCGCGTGTCGGCGGCGAATTGTTGAAGAAGCGAACGCCGTCGAAATGGTCGGTGACGGGGCCTGCGTGATAGCGATTGCGCGGCATCCGGGGCCCGTTTCCATCAGGCTCCATAGATCGCGCTCTCGTTCGCCTTGGCGCGCTCCGCGCGCTTGCGGTCGTTGGGGTCGAGGAGGCCCTTGCGCAGGCGAATCGACTTCGGCGTCACCTCGACCAGCTCGTCGTCCTGGATATAGGCGAGCGCCTTCTCCAGCGTCATCTGGATCGGCGGGGTCAGGCGAACGGCCTCGTCCTTGGAATGGGTGCGGATGTTGGTGAGCTTCTTGCCCTTCAGGACGTTGACTTCGAGATCGTTGTCGCGGTTGTGCTGGCCCACGATCATGCCCTGGTAGACCTTCCAGCCCGGCTCGATCATCATCGGCCCGCGGTCTTCGAGGTTCCACATCGCGTAAGCGACCGCTTCGCCCGCGTCGTTGGAGATCAGGACGCCGTTGCGACGGCCCGCGATCTCGCCCTTCCATTCGCCCCAGTTGTGAAAGAGGCGATTCATGATCGCCGTGCCGCGCGTGTCGGTCAGCAGTTCGCCCAGATATCCGATCAGGCCGCGGGTCGGCGCGAGGAACACCAGACGCAGGCGCCCGCCGCCCGAGGGGCGCATCTCGATCATCTCGCCCTTGCGCTCGCTCATCTTCTGCACGACGACGCCCGAATGCTCCTCGTCGACGTCGATCACGACCTCCTCGATCGGCTCCAGAATCTCGCCCCGGTCGTTACGGCGGTAGAGCACCTTCGGACGCGAGACGCTGAGTTCGAAGCCCTCGCGGCGCATGGTTTCGATGAGAATCGCGAGCTGCAACTCGCCGCGTCCGGAAACGACATAGGCGTCCGAATTCGAGGCCGGCTCGACCTTCAGCGCCACATTGCCCTCGGCCTCCTTGTAAAGCCGGTCGCGAATGACGCGGCTCGTCACCTTGTCGCCCTCGGCGCCGGCGAGCGGGCTGTCGTTGACGGAAAAGGTCATCGACAGGGTCGGCGGGTCGATGGCTTGAGCGTGCAGCGGCTCGACTTCCTCCGGGCTGCACAAGGTGTCGGCGACGTTGAACTTTTCGAGACCGGCGATGGCGACGATGTCGCCGGCGACCGCCTCTTCGATCGGCGAGCGCTCGATGCCGCGGAAGGCGAGGATTTTGGACACCCGGCCTTGTTCGACCAGATCGCCGTTGCGGTCGAGCACCTTGACCGGGGCGTTGGTCCTGACCGATCCGGAGAAGACGCGGCCGGTGATGATGCGCCCGAGATAGGGATTGGCCTCGAGCAGCGTGCCCAGCATGCGGAACCCGCCGGCGCCGACCTTCGGCGGCTCGACGCGCTCGAGCACCAGATCGAACAGAGGCGCCATGTTGTCCTTGGGGCCTTCCGGCGCGGCGGCCATCCAGCCCTGCTTGGCCGAGCCATAGATGATGGGGAAATCGAGCTGCTCGTCGGTGGCGTCGAGCGCGGCGAAGAGATCGAACACCTCATTGACGACCTCGCCCGGCCGCGCGTCCGATTTATCCACCTTGTTGACGCAGACGATGGGTTCGAGGCCGATCTTCAGCGCCTTCCCGACGACGAACTTGGTCTGCGGCATCGGCCCCTCGGCGGCGTCGACGAGCACGATCGCGCCGTCGACCATCGACAAGATGCGCTCGACCTCGCCGCCGAAATCGGCGTGGCCGGGCGTGTCGACGATATTGATCCGCACGTTCTTCCACACCACCGACGTCGCCTTGGCGAGAATCGTGATCCCGCGTTCGCGCTCGAGATCGCCCGTATCCATCACCCGCTCGGCGACCCGCTGGTTATCGCGAAAGGCGCCGGACTGCTGGAGCAGGCGGTCGACGAGGGTGGTCTTGCCATGATCGACGTGAGCGATGATGGCGACGTTGCGGAGCTTCATGGCGTGAACTGACTTTTCTGGCGGGCGTGCGGGACGGCGCGGCCGCCGAAGCAGGATTTCGGAAAAGTGGCCACCGGTTTTCCGATAAAATCCTGCTTCTTCAATGGACTCTGAGCAGGGATTCGTCGGATTGCCAACGAATCCCTGCTTAGTCCGTCAAACTCGAAATAGCGGGATCGCGACTGCGCGGCGCGCGTCCCTCCCCGTCCGGTTGCGCCGCCGGATACCACGAATAGCCGGGTCGAGGGAAGGGCGGCGCACTTTTTCGGCTGCGTCGGGCGGTCTATAGTGACGCTGCGATTGGAGACCAGATGAAAACTCGCATGGTCGGAACGCCGAATGGCGCGGTCGCGGTGCGCGAGTCGGGCGGACAGGGTCCACCAGCCGTTCTCATTCACGGCAATTCGTCGTCGTCGCGCGCGTTTTCGCGCCAGCTCGACGGCCCGCTCGGCGAACGATTGAGGCTCGTCGCAATCGATCTTCCCGGCTACGGCGCCTCGGAGAACGCCGGGGACCCGAGCGCCTATTCGCTGCCGGGCCATGCGCGCGCCGTCCGCGCGGCCGTGGACGCGCTGGGGCTCGCCGCCGCGCGCTTCGTCGGCTGGAGCCTGGGCGGCCATGTCGTGCTCGAGATGGCGCCCGATCTTCCGGAAGCAGGGGGCTTCGCGATCTTCGGGACGCCGCCGCTCGGCTTCCCGGCCGCGATGGGCGGGGCGTTCCTCGCCAATCCGGCGATGGGGACGGTCTTCGCCGAGCGCATCGACCGCGACCAGGCGGCCGCCCTTGTCGCCTCGATGTTCAAGCCCGGCTTCGCCGACATTCCGCCGTTCTTTGTCGAGGACGCGCTGCGGACGGACGGACGCGCGCGCAAGCTTCTCGGCGCCAGCGTCGCGGCCGGCTTCTATCGCGACGAGGTCGCGGTCGTCCGCGATCTGAAGGCGCCGCTGGCCGTTCTGCACGGGGCCGAGGAGCAACTGGTCAACGGCGCCTATTTCGCCTCGCTGACCATGCCGACCCTGTGGCGCGGCGCGGTGCAAACGATCCCCGGCGCGGGCCATGCGCCGCAGTGGGAGACGCCGCAGGCCTTCGACGCCCTGCTGCAGGCGTTCATCACGGAAACCGAGAAAAGGTGAGGCGCTGTCCGCCCGAAATTGCGGGCCCGCGAGCCCGTGTAGGCCTGGGACAGGACGACCGCCGCCTCCGGCCGCGCCTTGACAATATACCGACTGGTTGGTATTACGATGTTGTCGAATGCGAGGAAACGGAAGGGAGGCCATGGCGGCGACGGCGAAGTCCAGCAAGGCGGCGTCGGCCCTGGCGTCGGGCGAACGGTTGCTCGACGCGGCTGTGCATGTCATCCGGGCCAGGGGCTATTCGGCCGCGCGGGTTGAGGACATTTGCGCCGAGGCCGGTCTGACCAAGGGCGCGTTTTTCCATCATTTCGCCAGCAAGGAAGCCTGCGCGATCGCTGCGGCGGCGCATTTCGCCGCCAGAGCCGACGCGCTGTTCGACGCGGCCCCGTATCGTCTGCTTGCCGACCCCGCCGCGCGCGTGCTCGGCTATGTCGAGTTCCGCAAGGCGATCCTTCAGGGCGAATTGCCGCAGTTCACCTGCCTGCTGGGCACCATGGTTCAGGAGGCCTACGAGACCCATCCGGCGATCCGCCAGGCCTGCGACCGTTACATCAGCGAGCACGCCGAGCGCCTCGGCGCCGACATCGCCGAAGCCAAGGCGCTCCATGCGCCGGACGCCGAATGGACCCCGCAGAGTCTGGCGCTGTTCGCCCAGGCGGTGATTCAGGGCGCGTTCGTTCTCGCAAAGGCCAAGCGGAGCCCCGATATCGCCGCCGACTGCCTCGATCATCTGCGGCGCTATCTCGAAAACTTGTTCTCGGACGGGGCGGCGGAACGCCCGGCGTCCGAGCGCGTTCATGGCGCAAGGAGACGTCAATGACTGGCGCGCAGAAATTCACGCCCTGCCTGTGGTTCGATTTCAACGCCGAGGAAGCGGTCGCCCACTATCTGTCGATCTTCAAGAACGGCAGAATCCTGTCGACGACGCGCTACGGCGAGGCCGGCCCCGGCCCCGAAGGCGCGGTGATGACCTGTCTGTTCGAGATCGACGGCCAGGAATTTCTGGCGTTGAACGGCGGGCCGCAATTCAAGTTCACGCCCGCGCTCTCGCTCATCGTCAATTGCGACGATCAGGCGGAGGTCGACGTGTTGTGGGAGAGGCTCTCCGATGGCGGCGAGCCCGGCCAATGCGGCTGGCTGACCGACAAGTTCGGCGTCTCCTGGCAAATTGTTCCGCGCGCGATGCCCGCTCTGCTTCTGAGCTCCAACTCCAAACGCGTCGATCGCCTCATGCGCGCCCTGATGACGATGAAGAAGCTCGACCTCGACCGTTTGCAACAGGCCTTCGGGCCGAACTGAAGGAGGAACCTCATGGCCAATCCATCCGAATCGAGCCTCATCGGCGCATTCATCTGGTACGATCAAATGTCGAACGACCTCGCCGGAGCTGAGGCGTTTTACAGCAAGGCGGTCGGCTGGACGCTCGCCCCCAACACCATGAACGCCCAGCGCTATACGCTGCTTAAGGCCGGCGAGGCCACGGTCGGCGGGTTGATGCCGATTCCCGAGGACGCCGCGAAGATGGGCGTGCGTCCGGCGTGGATGGGCTATATCGCTGTCGACGACGTGAAGGCCTACGCCGACAAGGTCAAGGCCGCCGGCGGCGCGATCCATCGGCCGCCGACCGAGATTCCCAATGTCGGGACTTTCGCCGTCGCCAGCGATCCGGATGGCGCGGGGTTCATTCTGTTCAGGGGCAATAGCGATGAGGGGCCGGCGCAGGACCCGGCTGGGCGCGGCCATGTCGGCTGGCACGAACTGCACGGCGGCGATCCGGAGACCTCGTTCGCCTTCTACTCCGGTCTGTTCGGCTGGACCAAGGGCGAGGCGATGGACATGGGTTCGATGGGAACCTATCAAATTTTCACCACCAAGGGCCGGCAGGCCGGCGGCATGATGAGGAAGATGGCCCAAGAACCGGCCGCGCATTGGCTCTATTACATCAATGTCGATGCGATCGGCGCGGCCCAAGAGAGGGTCAAGGCCGCAGGCGGCCAGGTCGTGAACGGACCCATGCAAGTTCCGGGTGGAAGCTGGATTATCAACGGCCTCGATCCCCAGGGCGCGATGTTCGCGATGGTTTCGCCGACGCGCTAGACCACGGGAGGGAACGCGATGCGGGTCATGGTGATCGTCAAGGCGACCGCGGATTCGGAGGCCGGCAAGATGCCGAGCGCCCAACTGATGGCGGACATGGGCGCGTTCAATCGGAAACTGATCGACGCCGGCTTGTTCGTCGACGGGGGTGGGCTGAAGGACACGCGAAAGGGGGCGCGAGTCGCCTTTTCTGGCGCGGATCGCAGCGTGACCAGGGGGCCGTTCCCGAACGTCGGCGAACTCGCGGCCGGCTACTGGATATGGAAGGTCAAGGACCTGGAGGAGGCGATCGACTGGGTCAAGCGCTGCCCCAATCCGATGCCGGGACCTTCGCAGATCGAGATCCGCGAGCTGTTCGAGATGGAGGACTTCGGCTGAGCGGCGTTTCCCGTCGCCAAGGCGTCTGGCGCTCTGTCAACGCACAATAGAAATGTCCCCTGATTGCGCGCAATAGGAATGTCCCCTTTGGCGCTCTGGTTGAGTGGGGGTGGGTAACGGGCGGGCGACGCGCGCTGTCAATGGCGCCGTAGCGAGCCCGCCCGTTATCCACGCCCTTGTGGGCTCGGCGGTTGGGTTGTCGTCACGGCGTGCGGCCAGGACGGCGTCGATGCGAGCGTCGATGGTTTTTTCATCTTCGGCGGGGCTTGGCCGGGGCGAGGATTTGACGTGCGTGTATTGCAAGTCGCGATCCTTGTAGCGCAGCCGGATGGAGCCATCGGGCAAGTGCAGCAGCATTATTTTGGCCCCGCGCATGGCGATGCCGGGGCCGCTGGTCTTGACGCAATGGACGGCGCCGCCGACGCTGAACGTCAGGGCTTTGGACAGGAGGCGCTCCTCGCGCCGCGCCAGCGCCTCCTCGAGCGCATCGGCGCCCTTGGTCCAAGGACGATGGGCGTCTTGGCTGCCGCGCGGCGGCCCGGCGAACTTGTCGTTCCACGCGGCGATGAAGGCGGGGGTGAAGGCCTGCGCCTCCTCAATCGAGGAAATCCCCCTGAGCCGCATCTCGCGCACCAGCCGATCCTGCAACGTCTGGTTGGCCCGTTCGACGCGGCCCTTGGCCTGCGGGGTGAGCGCGTTGATGAGTTCGATGCGCAAACGCTCGCTGACGCGGCCGAACTCGGTCTTGCCGTCGCCGCCGGCGGCGTCCTTGGCGTTGACCCGAAAAATGCCGTGCCGATCCGAATAGAAGGCTGCCGGACAGCCATGCGCGAGAACATGGTCCCTGAGCGCGCCAAGGTAGGCGCGCGTCGTCTCCGCGGGGGCAAAGCGCAACGCCGTCAGACACCCCGTCGCATCGTCAATGAACACGATCAGCGTGCAGCGCGGGCCGCGCCCTTCAAACCAGTCATGCGGGCTGCCGTCGATCTGGATCAGTTCGCCAAATCGCGGCCGCCGCTCGCGCAATTGAAACACCCGCTTGTGACGCCGCCGCTTCGGCTTCCATAAGCCATGCCGAATCTGGAGCCGTCGGATCGTCTCGCGCGAGACGACAATCCCTTCAAGCTCCGCCAGCTTCTCGCAGGCCAGCGTCGGACCAAAATCACGATACTTGCCGCCGAGCAGTTCGCTCGCCCGTTCGCCGACGCCCGGCGCCAGCCGACGGTTCGAGGCCCGCCCGCGCTGGCGCGACACAAGCCCTGCGTCGCCCTCGGCACGATAGGCCCGAACAAGCCGCTTGACCTGCCGAACGCAAATCCCAAGCCGCTCCGCCGCCGCGCCTTGGCTGAGAAGCTTGCCACAGACCTGCGCGATCACAACAAGTCTTTCGCGCTCCCGCCCGCTCATCGCCAATGCCCCCGCCGCCATCAACGCCCCCGCTCAATCCAGAGGGGACATTCCTAATTTGCGAAAAGGGGACATTCCTAATTTGCGCTAACAAGGCGTCTGGCGCTCTTGCCATCGCCGTCCGGGCGGTTAGCATGAGCGAAAGCCACGCGGCCCGCCCTTGCCCTTTGCGCTTGAGCGGCGTCAGCCTGACGGGCGCTGGGAAGTGCTCCGGATATGACAAAGCCGACCGCACGCACTACCGTGTCGTTCGTCAGCCAGAAGGGCGGCGTGGGCAAGAGCGCGCTGGCGCGGCTGCTGGCGGTCGGGGCGATCAACCGCGGCCGCAAGACCCTGCTCGCCGACTTCGATCTCGATCAGCTGACTTGCGTCGAATGGAGCGCGTTGCGCCTGCGCTCGAGCCTGGAGCCCGAGGTCGAGACGCGGGCGTTCAAGAGTCTGAAAAAGTTGCGGCGGGACGACGATTCGGTCGATTTCATCGTCGTCGACACGCGCGGCCTCGCCGACGGCCTGTCGACCGAGATCGCAGAGGACAGCGAGGTCGTGTTCCTGCCGACGGGCGTGTCGCAGGACGATCTGAGGCCGACGCTGACGTTGGCGCGCAGGCTCGCCCGGCGCGGCGCCGAGGGGCGCCTGGTGCTGGTGCTGTCGAAGGTCGGGCGCTCGGAGTCGCAATTCGCCCGAGCGGTGGAGACGATCGAGGACGCCGGCTTCGAGCTGCTCTCGGAGCACTGGCCGCAGCGCGACGGGTTTCAAGCCGACCTCGATTCGGGCCGGGCGGGCCGCGAGGCGCGCAACCCCTACCTGCGTGAGATCGCCGAGCGGATGGAAGAGGCGTTGTTCGCCCGCGCGATCAAGGCGAAGCCGCGCGCGTGAGGCAAGTCTTTCGCCCTTGGCGTTCCGCGCGGCTCCTCGCGCAGCGCGGGGACCGATGCGGAGCGCCAATAAAGGAAAGCCTCACATTCTTCGGCGCCGTCACCACAGCATGGTCCAGGAAAGGGCGGAGACCTCGGGCCTGAACTCGATCGGCTCCACGGACTTCCGCCAATCGTGAATCCTCACCCGAAGCCCGCGGCGATCGGGGCCCACATTCTCCATCAGTTCGTTCATCTGCCGAAGCCGCTTGACCAGCGTCTTCATGAATCCGACCGCGCGTTCCGGGTAGTCCTCGATCGAAGAGAGGAACTCCTCGTAGGTGGCGGCGAGGCATTCGACGTCGGTCGCCGCGTTGATCGTGGCCGACCGTGGCCCGGGGTCGATCAGGCACATCTCGCCGAACACTTCGCCCGTGCTCAGCATGCCGACGGTTCTGGCCGCGGCCCCTCGCCCGACGCTGACCTCGACCGATCCGGTTACGATGAAGAACGCCGTATCGCCGTCGTCGCCCTCGCGGATGATCGTGTCTCCGGCCTTGAACGCAACGGTGCGCATGAATGCCTCCCTGAAACAGTCAATAGACCCTGACACGATTGCCGCCGAAGCGATAGCTCTCCAGCAACTCCGTTCTCTCCCGCTTTCGCCGCATCGAGAGCGATGTCCGGCCCGTAACTTTAGGACGATCGCGCTCGAGGCGGCCGGTCGCCAATAGCGACCGGCGTTTCAGCCGGCGCGCCCTCCTGCGCGGAAGGCGGAAAGACCGGCGGCGAAGTGGTCGAGAGCGATCCGCCCGATCCCCGTCTTGCCGTTTACCGCTCTGCGCAGACCACCACGACCGTATTGCTCGGCGGGCCTTCACAACTCGCGCCGGTGGTTCCGTCGACGTGCAAGGTGCTGCCTTCGCCTGTGCAGTAGGCGCTGATCATGATTTCTTGGCCGCCGCACGCGGCCTTCATTTGACCGGTAATGGCCCGAAGGGAAGTTCCGGCTCCAGGCGCCCCCGCGGGACCGGCGGGGCCCGTCGCGCCTTGGGGTCCGTGCGGCCCCTGCGGACCTATCGGTCCCGCGGCGCCCATCGCGCCTTGAGGCCCATGCGGTCCCGGCGGTCCTGCGGCGCCCGTCTCGCCTTTCGGCCCCTGCGGTCCCGGCGGTCCCGCGGCGCCCGTCTCGCCTTTCGGCCCCTGCGGCCCCGGCGGTCCCGCGGCGCCCGTCTCGCCTTTCGGTCCCTGCGGCCCCGCCGGTCCCACGGCGCCCGTCTCGCCCTTGGACCCCTGCGGCCCCGGTGGTCCCGCGGCGCCCGTCTCGCCTTTGGGTCCCTGCGGCCCCGCCGGTCCCACGGCGCCCATCTCGCCTTTCGGCCCCTGCGGCCCCGCCGGCCCCACGGCGCCGGTATCGCCCTTCGGTCCTTGCGGCCCCGCAGGCCCCTGGGGTCCGGACGGTCCCTGAGATCCTTTGGAGCATCCCGAGACGACAAACAGCGCGACAAGGGCCAGACTTGCGATGAATGTTCGCATTCCATTTCCTCCCGCATATTCCACGTTTTTTTACGCGTTCCGGTTGCACGGAACGCCGTGCGCCGGCGTCGGCCTTACAGCGGCGCCATCATCTCTCCAAAAGCGCCCGCCCGAAAGCCTGTTCCTTGCGCGAAGTTGAGAGTAGCGCGCACGAGCGTACGAAGCCTTAGGTCGATATTTCGGCCCCGTGAACACGATCGGCCGTTCGCGGACGGTCGCCGGCGCCGCTGCGGCATGACCAAACGGCGGATTGGATTAGCCACAATTGACTGCGGCAAATTTGGGCGGCAAGGTAGGCTAATGCCGTATGGGGCGGCGAATCGAGCTCGGCGAATTGCCGGCCTTAATGGGGAACGCCACAGTGAGACGCATGATTTTGACTATTCTGCCTTTGGTCGGGACGCTGGCCATTGCATCCGATGCACAAGCATACACTTTCACGCTCAGTGGCGACGGCATCTCCGCGAGCGGGACATTCAACGTCGGTCCTGACCCACATGCCGGCGCTGCGTTCGGGACTGGAACGACAGCCAGCGTTCCGCCGCCGGGATATTTCGGGCTCGCCGACCCGACCAACGCCCTGACGATTACGGACGTCTCTTCCGGGACTTTTTCCGACACGAATCTCGGCATCTCAAACGTGGCGATCACTGGACTGGTCGCCAACAACTACCTGCCGCATTTCGAGAACGATCAGAATATCCCGTTCAGCTTCAGCTGGTGGACCGGAACCGGATTCCCGGCGCCTCCCTCCGCACTCCTCTCCTACGATAATTTGTTCTACCCGGCCGCGGGGGCTCCGGTGACCTGCATGGACGTGCCCGCCGGCGGCTTCCTCGACAATTACGGCATGATGCTGACGCTTGCGAATGGAGACGTGGTCGACATCTGGAGCGACGGCGGCTCTGGCAACATGATCTATGGCGCGGCCGTCGCCGACGCGACCTCGATCCTCGACTATCAGGATCCTTATCCAGGGAACCCCGCCTGGGCCGGCCCAGCGTCGCAATACAACCTGACCTTTACAGCCGCCCCTGAGCCCTCGACTTGGGCGATGATGGCGCTCGGCTTCGCCGGTCTGGGTTTCGTGGGGCATCGTAAGGCGAAGGGGCGAACGCCTGCTCCTTCGGCGGCCTGATCCCCGGCCGCAGCATTTTGTTTTGGAAGACCGCCCATGAGGCGGTCTTTTTTTGCGAGACCTCGCCCGGCGGAGGACGCCTGAACCGGAAATGACCGCATAACCCTGATCGCGGCTCGATGTTTTCGGCGCCACGCCCTTGATTTTATCCCCGGGGCGTCTTTGCTTGTCATTGCCGTTGAAAGACGGCCTACGCCGCCGGACGCCGCTCGGCGGCCAGGGAGGAGACAATGGCGCGTATCAAGCTGACCTTCGGTCCGCCAGATGTGATCGTGGAGCGCCGGGCCGACGGCGTCATGCTGGCGCGTTCTCCCCATCCTTTGGGCGCGCATCCTCGCGCGATGACCGACTGGCTCGACCATTGGGCCAGGCTCGCGCCCGAGCGGGTCTTTCTCGCGGAGCGCTCGGGCGAGCAGTGGCGCAAGCTGACCTACGCCCAAGCCCGCGAGGCGGCGCGCAGGATCGCGCAAGGCCTGATCGACCGCGGGCTCAGCGTCGAGCGGCCGGTCGCGATCCTGTCCGGAAATAGCGTCGACCACGCGCTGTTCGGGCTCGGCGCCATGATCGCCGGCGTGCCCTACGCGCCGATTTCGCCCCCGTATTCGCTGGTCGCCAAGGATTTCGCCAAGCTGAAGGCGATCATCGCCGTCTTGACGCCGGGCCTCGCCTTCGTCGACGACGGCGCTCCCTTCGCGGCGGCGATCGAAGCGGCGCTGCCAGGGGACGTGGAGGTGGTCGCGCGGGTCAACCCGCCAGCCACGCGCCCATCGACCCTTCTCGAAGCGCTGTTGGCGACGCCGGCCGGGCCAAAGGTCGACGCCGCGCAGGCGAAGGTCGGGCCCGGAGACGATCGCCAAGCTGTTGTTCACGTCGGGCTCGACCGGCGCCCCCAAGGGCGTCATCAACACCCAAGCGATGATGACCTCGAACCAGGCGATGGTCCGCGCGGTCAATCCGAGCTACGGCGCCGAGCCGCCGGTGCTGCTCGACTGGCTGCCGTGGAGCCACACGTTCGGCGGCAACAACAATTTCAATCTGGTGCTGTCGAACGGCGGTTCGTTTTATATCGACGCCGGCCGGCCGCTGCCGGGCGCGATCGAAGCGACGGTCAGAAACTTAAGCGAGGTGTCGCCGAGCGTCTATTACAACGTGCCGCGAGGCTTCGAGATGCTGCTGCCCTATCTCCACGCCGACGAGGGCTTGCGCCGGAGCCTGTTCGGCAAGCTGCAATCCTTCTGCTACGCCGGCGCGGCGCTCTCGCCGCACGTGCGCCAGGAATATGAGCGGCTCGGGCGCGAGACCGTCGGCGAGGCCGTTCCGATGCTGACCTCGTTTGGTTCGACCGAGACCGGGCCGTCGGCGATCAGCGTGACGGAGCGCGCGCGCCAGCCCGGCGTCGTCGGCGTTCCCAATCCCGGCGTCGAGATCAAGCTCGTTCCCAACGCCGGCAAGCTCGAGGCGCGGATCAGAAGCCCCAGCGTCACCCCCGGCTATTGGCGCCAGCCGGAACTGACTAAGGCGGCCTTCGACGAGGAGGGCTATTATTGCTTCGGCGACGCGCTGCGCTTCGTCGACGACAAAGATCCCGGACGGGGCTTTCTATTCGACGGGCGGGTGGCCGAGGACTTCAAGCTCGCAACCGGAACCTGGGTCAGCGTCGGCCCGTTGCGGTCCAGGTTCGTCGCCCATTGCGCGCCCTATGTCAGCGACGTCGTGGTGGCCGGCCACGATCGTGACGACGCGGCCGCGCTCGTCGTTCCGAACCTCGCCGCCTGCCGCGAGCTGGCGGGCGGCCAGGAGGGCGAGCCGGACGCCGCCGCAGTTCTGGCGAGTGAAGCCGTTCGGACGAAGTTCGCCGACCTGCTCGCCGCCTTCAACAGGGCCGCGGGCGGCAGCTCGGGCCGTTTCGCCCGCATCATCCTGCTCGAAGATCCGCCTTCGCTCGACACGGGAGAAATGACCGACAAGGGCTCGATCAACCAGCGCGTGGCGCTGAGGCTCCGGGCCGCGACAGTCGAACAGCTCTACGCCAAAACCCCTTCGCCGCGCGTGATCGCAGAGCGCCTGAAGGAAGGAGCCGCGCCATGAAGGTCGACGACCTCGTCGCGATCGACGTCCATACGCATGCGGAAGTCTCGTGCCGGCAGCCGGCGGACGCGTTCTGGCAGCCCTACGAGGACGCCGCGAACAAATATTTCAAGGCCGGCAAGCGCCCGACCATCGCCGAGACGGTCGCCTATTACCGCGAGCGAAAGATCGGGCTCGTGATGTTTACGGTCGACAGCGAATTTGAGATCGGCAACCGGCGCATCCCCAATGAGGAAGTGGCTGAGGCCGCCGCCGCCAACGCCGACATGATGATGGCCTTCGCCTCGATCGATCCGCATAAGGGCAAAATGGGCGTGCGCGAGGCGCGGGCGCTGATCGAGGCGGGCGTCATCAAGGGCTTCAAGTTTCACCCGACCCTGCAGGGCTTCTTCCCCAACGACCGCATGGTCTATGACCTCTACGAGGTGATCGCCGAACACAAGCTGCCGGCGCTGTTCCACAGCGGCCATTCCGGGATCGGCACGGGCATGCCGGGCGGCGGGGGCCTCAGGCTCAAATACTCGAACCCGATCCACATCGACGACGTCGCCGTCGACTTCCCCGACATGACGATCATCATCGCCCATCCGTCGTGGCCGTGGCAGGACGAGGCGCTGTCGGTCTGCCTGCACAAACCTAACGTCTATATCGACCTCTCCGGCTGGAGCCCGAAATATTTTCCGCCGCAGCTCGTTCAGTACGCCAACAGCCAGCTCAAGACCAAGATGCTGTTCGGCTCGGATTTTCCGCTGATCGCGCCCGACCGCTGGATCAAGGACTTCAGGGAAGCCGGCTTCAAGCCGGAGGTGCATGATCTGATTCTGAAAGAGAACGCGATCCGGGCGCTGAAGATCGACGCCGAAAGCTCGAATTTGAAAACTGACGCTTGATCCCTCGTTCGGGCTCGGAGCGTGGAATTGGGCGTGGTCAACTTTCGGCCAGCAAGATCTAACTGGCGTTTCGCCAATGCCGGCAGGACCCGGCTCGGCGGCAGGAGAGCGAAATGAAATTGGAAGGGGGATGCTATTGCCGGAAGGTCCGCTATGAGGCGGCGGGAGAACCCATGCTGAGGGCGCAATGCCATTGCCGCCCCTGCCAATATTTCTCCGGCGGCGCGGCGAACATGTTCATGCTGATGCCGCCCGAGGGCTTCCGGTACACGAGCGGGGCGCCTCGCCAGTTCAAACGCGACGATCTCGAACGCGCCGTCACACGGGAGTTCTGCGAAGATTGCGGCACGCATCTCATCACGCGCCGCCCTGGCCTTCGCGCCATCATCCTCAAGGCTGGAACGCTCGACGACCCCAGTCTGTTCGGAGCGGCGCAAATGGCGATCAACACCAGCGACCGACAGGCCTTCAACTGCATCCAGGAGGGGTTGCCGACCTTCGAGGGACTGCCGCCTCGGTAGGTGCAGCCGTGTGAGAGGTTCGCCGCGAAGGCGCTCAACGGCGAAACGCGCTCGCACTTTCGAGATCTGGAGTTGAGGGCGCGAAGCGTGGGATTTCAACCGAAGCACGGCCACACACAATGAGCGTCTTCCCCTGGATGGACGGCGCCGGCGGACGCATCGTCGCCGACGGCAAG
The DNA here is from genome assembly GCA_963835955.1 of uncultured Alphaproteobacteria bacterium. Classification (GTDB taxonomy): domain Bacteria; phylum Pseudomonadota; class Alphaproteobacteria; order Rhizobiales; family Beijerinckiaceae; genus Roseiarcus. Next base: position 14,452 of record CAWIHZ010000025.1, on the reverse strand, counting down.
CGTCTCGAGGCCCTCGCTTTTGGCCCTTCGCCCCGCGCGGCGCCGACCATCGTGATGCTGCACGAGGGCCTCGGCTGCGTCGCGCTGTGGCGCGACTTTCCGGCAAGGCTCGCGGCGGCGACCGGCTGGGGCGTGTTTGTCTATTCGCGCGCCGGCTACGGCCAGTCCGATCCGGTCGATCTGCCGCGTCCGCTCGACTACATGACGCGCGAGGCCCGCTTCAGCCTGCCGCAGGTTCTCGACGTTATCGGCTTTCGGCGGGGGCTCCTGCTCGGCCACAGCGACGGCGCCTCGATCGCCGCGATCTACGCCGGCGAGCATGCGGACGAGCGCGTCGAGGGCCTCGTCCTGATGGCGCCGCACGTCTTTACTGAAGAGCCCGGCCTCGCCTCGATCGCCGAGGCGAAGCGCGCCTACGAGACCGGCGATCTTCGCTTAAAACTCGCCCGATATCATGCCCATGTCGACAGCGCGTTCCTCGGCTGGAACGAGGCGTGGCTCGATCCCGGCTTCAAGGCCTGGAACATCGAGGAATTCGTCGATCGTTGGCGGATCCCTTCGCTGCTGATCCAAGGCGCAGACGACCAGTACGGAACGATCGCGCAGATCCATGCGATCGAAGCGCGGACGCCCGCGCCGGTCGCCAACGTCGTCCTGAAGGCCTGCCGACATTCTCCTCACCTCGAACAGCCGCGGGCGACGCTCGACGCCGCAGTCGAGTTCTGCACGCAGATTTCCGGAGACGTTCAATGACAATGCTCGCGGCGCGCATTCACGGCCATGGCGGCAACGAAGTTTTGCGGCTCGACGAAATCCCCGTCCCCGAGCGAAAGCCCGGCGAGCTCATGATCCGCACGGTCGCGGGCGGTCTCAACCGGGTCGATCTCTATATGCGCAATAGCGGCGCGGGCATCACCCACCGGCTGCCGATCATCCTCGGGCTCGACGGCGCCGGCGTCGTCGAGGAGGCGGACGCCGGCTCGCGCTTCCGCGCCGGCGATCCCGTCGTCATCTATCCGGGGCAGCCTTGCGGCGTGTGCGAATTCTGCCGGCGAGGCGAGGAGGTCCTCTGCATGAGGGGCCGCATTTTCGGCGAACAGGTCGACGGGACATTCGCCGAGTATGTCTGCGCGCCGGAGGGAAGCGTCCTGCGCAAACCGGAAAGCGTCGATTTTGTCCAGGCCGCCTCGCTCAGCGTCGCCTGGCTCACGGCGTGGAGGATGATCGCGACGAAAGCGCGCCTCGATCCAGGCGAGGCGGTTCTCGTCTTCGGCGTCGGCGGCTCGGTCTCGCTCGCGGCGACGCAAATCGCGAACGCGATCGGCGCACGAACGATCGTCACCTCGCGCGACGCGACGAAGCTCGAACGGGCGCGCGTCCTCGGCGCGGCCGAGACGGTCCATGATACGGGCGGCAATATCGTCGAAAGCGTGATGACGCTGACGAACGGACGCGGCGTCGACGTCGTGATCGAGAATGTCGGCAAGGCGGTCTGGCCCGCGGCCATGCGATCGCTCGTGCGCGGCGGCCGCCTCGTCACCTGCGGCGCGACGACCGGCGACGATCCGTCGGCCGACCTGCGCCGGCTCTTCATCCGGCAATTGCAGATTTTCGGCTCGACGCTCGGCACGCGCGCGGAATTCGCGGACATGATCGGCTTCGTCGAAGAGAAGCGTCTGATCCCGCATGTCGACGCGGTCTTCCCGCTCGCCGAAATTCACGCGGCGCTCGACCGGCTCGAGTCGGGCCGTCAGTTCGGCAAGATCGGCCTTGTGATCGGGGATAGCCGAAATTGAAGGGAACAAAGTCTGCGAAGCAATCCAAGGGGCGACAGCCGCAGTCCAACGGTGCGGTGGATTGCTTCGTCGCTTCGCTCCTCGCAATGACGCGCACTCCTGCTACGAACCTGCGCCGACCAGCACCGGATCAGCGCGATAGAGACCGGGGAACAGCCGCTTCAGATTCGCGATCTTGGGCAGGTCGTTCTGGACGATGTAGGGATAGGTCGGATTATGCGCCAGGAAATTCTGGTGATAGTCTTCGGCACGGTAGAATGTCTTGCCCGGCTCGATGGTGGTGACGATTTTGGCGCCGAACGCGTGATCGTTGTCGAGCTGGGCGATGTAGTCCTTCGCCACCCGCGCCTGCTCGCCGTTCTGCGGGAAAATCGCCGAGCGGTATTGGGTGCCTTCGTCCGGCCCCTGATAGTTGAGCTCGGTCGGATCATGCGCGACCGAGAAAAACACCTGTAGATTTGCCCGTAACTGATCTTGTGCGGATCGAAGGTGATCTTGACCGACTCCGCGTGACCGGTCTCGCCGGTGCTGGTCATTTGGTAATGCGCCGTCGCCTTGGCGCCGCCGTCGTATCCGGAGATCGCGCTGGTCACGCCGTCGACATGCTGGAACACGCCTTGCACGCCCCAGAAGCATCCGCCGGCGAGGACCGCGACCTCGGAGGTCGAAGCGCCCGCCGGTTCGTCGACCGCGGGCGGCGGGACGACGCGCGCGACTTCGGCGGTCGATCGGGTCGCGGCGAAGCCAAGAGCCATCAGCAACGCGCCGGCGATTAGCGCCAAATTGCTGGAATGGTTCGTCAATCGTGAAATCATGGCCGAACTCCTGATTTGATCCTAAGGTGGGCCCGCCTCAGGCCGAGGCCGGCTTGAACGACAGCGCAACGCCGTTCATGCAATAGCGAAGCCCGGTCGGCTTCGGCCCGTCGTCGAAAACATGGCCGAGGTGGCCGTCGCAGCGCCGGCAGCTCACCGCGGTGCGGGTCATGCCGAATGACCGGTCGGCTTTTGTGTCGACGGCGTTGTCCAGCGGCGCCCAGAAGCTCGGCCAGCCGGTGCCGCTGTCGAATTTGGTCGCCGAGGAGAAGAGGTCGTTGCCGCATCCCGCGCAGGCGAAAATCCCCTTCCGCTCTTCATGCAGAAGCGGACTGGTAAATGGCGGCTCGGTCCCGTCCTCGCGCAGGACCGCGTATTGGGCGGGCGTCAGCAGCTTGCGCCATTCCGCGTCGCTGTGGACGATATGACCCTCCATCGCGGGCCAGGCGGACCGAATCGGCAGAAGACTTGCGCCCGCGACCGCAGCCAAGCCGTGAACCGCGCCGCTCAGAGCCGCTCGACGTGTCAACATCATCAACCTCGTGAGTTAGCGGAATCTGGGGACGATCTCCCCGTCCGCAATGCCTATACGCGCCGGATGCGGGCGGGTTACAGGATCGAGCCAACTTTTTTCGGCCTCCGCGCGCCGTTGGGGCCCGTGATGAGCGTCGAGGGCGAACGCCGGCCGATCGCCCGGGTGTTGACCGGGCGATGCGGCTTGCTTCAAACATAAGGTTCAGCGTCGCGAGGCGTCACAGCGCGCCAAGCGATCTTTTGGCTTCAACTTAGCGCCGACGCCGGAGGAACCCCATGGCCGCGATCAATCCAGTCGCTGAGCTGACGATCGACGGGGACGTCGCTATTGTCGCCATCAACTCGCCGCCGGTCAACGCGCTGTCGCAAGCCGTTCGCGACGGCCTCAAGCGCGGCGTCGAAGCGGCAAACGCAAACGGCGCGGTCAAGGCGATCGTGATCATCTGCGCCGGCCGGACCTTCATCGCCGGCGCCGACATTTCCGAATTCGGCAAGCCCCCCGCCGCGCCCTATCTTCCGGAGGTGCTCGACCGGATCGAGAACGCGGGGAAGCCGGTGATCGCAGCCATTCACGGAACCGCGCTCGGCGGCGGCTTCGAGGTGGCGTTGACGGCGCATTACCGCATCGCGGTCCCTTCGGCCAAATGCGGCCTGCCCGAAATCAAGCTCGGCCTCATCCCCGGCGCCGGCGGCACCCAGCGCCTGCCGCGTCTGATCGGAGTCGAAAAGGCGCTGGACGTCATCCTGTCCGGCTCGCCCTTCGGCGCGCGAGAGGCCAGGGAATGGGGCGTCGTCGACGAACTCGCCGAGGAAGGCGAATTGCGCGAATCCGCGCTCGCCTTCGCGCGCCGCCTGATCGCCGAGAAGGCGCCGTTGCGCAAGGTGCGCGACCGCTCCGACAAGCTCGAGGCCGCGCGCGGCCGTCCGGAGATCTTCGAGGCGATCCGCAAGGCCAACGCCAGAAAGTTTCGCGGCTTCGAGGCGTGGGAGAAGGCGATCGTATCGGTAAGAAACGCGGTCGAGCTGCCGTTCGACGAGGGGATCGTCAAGGAGCGCGAGATGTTCATGGCGTTGCTTAAGACCACCCAATCGAGGGCGCAGCGGCACGTGTTCTTCGCCGAGCGCGCGGCCGCAAGGATCGCCGACATCGGGCCCGACGAGCCGACCCGGCGAATCGCGAAGGTCGGCGTGATCGGCGCCGGCACAATGGGCGGCGGCATCGCGATGAATTTCCTCAGCGCCGGCATTCCCGTCGCCATCATCGAGACCTCGAAAGAGGCGCTCGACCGCGGCGTTTCGATCATCCGCCGAAACTATGAAAACACCGCAAGGAAAGGACGCCTGACGATGCCCGAAGTCGGGGAGCGGATGGGCCGGCTCGCGCCCTCGCTCGATTTCGGCGATCTGGCTGACGCTGACCTGGTGATCGAGGCCGCCTACGAAGACATGGAGCTGAAGAAGAGCATTTTCGAGCGGCTCGACGCGATTGCCAAGCCTGGCGCGATCCTCGCCTCCAACACCTCCTATCTCGACATCGACGCCATCGCGGCCAAGACCAGGCGGCCCGAGGACGTGCTCGGCATGCATTTCTTCTCGCCGGCCAACGTGATGCGCCTGTTGGAGATCGTGCGCGGGGCGAAGACGTCGAAGCCGGTTCTGGCGACCGTCGCCAAGCTCGCGCCCAAGATCGGCAAGGTCGGAGTCGTCGTCGGCGTCTGTCATGGCTTCGTCGGCAACCGGATGCTGGCCGAGCGCCAGCGCGAGGCGATGAAGCTGATTCTCGAAGGCGCGACGCCCTGGGACGTCGATCGCGTGATCACCGACTTCGGCATGCCGATGGGGCCATTTGCGATGAGCGATCTGGCGGGCCTCGATATCGGCTGGTCGGCGGCGGCCTCGAAGCGGTCGACGATTCGCGAAATCCTGTGCGAGGAGGGCCGGCGCGGCCAGAAGACGGGCGCCGGCTTCTACGACTACGACGAGGCGCGCAACGCCAAGCCCTCGGCCCATGTCGAGACGATCATCCGCGATTTCGCCGCCTCGAAAGGCGTCGAGCAGCGCCCGATCGGCGACGCTGAGATTCTCGAGCGCTGCACCTATCCGATGATCAACGAAGGCGCGAAAATCCTCGCAGAGGGCAAGGCGCAGCGCGCCTCCGACATCGACATCGTCTGGATCTACGGCTACGGCTGGCCGGTCTATCGCGGCGGCCCGATGTTCTACGCCGACACGGTCGGGCTGAAGACGGTGCTTGAAAAGTTGCGGGCGTTCCAGGCGAGGTTCGGCGACGATTTCATGCCTGCGCCGCTTTTGGAGAAATTGGCGCACGAAGGCGGCGCGTTTTCAAAGCCATAGTGTTGTTTGTGGCGAAAGCCCCCATCCGCCGCCAGAGGGCGTTCAAAGGAACGGCCGTCCTTCGACGGGCTTTGCGGCCGCCTTCTCCCGCAAGCGGGGCGAGCCGGGGCGACGGCAAGCGAAATATAGTGAATCCGGAGAGCCAACATGCGTGAAGCGGTCATTGTCTCAACTGCGCGAACGCCGATCGGCAAGGCCTATCGCGGCGCTTTCAACGATACCCAGGCCCAGGCGCTCGGCGCCCACGCCATCGGCAACGCGCTCGCGCGCGCCCGTGTCGAAGGCGGCGAAGTCGACGACGTCGTCATGGGCGCGGCGCTGCAGCAGGGCGCGCAGGGCGGCAACGTCGCGCGCCAATCGGCGTTGCGCGCCGGCCTGCCCACCAGCGTCGCCGGCATGTCGGTCGACCGCCAGTGCGCCTCCGGCCTGATGGGGATCGCCATCGCCGCCAAAGAGATCGTGGAGGATGGCATGAGCGTCACCGTCGGCGGTGGACTCGAATCGATCTCCATGGTGCAGAACGACAAGATGAACCGCTTTCGCGCGCTCGACCCGTGGCTGGTCGAGCATCGCGACGACATCTACATGTCGATGCTCGAGACCGCGGAAATCGTGGCGGCGCGCTACAAGATCTCGCGCGAGCGCCAGGATGAATTCGCGGCTCAGTCGCAAGCGCGCGCCGCCGCCGGACAGGCCGCGGGCCGGTTCGACGCCGAGATCGCGCCGCTGCCGAGCGTGATGAAGATCGTCGACAAGGCGACCGGCGCCGTCTCCGACAAGGCAGTGACCCTCAAACACGACGAAGGCATCCGCGCCGACACCAATCTTGCCGGCCTTGCCGCTCTGAAGCCGGTGTTCGCCGACGGGCGGCGGATGAAGGAGCCGGGTTCCTTCATCACCGCCGGCAACGCGTCGCAATTGTCGGACGGGGCCAGCGCCTGTGTGCTGATGGAGGCGAAACTCGCCAGCCAGCGCAATCTCGCGCCGCTTGGAATCTATCGTGGCATCGCGGTCGCCGGCTGCGACCCGGACGAGATGGGCATCGGCCCTGTCTTCGCCGTGCCGAAGCTCCTCAAGGCGCACGGCCTCAAGATCGACGACATTGATCTATGGGAGCTCAACGAGGCGTTCGCGGTCCAGGTTCTCTATTGCCGCGACAAGCTCGGCATCGACAACGACAAGCTCAACGTCGACGGCGGCGCGATCGCGGTCGGCCATCCCTACGGCATGAGCGGTTCGCGACTTGCCGGCCACGCCCTGATCGAAGGCAAGCGACGCGGCGCGCGCTATGTCGTGGTGACGATGTGCGTCGGCGGCGGCATGGGCGCGGCGGGGCTGTTCGAAGTCGCCTAAGGCAGGCGGGGGGGTCCACAGGCTTGAACGAATCGCCCCACATGGCGCCGCTTGCGGCCCAACACGGCCGCAAGCCGCCAGCGCCGACCTGGTTCGAGCGCGCAGTCGCCGCGGAGCCGGAGCGGACGTTCGTCGAATTTGAGGGCGCACGGATCGAGACCCTGGCCTGGGGCGAGCGCGGCCGGCCTGGCCTCATGCTGCTGCACGGCGGCGCCGCCCACGCCGACTGGTGGTCGTTTATCGCGCCGCTGCTCGCCCGGGAGCGTCGCGTGATCGCCTCCTCGTTCACCGGCATGGGACGCTCGGATTGGCGCCCGGCTTATGATTTCAAGCAGTTCGTCCGCGAGGCGCGGGCGGCGGGCAGGGCGGGAGGCGCGTTCGACGCCGGGCCGCCGGTCGTGGTCGGCCATTCCTTCGGCGGGCGGGTGGCGGTGGGGCTCGCGCATGATTTCGGCCCCGAACTCGCCGCTGCGGTGATGGTCGATCCGCCCTTTTTCGCGCCGCACAACCAGCGTCCAGCTTCTCCGCCTCGCCCGACCAAGGCGCGCCGGATCCAGCCTTCGCTCGAGGCGATCGTCGCCCGGTTCCGTCTCGCGCCGCCCCAGGCCTGCGATAATCTCTATATTCTCGACTTCATCGCGCGGCGCTCGGCGCGCGAGATTGAGGACGCCAATGGCGGGATGGGCTGGGCCCTGTGTTTCGACCCGCATTTCTGGGAACGGTTCCAGCGGACTGACCCGATTCCGCTCGTCAAAGCCGCGCGCTGTCCGCTCGCGCTCTTTCGCGGCGCGAAGTCCCAGCTCTTTCACGCCGAGGACGCCGCCTATCTGCTGGGTCTGATCGGGCCGGGTGCGCCCTATGCCGAGATCCCCGAGGCCGAACATCACGTGCTGATCGACCAGCCGCTCGCCTTCGTCGCCGCGCTGAGCACGCTGCTGGCGGCATGGCCGGCGGCGAAGGGAGGATGAGCAGGATCGGACGACCACAACCGGAGCGTCTAAACTGGAGGCGGGCATGACGGATAACGCCGCATCCATCGCGACGGCGAGCGCCAATGCGCGCATTGCCGCGCGCTACGACGAATTGCCCTACGACTCGCACCCGGGCCGCCGCAGCCATCCCGCGCATATCGCCATGATCGCGCAACTGCTCGGACTGAGGCCGCCGCCGCCGACGAAGGCGCGCATTCTGGAGATCGGTTGCGCGTCGGGAGCGCACATTATCCCGCTTGCCGTGCAATATCCCGACGCGCGGTTTGTCGGACTCGATCTGTCGGCGGCGCAAATCGCCGCAGGGCTGGCGCGCATCGAAAGGCATCGGCTCGCCAACATCGAACTGATTCAGGGCGATCTGGTCGATTTCTCGCCTCGGGCGGAGAAGTTCGATTACATTCTCTGTCACGGCGTCTATTCGTGGGTCCCGCTCGAGGTGCGCGCGGCCATTCAGCGGCTGATCGCCGCGAATCTTTCGCCCGAAGGGATCGCTTACGTCAGCTACAACGCGCTGCCGGGCTGGCGTCTCAAGCAGGCGCTGCGCGACGCGCTGACGGGCGCCGTACGTCACCTACCCGATCTTGCTTCGCAAGTCGCCGGCGCGCGGGCGTTCCTCGCCCTGCTGCGGGGATGGAGCGGGGTCAAGGGTCCGTACGCTTCGAACCTTTGCAGCTTGGCCGCGCGGCTGGAGACGGAGTTCTGACAGCTATCTCGCCCACGAATATCTCGAGGAGCACAACCAGCCGCAGACGTTCGGCCAGTTCGTCGAAGAGGCGGGCCGGGCCGGCCTCGCCTATCTGGGCGACCTTGATCTGTGGATGTCCCTGCCGGAAAACTTCGATCCCGAATTTCGCCGGCTGCTGAACGAATCCTGCGGCGGGGCTTTGCTGCCAACCGAGCAGATGATCGACGTGCTGCTGGGGCGGGAATTCCGCCGCTCCCTGCTTGTCCATGAAGCGGTCGCCCCAGCGGTGTCGCGCGCGCTCGATCGCGGCCGCATTGAGGGGCTAAACTTCATCGGGCGCATGACATTGGACGAGACGGCGAAAGCGTCGGACCCGCACAGGTTCATCGGACCCGACAATAAAAGGCTGTCGGTCGGCGCGCCTTCGGCTCGACGCGCGCTTGAAGCCCTGAGCCGCGCCTATCCGGCCAGTCGCACGCTGGACGAACTCGTGCAGGCGAGCGGCAGCTCGGATCCAGGCCAGGCGCGGGAGGCGCGCGGCCAGATTGTCTACCTTTTGCACTTGACCCTGACGGGCGGGATGATCGACGCCCGGGTCGATCCCGTCCGCGCGGCCTCTACGATCGAGGCCCAGCCGCGCGCTCCCCGACATTGCCGGATCGACGCCCTGGCCGGCGAAAGCGCGGTCGTGACCTTGACCCATGATTCGTATGTTCTGAGCGACGGCGAGCGTTACCTGCTTGCGCTCATGGATGGAACGAGGGATCGAGAATCGCTGGTCGGCAAGCTTCTCGAACGCGTCTCGGCAGGAGAATTGGAATTTTCCCGCGACGGCGTTCCCATCGCCAACCAGGGCGAACGGGCCGATTTGGCGCGCCTGGAGGTCGATCGCGCGCTTGAATCGTTCCAGCGGGCGGGGCTGCTGGAGCCGGCCTAGCGGCCCGAGTCACGCGAACTGAGGGTATAGCCTCGCGAGTTTGACGCGGGCGTCGGCGGTTGTGAATTGCCAGTCGGCCTTGGCGTGACGTTTGTTGCGGTGTTGTTCCCAGGCGGCGACCTCCGCGGTCAGTTCCGGCTTGTTGGGGATGCGGCGATCGAGGCGCTAGGTCGAGAGGACGGCGAGTTCGGACTTCGGCCATGTCGAGCCAGCTTCCGTGCTTGGGCGTGTAATGCCATTCGAACCTTTCGACGAGGCGAGGCGCTTCGGCGGCGGGAAAGGCTTCGTAGAGCGAGGCGGTCGTGATCTGCAGTTCGACGACCTTCTCCTCCAGAAGACGCAGGCTCCATTTGGCGTGGCCCGTCGGCGCCGGCCCACAGGCCAAAGCGATCAGCTTGGCTTCCGCAGCGCCGTCGAAAATCCGTCGCGGGGCCGAATTGGGATTGTACTTGCGGGTCAAGACGGCTTCAAAGCCTTCCTCGACAAGTTGCCGTCGCGTCCGCTCGATCGTCGGGATGCTGGTGTCCAGCGCCTCGGCAATTCGGCTGTCGCTCCATCCGTCGCCGGCCTCCGAAACATCCGCTTTCAACAGAATGCGCGCTTTCGTCAACAAATGCCCGGCGCGCTTGCCCTTGCGAATGAACTCCTCGAGCCGAGCCCGTTCCTCCTCGCTCAGCCTGACCACGTATTTCTTGACGGCAATCTCTTTGCTGGCCACGAATCATCTCCATCGCTCGATCGCGACAGCACAAATTCACACATTGCCATCAAACGCAATGACGTGAGCCACTAGGGCTCGAACGAGGCGCAGACAGGCCTCGGCGTTGGGGAAGATCCGCACGACATGGGTGCGGCGTTTGATTTCCTCGTTGAAGCGTTCGAGCATGTTGGTGCTCTTGAGATGCTTATGGTGCTGGCGCGGCAACCGGTAGAAGGTGAGGGTCTCTTCGATGGTTTCCTCGACCCAGGCGCCGAGCTTCGGGTAGCGGGCCGCCCATTTCGCGAGCCAGGCGGCGAGGTCCTGGCGCGCTTCCGCGATCGAGCGCCGGTCGTAGAGCCAGCGCAGTTCCTGCAGGCAGTCGTCGTCGGCCTTGCGCGGCAGATGGTCGAGGGCGTTGCGCAGGAAGTGGACGTAGCAGCGCTGCCAGGCGGCTTCGGCAAGGACCTCGCGGACGGCCGCTTGAAGCCCTGCGTGATCGTCGGCGACGACGAACTCCACGCCGTTGAGGCCGCGCGGCGCAGGCCGAGCAGGAAGTCCTTCCAGGACGAGCGGCTTTCCCGGTTGGCCAGCTCCACGGCCAGGATCTGGCGGCGGCCGTCCCAGTCGATGCCGATGGCGACCAGCACCGCCTGGCTCATGACCACGCCGGCCTCGCGCACCTTCTCATAGCGGGCGTCGAGGATGAGGTAAGGGAAAGGCTCGGCAAGGGGGCGCTTGGCGAAGGCGTCGAGGCTTTCGTCCAGGCGCTTGTTGATGGCGGAGATGGCGGAGGCCGAGAAGCCGTGGCCGCACAGCTCCTCGGTGATCGCCTTGACCTTGCGGGTCGAGACGCCCTGCACGTACATCTCGGCCAGCGCCGCCACCAGCGCCTGCTCGGAGCGCTGATAGCGCTCGAACAGCTCGGTCGAGAAGCGGCCGTCGCGATCCTGCGGCACGCGCAGTTCCAGCTTGCCGACCCGGGTGATCAGGGTGCGGCCGTAATAGCCGGAGCGGTAGCCGAGCCGGCCGCGGTGCGCTCGCCCTTCCCGGCGCCGAGCGCCTCGGTCATCTCGGCTTCCAGCATCTCCTGCATCACTGCGCGAACGATCTCCCGCAACCCGTCCGGGCTCTGCCCGAACAGAGCGTTGACGTCGGCGATCGCAGGCCTAATACCAAAGCTCGGAGAGCGCAACTCGGGCTGGTTATTCCCGAATCAGCTTGGTTCTGATTTAAGGTGGTGAACGAAGGAGGTTCGCCATGGCTATTGCGCTCCGGTCTGATTTTGATGCTGTTGCGGTTCGTTCTTGGGCGAAGAAGAGCAAGGACGGACCACAGGCTCGGCGGCTTCTGACGCTTGCGGCGATTTATGAGGGGACCAGCAGGACGGAGGCGGCCAAGATTGGCGGGGTGACGCTTCAGATCGTTCGCGATTGGGTAGTCAAATTCAACGCCGATGGTCCGGCGGGACTGGTCGACCGGAAGGCTCCGGGACAGCCGCCGCGTCTCAATGACGCGCACCGTGCCGCGCTCGCCGCGATGATCGAGAGCGGCCCGATCCCGGCCGTTCATGGGGTTGTGCGGTGGCGGATCGTCGATCTCTGCCAATGGATCTTCGAGGAATTCCGCGTTGTCGTCTCCCGGCAGACCCTGAGCCGGGAATTGCGCGCCATGGGCTATCGCAAGCTTTCGGCTCGTCCCGTAACTCCCAAGGTGGGGGTAAGTCTCATGAGCAACAGTTTTTGGGAAAATGACTGAGGGCGTGCGATTTTCCGGGACGCGGGGTGGGGAAACATGAGTCAAGGTATGGATGATTCTCCGACCCGAGATTCGCGACCTGATTACCGCGCTGCAGCGTGAGATTGAGGTTTTGCGGGCGGAGAACGCGGCGTTGCGCCAAGAGGTCGCCGACCTTCGGCGTCAGCTGGACAAGAACAGTTCGAACAGCGGCAAGCCGCCGTCGAGCGACGGCTTGAGGAAGCCGCCGCGCGTCGCCGGCAGCACGCGCGGCAAGTCGGACAAGACGAGCGGCGGGCAAGCGGGCCATGCCGGCGGCACGTTGAAGCAGGCGGCGAAGCCCGATGTGACCGAGCGGCATGAGGCCGAAGCGTGTCGCCATTGCCTGGCCGGGCTGACGACGGCGATGATCACGGGAGTTGAGAAGAGGCAGGTGTTTGATCTGCCCGAGCCGCGACTGGAGGTCACCGAACATCAGGCGATGATTTATCGCTGCGCGCACTGCCGCGGCCAGACCACGGCGTTGTTCCCCGAGGGGGTGATCGCGCCGGCTCAGTATGGCCCGCGCGTCAGAGCGGCGTCGGTTTATCTCAGCGTTCAGCAGCTCCTTCCCGAAGATCGGGTGGCGCAGGCGATGGCCGACCTGTTCGGCGCCGCGACGCTTTGCCCGGACAGCGTCGTCGCCTGGGGCAAAAGGAAGGCCGAGGAATTTGAGGCTGTGGCGGCGCGGATCGCCGCGCTGGCGGCGCAAGCTCCCGTACGCCATCTCGACGAAACCGGCTTTCGCGTCGCCGGCAAGGGCCAATGGCTTCATACCGCCTCGACCGCGGCCCTGACCTCGTATCGGGTGTCGGCCAAACGCGGCGACTTGCCCAAGGGCTTTCGCGGCGGCGTCGTCGTCCACGATCATTTCAAGCCCTATTACGCGCTGCCCGGCGTCAGGCACGCGCTGTGCAACGCCCATCACTTGCGCGAACTCAAGGCCCTGATCGACATCGACAAAGAGCAATGGGCCGGGCAAATGCGCGATCTTCTCGTCGAGGCCAACGGCGCCGTGCGAGGCGCCGTCGTCGAGGCCGCAGCGACGCTGCCGACCCTCGTTCTGCGAACGCTGATCAAACGCTACAACGCCATCGTCCGGCGCGGGTTCGCCTTCCATCGAAACCAGCCGCCCCTGCCCAGACAGATCGGAGCCCGCGGACGGGCGCCGCATCGCCCCGGACACAATCTCCTGATCCGGCTGCATAAGTTCAAATCCGATGTGCTGCGATTCCTCTATGACTTCGCCGTCCCCTTCACCAACAATCAGGCCGAACGGGATCTGCGGATGATGAAGGTCAAGATGAAAATCTCCGGCGGATTCCGGACAATGGTCGGCGCGCGGACCTTCGCCAGCCTCCGCTCCGTCATATCCACCGCGCGAAAGCAGGGTTGGAATATTCTCCAAACCCTCGCCGCAAACCCAGCCAACCTCATCCACGTCCTCTCCCGTTAACCGCGGCTTCAGAGATCCTCTCCCGGCATCACGCGCAGGCTGCTGGCGCGATTGAGGATTTTAAAAAAGTCTCCCCGATCGGCTGGACGAGATCGCGCGCGAGAACGGCGTCGCTCCCGAGGCCGTAGAGGTCTGGTTCGCCGACGAGGCGCGCGTCGGCCAGAAGAACAAGATCACCCGCCGGTGGGCCAAGCGCGGCACGCGTCCAAGCGCTCCCAAAGATCAGCGAACCGCCTGCGCCTATATCTTCGGCGCGATCTGCCCCAAGGACGGCAAGGGCGCAGCCCTTGTCATGCCCAGATGCGACACCGAGGCGATGAACCTGCACCTGGCCGAAATCGCCACCCAGATCGCGCCGGGCGCGCACGCCGCGCTGCTCGTCGATCAGGCCGGCTGGCATCTTTCGGGCGGGCTCATCGTTCCGCCCAACATCACCTTGATCCCGTTGCCGGCGAAATGCCCGGAATTGAACCCGCAGGAAAACATCTGGCAGTTCATGCGCGAAAACTGGCTCTCGAACCGGGTCTTCAAATCCTTCAACGACATCGTCGACCACTGCTGCGATGCATGGAACAAGCTCATCGACCAGCCATGGCGCATCATGTCGATCGGTATCCGAGACTGGGCCTACCGGTCGTGATCAGCAAGTCTTGGTATAACTTCGGTCTTGGTCATAGCGGCGGTTCTCCCAGGAGAATCAGGTGGCTTGGACATCACCCAGCCTGCCATGACCACCTTGCCCCCTCAGGACTTTTGCAGAACCTTCAACACACTACTCAAGAATTATTTCAGAGTTGCCACGCACTAAGACAATTCTGTTTGGAGCTCTTCTGCCACAATCCGGTCGTTTGCTGTCGCCATGGTGCCGCGTGAATATCAAAATGCCTTAACGAAATTATAACGCTATTTAACCAATTTTATTCGTAACGAAATACTTCTAGATTAAGAAGTTTAGTCTGGGGAGCGGACTCCCGCATTTCCGCTAAATTGGTATCCCCTTCATTGCCCCGTTGTCCGGGAGTCGCCAGAACCCGGTAGCCGACGATAGCGTTTTAT
>CAWIHZ010000024.1:0-61174 GCA_963835955.1 uncultured Alphaproteobacteria bacterium | reverse complement strand
CAACCGCAAGGCGCTCGCCTTCCTCAAGCTCGCTTCTATCAGCCTCATGACCCGAAAACTATGCAATTCAAGATGATGTTCCCTGACAGACTCTCAGCCACGTGCACAGCGCCGACTTGACCCTGTGGGTCGACCCAATCTACACTCGCAATCGTAGCAAACGTCCAACTCTTGGCCCTTTGGCGAAAGCTTCAATTGCGCCTTGCCGAGCAATGAGAATGTAATTGGCTTTACACCTCACCCAGGAAATTATCCGAAGAATTGGCTTATACGAAGCGGTGCAACTGCCGCTGACCCTAGTCATGCTTGCAGTGGCGATATTCATTGCGAAATACCCGATTCGAGTGTTTGACACATTCGAAGATCTTGTTGGCAAAATCGCGCAGCGACCTTTTTTAAGCGCAGCGTTGATTGCCGGCGCCGCCATCGGTTTGCGGGCGGCGTTGTCGCCGTTCATTGGAATCCCCCAACCGACTGTTGCGGACGAGTTCAGCCTCCTCCTGCAGGCCAGGACATATCTCGGCGGACATCTGGCCAATCACGTTACGCTATTGCCGGACTTTGAATCCGTGTTCGTTATTATTTCTCCATCATACGCCTCGATTTATCCGGTGCTCCGGTCATTTCCGATATTGGCGGGCTATTGGTTGGGCATCGGAGCCTGGGGAGGCGTTTTTCTGTCCATGGTCGTGCTGACCCTGGCTGTGTATTGGATGGTGCGTGAATGGATCAATGCAAGATACGCGATTATTGCGGCTCTAATCGTTATAATCCGTTTTGGACTATTTAGTCTTTGGATCAATTCGTACTGGGGTGGAGCGTTCACAGCTCTTGGCGGAGTCTTGTTGGTTGGAGGTTATAAGGCGGTTACATCGCGGCCGAGTCTATTGAACGGGATCGCTGTCGGCTTGGGCGTCGCCATTCTGATGACGACCAGGCCCTACGAGGGGATGTTTTACTCGATCCCATTTGGAGCGGCGCTTCTCGTTCATTTTTTCCGGTCGACGGCAATTGAGCGGAAATCACTGATCCCGGCCGGCATGGCCGCCATCGTTTTGGTCGCGGCGGGGTTCGGCCTCACGGTCGCCGACAATCAGGCGGTGACAGGGGATTGGAAGGTCATGCCCTATTCGGTCTATTTCAAGACGACCGCGCAAGCGCCTCCCCTCCTGGTGCAAAGCCGCGGTTCCGAAACCGAATCGACTGTTCGGTATGCCCGGACTCGCTACCAAGTTCAGAGCCAATCGGGGCCCTATGATAGTCGCGAAACGTGGCGCGGGATTCTGTCCACGGAAACATTCCGGTTCCGGAACTTTTGGAATTTTTATGTAGGTTTTGCGCTCCTCATTCCGTTCGCTGTCGGTGTCTATGCCCTCAGGAGAGAGCCGGCTCTATTGTTTTCGGCGGCTTCACTCGGGCTCGGCCTGTCCCTCGAGACTTGGACTCTGGCGCATTACGCAGCGCCGATTTTTGGTTTTGTCATTCTAGCGATCATGTTTGGGCTTAAGAGCCTGCGCGAATGGAAACCTTCGAACCTTGCGATCGGCCTATCGCTAAGTCGGGTTCTGCCGTTGGCGCTCGTCCTCGGCTCGGTCGTTCCGCTTAGCTCCATATTCACCGGCTCGCCGGCCTTTATCATGTGGGTCAATGATCATGATTCGGCGGCTTGCTGTTGGCTTCGGCCGCGTTCGCTTCACGAGTTGATCGCGCGTGAACTTGACCGGTACGGAGGCCGGAACCTGATCATCGTGGAAAACTCGTCCAACGGTCCGCAATACGAAATTTTGGTTTCCAACGGCCCGGATATCGACAAGGAAAAGACGATCTGGATCAATGACGACCCAGAATTCAATAGACTGGCGATCGAACGCTATCCAGGCAGGCGAATCTGGCGGCTCGGTTTTCTGGACGACGGCGCCCCGTGTCTTCGGCTTTTCAAGCCAGATCTAAGTACGGCTTCAAATATCGGCGAAGCCTTTCCGGGCGACGCTGGGCGGTTCTCGGGCGATCCGAACCGTGGATGGTTTGCGGGCTCCGCAGCACAATGCCCCGGAGGGCTGACGCACGCGCCGTGGCCGCTCGCCCCCGAGACGTAAAATCGGCGCTGGACTGCCCGTCGACGGCAAGCGCTGTCGCATCGCGGGACGCTTATGGCGCCGAAATTGTCCAGGATGGCGCGGGGTTCGAGGCCCCAGCCCGAAACCAATCCACGACACGCGGTCCGCGGAGATTGCCCAAACCTCAGTATCGTGGCAGGCGTTGAATGGAACTGGTTCACGCCACTCATCCGTCGAGGTCGCCCGTTGACAACGTTCCAGCCTGAACCGGACTCCGCCCAAGAGGAACAGGTCGATCAGCGCTACTATCAGGTCGCGAGACCGGCTTCGCTGGCCGAGCGGATGGTGATTGTTGCTCGTGATAGAATTTATCGCGATTTCATGCTTCTCGCGCGCCCAGCCGCTGCCAGCACCATCCTGGATGTTGGGGTCTCCGACGTGGTCGGTGAGGCGGCCAACGTGCTCGAGCGCAAATACCCACATCTCAATCAGGTCACGGCAGTCGGACTCGGCAGCGCGCGCCAGTTCCAGGCCGCATTCCCACAGTTGGCCTACCGGCAGATCGCGCCCGGCGCGCCCCTGCCTTTCGCAGATCGCAGCTTTGACATCGCCACTAGCAACGCGGTCCTGGAGCATGTGGGAAGCGTCGCAGCCCAAGCGGCGTTCGTTGCTGAGCTGGCCCGCGTGGCCCAGTGCGCGTTCATCAGTGTGCCGAATCGGTTCTTTCCGGTGGAGCATCATACCGGTATCCCTGTGCTGCACTGGACGGACGCCTCATTCGCCGCCGCCTGCCGCATTTTGCGCAAACGCGAGTGGGCAGAGTCCGCCAACCTGATTCTGATGACCCGCGCCTCATTGCGCCGACTCTGCCCGCACCGGACGGTCCGGATCGGGAGCACGGGCATCCGGCTGGGCCCGTTCAGTTCCAACCTGTTTATGCTGATCGGCGAGCCGGGCCAGCCATGAACTAACATTTGGGATTTCGGCGAGGCTTGCAGTTTTCAGCATGCAGCCCTGCCGGAACAGCGAATGGGTTCGATGTTTGGCGGTGTTGACCTTGAGGCGGCGATCCGTGCCGAGGCTTTCGCCGGCGGCGCCGAGTAGCGTCAGCAGAACGATGGCGAAGGCGTTCAAGAGAAGAAGCCGGTCGCGCCGTCGCTGACCGGCGATGCGAAGAACGCTTAGGCCCATACCGAAACGAAGGTCCTTGGAGTCGCGCGAGCCCGGCTCGACCGTCCAGCGCTTGGCCTTAAGAGTTCATGATCTCGCGCGCGCTCCCCTGGCGTCGCGCAACTTGCGCGCTCGTCCGCCCGTCCCGACACACGCGGCGGCGGCGCGCGTTTCGCCGTCGCACGCCGACGCATGGATGTTGCCGCGAAATCGGATGACGTAAGCGAAGCCCAAGGTCTGGAGATAGGCGAACAGCTTGGTGTCGCCGAAGCCGCGATCGGCCAGGATCGTCACCCCGCGACATCCCGGGCAGAACCTCGGCCAATTGGGCCAGGCAGAGGTCCTCGTAGTCGTTGCGCTTGTCTTTCAGTTCGTTCTTCAACACCGTCAGCCACAGCAAAGGCGTCGCCGGGCCGTGGTTGGAGACGAGGTTCAAGTCCAGCGTCGTCTAATCGGCGGCGCCGAAATCGGTCCAGTCCATGACCGCCACGGTCTTCTTGCGCTGGCGGTATGCTGCGCCAATATTATTGCGCCGATGGCCAAACTGACTCACTATAAACAAATTATTCATCGGAAGGCCTTTGCTCGTCTCGCGAAGGGGGCGACAGCCGCAAGTAGAATAGGCGGCGCGTCTCGAGGCGGCCGTGCCGGACGCTATCGAGTATGAACCCGCTCGCAAGACTCAGAAACGCGAGGAGCATTACCCCGGCCGCAGCGACTGCGGTCGGAAGCCTGGGGACAAGTCCGGTTTCAGCATAGGTCGCGAAAATTGGTCCGGCCAGCAGTAGCGACGCGAACATGAGCGCCCCCCCGATCGCGGCGAAAGAGGCAAGCGGCCTCTCCTCCTTCAAAAGCCTGAGGATCGCGATCAGAATGCGCGCGCCATCCCAATAGGTCAGCAGTTTGGAATTCGAGCCCTTTGGCCTGGCGAAATAGGGCGTCTCCACCTCTGCGACCGGCAGCTTCAAAGATAAAGCATGGATTGTCAGTTCTGTCTCCGTCTCAAAACCGGTCGCCAGCGCTGGAAAAGATTTTACGAAACGCCTCGACATTACACGATAGCCCGAAAGCATGTCGCTGAACTGGCCGCCGAATGTCCAGCCCACGACGCCTGACAGCACCCGATTTCCAAACTCATGGCCCGCTCGATAGGCCCCCGCCGCGCTTTCGGGTCGTCTCCGACCAACAACCATATCGAGGCGCTCAGACAGGAGGCGGTTGATCATTTCGGGCGCGCGGGTGGCGTCATAGGTCGCATCGCCGTCGACGAGTACGTATATGTCCGCCTCGACGTCCGCAAACATACGCCGAACGACATTCCCCTTGCCTTGAAGTAGCTCAAGGCGCGGCTCAACCCCTGCCTTGCGCGCCGCCGCGGTGGTGGCATCCCTCGAATTGTTGTCGTAAACGCAAATTTCGGCATTGGGGAGCGCGGCGCGAAATTCGCGCACCACTGCGCCAATAGTCAATTCCTCATTGAAACACGGGATAAGAACGGATATTCTCATGCCTGTCTTGAGCATCGAGTACGCCAAAGCCCAATCGTTTGCCCGGCCTTCCGCCGATCCTCTTCGAGTCCAGAATAAATTTCGACGGTCTGTTGTGCAACCTTTCGTGGAGGCGCTGTCGCGGACATGTTCGCGAGCCAGTTCGACGATGTCGGCCGCGGTTCCTCGTCGCCTGGCCCCGTTGGAATATTGTGTTTCAGCGTCGACGGGCCGCGCGCGATGCATGACGCCTTCCGCGTCACGAAAGGCGGCGAGGGCAGTTTCGACGACATGATCCGCGGCTGGAAATGCCTGCGGAGGCGCAAGGTCGACGCCAACATCCTCTGCACGATCCATTCCGGCGACGAGAACCACCCGCTCAAGGCCTACCGCTTCTTCCGCGACGAACTGAAGGCCCAATACATCCAGCTCATTCCGATCGTCGAGCGGGCGGCGCCGGAGACGATCGTGCTGGTCGAGCAAATCTTGGCGGCGACGCTTACGCTGGCCCGGCGCGTCTATATCGTCAACAACGGCCATGTCGTCCTTGAGGGTCCGGCCGGCGAGTTGAACGGGCGCCCGCAAATCCTCGAGCGCTTCCTCGGCGTCTGACCGCGCGTCGGCGCCTGACCTGCGAAGCCCGCGGCTTCCCCCCGGCGCCGCGGCGTCCAGGGACCGCGATCATAATGACTAAATCAGTTTGCGTTTTAGCGGGCGCCGAGCGCCCTCGGGGTTCGGCCAAATTTTTCCAAGCCGATCCAAGCAAAGCCAAGAAAAACCAAGCAAAACCAAGCAAAAAATCCTTGGATCTGCTTGGATTTCCTTGGATTCCTTCGTCCGAATCTGGACTTTTCAATGGGTTGCAGCGATTCCGACCAAAAAAATTCTTGCTCCCTGCCGCCGGTCCCAACCCGTCCCGCGAGGCGGATTTGACTGGCGACTGGTGAGCACCCTAACACGGATTCTGATTTCCACAAAGGAATTGTCGCCGGCAGAAATCGTCATCATTGGGAATTGATCCAACCGACGCCTGGCCGTCGACGCCGGGAGAGTCGACACGGTCGTATGCTAAATCATCCTGTAAATAATTCAACAATCGAGAGGAGGAACTATGGATGATCGAAGCGGTGCGCAACAATGTGCTGCCGCTGAACGCGTCGCAGGTCGCGATCCTGACTGTCGAGCGGCCCGGACCGGCGGCGGGCCGCACGCAGTTCGTCTACACCGCGCCGATGACCTCGAACGAGTTCGGGGTCGCGCCCTCGATCCTCAACCGCTCGTACACAATCACCGCCGAGATCGAGGTTCCCGAAGGCGGGGCCAATGGCGTGCTGGTGACCCAGGGCAGGCGGTTCTCGGGCTACGGGCTTTATCTCAAGGACGGCAATCCGACCTTTACAATAGACTTGCTCGACCTCGAGCGGCCGAAATGGCAGGGCGCCGACGCACTGCCGCCCGGCAAGCACACCATCGTCTTCGACTGGAAGATGGATCCGACCGGCATGCCGGTGGGGCGCGGCGGCGCCGGCATGCTGTCGGTAAACGGCAAGCAGGCGGCGCAAAAGTCGTTGCCCCATACCCAGCCGTTCATATGGGCATGGGACGAGACCTTCGATGTCGGCCTCGACACCGGCACGTCGGTGGACGATTCCGACTATCAAGTACCGTTCGCGTTCACTGGCAAACTGGAGAAGATCACCTTTGACCTCGGCGAATCGAGCATGACGCCGGAGGCCATCAAGGCGATGATGGAGGAACTGGCGAAGAAGCGCGATCGATGAAACGAGAGGGTCGAGGCGGCGGCCCCGCAAGAGCCCCCTCTATCCCGATTGAGTTCGAATTTCTCTCGCGCTCCGCTCCGCCAAGCAAACAATGACCGGTCCGCACTCTGCGAGCTGATTGCGCGTCAAGGTCTGCGAAAGGCGGTCCGAAGAGCACGTTTTCGGCGTTTGGCCAGTGGCGCGACTATTCCAGCGCCCGCGACGACATGTTCAAAGCCACAGGCACTCCGTGGGCGCAGTGGCGCGTGGCGTGGTCGGACGTCAAGAGGCGGGCGCGGCTGAACGTCATTTCGCACCTTTTGACGCAAATCCCCTACGACGAGCTGCCGCGGAACAAGCCGAAACTGCCGAAGCGGCAAAAGGCGCACGGTTATGCCGACCCGAACTATCCGTTCAAATTCGTTCCGGAACTTGGATGGAAAGCGAGCTAGGCGCCGCGCCGGCAACAAGCGCGCGAGCGGCGCGCCGCTTTCAGGCCAGCAGCGCCATGGTATGGCGCGCGATGAGCCGTTCCTCGTCGGTCGGTATGGCCCAGACCGTAACGGCTGAGCCGTCCGAGCTGATTCGGCCGTCGCCTCGGGAGTTGCGATCCGGATCCAGGACTGCGCCGATCCATCGTGAGCCGTCCACAACTTCAGCCCGGGTCGAAGCATCGTGCTCGCCGATCCCGCCGGAGAACACCAGCGCGTCGATGCCGCCCAGGGCGGCGACCAGCGATCCCAGCTCCCTCACGATGCGATAGACGAACAGCGCGATCGCTTCGCCCGCCGCTGGAGCGGACGAGGCGCGCAAGGCGCGCATATCCGAGGAAACGCCCGACACGCCGAGCAAGCCGGACTGCCGATAGATGAGGTCTTCGATCGCGCTGGCGTCCATGCCCTGCCCCTGCATCATATAGAGGATGACGCCGGGATCGAGCGCGCCGCAGCGCGTTCCCATCATGAGGCCGTCGACTGCGGTGAATCCCATTGTCGTCGCGACGCTGCGCCCGTCCTTGACCGCACACATGCTGGCGCCGTTGCCCAGATGCGCAAAGACGATCCGTGCGTCGCCAAGTTCGGGCGCGAGTTCGCGCAGCCGCGACACAAGAAACTCATATGACAGGCCATGAAACCCGTAGCGCCGAACGCCCGCATCGGCAAACCGGCGCGGCAGGGCGAAAGCCTGGGCGAGATGCGATTGGCTGCGATGAAAGGCGGTATCGAAGCATGCGACCTGCGGAGTTTGTGGCGCGACGTTCATGATTGTGCGGATCGGGGCGAGGTTGTGCGGCTGATGAAGCGGGGCCAACGGAGCAAGCTTCGCGAGATCGTCCAGCACGCCCTGCGTCACGCGCACGGGGCTGTCGTAGCGCATGCCGCCATGCACGACGCGGTGCCCGAAGCCGGCCACGGACTCTCCCCGCATCAGCATCGCCCCCACGGCGAGGATCTCGCGCGTGGCGGCGTCATGGTCAAAGCCCTCGGAGCGAAAGGCGCGGTCCTCAACGACGCCGCCCTTGGCGTCGGTGATCGTCAAACGTGGCGCGACGCCGATCCCGTCTATCTGGCCACGAAAGAGGCACGTCTCCTCGCTCGTCGCCTCATAGAGCGCAAACTTGATGCTGGAAGATCCGGCGTTTATCACAGCGATGCGACCCGTCATCACGGCCTCTCGTCTATTGGGAATAGCTCTATTTAACCGGGTCCGGCGCGAGCGAACGCCCTCGTCTCGACCCGCTGAGGGTTTCGTTCAACCGATAAGGTTGGCGCCGCCGTCGACGTAAACGACTCCGCCGGTGATCCGCCTGGCGAACGGCGCCGGCAGATAGGCGCAGGCGAATCCAACGTGCGTAATGTCGACGAGTTGCCCCAGAGGCGCCTTTCGAGCGGCTTCATTGAGCAGGCGCTCGAAATCTTTCCGGCCTGACGCCGCCCGGGTTTTCAGCGGACCTGGCGACATGGCATGCACGCGGATGCCTTGCGGGCCGATCTCATACGCCAAATACCGGCAGGCCGCTTCGAGCGCCGCCTTCACTGGACCCACGACATTGTAGTTCGCAACCACCCGATTGGCGCCGAAATAATTCATCGCGAACATCGTTCCCCCTTCCGTCATCAGCGGCTCCGCGAGCTTCGCCATTCGGATGAAAGAATGGCACGAAACAAACCGGCCGTTTGTTGCGTCACAATCGTCTCCCTTCATGCTCCAAAACCCAACGGCCGCGCCGGTTTGAACTTGCGCGTCGCCCGGGACATCGGACCGGTTTTGTTATCTTGGATGAGGCGCAGCCCCATGACATCGATCAAAACGTGCGATCGCCGCCGCCGCGTTTTCAATCTTCAATTGGTCAAATATGCGGTCGCCACGCCGCTACCCTTCGAATGCGAAGATCCGCTTCCAGTCGTTCTTCATGCTGACGACGATCCAGCCGTCCCTTTTCGCCTGGTCGTAAAGCTCCTGCGGGAATGCGCCGACCCTGGCGCCTGGCAGCCCGAGCGCCGGGCCATAGGCATATTCGCGCTTGCCGTCGTCGTGCAGCAGCAGCAACGCGAGCCGGGCGCCGTCGCCCGCCTTGGCGTATTCCAGCATCTGCCGATCGCCGGTCGAATTGCCGAAGGCGAAATGGGGCCTGCGCCCGATCATGATATGGATGCCCTCGGGCTTGCCGGCGTTGTCGTCGTTCAGAATGAGCTTCGGTTCTTTGATCAGCACCGGCCGTCCGTCCGGCCCGTGCTCGAAGTTGACGGCGCCGACGGTCCCGACCACCTGCTCGGGCGGAATTCCGTAAGTCCGCTCCGCATAGGCCCGCACGAAATCCTGGCCGCCGCCGGTCACGATGAAGGTCTTGTAGCCGTTGGCGCGCAGATATGCCAGGAGCTCGATCTGCGGCAGATAGGCGAGATCGGTATAGGGCCGGTTCCAGCGCGGATCGCGCGCGGCGCCGATCCAGGCCTTGACCTCATCGCCAAACTGATCGACGTCCATGCCGGTCAGCGTCGCGCCGACGATCTTGAGCAGATCGTCCATCGGGAGCCTCGCGATCGCCGCGCGATTCCCCGACAGCACGGTCTTGAACGGCTCCTCTTTCGCTAGCTCAGGCTTGGCCTTCGCCAGCGCCGGCACGCGATCGAAGCAATAGACGATTTGGGTGTAGATCGGGTGCTCGACCCACAAGGTGCCGTCCTGATCGAAGGTCGCGATACGCTCATTCGGCGGCGCGAAATGAGGGCTGGCCTCATCGGTCGTCTCCTTCACGAAGTTGAGGATCCCCTGCCGCGCCGGGCCGTCATTCCATGACGGCAGGGCGTCTTCCGCGCCACGGGCGACGCGCGCCCCGCGCAGGCTGACGAGCGCGGCGAGGCCCGCGATGGTCGTGCGGCGGGTGACAACGGGCATCGCGATCCTCCTGCGTCTCAGCCGCCGTTCGGCTGCCCGTAATCATAGCAGCATTCCACGAGAACTGGCGATATCGTGTTTGGGGCGACGGAGACGATCGTCGCGGAGCCACCACCCCTGACCGCGGTCCCGGCGCCGCCGAGCCGGCCCAATATGGCTTATGGCATGGCTGAGCTAATGGGCGGCCCACGCCCTCACCCTGCTCCCCACCAGCGCGCCGATATTGGCTGCGCCGCGCTCCGCGACCGCGCGGCTGAGCCCCGCGAGAACCGCCTCGACGACGCCGACGCCTTTGAGCGCAAGGCTGCTGTAAAGCTGCACCAGGTTCGCGCCCGCCTCGATCTTGGCGAGTGCGGTCGCGGAGTCTTCGACGCCGCCGCAGCCGATCAGCGCCATCCCTCCGCCGACGGCGAGATAGGCGCGCGCCAGAAGTCGCGTCGAAGGCTCGAACAGCGGACGGCCGGAGAGGCCGCCGTCCTCGACCCGGCGCTCCGACCGCAGCGAGGCGGGCCGCGCGATCGTCGAATTGGCGACGATCAGGCCGTCGACGCGACGCTTAAGCGCCACCGCGACGATGTCCTCGAGGCCGCGGGTCTCGAGATCGGGCGCGATCTTGATGACGAGCGGCCGGCGCGGTTCGCTCTCGTCGCGCGCGGCCACGACCCGGGCGACGAGATCGTCGAGCGCCTGGCGCCGCTGCAGGTCGCGCAAGCCCGGCGTGTTGGGGGAGGAGATGTTGATGGCGATATAGTCGGCGAGACGGGCGAAGGTCTTGACGCCGAGCACATAGTCCGCGACCCGGTCGAGGGAACCCTTGTTGGCCCCGATATTGACGCCGATGAGGCCCGCGGGTCGGCGCGCAAGGCGGCTTTTGGCTCTCGCGAAGCCCTCGTTGTTGAAGCCGAAGCGGTTGATGACGGCGCCGTCCTCGGGCAGGCGGAACAGGCGCGGTCGGGCGTTGCCGCTTTGAGCGTGCGGGGTCAGGGTCCCAACCTCGACGAAACCGAATCCGAGCGCCAGCATCGGGCCCGGAACTTCGGCGTTCTTGTCGAAACCGGCGGCGAGGCCGAGGGGGTTGGGAAAATCGAGCCCCAGAATTGCGACGCCAAGGCGTGGATCGCAAGCCGCGGTCGGCGGCAGCGGAGCAACCTTTAGCGCGTTGATCGCGGCGCGATGCGCCGTCTCGGCCGGCAACAGCTTCAGCACGGGCAGCGCGAGATCGGCGAGCCTCACGCGTTCAAGTTTCCGAACACGTGGCCGCCGTCCGGTCCAAGCGGCAGCGGCCGAGACCAGATGACCGCGCCCATTGAAAGCGGCGCATAGAGATGGGGAAACAATGCGCCCTCGCGCGAAGGCTCCCACTTGAGATCGGCGCCCAGCGCATCGGCGTTGACGGCGACCAGGATCAAATCATCGCGGCCTGCGAACCATTTCGCGGCAGTCTCCGGCGCCTGGCTTGCCGCGGAAAAATGGATGTAGCCATCCTCGCGATCGACGGCCGCGCCCAGGAACGCGCCCGCCGCTTCGGCCGCGCGCCAGTCCGCGGCCGCCACGATCTTGAAGATCAAAGTCATAGGCCGGCGAGTCGCCCTTCGCGCGTTTCCGCGCCTGAGGGCCGCCCACCGCTTTTCATCGTCCTCGATCCATTCACTCCTGCAGCATCCGCTTCAGGAGTTCGAGCTCGTCGCGCAGGGTCCCGTCGTTCGCGCACAAGGCGTCGATCTTGCGAACCGCGTGAAGGACAGTCGTGTGGTCGCGTCCGCCGAAGCGTCGACCGATTTCCGGGAGCGAGCGCATGGTCAACGTCTTGGCGAGGAACATGGCGACCTGGCGGGGTCGGACGACGACCGCAGTTCGGCGCGAGGACAGGATATCGGCGCGAGAGACGCTATAGTGACTCGCGACCAGCTTTTGGATGTCCTCGATCTTGACCCGCTTGGGTTCGTGGGCGCGGATGAGGTCCCGAATGGCGATCTCCGCCGCCTCGACAGTCAGCGGAGCGCCTGTCAGCGTCGTATGCGCGAGCAAGCGGTTTACGGCGCCTTCGAGGTCGCGCCCGTTGGAGCGAATCGAGTGCGCGACATAGGCGAGCACGGCTGGCGAAATCTCGAAATTGCGCTGCAGAGCTCGCGCCGCTGCAACGCGCGCCTCGAGAATCTTGACCCGCAACGGCTCGTCGAGCGCGCCGATCTCGACGCACAGGCCGGCGCCGAGGCGCGAGCGCACGCGCTCGTCGAGCGCCTCCAGATCGTTCGGCGGCCGGTCGGCGGCGACGATCACCTCGCGTCCCGCATCGAGCAAAGCATTCAGCGCATGACCAAATTCCGCCTGGATCGACTTGCCTTGCAGAAACTGAGCGTCGTCGAAAATGAGAAGATCGATGGTGCGCAGCCGCTCTTTGAAGGCGATCGAGGTTTGCGCCTGGAGGGCGGCGACGAAGCCGTACATGAATTTTTCCGCTGTCAGATAGATGGCCGAGCGGCCCTGCTGAACAGCGGTATGCGCGACCGCTTGCAACAAATGCGACTTGCCGAGCCCGACCGCGGAATGGACATATAGCGGGCAGAACGCCGGCGTTTTGCCGCCGCTATGGTCGGCGACACGCTGGGCGGCGGAAAAAGCCAGCTGGTTCGAACGCCCGACCTGAAAGGTCGAGAAGGTCAATCGGCGGTCGAGAGGCGAGCCGAGCAGAGCGTCGCCGCCGGTGGCCGGGGAAAATGTTCGCGCCGGCGCTTTGTGGGCCGAAGGCGGCGTGCGGTCAGGCTCGCATGAAGCGCCGGAACGCGGCTTATCGGACGCGGTGGGAGCGCTCGGCGACGGACTGGCCGCCGGTTCCGGCCGCGTCGAAGACCGCACGAAAACATTGATTCGCGCCGTCGGAGCGACTTCGGCCGTCAGCGCGGCCCCGATGTGCCCGGCGTAGTGCGTATCGATCCAGCTCTTGAGGAACCGCGTCGGCACAGAAAGCCGCGCTTGTCCGCTCGAAACCGACTCTAACGCTATGCGCCCGAACCAGCTGTTGAAGATATCGTCGCCCAATTCCGCCCGCAGCCTGTCGCAGCAGCGCCGCCATGAGTTCGTCAGCGGCGGCGCGCTCAACCCGACTCGGTCGACGGGGATTGCACTGGATTGGTCGTACATGTTCATGGGCCTGGGCTCGGGCGCGATGTGGATAGCCGAATGCACGGCGGAAACTCGAATGCTGAATGGGTTCGGGAGGCTAGGTCTGCATCCAGGGCAAGCCGCTCGCCTTCCAACCGCTTACGCCGCCTCTGCGGCCCGATCCATCCAATGGACCTTCGAAACCATCCGAGACATTGAAGCAGGGTTCCCGCCCCGCGTCAGTCATCGCGACGGCGGCGCGGCGCGACCGGGCGCCCGATCGGCACAAGAAGACGAGCGGGGCGCCGCGTTCAACGCCTGCGGAATCCAGCATCACGCCAAGGCGCTCGGCGAACTGTTCATCGACCTGCATCGAAGGATAGCTCTGCCATTCCAAAAAGATGGGAGTCTTGCCCAGCGTCCTGATGTCCGGAGCGCCAACGTATGCCCACTCCGCCTGCGTTCGCACGTCAATCAGAACCGACGCCGCATCGCTGGTGAGAAGCCGGTAAGCATCGATCGCAAGCAGATCTCCTGCGTACCCGGCAACGGTTTGATAAGACATGGCCTCTCCTTCCGCAGCCCGCACCGCGGCCGTCCAATAAACTTAATCTGTACTGCGAAGCGCGACGTTTATATTAAAAAATGCCGCGCGACCCGTATACTCTCCGGCAGACGATAACTCCCTCTTCACCGCCATCGGGGGTCGGCTATTCTCGTATATTACTCACCGATTGTTTGGTATTTCAGAGTTTGGCAGCTTTATTCTCGGTTATTGCTTAGCTCTGAAAAAAACTATGGCACGTGCGAGGCCTGGAGGCAACCTTGGCGCAGCGCGTCGAATCCGTGTATCCAAAAGCTTACCTTCCCTGAATTTCTACGCGCTGTTGCGGCCCTAATGCAAAGGCTTGATTCGAAGGCAAAGATTGTGACGGAATTGCAACCGACTGCGGGAATTCGACATCGCTGACGTTTGTTGCCCCGGCCACCATTGTCGCCATCGACCGCCGCGGCGCCGCCGAGCGGGAGCCGCTTGCTAATTAAGACTTTGTTAATTATGAATGTTTTGTGTTCGATTTGTGTAAGGTCACACCGTCTTCAATTTGTCGCAGAAATGTTGCATGACGTTCTGCAACCTCGGGTCGAGGATGCAAATTGCTCCCCGCCGCATATGTGGCGCGACGATGGCGGAACGCTCAGTCAGGCCCGCGCTTTGCGGCTCTCGGCCGCGATGACCCCGAAGAACGCAGGGAGCGCCAGGAGATAGGCCACGCCCGCAATTTCGATGACCGCTCCGAGACCGAAATTGGTCGCAATGACGGGCGCGGCCGCGGCGCCGATCACTGAAAAACTGCCGTTCACCCCCCAAGCCCAGATAAACATGTGCTCCTTGCCGAGCCGCCCGAGAGTTGTCATCGCTGTCGGCATCGGGAAGCCCATCAGAAAGGCGGGCGGCGCGATGATGAGGAAGCAAAGGATCAGTCGCACCCCATAGGGAAGCGCGCCCATTCCGTCCAGCGCCTTGTTGATGAACAGCGCATAGAGGATCAAGAGCGTCGAAATCACGAGCAACACCACCGGCATCGCGACCCGCATCCGGGGCAATATGCGCTCCGAGGACAGCGCGCCGAATCCGGAAAACAAGAGCATGCCGGTGATGAGAATCGAGGCCGAAATGGTCGGATTGCCGAGCGCCATGACGAAGTGCGCGATCAGCCCGACCTCGACCATGATGTAGCCGGCGCCGAGACAGGCGAAATAAAGCACGGTCAGCGCCTTGCCGCGCGAGCGCGAGAAGATCGTCCGCCAACCCCAAATGACCGGGATCGTGAGCAGCGCCGCCGCCGTCAGACTGGCGACCCCGAGGGTCGCCCAAATCAGGAGATAGCCCCATTGATCTTGTAGCAGTTCGAGCCGATCCAGCACACGCGGAAGATCGGTCGTCTTCACATAAGCGGCAAAATACGGCGCGTCGTTGGTGAGCGCGCGCGTATTGAACACATAACGTGACGCGATTTCGGGCCATTGGCCGGCGACGAGCGCGTGCCAGGCGAGCCGTCCCATCACCGTCGCAGGCAGTACGCCATCGTCGGATTTTCCGG
Source organism: uncultured Alphaproteobacteria bacterium (assembly GCA_963835955.1). Lineage (GTDB taxonomy): Bacteria > Pseudomonadota > Alphaproteobacteria > Rhizobiales > Beijerinckiaceae > Roseiarcus. The sequence goes on along the minus strand of CAWIHZ010000024.1, from coordinate 46,097 downwards.
ACGGGGCCACGGAGTTGTCAGTCTGACCGGCCGGCGCCGTCGCATCGGCGTCTTCGGCCGGCCCCGAAGACGGCGGCCCGCTCGCGGCGCTGCCGAAAATCTGTTCCACGTAGCCGTCGAGCGTCCGATCGGTCTGCGAGGAATTGTAAAAGAGACCCGGGGAGTAGATTTCGTCGAACGACATCGCATGCGTATGGGCCCGCAGCTTCTTGATCTCGTCGGGCGAAAAGCCTCCGTTCTTGTACAGCACGGTCGCGGTCGAGAGATAGGACGAGGCGACGAAGAAGGAGTTGGCGAGATGGGCGGGATCGACCGCGCGCGCCGCCGCGGCCATCGTCGCGTACAGCTTCAACACCGACTTCGGCGGCTCCTCCTTGTTCCAGAGCGTGACCGACAGCACCCCGCCCGGAGCAAGGGCGCGCATGTAGGTCTCCATCGCTTCTTTCGTGTAGGCGAACTTCTCAACGATGGCGAAGCCGCCGGGATTGGACAGGCCGACCGAATCCGCGAGGCTCAAATCGATCACGTCGAACCGCTCGTGCGTGTGGGCGAGGAAATGGCGGCCCTCGTAGGGGATGACCCGCACCTTGGACAGGATGTCGCCAGTGAATTTGCGGATGGCGTCGCTGCGGAAAGCGTCGAGTACCGCCCGATTGCCCTCGGCGATCGTCACGTCCTTGGCGCCCGAATGGAGCGCGACCTCGGTCGAGATGCCGCCGGCGAACTGCACGATGAACGTTTTGGGCGCCTTCTTGATGACGTAGGGGTAAACCATTGGCAGGAAGCGGAAATACGCCGTTTCCTTGTCCGTCAGATCGCGCATGATGCCGATCGGGCCGTCGCTGTCGATATAAAGGCCGAGATAGGCGTTGACGGGCATCGTCGGCAGGGTGAATCCGGCGTTGTCGGACAGGCCCGGCGCGAAGTGCAGATACGAGCTCGAGTAGATCTCCAGATAGCCGAACGGCGAGGCGCTCTCGTAGACCCTCTTCGCGTCCGGAAATTTGCGAGCGTAGGAGACGCCCTTGTAGTCGTTGACGGCGAGCGTCTTCAGGCCGAAAGCCGGGGCGAGGACAAAATGTCCGGCGAAAGCCAGGACGCCGGCCATGAGATAGGCAACGAGCGCGCCGCGCCCTCCGGGACCGAGCGCCCAGGCCACGCATGCAACGAGCCACAGCGCCAGAGGCGCGGCGATCAGATTCGCCGGCGCAAGCCAATACATCGCCAGCAGGAACACGAGGCCGCACAGCCCCGAGCCGGCGAGATCGGCGAAGTAAACACGTCCGAACGTGCGATTGTTTTTGAGAAAGACGCAGCCCAGGAATATGGCGCCGGCCAGGAACGGGGTCAGCTCCGCCAGGAAAATCTGCAGGAGCTTCCACTTCTGGGCGGGGTCGGAGACGAGAAAAATGGCATTGAACCCCAGCCGCTGCACGTAAAGATTTGCGCCGACCGCGAGCGGCCCGAAGAGACCAAGCGAGACCGTCGCCGCGCCGCGCCAGTTGCTGGAGAACCAGTCCTTGGCGACGACCATCACCACGCTCGTCAGACCAAAGCCGAGCATCGCCAGACTGACGACCAGGGAACCAAAGTGCGACCAGCTGCCGACCGCGAAGACCCGCATGATGTCGATTTGAAGCGCGATCACCGAGCCGGCCGCGAGGCCGACCGCGACATAGAGTCCAAGGCGCGCGCGCGCGCTGAGCACGGCGTCGCCATTCGCATCGTGGGCGGTCGCGTCTAGGGTCGGAATGGCGCTCGATTCGTTCATGGACCTCTGGGTTCGCCTTCCATGCCTAGGCCCATGACGCTCTTGCGGACGGGAGCGCCGCGAGGGTCAAGGCCGGAGAGGCTTCTGTCGGCTTCTAGTTGTTATGGGTGCCGACGATGTGGTCGCCCTCGAGCTTGGTGAAGGGGACGAATGGAACGATGCGTCCGCCGTAGATGTCGGAGCGCGAGACCGTCATCTGGCCGTCCGCGTCCTCCTTCTTGACCACTTTGAGGACGCGCTGCGCGCCAGGCGGGCCGACCGGAATGACCATGATTCCGCCCGGCTTCAGTTGCTGGAGCAGCGGCGGCGGCACGTGGTCGATCCCGCAGGTGACAATGATCCTGTCGAACGGCGCCGCCTCCTCCCAACCATAATAGCCGTCGGCGGACTTGGACTTGATGACTTCGAACTCCGTGTAGCCGTCCTTGATCAGCTGATCGTAGATGCCGCGCGTACGCTCGGCGAGCGGCTTGATGATCTCGATCGTGTAGACCTCGTTGGTCAGGTGGGAAAGATAGGCGGACTGATAGCCTGAGCCGGTGCCGATCTCGAGCACCCGGTCGCCGAGCTTGGGGTCGATGTTCGAGGTCATGCGGCCCACCAGGTGGGGTCCCGAAATCGTGACGCCGTAGCCGATGTCGAGAAAAGCATGCGCGTAGGCGCGGCTCAGATTCTGCTTGAGCACGAATTTCTCGCGCGGCGTCAGCAGGAACGCGCGCTTGTTACGGTCGTTCAGCAGGTCCTCGTTGCGGACCATGGCGCCGAATTGATCGAATCGCTCACCGAGGAATTTTGGGTCCTCTCCGCGCTGCGCCACCCCCCAGGCGACGAACTTCTCGCGATTGTCCATCGGCGGCGCCATATCGAAGGTGAACGGCGTCGGAACATCCGCCAGCGCGAGGCCCGGCGCGATGGCGCCCCCGATGAATCCCGCCGCGCCGGCCAGAAATTGACGTCTTTGCACCAAAGGCCTCCTCAAACCGGAATCGCCGATCCGAACCTGACCGGCCTGATAGCCTAGTCAGGCGGAAAACGCGACACCCCGCCGCCATTAATAATTGCCCATCTTCACGCCCCGGGTTCGCCGGTTCAGCGCCGGAACGGATCGCGCGCCCATTGACGCAGCGCAACGGGGCGACCGATCGGCGCGTAGGAAGAGGCGCAATTCGATCGCGAGCGGGTGCGGGCTATCCGGACGTCGAGCGATCCGACGATGCGAATCTGCGCGCCCTGCGCCTTGACCAAGGCAAAAAGCTTCGCCGCGTTTCGCGGCGCCAGGCGGATGCATCCATGCGAAGCCGGACGGCCGAGCGCCCCGACCGCGTTCGAGCCGTGAATGGCGAATTGCCCATAGAAGAAGATTGAATTCGGCATCGGTGCATTGGCGTATTTGTACGAATGAACCATCGCGAAGAGCGCCCGCGGCCGGAAAACGCCGCGTCGGATGGCCCTTTCTGCCCGCGGATATCCGCCAGACACGCGTCTCGCCTGAATCGGCGCGCACGCTCCTCGTCTGCGACGACAGGTCGACGTCGGCATGCACGAACGCATAAGCATGGCTCTGCGCCGCCAGTATCACGCCGAGCGCGACGAGGATTTTGAGATGGATACGCATGCCGGCACGCCCCCGCGGCACGGATTGGCAATGCGCCAATCGCGCACATCCGCGCGACCGGCCGCCAAGCAAAACAAGGAGCGCGCCAATACCGACTGACGATCAGGGACCGTCGTCCTCGCCCCCCGAGCGGACCAGGTCAAGTCATGGCGCCGATTGCGCGATCGCGCACTCATGGTCCTGCAGATCCTCGGCGTGGCCGCCACCTTCGGGGGATATGCGGTCCGCCAGAAGGATGAAGCCAGGCTTTCCCTCGAAGGTCGCGCCGATCGCGGCGAGACTGTAGTCGCCCATTTCCGCCCTTGCTCCGTCGAGGCCGTCGGCGAGCAGGCTGAGCGGCCGGGCGTCGCTGAGATCGGCCGAGTCAAGCCGGCGGGCGAAATAGACCTGTCCCTTGAGCGGGACCGTCATCTTGCGCCAGCTTTCGCCGAGCCCCGCCCGGTAGGCGGCGAGCGCGTCGGCGACCTCTTTGGCGGAGCAATCGACGTGGAGATGGAACTGCTGCTGGCTGCGGCGCCATTCGGAATTGATCGCGATCGTGACATCCGCCCGCGGCAGCGGGCGGGGCAGGCGAGAGTCGACAAGCGCCCTGGCTTTCCAGGCGGCGGCGAAAACGCGGGGCGCATCCGCCGCCAGCATCTGCGGGTCTTCGATCCCAGTAATGCGCCGCGTCGGAATGGCCAGCATCTGGGCGCGGCCCCTCAGGTCCTTGAGAATGGCGACGCCGGCTTGCTCGCCACCGCTGAGATCGACGCTCTCGCACGGCCTTGGCCCCTCGCCGGCCTCCTGATGGACGACGCACTGCCCATGCACGATCCTCCAAAGCGCCAACGGGTCGGCGCGGGCGGGCGCCGACAACGATGTCCAGGATATTGTCACCGAGAGGCAATAGAGCGTGGCGGCGAACTTTCCCACGGGTTGCCGGTGTCGGGATGAGTTTGCGCAAGGATCGCCAAGCAATTCGATCGGTCCTAGTTCTACTGAGTCACGATTTTCCCAGATTCGCTTGGCTGCAGGATTTGTCATTTTGCTGATTTGGCGAAATGGCGGATGGCGGCGAAGATGGAGCATCAGACGCAATCGAGTGAAGCGCGTTTTGCTTGTTATGTCGACGCTTTGGCGGCAGTTCTGGGCCGTGAAGACCGGGCGAGACCGCTCAAGGACTATTGCACGGGCCTGGACTATTGCACGGGCCTGTTGATGCCGGGCGAGCGCAAGAGCGTCGAGCCAATGGCGGCGATGGCGGCGCCCGCTCACGTCTCGGGAAAACATCAATCGCTGCTGCATCTGGTGGGCCAGGGGGCTTGGTCGGACGGGGCGGTTCTGGCCAAGGCGCGCGAACTCGTCCTGGCGGCGATCGAGGCGCAAGGGAAGATTGAGGCGTGGATTGTCGACGACACGGGCTTCGCGAAGAAAGGCGTTCATTCGGTGGGCGTCGCGCGGCAATATTGCGGGCGGCTCGGCAAGACCGACAATTGTCAGATCGCAGTGACGCTTTCGATCGCCAATCACGCCGCCAGCCTGGTCCCCGGACTTCGACCCGGGGATCGCCTATCGGCTGTATCTGCCGGAAGACTGGGCTGGGGACGAGGCGCGGCGCAAGAAGGTTCGTGTCCCGGACGAAGTGAAATTCCGGACCAAACCCGAGCTCGCCCTCGCTCAGATCAGGACCGCGCTGGCAGCAGGCGTCGCTCCGGGCGTCTTGCTGACCGACGCTGGGTATGGCGCCGACGGCGCGTTCCGCTCCGGCGTCACGGCCAGCGGTTTGGCCTATGTGGTCGGCGTGCAGTCGACGCTGAGCGTCTGGCCTCCCGGCGCCGAACCGCTGCCGCCCAAACCCTGGAGCGGGCGGGGCCGCCCGCCATCGCGCATGCGCCGCGACGGCGAACATGTCCCTGTTTCCGCCAAGATGCTGGCGAGGAGGCTTCCCCAGGAGGCTTGGCGCATCGTTCCATGGCGGGAGGGCTCTAACGAAATCTTGTCTTCGCGCTTCGCGGCCGTGCGGATTCGGCCGGCTTCGCGGGACTGGAAGGTTTCGACGGCCCATCCGCTGGAATGGCTGCTCATCGAATGGCCAGAGGGCGAAAAAGAACCGACGAAACACTGGCTATCGACCCTGCCCGAAGACACGCCCATCGACGTTCTCGTCGACACCGCCAAATTGCGCTGGCGCATCGAACGCGACTACGAGGAACTCAAAAGCGAACTCGGCCTCGCCCATTTCGAAGGGCGAAGCTGGCGCGGCTTCCATCATCACGCAACCCTGTGCATCGCCGCTTATTGATTCCTCATCCGCGAACGAGCGGCGATTCCCCCCTCAGCCCCCCAGCGGCGCGAAACATCTCGCCTATCCACCCGTCCCAGACCCCGAGACGCCGCCGATCCGACCAGAGCGACACGTCGAAAACTCGATCGCGACGGTGCGCCGAAAGCTGATCGGCGCGCTCGCCCGAACCCTCATAAGCTGCCCGTGTCGCCACGCCATGCGACGACAGCCGCCCTACCGAGGGTCGTCGTGACGCAGTTGAAGTAGACGCTTACAAAGCATGCGTCACCGTTATCCCCGCCATCGGCGCTGCGGATACAGCGAGCGCTTCAGTTCGAAAGCGGGCGACTCCAATACCTCATCGGATCCGTCCGCCTTGAGCCCCGCAGCCTACCTGTCGATGAACCGGATCGTCTGTTGGAGCGCGGCCGGCGAGACCCGGAACAGGCCTGTATAGGGTAGGCCGAGCTCAAAGATCAGGAAGATCGCGAAGGCGATCGACAGGGCGCCGAACGTCAGCGCAGTCAGAACCAGCGCGTTGGGCGCAGCATAGAGGCCAATGCCGAAGAACAGCGCAACCGTCCAAAACACCAGTATCGCCACCAGGAACAACGACACCGGATGGCTCGCCACTTGCAACGACGTCAGCAGGCGGGTTTGCTCGACCATGCTGGCGTACTGGTTCGCCGTCGCCAGGGCCCGCTTTTGCGCGTCCGTCTTCGGTTGAAGGGTGAGGAGATAATTGGTCATTCTCTGGGAGTCCGCCAACGGCCATCCGACGGTCAGCGCGTCGTGGGCCGGCTTCGCCTCACCCCAGAACGTCTGATAGCCGGTCACGATCGCCTCCTTGAGCTTGTCCCGCGCCGGCTTGGTCTCCGGCCCGTATTGCGCGAGCGCCTGGTCGAGCCTCAAAATCTGGGCGGAAAAGTTCTCGAGTTGGGTTTTCTGATTAGAGAAGAAGGAAAAGCTGACGCCGATCAGCGTTCCCAGGACCAGCGCCAGCAACAGGCTGACCAGCCCCGCCACCTGCCCGACCACGCCGCGCGAATCGACTGACTTATGCTCCTCCGCCAGCCTCCTCTGCACCAAGAGCCCGGCGCAGCCGCTCCCCAGGATCAGAAGGAAAATGACGACGCAGGCAATGAGAATTTTCATAAATCGGCCCCTCCCGGCGCAAATGATTCCGCGGCGGCGCCCCAGCGGGCTATCGCACGATATCAATCTCGATAGATGACGCAAAGCTCCGAGCTGTTTTCGATGCTCCCGGGTCGCTCTCGATGCTACAATCCGATCGGCTGGCGATGGGAAGGCGCGCCGGATCTCGGGGCAGCGAGGAAATTTTGGGCCGCGTTTCGGTCAGTCGGCCACGATCTATTTGTCGGTTCGCGCCGCGGTGATCGCGGGGATGGGGCGCAAGCTCGGCCGCTGCTCAGCGCACGGCGCGTTTTTGCTCGAACCGACATCGCCTCGCGAGCCTCGCTTGCGCGATCGGCTTCAGATTTTTATGGTGTGATTTTTGCCAGTTGTTCAGGGGTCAATGGAGGGAAGAGGCTTAACATTGCGTCGCGAGCGAGCGGTGATCGTTGGCCTCGCGTCTGTCGTCGTCCTTCTGGGCTTGGGCGCTATTGGGCCTGCCGCGGCGTTCGATTTCTTCGGCCTCTGGCCGAGCGCCGAGGCACCGCCGTCGGTCTCGAAAAACTCGATCCCCTATAGTCTGACGTTTAACGTCCAGGGCGGCGATTCCGGCCTGACGAGCGCGCTGCGCGACGCGTCGACGCTGTATGGGCTGCGGCGGGACGCGCCGCCGGACGGCGACTCGCTCGCGCGCCGCGCCGCAGGCGATTTCGCTCCGCTGGTCGACGCGCTATGGGCCAGCGGGTATTACAACGCCAGCATCGTCATCTCGATCGAGGGAATCGGTCTCAACGTCGGCGGCGACACCGCGGCGTTCGCGCGCGCGGCCGAGTCCTATCGCAATCGCGCGCCGGCCCCGATCGTCGTCAGCGTCAAGCCTGGACCATTGTTCGCTCTGCGCTCGATCGCCGTCGTCGGCCCAGATGGGCGCACGGCGATGGCTCCGTCGGAGTTGCCGCAAAGAGTCATCGGACTGAAGCCGGGCGATCCGGCGGTCGCGAGAAAGCTGCGGGCGGCGCAGGCCCGCATGATCGACTATTTCCGCGCCCAATCGCGCCCGCTGGCCAAAGTCGTCGCCGTGCGGCCCGTCATCGACCACCCCGCGCATGCGATGGATCTCACGATTGCGCTGGACCCTGGTCCCTGCGCGAGAATCGGCAAAGTGACGGTTGTCGGGCCGAAGGCCTTCGCGCCGTCGATCGCGCGCTCCTTCATCTACATCGAGGAGGGGGACCCTTATTCGCCGCGATCTCTGGAAAATGCCAAGACCAGCGTCAGGACGATCCCGGCTGTCGGATCCGTGCGCGTCGTCGAGTCAACCAAGCTCGACGCAGCAGGAGATTTGCCGATCGAGTTTGACGTCGGCGCGCGCGCCCGGCACGCTATCGGCGCTTCAGCCCAATATTCTACGATCGACGGCCCCACCGGTCAAATTTTCTGGGAGGATCGCAACCTCTTTGGCGGGGCCGAATTTCTTCGGCTCGAAGCGGACGCGCTTTACGCGCCGTCGACGGTCGGGCCGATTCAGAGCATCGGGGGCTTTTCGGATTTTAACCTCGGCGGCCGGCTCGCTGCGCATTTTCTCAAGCCGGCGCTGGGCGGCTCGCGCAACGACTTGCTCCTCGACGCGACCGCGGAACGCGTGAGCACCAGTTACGGCAGTTTTGTCGGATACACCGCCGATGATGTCGACGTCTCCGCAGCCATGCGCCATCGGTTCTCGCAACAGCTCTCGGTTCAGGCGGGGCTCGAAGCGCAAAAGGGTTTCGCAACCGACATTCTGGGAACCGTCAACTACACCCTGGTCGGGACGCCGGTCTCCCTGCTCTATGACACGACCGACGACAAGCTCGATCCCAAGCGCGGCGTGCGCGCCTCGGCGACGCTTGCGGCCTATCCGACGTTTCTCGGTTCGAGCCTCGATCTGGTGAGCGCGAGAGTGCGGGCGTCGACATACTACTCGCTGGATGAGGATTCGCGCTACGTTTTGGCGGGCCGAGTCGATCTCGGTGGGCTAACCGGCGCGGCGCTCAGCGCGATCCCGGCCAATTGGCGCTTCTACGCCGGCGGCGGCGGCTCGGTTCGGGGCTATCAGTATGACAGCCTTGGCCCGATGGGACCGGGCAATTCCGTGATCGGCGGGCGCAGCGTCTTCGACGCATCTTTGGAACTGCGCGTCAGGCTCGACGACAGCTTCGGTCTGGTGCCGTTCTTCGACGCCGGCAACGCGTTCGCCTCGAGCGCGCCCGATTTTTCCCAGCCGCTGCGAATGGCGGCAGGCCTCGGGCTGCGTTACTACACCTCGTTCGGTCCGATCCGGCTCGACGTCGCGGCGCCAATCAATCGGCGGCCCGGCGACAGTCCGGTTGCGGTCTACGTCAGCATCGGGCAGTCGTTCTGATGGCGCCGCGCCTAGCAACCGCAGCAATCCAAGCTCTTCGCCGATTAGGCGAGGCATTGAGGCCGACGGGCTCGCCCAATGCTTCAAGACGCTCACGCCCCCCCTGGAAACGGCTGGCGACTGGGCCGTATTGGTCCATTGTCGCGCTCTTGGCGTTCGGTTGCGCCCTCCAAGCCGAGGCTCACGCGGCCGAATCGGACAAGGGCGTGCTCGCCGACGTCATTTCAAGGGCGTTGACCACGAAGACGTCCAGCGTATCCATCGGTGCGGTCGACGGCCCGCTGTCGTCCAACGTTATGATTCGCGACGTTGTCGTGTCCGACAAAGACGGGCCATGGCTCAAGCTGGACAAGGCGCGCCTCGTCTGGAGCCGGCTCGCACTGCTTAAGCGCCGGCTCGAAGTCGACAGGCTCGACATCGGGACCCTGCAGATTCTGCGTCGGCCCTTGTCGACGCCGCCCGAACCAGGCGCGCCGAAGGTCGAGGAAGGGCCGCTGCTGCCCGAATTGCCGCTGAAGGTGATCATCAAGGAATTTGCAGTCGACAAAATCGTCCTCGGCGCGCCGGTCATCGGCGTCCCAGCTGAACTCGCCGTCTCCGGCGCCGCGACGCTCGGGCCGCCCTCCGAGGGCCTCGACCTGCGTCTTGACGCGCGGAGGCTGGACGCGCGGGGAACGTTCGCCGCCCGAATCCTTTTCGTGCCGCAAGGCACGAAATTGTCGTTGTCCCTCAATTTCGATGAGCCCGCAGGCGGGCTGGTCGCACGTTTCGCGAGTCTCCCCGGATTGCCGCCGGTGCATCTGGCGCTCAATGGCGAGGGGCCGCTCGACGCTTTCCACGCGAAATTGGCTTTCGCCGCGGGCCCCGACATTGGCGCCGAGGGCGGGCTTGATCTGACGCGCGAAGGGTCCGGCCGACGCCTGACGACGAAACTGCAATCGCGCATCGCCGGCCTCTTGCCCCCGCTCGCCGCTGGAATTTTCGCCGGTCAGACCGCGCTCGACGGCGACATTGTTCTCGGCGACGACGGTTCCGTCGCCATCAAGAGTCTGAGCCTCGTCTCCGCCGCCGCTCGTCTCCGGGCGAGCGGTGGCGTCGATGCGGCTCATCAGGTCGCGCTCGCCGTTCATGCTGAGCCGATCCCTGGCGTCGCCGACATCGGCAAGTTCGATCTCGAGGCGAGGGCGACCGGTCCGCTCGAGGGCTTCTCGGTTCAGGCTTTGCTCCAAGTCCGTGGGGCGCGTTTCAGCCTGGGGCGTGTCGGCGCATTGGACGCCTCGTTCACCGCCGCGCCGAATGGCGCCTTTAGCGATCCCGCGACCCGCGTCGCGATCGTCGGGAACGCAACGGCGAGCGGGCTCGCGTTCACGGATTCGGCGCTGCAGGATGCGGTCGGCAAGACCTTCAATGCGACGCTGCGCGCCGACGCTTCGCTTCGAGGTGCGCTGCGCATCGCCAAACTGCGGGTGAATACCGCGAGTCTCGACGCGCGTTTCACCGGAGAGGCGGACCGGCGGCGCGTTCATGGCAGCCTCGCGATCGAAGCATCGGACCTGGCGGCCTTCACGAAACAGTCGGGGATGTCGTTGCGCGGCGCGCTCAAGGCGACCGCCGAACTCGAAGGCGCTCCCGCCGAGGGCGCCTTCGGCGCCGAGCTCCACGGCCGCGTCACCGATTTCAAGATCGGGATCGCTGCGCTCGACGGCTTCGCCGGCGGCGAGCTCACCCTGCGCGGCGGCGTGGCGAAACTCGCTGGTGGGGGATACGGTTTCAAGGATCTTCGGCTTGTCGGGGCGCATGGAGCGGCGCGGATCGACGGAACGGCGGGCCAGGACAAAGCGGCGGTTCACGCCGAGATCGACATCCCTGAGATGAAGGCGATCGACCCCCGCGTCGCGGGCCGAGCGCAGATCGTCGCCGATCTGAGCGGCTCGCTCCCCCATCTCGACGCCAGCGTGAACGCAAATCTCAAAAACGGCCGGCTGATGAATCGGCCGACGCCGAACCTGGAAATCTCCGGCGACGCTCATGACCTGACGGGTCTCGTCGACGCGAGGGCGACACTCAACGGCACAATCGACTCTCGGCCGGCGACCGGCAGCGTTCATTTCGTCAAGCGTTCGGACGGCGGTTGGGCGTTCGACGACTTTGCGATAAGGCTCGCCTCCGCGCGCGTCGCCGGGGACGTGACCATCGATCCCGACAAGACGGCCAACGGGCGACTGTCGCTCGAGGCGACAAATCTCGATGACCTCTCGCCGCTCGTCCTTACCAGGCTCGGCGGCGCGATCGAAAGCGAGATTGAGCTTTCGGCGCAAGGCGGCAGGCAGGATATCGTCGTCCGTGTAAAGAGCCCCGGCCTCTCGGCATTCGCCCTCAAACTCAAGGGCCTCAACATCAACGCGCGAGTCGATGACCTGTTTGGGCAGGCGATCGCCGACGGGGCCTTTAGCGTCGCCCGCGTGACCTTCGGCGGGGAGGAGGCGTCGGATATACATGTGGTCGCCAGGCCGGCGGTTGCGGCAAGCGACCTCGAACTTCGCGCGCGAGCCCGGGGCCTTTTGATCAAGGCGAACGGCAGTTACGCGGGCGCCGCGCGGCGGCTGACGCTGGCGAGTCTCAGTGCGCAAGGAAGCGCTCACAAAATCTTCCTCGCCAGTCCGGCCTCGCTCACGTTTGGGGCTGAAGGACTTGATTTCGGCAAAGTCGCGCTCAGGGTCGATGCCGGCCATCTCGACATCGCCGGTCGAGCCGGCGCCAAGATGGACCTGCGCGTCGTCGCAGCATCGCTGCCGCTGTCGGCCATCGACTTCGCGCGGCCCGGGCTCGGTCTCGCCGGCGCCGTCGACGCCGAAGCCGCGCTGCGCGGCGCGCCGGCTGCGCTCGAGGGTGAATGGCGCGCGAAGATTGTCAAGTTCACCACATCGGAACTGCGGGCCGCAGGCCTTCCCGCGCTGCAGGTGAGGGGTTCGGGTCGGCTTTCTGGGGGTCGCACGACGCTGGACGTCTCCATCGACGCCGCCAAGGCAGGCGCGTTGCGGTTGACCGGCTCGGCGCCTCTGAACGCGGAGGACCCACTCGACCTGAGAGTCGCGGGCGAACTCGACCTCGGCCTCGCCAACAGCATCCTCGGCGCAGCCGGGCGGCGCGCCAGCGGCGCCGCAGTCGTCGACTTGAGACTGACCGGCGCTACGTCCAAACCCCTCGCACGCGGATCGATCGCCATCCGCAACGCCTCGTTTTCGGACGATACGAGCGGGTTCAAGGCGAAGAGGATCGAGGCCTCCATCATAGCCAATGGCGAGGCGCTCGACGTCACCCGCATGACAGCGTCGACGCCCAATGGCGGTTCGCTCGCCGTCAGCGGACGCGTCAGGCTCGATCCGGAGGCGGGCTTTCCCGGCTCGGTCCATATTTCCGGACGGCGCGCGCAGCTTCTTGCGAACGCCGTCGTTGCGGCCACCGCCGATGTTGCGCTTGATGTGAGCGGACCGCTCGCCCGAAACCCCCGCATTGCCGGACGCATCGACATCGTCTCTATGGATATCAACATTCCCGAGCGGCTGTCGGGGGCGTTGAGGCCGCTCGCTGGCGCGCGACACGTCAGGCCGGGGCATACGGCGCGCCTGCGCCTCGCTCTCGCCGCCAAGGCGAAGGCGACCGCCCGCGGCTCGCCTTTGTTCGAAACCTCCCTAGCGGTTGTCGTCTCCGCGCCCAATCGCATTTACGTGCGCGGTCGCGGCCTGGATGCGGAGCTCAGCGGCGATCTGAAGATCGGCGGCTCGTCGAGCAAGCCGTCGATCACGGGGGGGTTCGACCTGAGGCGCGGCGTCTTCTCGATTCTCGGCAAGCGTCTAGACTTTACCAGCGGACGGGCCGTGTTTCGAGGCGACATGATGCCTGAGCTGAATTTTCAAGCACAGACGACCGCAGGCGACGTCACCGCCATGATCGCCATCACCGGGCCGGCGGCCGCGCCGACATTCACCTTCTCTTCGCAGCCCGAACTGCCGCAGGACGAGATTCTCTCGCGAATCCTATTCCAGAAGCCGTCGGGCGACCTCTCGGCGTTCCAGGCGCTGCAGCTCGCCAACACGGTCTCCTCGCTTTCCGGCCGAGGCGACGCTTTCGAGACGCTGCGCCGGTCGCTTGGCGTCGACAGTTTGGATGTGGGCTCGGGCGCCAGCGGCGGACCGATGGTCGGCGTGCGGCGCGCGATCAACGATCGCCTCAGCCTTGGCGTCACCACTGGCGCTAGGCCCGAGGATAATGGCGTCTCGCTCGATCTAGACGTGACCCGTCATCTGCGCCTGCAGGTTGGCGAAGACGCCAAAGGCGCTTCGACGGCCGGCGTTCGGGCGCAATGGGAATATTGATTGGGAACACCAGGCTCCTTGTAAGGATCGTACGCGCCGCGGTCTTCTTCCATTTATCGACGTCGACCGGCAAAGGGGCTCGTCACGGACGATCTGGAATGGCAAGGCGCTTGTCGTCGGGCGCTTGCGCAAAGCCGGCCGGATCCCCACGCAGGCTCTCAGGCTTGGAAGATCAGCATCAGGAAAGCGGCAAACAACATCACGTGCACCGCCCCTTGCAGAATGTTGGTGCGGCCGCTTGAAAACGTGACGATGCTGACCGCCAGCGTGAGCACAAGCAGGAGATCATTCGCGTCGGCGAGTTCGAGATAGATCTCGTGTTTTGTGAAGTGGCTGATGGCCAGCATCACCGGCACCGTGAGCCCAATCGTCGAAAGAACCGAACCGAGGGATATATTGATCGACCGTTGAAGCCGGTTCGCCATGGCCGCTCGCGCAGCGCCGATGGCTTCGGGCGTAGCCACCAGCGTGGCGATGATGACGCCGCCGAGCGCCGCCGGCGCCTGCAGGGTCTCGATGAAATAGTCGATTGGATGCGCTAGCTGTTCCGTCAAGAAAGCAACGGGCGCCATATAGGCGATCAGCAACGCCGCGTGCCGGGGCAGTGACGGCGCAGCCGGCATCGCACCCTGCGCCTCAGACGCTTCGCCGCTCTCATCAAACGTGAAAAAGCCGCGATGGCGGCCCGTCTGAATGACGAGGAAAGTGCTGTACAGCCCTAACGACATCACGACGAGAAATACCTGTTGCGAGAGAGAAAGCGTTGGGCCGGGAGTAGTCACTGTGAAATCCGGCAGGCTCAGGGTCAGCACCGCCAAGGGGATGATCACGCTGAGATAGGCATTAGCGCCCTGCAAGTTGTAGCGCTGTTCACGATGGCGCACGCCGCCGAATAACAGGGAGGCGCCCACCATTCCGCCCAAGACGATCATGATAACCGCGAACAGCGTATCGCGCACCAGCGATGGATTATTCGCCCCATGCAGCATCACAGCGGAGACGCTCATCACTTCGATCGTGGTTACCGAGAACGTCAGAACGAGCGTGCCGTAGGGCTCGCCCAGAACGACGGCAACACGGTCGGCGTGCCGAACTACTGAGAGCGCGGACCCGAGCACCACGCCGAACAGCCAAATAAAGATGACCGCCAGAAATAGCGGATTGGTCAGCGCGTCCGACAATTTGTCGCCGGCCAGGGCAAATGCAAGCGTGGTCGCTAGGCTGACGCCCAGGAACCATTCGTCGAGGATTGCCGCGCGGAATAAGCCCATCGTGCAGAGGCTCGGGATCGACAAGGGTTTTTTGTCTCGTACGCAGCAATCGGCGATCCAGCAAGGTGCTCGGCCTTTAGGCGCGGGAAAAGCGGACTATGTCCAGGCTGCGTGAACGGAGTTGGCGACGAGGTTCCATTTGCCCTATCTTAGCGCGATTGAGCGTTGCCGGAGGATCGCCACCCGACACGACAAACGCTATCGAAACTTGACTGACGCTGCCTCGTCAGGCTGATTTCGTCATCAAAGCAAGTAGGCCTTTCATCAGATTAGCCGGCGTGGGCGGGCAGCCGGGGATGTGCAAATCGACGGGAAGGACCGCCGAAACCCCACCGGCGCAGGCGTAGCTGCCAGCGTATAGTCCACCGTCAAGCGCGCAGCCGCCGACGGCGATGACCCATTTTGGGGAGGGCGTCGCATCATAGGTGCGTTCCAACGCTTCTCGCATATTCCGAGTGACCGGGCCGGTGACCAGAAGAATGTCGGCGTGGCGCGGAGAGGCGACGAATTTGAAGCCGAACCTCTCTATATCGTAGAACGCATTGTTAAGCGCGTGGATCTCGAGTTCACAGGCGTTGCAGGAGCCGGCGTCGATCTGTCGGATCGCCAGGCTGCGGCCGAGCCTGGCTTGGGCGGCGCTTTTGATCTGGCCGGCGATCGCAATCAATTCAGGGTCGGACGGATCAGGCGCCGGTTCCGACAGAGGCGGCCGGGTCAGGCTTTGAAAGAGAGTTCTGCGCATCGTTCAGGCCCGATCAGAGGTCATGCCCAGAGTAGGAGCAATTGAAGGATTTGTTGCAGATCGGAAAATCAGCGACGATATTGCCCTCGATTGCGGCTTCCAGCAGTGGCCAGTGAAACCACGAGGGGTCGCGCAGATGGCAGCGCTCGATGGCGCCGTCCACGCCAAGCCGGACCCAGGCCAGGATGTCGCCGCGAAAGCCCTCGACCAGGGCGAGCCCCTCGCGAGGCTCGTCAGCGCTGACGACCTCGGCGCGGATTTCCCCCGGAGGCATGCCGTCCAGGATCTGGTCGATCAGCCCGAGGCTCTGCTCGACTTCGCGGATTCGAATCCACACCCTCGCGTTCACGTCGCCTTCGGCGAGGACAGGCGTCTCGAATCGGAGTTGATCGTAGGGCGTATAGGCGAAATCGCGCCGGGCGTCGAAGGAGCGCCCGGAGGCGCGTCCGACAACTCCGCCGCTGCCGTATTGGCGCGCCAATTCGGCGCGAAGCGCCCCGGCCCCGACGGTCCGGTCCTGTAGGGACGCCGTGTTGTCGTAGAGCTCGACCAAATGTGGAAAAGCGCTGCGGATGGTCGCCAGAAGCTCTCGAACGGTCATCAGGCCGGACGGCGTCAGATCGGCGCTGACGCCGCCCGGTGCGACAACGTCCATCATCAGTCGGTGGCCGAAGCAAGCGTGGGCGACGCGCAATACCCGCTCCCGCAGCACGCCGGTGTGAGCGTGCATGAGTGCGAACGCAGCGTCGTTGCAAATGGCGCCGATATCGCCGAAATGGTTCGCAAGGCGCTCCAGTTCCGCCATCAGCGCGCGGAGCCATGCGGCCCGCGTTGGAACCGCGAGGCTTAAGGCGCATTCGACCGCCCGGGCGAAAGCGATCGAATAAGCGACGGTGCTGTCGCCCGAGGTTCGCGCCGCGAGGCGCGCGCCGCGATCGAGCGAAGCGCACGCCATCAGCGCTTCGACGCCCTTATGGACATATCCCAGCCGTTCCTCGAGGCGGACGATCGTCTCGCCGCTCGCGCTAAACCGAAAATGCCCCGGCTCGATGATGCCCGCATGGATGGGGCCAACGGGAATCTGGTGAAGCCCCTCTCCCTCGGCAGCCAGGAATGCGTAGGGCGCCAGGTCAGACGACGCTGGCGTCCGCGCGCCGAGCGGATGACGGACGAGCCAACGTCCATGATCCAGCCAGGGGCGCGGGTCCGGCGCGCCGACGGATTCATAGCCGAACAGGTCCTGTATGGCGCGTTCCAGGCGGATCGCGGGCGCATGCCAGGCTGCGACCGACGGAAACCTTCCACTATCGCAGACCAGACTTGCTACAGCGATTTCTCCCCGGCTCGCGTCGGCAAGCGCCATATGAACCATGTCGACATCGCCCCACAGCCCCGAAAGGGTCCAAAAGCCATCGCCAAGCTGGCGGGCAAGGCCACGCCAGAGATCTGCAGCGACGATGCAGCGTGGCCAGGGTCGGCTCTCGATCGCGGCGGGCGCGCCCGACAGGGCGTCTGCCAGGGTCGGCATGGTCCTTCCCCCTTTAGCGAAGAAGACTTGCGACATGCTGAAACCAGATGACCAGTGGCGGCGGTAGGTAGATCCCCGCCAACAGGACCAGTCCAAGATGGGCGGAGGTGGGAAGGTAAGACGCCTTGACAGGCGCTGCGTCTCCACTCGGCTCTCCGAAAGCCATGCCATGAAGCCGCAGCAACAGCGCGCCAAAGGCAATGAGCAAGCCCGACACAAGAGGTATGGCGAGCAATGGCGCTCGCGCGAAGGTCGAACTAACGACCAGGAACTCGCTCATGAATATCCCGAGGGGAGGCAATCCGGCGATGGCGAAGACGCCAATGACGAGCCCCCAACCGAGCAGCGGATGCGTCACGGTCAGGCCCCGGATATCGGCGATCCTCTGCGTGCCCTTGACCTGCGCGATATGGCCGACAGTGAAGAAGATCGCAGACTTCGTGAGGCTGTGCATAACCATGTGGAGAAGGCCGGCAAAATTGGCGAGCGGACCGCCAATGCCAAAAGCGAAAGCCGTGATGCCCATGTGCTCAATGGAGGAATAGGCGAACATCCGTTTTATGTCGCTGCGCCGATACAGCATGAAGGCGGCGAATACGAGCGACACGAGACCGAGGATCGCCATAAGCGGACCAGGAGCAATCGCTCCCGAGTTGGCGTCCAGCAGAAGCTTAAATCGAAGCACGGCATAGAGCGCCACATTGAGCAACAGACCCGACAGAACCGCTGAAATCGGCGTCGGGCCTTCGGCATGGGCGTCGGGCAACCATGCGTGCAGCGGCGCCAAGCCTACCTTTGTGCCGTAGCCCAACATCAGGAACACGAAGGCCAGATTCAGTTGCGCCGGATCGAAGGCCGAGGCGTGCGCGATAAGGACCGTCCAGACCATCCCGTTCAACCCTTCGCCAACCGTCGGTCGGGCGGCCATATACACAAGGATCGTGCCAAACAGCGCGAGCGCAATGCCGACACTGCCCAGGATAAAATATTTCCACGCCGCCTCTATCGCTTCCGGGGTTCGGTACACGCCAACCATGAGCACGGTGGTCAAAGTCGCCATCTCGACCGCCACCCACATCAGGCCGATGTTATTGGCGACGAGAGCGAGGTTCATGGCGAACAGCAAGATTTGATACATGGCGTGATAAAAACGGAGCCGAATGGGCGTGAGCCGTCCGGTCTCCAATTCATGGGCGATATAGCTTGCGCTGAAGACGCTCGTGGTGAAGGCGACAAAGGTATTTAGGACAATGAAGACGATGTTGAGATCGTCGACCAGGATATACAACCCCGTTGCCGGCTTGCGCACAAACAGCGACAGCGCCGCGATGAACGTAAGAAAACTCGACAGGACGTTGAGACGTGCCGACGCGCGATAACTCGGCGTCAATGCAAGGATCGCCGCGGTCGCGGCCGGAATGACGAGGATCGCCGCCGTGCCGTCCGGGACAACCGCGTTCATCGGCGCCCTCCCTGAAATCGATCGAGCGCCTCAATGTCGACAGTGTCGAAGCGTTCGCGGATCCGGAACAGGAAGACGCCGATGACAACGAAGGCGACAAGCACCGAGAATGCGACGCTAATCTCCACCACCAGCGGCATACCCTTCGCGCCCGTCGCGGCCAGAATCAATCCGTTCTCCAGGGACATGAAGCCGACGACTTGGCTCACTGCGTTGCGTCGGGTCACCATCATGAGGAGGCCGAGCATCACGACCGAAAGGGCGAAGGCGAGGTCCTCGCGCGCCAGCGGATCAACGCTAACATCGACGCGAAGCATCACGACCATTGACAGCGCGACCAGCGCCATCGCGGCGATCAAAGTAGGGCCGAGGCTGACGACATTCTCGACTTCGCGGTGAATGCCCAAGCGGGCAATGATCCGATGCAAAGCGACGGGGATGACGATCGCCTTGAAGACAAGCGCGATCGCTGCGGTTATGTAGAGGTGCGGCGCGTGCTGGATGTAGGCTTGCCAAGATACAGACAACGTAAGGACGACGGCCTGTAACGCAAAGACATTGAGAAGCGAATAGAGGCGATTTTGATAAAGCAACATGAAGCTGACGAGCACGAGACCGCCTGCGAGCAGATGCGCGAGGTCGAAGGCCAGACCCGTCATCACAAGCTCGTCGACACGAAGCGCAACAGAACGGCGAGAAAGGCGAGCATGAGGGCGACTCCAACGAAACCCGGGACGCGGAAGACGCGCATCTTGGCGATCGTCGTTTCGAACACCGCAAGAAATACCCCGGCCCCCGCGAGCTTGCCGATATAGGCGAGGACGCCGACGGCCTGTGCGCCGATGTCCTTGCCCACATGGGCGATTCCCCACGGCGTGAAGACGCAGGCGATCAGCGAAACATAGAGCAACAGCTTGAGCCAGGATGCGAGTTCGAGAAGAGCGAGATGCCGTCCCGAATATTCCAGCACCATCGCCTCATGAACCATCGTGAGCTCCAAATGGGTCGCCGGATTGTCCACGGGAATACGGGCGTTCTCGGCCAGCGCCACGATGACAAGCGCGATAAGCGCCATTCCGAGCGACACCCGCAGGCCGACGGCCGGCGACGTCATGAATGCGACGATGGTGGAGAGCTGGGTCGAGCCGGCCACCAACGCGAGGGTAAAGACGATCATGATCAGCGCCGGCTCCGCCAGCGTCGCGAACATCGCTTCGCGACTGGACCCGATGCCGCCGAAACTGGTCCCGACGTCCATACCCGCCAAAGCCAGGAAAAATCGCGCGCTTCCGAGCAGCGCGATAATGGCGATCAGATCGGCTGACCAACTGTACAGGAGACCGGTCGCAAAGGTCGGAATCAGGGAGGCGCTGACCCAGGTCGCCGCGAACACGAGATAGGGCACGAACCGGAACAGCCAGGATGCGCCGTGAGCAATCACCGCCTCCTTGCGGGCGAGCCGAACCAAGTCGAGATAAGGCTGAAGCAGCGGCGGCCCCTGTCGGCGCAGGAGGCGCGCTTTCGCCTTGCGCACGAACCCGGTCAGGAGCGGCGCAAGAAGCAGGACCAGAAGCATCTGGGAAATTTGAACGGCCAGGCCACCTATCAGGACCATGATGCGAGCACCAGCAGGAGAAACACCAGCGCGCCAACGACTATGCTGAGATACTGACGGATGGTCAGGAACTGGAGACGGTTCAACCTCTGAGCGAGAAACTCGACGGCGCGAGTTATGGGGTCGTAGATGAACTCCCAGACGAGGTCGTGCATCTCCACTGTCAGGCGCGCCGGCCGGATGTCGCCCGGCGCCGGCATATCGACGCGCTCATGGGCCCGAAAAGCGAAAACGCCGTAGACGCGTCGTATCGGCTGAGCAAAGCTCGCAGCCGTGTATTGCGTCGCGGGATTGGCGTCAGGAAAGCCGCAGTCCCATGCCGGCGCCTTGCGCACGACGTCGGACGCCAGCCGGTGAATCGCAAAGGCCGCAAGGGAGGCGGACGCCGCGATGAATAGAAACACGAGAAGGCCGTTGTAGGAACTGCGGCTCTCGGCAATCGGCACGATCGAGAGCCAATTGATACCACTCTGCACCGGCATCCGATCGCCGACGAGGTTCTTCACCACCGGCGCCAGGACGTCGATGAAGAGACCAGGCAAAATGCCGGCGATGAGACATAGCGCCGCGAATGCAAACATCGCCGAGAGCGAGAACCGATCGGTCTCGTGCGCGCTCTGCGCCGCGTTCGTCCGAGCGCGCCCAAGAAAGGTGACGCCGAAGGCTTTGACGAAGCACGCGGCGGCAAGCGCAGCCGAGAGGGCGAGCAGCGTCCCGACCGCTGGCACCAATAATTTCAATCCCCAAGACGGCAGCTGGGGACTCAACAGAATTGCTTGAAAGGTCAGCCACTCGGAGACGAAGCCGTTGAACGGCGGCAGCGCGGAGATGGCGACGCACCCAACGAGAAACGCGAAAGCGGTTTGCGGCATGCGGTGAATGAGGCCCCCGAGATGCTCCATGTCGCGTTCCCCCGTCGCTGTCAGCACCGCGCCGGCGCCAAAGAACAGCAAGCTCTTGAAGAGGGAATGATTGAACACGTGCAGAAGACCCGCAGTGAGCGCCAGCGCCGCGGCTGAGGGCATGCCGAAGACCTTGAAGGCAAGAGCGAGCCCGAGTCCGATATAGATAATCCCGATATTCTCCACGGTGTGGTAAGCGAGCAGACGCTTGAGGTCGTGCTGCATCAGCGCGTAGAGGACGCCCATGACCGCCGTGATTCCGCCGAGCGCGACCACCACGACGCTCCACCACCACGTGGGCGGCCCCAGCAGATCGAAAACGATCCGAATGAAGCCATAGATCGCGACCTTGGTCATCACGCCGCTCATCAGAGCAGAGACGTGGCTCGGCGCGGCGGGATGAGCGAGCGGCAGCCAGACATGGAGCGGGACGAGGCCCGCCTTCGATCCCGCGCCCGTCAGCGCGAGAGCGAGCACGAGACCGGCCAAGCCCGGCGTCGCGCCGCTTGCCCGCATCGCCACGAACGTATAGCCGCCGACGGGTCCCGCCAGCAGAGCGAAAGCGAGGAGCAAGGCCATCGTGCCGAAACTCGCCATGACGATATAGACATAGCCCGCCCGCCTGTTGCCCGGCTCTTGATGACGAGCCATCACAAGCGCCCAAGAGGTCAGCGACATAAACTCCCACGACGTCAGAAACGTATAGGCGTCATCGGCCAACAGCACGAGATTCATGGCCGCCAGGAAGGCCGGAAAGAAAGGCAACACGCGTTGCGGATTTTGCTCGTGACGGCCATAGCCGAGGCCATAGAGGCTCGCGGCGGCGGCTCCAAGATTGACGACGACGAGAAAAAAGGCGGACAGGTCGTCGAGCCTGAAATGCGATCCGACCCAGGGCAGACCAATCGGCAACACGATTTCATCTGGCGATCCGCCCGCGATCAAACGGCCAAGCGCGCCCGCGAGCAGAACAACAGAAAGGATGAGCGATCCGCCATAGACGATCGCCATGACGGACGGGCGGCGCCTCAGGAGAACCGCGACCGCAGCGATAACCAACAGAGCCGCATCGCACTGCAGAAACAGAGCAACGCCCATCAGGTGCGGCCTTTGCGGTAGCGACGACCGCTCTTATCGACCAGGGCCGCCTTGGCTGCGGCATGGCGAAGGCGAACGCCCCGCCCGCCTCCGGCGCTTGGAACGCCTTCGGCGATAAAATCTATGCCCGCGGCTTCCAATGCACTGATGAGTTTCGTCAGCGAATCGACGTTGCCGCGCACGACGCCATCGCTTGCTTCCATCCGCTGAATTGTCGGGACGGACAGGCCTGCGAGTTCCGCCAAAGCGCGCTGATCGAGCGAGGCCAGCGCCCGCGCCGCCCGCAGTTGTCCAGAACTTATCACGTCTAACCCATCACATCTGATTCTTTCTCTCGAACGAATCAATCTTATTTTGTTAATTCTGAGCATTCAATATGCTTTATTAGTATGCGCCCTCAAAAACGGCCGAAGCGACGATCGCCGGGGCGGGCTGGGAGGTTGCTTTATCGTGGACCTCGGGGCCGGAGGCGCCCTTGAGCCCTTTTTTCTCTCTGGGCGGCTGGCGGACGCCTCGGCGGCTTCCGCGAAGATGAACCCCTTCTGGAGGCTGGCCCCGGCGGCGCCGGCACTAGTCGCCCGCTTCAATCAATTTGAAAGGATTTGATGATTCGCTTTGTCGACAGTGCGGACGACGGAGGCGATCATGGTTGCGAAGGAGATTTCAGTAAAGAAGTATGTGGTGCGGTTGAGCGCGGAGGAGCGGGAGCGACTTGAAGCGCTGATCCGGAAAGGAAAGAGCCCGGCCCAGCGGCTGCTGAAGGCGCGGGTCTTGTTGAAGGCCGATGTCTCGCAAGCCGGGGAAGGCTGGAGCGACAGCCGGATCGTCAAAGCGCTGGAGACCAGCCCATCGATGGTTTACCGGGTGCGCAAGCAACTGGTGGAAGAGGGCTTCGAGGCGGTGCTGAGCCGCAAACAACGGGCGAGGCCGGCGGTTGCGCGGATTTTCGACGGCGAGAAGGAAGCCAAGCTGATTGCCTTGGCTTGTTCCAAACCACCCAAGGGACGCGCGCGCTGGACCTTGCGGCTGTTGGAGAACAAGGTCGTGGAACTCCACATTGTCGATCGCGCCAGCGACTCGACGATCGGGCGGGCGCTCAAAAAAACATTCTCCAGCCCCATCGCCGACAGTGCTGGGTCATCCCGCCCAAGGCCAACGGCGCGTTCGTAGCGGCGATGGAAGACGTGCTGGCCGTCTACACGCGGCCACGCGATCCCGACCGTCCGCTGGTTTGCCTGGACGAGACCTCGAAGCAACTCCTCGCCGAAACGCGGGCGACGATTCCGATGAAACCGGGCGCCCGGTCCGTTGCGATTACGAGTACGAGCGCAATGGGACCGCCAACCTCTTCATGCTGTTCGCGCCGCTCGAAGGCTGGCGCCATGTCAAAGTCACGGACCGCCACACCGCCGTGGATTATGCTCACGTCTTGAAAGACTTGGCCGATATCCACTTTTCCGCCGCCCAGATCATCGTTCTGGTCCAGGACAATCTCAACATCCACAGCAAGGCGTCACTCTACCAAGCCTTTCCGGCCGCCGAAGCCAGGCGGCTGGTCGAGCGATTCGAATGGCATTACACGCCAAAGCACGGCAGTTGGCTCGATCTGGCGGAGTCGGAACTCGGCGTCCTATCGTCCCAATGCCTCGACCGCCGTATCCCCAACAAACAAACCCTCGTCGAGGAAGTCGCCGCCTGGGAGCAGGACCGCAACGCCAATCACGCCAATGCCAATTGGCACTTCACAACACCCGACGCACGCATCAAACTCAAGCACCTATACCCGTCAATCTGACTGAATTGGGCGACTAGGAGCCTGTCTGAGAAATCGCTGAGAGGCTAGCGTTTTCGCGGCGAATTGGATTTTGCTTGGGCATGAGCAAGCGCTATCGCCCCTGGAAGATCGACGAGCCGATGCTGTTGCCAGCGACGGTTCAGGAGTTCGTCGACAAGGATCACCTGGCGCGGTTGGTTCTGCATCTGGTGGTCGAGGAGATCGATCTCGAGGCGATCGAGCGGGTCTACCGCGTCGATCGCGGGCAGCCGCCATTCGATCCGGCGATGATGACGGCGCTTTTGCTCTATGGCTATTGCAACGGGGTCTATTCGTCGCGGCGGATCGCCAAGGCCTGTCGTGAACGCGTCGACTTCATGAGCGTCGTCGGCCTCGACGCTCCGGATTTCCGCACGATCTCGGAGTTCCGAAAGCGTCATCTGCAGGCGCTTTCCGCGCTGTTTTCACAGGTGCTGCGGCTGTGCGAGCGAGCCGGGCTGGTCAAGCTGGGGCACGTCACGCTGGACGGGACGAAGATCAAGGCCAACGCCTCCAAGCACAAAGCCATGAGCTACGCGCGGATGGCCGAGCGCGCGGCGGAACTGGAGGCAGAGGTCGCCGGCTGGATGGACGCCGCGGCGGCGACGGACGCCAGCGAGGACGCCGCCTTGGGGCGCGACAAGAGCGGCGACGAGATGCCGGATTGGGTCGCCGACAAGAAGCGGCGCGCCGAGAAGATCCGCGCCGCCAAGGCCGAACTGGAGGCCGAGGCGAAAGCCGCCGCCGAGGCCGAAAGGCAAGCGCGGGCCGAGGCGGAGAAGAAACGAGAAGCCGAAGGCCGCAAGAAACCCGGAAGACCCGCCGCCCCGCCCTCAGAAGACCCCGACCCGAAAGCGCAGAAGAACTTCACCGATCCCGAGAGCCGCATCATGAAAACCAAGGACGGCTTCATCCAGGGCTACAACGCCCAGGCGGCGGTGGACGCCGAGGCACAGGTGATCGTCGCCCATGGCCTCGACGCCAACGCGAGCCACCAGCATCAGCTGACGCCGATGGTCGACGCGGTCGAAGCCAATATGGGCCGCAAGCCCGAGCAGGTCTCGGCCGACGCCGGCTATTGCTCGCACGCCAATCTCGAGGCGATGGAGAGCCGCAACATCGACGCCTACATCGCCGCCGGACGCGCCAAGCATCCGACCGACGGCGAAGCCGGAGGCAAGCGCGTAGCGGCCATGCGCGAGAAGATCAGGGCCGGCGGCCACGAGACCCCCTATCGACTGCGCAAGCAATTGCCCGAGCCGGTGTTCGGGCAAATCAAGCAGGCCCGCGGCTTCCGTCAGTTCCTGATGCGCGGGCTCGACAAGGTCGCCCACGAATGGGGCCTCGTCTGCCTCGCCCACAATATCCTCAAACTCGCTCAAGGGCGGACTCCGTCCGCCGCCGAGATCGCAACCGCCTGACCCCCGTCAAACGGCCAAACAACCCCGAATCCGCGTCCAGACCCGCTAACACTCTCCAAACCCACCTAACGGCGGACACTATCTGGACAGGCTCCTAGGTCGACGAATCCAGGCGGCGCGGCGGCTCGATCACTCGTTTGCCACGGCGAAACAAGATCGCGTGTTCGATGGGGCATACGACAAAGACGTTCGCGCCGACCTCCGGCGCAGTCCGCGAAGGGCCCGCAGCCGACGAGACCTTCGCCTTGATGCGGCTCCCACCCACGTCGAGCGTGACCAGATGCTGTCCGCCGATCCCCACGGCTCTCCGCAAAACTCGCGCCGGTACGCTGTCGGGCAGGCGACTGCTGTCGATGTGAATGTATTCGGGCCGGATGCCGAAACGGAGATCGTCCAGCCCCGTTTGCGGAGCGGCCAGCGCGAACGGCACGCCGTCGACGACGAATCCGGCTCCTACCGGCCGCACGGTCATGAAGTTCATGCCTGGGTTGCCGAGAAACCAGCCTCCGAACTCGCTGTTCGGCTGGTCGTAGAGTTCAGGCGGCGGCGCGCACTGTTCGATCCTACCATCGCGCATCAACGCGATTTGGTCGGCGAGCGTCATCGCCTCCGTCTGGTCGTGCGTGACGTACACGATCGTTTGCCGGACGTGCTTTCGCAGCTGTTTGAAGGCCCGGATCAACGCCAGTTTCGCGTGCGCCTCGACGTTGGTCGTCGGCTCGTCAAACAGCGTGACGGCGGCGCGGCGCGCGATGGCGCGACCCATCGCGACCTTCTGGCGCGCCCCGAAGTCAAGGCGATCGATGTGCAGCCGACGGGCGTCGCCTAATTCGAGGATGTCGATCGCTTCCTCTACCCGCCGGCGCCGCTCTGCCGGCGCGACGGTACGGTCATTCGCAAGCGGCAACTCAATATTCTCGGTCACGTTCAGCGTCCGGTACATGACCGGATACTGGAAGACCATCGCTACATCGCGCTGGCGGGGGGCAAGCGCCGTCACATCGCGATCGCCGAAGCGGATGGCGCCCGCGCTTGGACGCTCTAGACCGGCGATCATTCTCAGCAGCGTCGTCTTGCCGCAGCCCGATGGGCCGAGCAAGCAGGTCACGGCCTCTTCCGGAAAGACGAAGGATATGTCCTTGACCGCGACGAGCGAGCCGAATTCACGTCTTAGTCCCTCGACGCGCACGTCAGCCATCGCGCGTCTCCCCGAATGGGGATGTGACGCGGCCAATGCGCCGACCGCTCGCCCGATCGAATACTCTCGGTCCGCCGGGCCGCACCGCCAACGGAAACGGGTCGCCGAGATCGAGCGACGCCAGGGCCCTGGCGGGAACCGTAGTGACGAGGGTGGTCTCATGGAGTCGGACGTAGACGACGGACTCCGACCCGAGATTCTCGACTAGAGTCACCTTGCCGATACCGAGCGGCGCGACACCGGCGGCTGGCGGGGCGATGTCCTCAGGTCGGATCGCCACCATCGCTTCGGGCGACGTCGCGCCGTCTTCGAGAGTGATCGGCAGCCGGCCTATGGCAGTGGCGCACATTGCGTTCGTTGTGTCGAGGCGCCCAGGAAGAATGTTGCAGCGCGGAAATCCGACCAGTTCGATCGTGCGCAGCCACGTCGGATCGTAGTAAACGGCGTCCACGGGACCAGCTTCAACCAGCCGCCCCTGATCCAGGACCACGAGGTGTTCGGCCATGGTCAGCGCCTCGAGCGGATCGGAAGTGATGTAGAGGAAGGTGGCGTCGATCTCCGCGCGCATGTCCTTCAGATCCTCCATGAGGCTCTCGCGGAGCTTGAAATCGAGCCCGACCAGGGGATCATCGAGGATGAAGATACTGGCATTCTTAAGGAGGCCGCGGGCGATCGCGGCGCGCTGCTTCTCGCCGCCTGAAAGTTGGCTCGGCCGCTTGGCGAGCAGTGGGCCAATGCGCAGTATTCCGGCCACCTGGTCCACCCGCGTCGCGATGTCGGAGCGCGGCACGCCCTGCAGCGCCATGGGATAGGCGATGTTGTCAAACACGCTCATGTGCGGAAAAAGTGCAAAGGACTGCGGGACATATCCGATCGAGCGTTTGGCCGCCGGCATCTGTGTGATATCCTCTCCGTCAAAGAAGATACGCCCGATTGAGGGAGCCTCGAGCCCGATTAGGATTCGCGCCAGAACCGATTTTCCGCATCCGGGTGGGCCGCAGACCACTGCGAGGCCTGCCGGTTCTATATCGAGGTCGATCCGATCGAGGGCCATCGTGCGGCGATAGGACTTGCTTACGCCTTCGAAGCGGATCCGGCTCATCGACCTACCGCCCCAGCCTGGAGAGATAGGGCACGAGGAGGATGCCGATCACAACCACGGCAGCGGTTACACCAAGGATGACTATGACGGCGCGGAGCGCCCGCCAGCCGCGCGCGGCTCGCGGGACATTGCCGACGGCTATGTTGAGGATGGCAGCGCAGATGACGGTGAGAAGGCCGACCTGGTAGAGGGGGAAGCTCCATTGCTGAGTGATCAGCGCGAAGCCCGCCATCATTAGCACGATCAGCAGGAGTTCGATGCGCGGAAGAAGTCGGCTTTCCACCGGCTCAGACCTCCCCACGGACGGTGCCGAAGGTCATCCCGACCAACAGATAGCGTTGGAAGAAATAGACCCCCAAGATCGGCGGCAGAATGTAAATCGTGGTGAGCGCGGAGAGGAACGTCCAGTCGATACCGCCGCCTTGGGAAAGATTCGTCGCGAGCAGCACCGGTATGTTCGACGTGTTGATCCCGCCAATGATGTAGTTGAAGAGAAATTCATTCCAAACGAAAATGAAATTGAAGATAAGGGCCGCGACGACGCCGGGGTACACTTGAGGCAGCGTTAGTTTGGCGATGATGCTGAACCAGGAAGCGCCGTTGACAATGCCGGTCTCGTCGAAGCGAGGCGAGACTCCGTCGATAAACCCCTTCAGAATCCATACCGAGAACGGGATCGAGAACATGGCGTAGAAGAGCGTCATCGCAACGAAATTATCTTTCCACCCGAATGCAACGTACATCAGGTAGACCGGGAGAATGGCGGCTGATCCTGGCAGCATGCGGATGGAGAGCAGGAGGAACATCAGAAAATTGGTCGCTCCCGGTCGAAAGCGAGAAAAGGAGAAAGCGGCGAGGAAGGAGACCGTCACCGCGATTAGCACGGCGAGAACCGACAGGACGACGCTGTTTAAGAAATGATGCTCGAAGGAGGGATCGGCGAAGAGCTTGGCGTAATTCGCGAAGGTCGGGCGGAAGAAAAGGATCGGCGGCACCGCCAGGATCTGGGGCGCCGTCTTGAACGAGGACAGCGCGATCCAGAAGACCGGAGCGAAGAAAACGAGGGAAACCAGCCATAGGACGGCGTGGTAGAGATGTTCTCTGATGCGCGCGCTCATGCCTCGGCCGCCTTTCGTTCCCGAATATACAGGACGTACAGAAAGGTCGCGGTGAAGGCGATCGAGATAAGGAGAAGGATCACCGCCAGCGCCGACGAACTTCCCATGTTGAAGGACTCGAACGCGCTCCGGAACAGGGTCATCGCGACAAGCTTCGTGGCGGTGCCGGGACCGCCATAGGTCATGTCGAAGATCAGATCCATTGTCTTGAAGGCGTCGATCGTCCGAAGCAGGATCCCGAGCATCAGGATGAATTTGCCGTGGTAGAGGATCACCAGGCGGAAGCGCTGGAACAAGGTTAGGCGGTCTATTTCAGCCGCCTCAAGTTCTGCCCGCGGCACGGAGCCGAGCCCCGCCATGGCCATCAGCACCATGAACGGCGTCCACATCCAGATATCGACCGCGAGCACCGCCCAGAAGGCGAGGTTGGCGTCGCTCAGGAATCGGACGGGGGGAAACCCAAGCAGGGTGATGAACCAGTCGAGAACGCCGAACGTCGGATCGTAGATGAGCCGCCAGAAGGTGCCGGCGGCGACGGGGGTCACCACCATCGGCGCAAACAACAAGGTCAGCGCGACGCGGCGCCCCGGAAGCCGGTCGCTGCCCCAGAAGAGAAGCCCGAGAAAGAAACCGGCGATGGTTTCGATACCGACCGCAAGCACGACAAAGATAAAGGTGCGGCTGAGATCAAACCAGGTCGAGGCGTCGTTGATGATGCTCACATAATTGTAGAAGCCGGAAAAGATCGGCGCTCGGCCGCTGGTGAGAGAAAAGCGATAAAAGCTCAGCCCAATCAGCCAGAGCGTTGGGATCGTGTTCCAAATGATGAAGAAGATGACGACCGGGGCGATCAGGACGCTGGGCAACACTTCACGCCGCCCAAGAAAAGCGATGAAACCCGTATGACTCCGGTCGGCCAACCCGCGGCGGGAAGGCGAAGCTGCCGCAACCTCCACGCTTCCCACCGTCAGAATTACAGGGTCATTCCCGAGCACTTGGCCTGGGCGGCCTTCTGGGCGGTCCCTTCATCGTACAGGATCTTCTGTTGCTGGCACGCCACCCAATTCAACGCATGCAGCGGATCTTTGATCTGCCCCGTGTAATAACCGGTAATAGCCTCCTGCATGTCAGAAAGCATCTCGGAATATTTCGGATCATGCCAGAAGTCTGAGCTACGTAGTAGCATATACTTGTAGGTGCGATTCCACGGATTGATGCCGTCAAAGTCCGCCGCCGCGCAGGTCGCTTTGTCGCACGGCATACCGCCCCGCTTTAGATAATCGCGCGAGGTCTCGGGCAAGTACCACCATTTCATGAAGT
The DNA here is from genome assembly GCA_963835955.1 of uncultured Alphaproteobacteria bacterium. GTDB lineage: Bacteria > Pseudomonadota > Alphaproteobacteria > Rhizobiales > Beijerinckiaceae > Roseiarcus. The sequence goes on along the minus strand of CAWIHZ010000024.1, from coordinate 15,944 downwards.
CGACGGCCACCTGCATATGCTCGGGATCGTTAAACGCATTGATCACCCAGGGCTGCCCGCCGATTATGTAGTTACGGTAGAGCGTTCCGTCCGGCTTCTTGAATCCCGGCGGCGGCACGACGATGACCTTGCCCTCGAGGCTGGGGGGGATCATTGTTTTGCCGGTTGCGACCCACTGCCAGGCCGCGAAGACCTTGCCTTGGGTGAAGGCGTCAATGACTTCCGCGATGAAATAGTTGGTGGCTCCCGGCGGCTGATATTTCAGCCAGGATTTATAGAGCTCGATGGCCTTCGCGTTGGACGGCGTGTCCAAGAACTCCTTCCACTTGGCCGGTCGCCGGATCCCAAACGTCGCCTCCAGTCGAGCGCATGAATGACATAGTCGGACAGGTCGCCGCGTCATACTCACGCGAATATTGCGCGGCAAAGCCGCGATAGCCCTTCTCCGGACGATCGAAGAAAGATATCAGGTCAACCCATTGGTCGAAATCCATCTTTTCGAAATCCTCCCATGTGGTGGGAAGATTACGGCCATGCTTGGCCTTGAAGGCCTCCGCTTCGCCCGGCCCCTCGAGGATATCCTTGCGGACGAAGATGCCGATGATGTCGCCGACCTGAGGAAAGCCCCACAGCTTGCTGGTGCCGTCAGGGAACACCTGATAGCTCGAACGGATCGAGGGCGACCACCACTCGATATTCAGTTCCGGATTCTTGGCGATGATGTCGTTGAGCTGAACAATCCAGCCTGGGGTCGCAAGCGCGCCGAGCCACTGGCTGTCGCTGATGATGATGTTGTATTCCTGGCTCCGCGTCGCCAGCGAGGTCGCCGCTTTCTGGAAGAGCGTCCCGAATGGCGCGTCGGCAAAGGAGAAGCTGACGTCGTAGCCGTATTTGGCCTTGGCGTATTTGGCGAAATCGGGCGACATATCCACGCCCAGCTTGCTGGGCAGCCAACCGGCGATGCCGAGAATCTGCATGTGGATCGACTTGCCTGCGAGCGGGCTCTTTTTCTCGCTCTGAGAGAAGGCGTAGCGCGGCAGAGCGACTGACGCCCCGAGCGCGGCCGAACCTTGAATGAGTTGGCGCCGCCCTATCCGGTTGTGCTTGCGGTCAGCCACCGCACCGAAGGCGCCAGCGGGCGCATCCGTTCCCTTGGACATTTTCCCTCCCAACTTTATTATCACCGTGCCGAACGGGCGTACCTTAAGGCGGCTGGAAACCCTGTCAAGGGAATGTCCTGGTTCAAGACATATGAGCCGGCGGGATTTGTTTGGCTCGGCGGGAAGTTAGGTACTGGGCTGGGGTAAGTCCGGCAAGGGCGCGGTGGGGTCTGTGGTGGTTATAGAGGTGTTGGAAGGCGTCGACGAAAGGGGTGATTTTGTCGATCCGCAGGGGCGGTTCGACGCCGGCATAGAATTCGTATCGCCATGCGCCGTTGCAGCGTTCGACGCCGCCATTGAGTTTGGGCGATCGCGGCGGCAGGAGGTAGAGCGGCAGGTTCTTTTTGGCGCAGGCTTGTTCGAACTCGGCCATGAACTCCGAGCCGCCGTCGATCTGGATGGCTTTGACGGGCTCGGGCATTTCGGCCAGCACTTTATCGAGGAAGTCGGCGGCGTTGCGGGCGGTGGCTTGGCGGTAGGGTTTGGCGACGGTCCATTTGGCGCCAGGATGGTAGGCGTCGAAGTGTTTGAGGCCGACGCCGGGGGCGATGGCGACCGACATGGTGTCGATCTGGACGACGTCGCCGGGGGCCTGGAAGGTCACGCCGGCGGGCTTGGGCACGGCGTGGGGGCGCTTTCGCCGGGCTTTGCGGGCGGCGATCTTGCGGATCAGGCCGGGGACGCGGGGCACGACGCCGCGCGCCATCAACTCGCTCAGGATGCGTCCGACCCTGGCCTCGCTGACCTCGAAGCCCTGGTTGCGCAGGATCGGCGTCAGCTTGGCTTTGCCCCACATTGGATGGTCGAGGCGCAACCGCTCGAGGCCGGCCGCGAGGCCTGGCGGATGCGTCGGCCGGCGGGTGCGCAGCGGTCGGCGGCTCTTGGACTGAGGGTCGTTGCGCCACCGCTTGAGCGTCGAGAGCGGCACGCCGACTGCCGCCGCCGCCGCTTCGCTCGACAGGCCGCCCGCCCGCGCCGCCAGCCAGCGCGCCACCGCGTCCCGTCTTCTCTCCGCTTCGATATTTGGCGTCTTCGCTGCGAGAAGACGCGACGCCGCCCGAGCGGATCGGATAAGATGGCCGGGCAGGCCAAATACCTGCATGGGGTTCTCCTGCAATTCGAGCCTCGACAACCCGAGCCTCAGGGAACCCCATCCCTCAATCAAGCCGGCTCATATCTGTTTGATCCAGGACAGGGAACACGAGCTATCGCCTACTTTTTTGCGACGGCCTGAGAGATCAGCGCAGGCGGTTTGGTTTGAACCTCATCTGGCTTGGCGATGACGCGCACAGGTGGTGGGCGCCTTCCAGCCTCCCCTTCGGCGAATGGCCGAGCGCCTGATCGGCTACCTATCGGAATCGTGGAGACTGGGCAGCAACACTTCCATCCAGCAGACAACAGCAGCCGCGCCTGCGTCCCTGTGCCCGACGGCGCGGGCTCCCAAATAACTGGCGCGACCAGCCTTGGGCATCATTTCTGCAGTCCGAGCCGCACCCTCCCGGGCCGCGTCAACCGCTGCGCTCCAGGCTTCTCTCAAGGATTCGCCAGTCCCGATCTGTTCTTGAAACCGAAGACTGGCGGGGTAAAGAGCGTCGAGCATCGTTCGATCGCCCGGTTGAGCGCCGCCGAGATCCGAAACGGCCTCGACCGCGGACCGGAAGGCCTCAGCCCAGTCCACGGCCGAAGGCGAAGCGCCGCCTTCCAGACGCCGCGCGGCCCGCAACAGACCCACCGCGTAGAACGGGCCGGAACTCCCCGCAACCGCGCGGCGGAGGGCGTCGGCCATCGCGGCGAGCGCGGCGCCCGGCGTCGCCCAGGCGGCGTCGGGAAGCGCGCGAACGGCTTCCGCGCCCCGCGCCATGCTCGAGCCGAGATCTCCGTCGCCGGCCTTTCCGTCAAGATCGCTGAGAAATCGCTCCTCGGCGACAAGCTTGTCGGCGACGGCCATAACGGCGTCGCGCAGGCGCGTGTTGACGGCCGCGCCGGGTGGCTCCGCGAGCCCTGCGTGACTGTCCGTCTTCGGCTCTCGCCATCCAGATGCTGCGTTGACCCGGCCTGGCCCGCCCCACGCCGGCGCACGGGTCGGCGCATCCAGAAACCCCAGCCGCGCGTCATCGACAGGCAGGATCGAAAGCGAAAACCCGGCCATGTCGAGAGACGACAAGAATGTCCCCGACCACGCCCGTTCGACGCGCAGACCCCGTCGGCTGAGCTCGCTGAGGGCCGCTCGCGTCACGATGGCGAGCTCCATGTTCGGCGTGGCGCCCAGTCCGTTGACCAGCAGGGCGACCCGGTCGCCCGATTTCAACCGCCTGTCCTCGATGACGGTCGCGACCATCCGCTGAACCAATGCGTCCGCCGGCAGGAGATCGACGCGTTCGACGCCCTGTTCGCCATGAATGCCTAGACCCAGTTCGATTTCCCCGGGCGCAAGTTGGAAGCCCGGCTTGCCGACGGAAGGCACCGTGCAGGCCGAAAGCGCGACGCCCATCGTTCCCACGGCTTCGGCCGTCTCCCGCGCTAGGCGCGCCACTTCCGCCAAAGGCAGCCCCATCGCCGCAGCCGCTCCGGCGACCTTGTGCACGAAAATGGTTCCCGCGATCCCGCGCCTCCTGTCCTGTTCCACTGTGTGGCGAAGAGCGACATCGTCGGCGACGACGACAACCTCGACAGCAGCGCCTTCGTTCCTGGCCAGCTCTGCGGCGAGGCCGAAATTGAGGCGGTCGCCCGTGTAGTTTTTGACGATGAGAAGCGCGCCCGCCGGGCCGGCGACCGCTCTGACGGCGGCCAGGACGCTATCGACGCTCGGAGAGGTGAAGATGTCGCCAGCGACCGCCGCAGTCAGCATCCCCTCGCCGACATATCCGCCGTGAGCGGGCTCATGGCCGCTTCCGCCGCCGGAAATGAGCGCGACGGCGCGTTTGTCGACAGGCGGCAGATCGCTGCGCACGACGACAGTCTCGTTCTTTAGGAGCGCCTGCCCTTGAGAAACGCTCACCGCGCCTTCCAGCATTTCCCGCACAATGTTGCGAGGATCGTTTATGACCTTCTTCATCGTCTCCGCTCCTTCACCGGTTCGGCCTCTTGCGCGGGCCAGAATCGATTCGACTTTTTTCCTCATCAAATCCACGTCGCGGCGGAGCTGGCGCAGGCCCCGCCGCTAAGCGGACCGCGAGCGCCGCCTCCTCCCGCCCCGCAATCCCTGCCAACGTCGCGATCAGCGCGCCCCGTCACGGCGGATTCGACCGTCTCTCCGTCGCCGGACGCCCGGCGCCTCTGCGACATGGCCGGCGCTTCGATCCCGGTCTTTCCGTTCGAGGGCGAGGCTGCGAAGCTTGGGGACGCGCCGGTTCGCACAGGCGGCGCTCAAACGGGGCGTTTGAGGATCAAGAAGCGTTCAAGTGGGATGGGTCGCCCAGTGCCCGAAGAGCAATCCTGCGAGAGCGGGCAAGCGCGGCGCGCGCCTTGCCGTTGTTTGATCGTTGCGCCCCCTGGCTTTCAGTCGGCCACGACCTGGTTTAGCGTCCTCCCCTGATTTTGCATGCCTTGACCCTATGACGTCTTGACTATGGCGTATAGGCCGCGCCTGTCGCCCGCGGCATGGGTTAAAAGCTCACGGCCTTGAAGCGCCGGACGTGCTCGGTCAGCGCAGTTTCGACCGGCAGCCGCTCCATGCTGCTTGCGCCATAGAACCCGTGGCAGATTCGGCACTTGCGCAGCATGAATTCGGCGTCCTTAGGCGTTGCGATCGGGCCGCCGTGGCACAGAACGAGGATGTCGGGGCGAATCCGCATGGCCGCTTCCGCGATGCGGTCGACGTCGCCGACGCATTGTTCGAGCGTCCTTGCGGAGGTCGCCCCGATTGTCCCGCCGACCGTGACGCCCATATGGGCGACGATCACGTCGGCGCCGGCGCGCGTCATCGCCTCGGCTTCGGAGGGATTGAAGACATAAGGGGTCGTCAAGAGGTCGAGTTCGTGCGCCTCGGCGATCATCTCGACCTCGAGGCCGAACCCGAACCCGGTTTCCTCAAAGCTGGCGCGCATCGCGCCGTCAAAGAGACCAATCGTGGGAAAGTTCTGCACGCCGGCGAAACCCATTGCCTTCAATTCGGCAAGGAACCGCGGCATCAGGATGAAGGGATCGGTTCCGTTAACGCCGGCGAGGACCGGCGTGCGGCGAACGACGGGAAGCACCTCGCGCGCCATGTCTTTGACAATCTCGTTTGCGTTTCCGAAGGCAAGCAGGCCGGCCGCCGACCCGCGCCCCGCCATGCGATAGCGGCCCGAATTGTAAATGACGATCAGATCGACGCCCCCGCCCTCCTCGCATTTGGCGGACAGGCCGGTGCCGGCTCCGGCGCCGATGATCGGAACCTTCTGGCGCGCCAACGTGGCGAGTTTCTCGACAATCTCTTTGCGGCTTGGCGCCATGTGTCGGCCTACTCGGTGATTGCGATGAAATTGTCTGCAAGCGCGGTCGCGAATCCGGCGTCGTTGATGTGACACGGCAGCCGCACGAGGCTCCGGCGGCCGTTTTGGCGAAGCGCTCCCTCCAACGCGTCGAATAGCGCTGCGTCAGCCTGGGGATCGAAGAATGCGCCGCCTTCCACGTCAAGCGCGGACACGCCCTTCTCTGGAATAAGAAAGCGTACTGGGCCCTCGCAGAGATTGAGCTTGGCGGCGATCCACTCGCCAATTGCCCGGCATTCCGACGCCGTCGTGCGCATCAGCGTCACCTGCGGATTGTGCGCATAGAGAAGACGTCCCCGGTAGCTCTCCGGCACGGTCTCCATAGCCCCGAAATTGACCATGTCGAGCGCGCCGACCGACCCAACATAGGGCGCGCGGCTGCGGGCGACCGCTCCAAGGCGGTCTTCTCCCGCGCTCAAGACGCCATCGCACAGGAGATCGCAAACCTCGGTTGTCGTCACGTCGACAAGCCCATCGAGTTGACCGCTGTCGAGCAACTTCTCCATCGCGCGGCCGCCGGTTCCCGTCGCGTGAAACACCATGCAATCGTAGCGGCTTTTCAGTCGCTCGACGACCTGCGTCACGCAAGGCGTCGTGACGCCGAACATTGTGAGGCCAATCGAGGGCTTGTCGTCGCCTGGCGCCGACTTGGGCGCGCCCGCCATTCCGACGAGTGCATAAGCGGCGTTGCGGAGGACGACGCGGCTTACACGATTGAGGCCGGCAAGATCGGTGATCGAGGGCATCATCGCGATGTCGGTCACGTCGACGTAAGGAGCGACGTTTCCCGATGCGAGCGTCGAAACGACGAGTTTCGGCAAGCCGACCGGGAGGACCCTCATACCGCGTGTGACGATCGAGGCGCCGCCGCTTCCGCCGATGCCGAGGATGGCGTCGAACTCGGCGAACGAAGTGAGGAACCTCTCGAAAGCCTCCCCCATCCGGGCGACCGCGAGGCCGCGGTCTCGTCCCTCGAGGATCGCGGGGTCCAGACACGCCGCGACTTGGCGGCGCGGCACATCCACCGCGCATCGCGGCTCGCCGATGCCGACATCGACCAAGATCGGATGGGCGCCGGCCTCGGCGACCTGCGTTCTCAGATAACCGAGTTCCTCGCCCTTGGTGTCCGCCGTGCCGACGATCAGGACGCGTTTCATGGCGCGCTCCAATGGCCCCGGTCCGCCGCGATCGCGACTGCCGCCGCCGCTTTACGAAACGACTCCATGATTGTTATCATGAGGTCCAGGCGCGGGATGAGTTCCGCTCAGCGCCGGGCCGCAGGGGAGGAGAACTTCGACAATGACATCCGTTGACCCCGGCGCGATCGCCACCCACAGTTTCGACTGGGGCGTCATCAAATGGTTTGTCAGTCCGGATCAAACTCCCGGAGCGCGGATCACCTTCGGTGAGGTCATTTTGCTTCCGGGCCAGGGTCACGTCCGGCATAACCATCCCCAATCGGAGGAGATCCTTTATGTCCTATCCGGGATAGGCGAGCAAATGGTCGACGACAAGCCCGCGTTTCCCGTCCGGCCCGGGGATACGATCTATATACCGACCGCGATCTATCATTCGACGATCAACGCCGGCTGGGAGCCGTTGCGCCTGCTGGCGCTCTACAATCCGGGCGGGGCGGAACGCGCGCTCGTCGACTTGCCGGACTATCGTCAGACGCCTGCGGGACAAACCGTCGGGCTCAGGCGTGAGGCGGAATGAGAATTGAACGCGCCGCTCGAACTCGCCAAACGGCCCAAAGACCTCGGCCGCGCCGCGAAAGGCCGGCTTCGTCTTGCGCGGTCTAAAGCGCTCGTGATACCGACATGTTAGTTGACAAGGCCGGACCGAGTTCAAAGCGACGCGGCGGAATCCGCCCGCCGCCCTGAGATCCGGGCCTCGGGAGGTTGCGCACGGACGGGAACACTTTTCCCGGGCTGCATAACGCGATGTGGCCTGGGCTCGTGGGCAAGGGGCCGGACTCCAAGCCGCCCATCGACCTCGACACGATGCCGAGGCAGACGGCCGCCGCCCGGGCCAACGGCGCCAAATTCGACGGCGTCGACCTATTTCTCGTCGATCCGCACACCTCGATCGATTCAAGCAGGGACGACATCCAGCGCCTGGCCGACAAGATTTCCGGCCACGGGCTTGCGGTCGGTTCGGTGGTCGCGTCGGTATGGCCGCCGGTTAGCGGCGGCTTGGCCATGGGATCGGCCGACGAGCGCAAGCAGTTCCTGACGATGGTCGACGAAGCCTGCCGCATCGCGCGGGCGCGCCTTCGATTTGCCGCGCACGAGCGGCGCAGCGAAGGCGTCGAAGGCCTCGTCGTAGGCCGGATTGACTGCCACTAGTGGCTCACGTCATTGTGTTTGATGGCAATGTGTGAATCTGTGCTGTCGCGATCGAGCGATGGAGATGATTCGTGGCCTGCAAAGAGATTGCCGTCAAGAAATACGTGGTCAGGCTGAGCGAGGAGGAACGGGCTCGGCTCGAGGAGTTCATTCGCAAGGGCAAGCGCGCCGGGCATTTGTTGACGAAAGCGCGCATTCTGTTGAAAGCGGATGTTTCGGAGGCCGGCGACGGATGGAGCGACAGCCGAATCGCCGGGGCGCTGGACACCAGCATCCCGACGATCGAGCGGACGCGACGGCAACTTGTCGAGGAAGGCTTTGAAGCCGTCTTGACCCGCAAGTACAATCCCAATTCGGCCCCGCGACGGATTTTCGACGGCGCTGCGGAAGCCAAGCTGATCGCTTTGGCCTGTGGGCCGGCGCCGACGGGCCACGCCAAATGGAGCTTGCGTCTTCTGGAGGAGAAGGTCGTCGAACTGCAGATCGTCGAGAGCGCCAGCGACAACACGATCGGACGGACGCTCAAAAAAACATTCTCAAGCCCCATCTCAAGCAGCAATGGGTGATCGCGCCCGAGGCCAGCGCGGCCTTTGTCGCCAACATGGAAGAGGTGCTGGAAGTCTACCAAAGGCCGCATGATCCCAGGCGCCCCCTCGTATGCCTCGATGAAACGTCGAAGCAACTCATCGTCGAGACGCGCAAGCCGATCGCCGCCAAGCCGGGACAACCGGCGCGTCACGACTACGAATACGAACGCCATGGCGTGGCCAATCTGTTCATGATGTTCGCGCCGCTGGAAGGCTGGCGCCACGTGAAAGTCACCGACCGTCGCGCGGCCGTCGATTACGCTCATGCGCTCAAGGATCTGTCCGACACGCATTTTCCCGACGCGGACAAAATCGTTCTGGTCCAGGACAATCTCAATACGCACACGACCGCCTCGCTCTACGAAGCCTTTCCCGCCGCCGAAGCGCGTCGCCTCGTCGAAAGGTTCGAATGGCATTACACGCCCAAGCACGGAAGCTGGCTCGACATGGCCGAGTCCGAACTCGCCGTCCTCTCGACCCAGTGCCTCGATCGCCGCATCCCCAACAAGCCGGAACTGACCGCGGAGGTCGCCGCCTGGGAACAACACCGCAACAAACGTCACGCCAAGGCCGACTGGCAATTCACAACCGCCGACGCCCGCGTCAAACTCGCGAGGCTATACCCTCAGTTCGCGTGAACTCGGGCCAGTAGGCTGCCGGCCGGCCAGCACCGCCTCGAGCTCCTGGCGCTGCTTTGCCATCAGGCCGTCGATCTCCGCCGGCCACGCTCGAAACATCTCCCGAACCCCTGTCAATCCATGATAAATTGTAGCACAAACAAGTGCATCAACCTAACGCTAATTGAGCCTTTGTCTTTGCGTTTATTCTTCTCAGCTGGAGCGGGCGCGGTTGCCTTGGCGCAGGAAGCCGCCTAGAAACGCGCCGTCCCTCCGGAACTCTTCATGCCAAGCTCGCTGCCGGTCCATCTCAAGCGCCTTGAGGCGGAGTCGATTCACATAATGCGCGAGGTTGTCGCAGAAATGCGCCATCCCGTAATGTTGTATTCGATCGGCAAAGACTCGAGCGTCATGTTGCATGTGGCGATAAAGGCGTTCTATCCCGCCAAATTGCCGTTCCCGCTTTTGCACGTCGACACGACCTGGAAGTTTCGCGAGATGATCGCCTTTCGCGACCGGACCGCGCGCAAGCTCGGAGTCGAGCTGATCGTTTACGTCAATCAGGAAGGCGTCGCCCGCGGCATTTCGCCGATCGCCTCGGGTTCGCAGGTCCATACCCAGGTGATGAAGACCGAGGCGCTTCGTCAGGCGCTCGACCTTGGCCGCTACGACGCGGCCTTTGGCGGCGCCCGGCGCGATGAGGAAAAGAGCCGGGCCAAGGAGCGCATTTTTTCGCATCGCTCAGCCGCCCATGCATGGGACCCGCGCAATCAACGGCCAGAGCTCTGGCGCCTTTTCAATACGCGTATCCATGAAGGAGAATCGATGCGCGTATTCCCGCTGTCCAACTGGACCGAACTCGACGTTTGGGAATATGTCCGGGCGGAAGACATCCCAGTCGTGTCGCTCTATTTCTCCAAGCCTCGCCCGGTCGTCGAGCGCTCCGGCGCGCTGATCATGGTCGACGATGACCGGTTGCCGCTCGAGCCTGGAGAAACGCCGCGAGTTGCGCGGGTCCGGTTCCGGACCCTGGGCTGCTACCCGCTGACGGGGGCCATCGAGTCGTCCGCAGAGACGCTCGACGACATCATCGCCGAAATGCGCGCCGCCAGCACCTCCGAACGTCAGGGACGTCTCATCGACACCGATGAGACCGGATCCATGGAAAAGAAGAAGAAGGAGGGGTACTTCTGATGACCGAGGCGCCGAGAGCCGCCGCGCTGCCGACGCTGCGCCTCTTGACCTGCGGCTCGGTTGACGACGGCAAATCCACGTTGATCGGCCGCCTTCTTTACGAGAAGAAGCTGATCTTCGATGATCAGCTCTCAGTACTGGAAAGAGATTCCAGGAAATTCGGCACCACCGAGGATGAAATCGATTTCGCGCTTCTGGTTGACGGGCTAGAGGCCGAGCGCGAGCAGGGCATTACGATCGACGTCGCTTACCGCTATTTCGCCACGCCAGCGCGATCCTTCATCGTAGCCGACACGCCTGGTCATGAGCAATTCACCCGCAACATGGCGACCGGCGCCTCCAACGCCGATCTCGCAATCGTGCTCGTCGACGCCCGAAAGGGACTGCTGACCCAGACCCATCGTCATTCGATCATCGTCTCGCTGCTCGGCGTCCGCCACATCGTTCTGGCGGTCAACAAGATCGATCTCGTCAGCTATGACGAGGCGGTGTTTCGCGGGATCGAGGCCGATTATCGAAAGTTCGCAGAATCGCTCGGTTTCCATTCGCTGATCGCTGTGCCGACATCCGCCCGATTTGGGGACAACGTCTCTTCGAGGAGCGGGCGCACGCCATGGTACGAGGGGCCGCATCTGCTCGACCATATCGAGCGCATCGAGGTGGAGGAGGACCGTCGCGCCGCGCCGTTTCGGCTGCCCGTGCAATGGATCAACCGACCGCATCTCGATTTCCGCGGCTTCGCCGGCACGATTGCGAGCGGGCGCGTCCGACGCGGCGAGGCTTTGGTCGTAGCCGGTTCCGGCCGCCAAAGCACGGTCGCGCGAATCTTCGCCGCCGACCGGGAGGTCGAGACGGCGGAAGCGGGTGATGCAGTGACGATCACGCTTGCCGATGAGATCGATATCGCGCGCGGCGACGTGCTGTCGTGCCCCGCGAGCCGACCCGAGGTCGCCGATCAGTTCACGGCGACCATCCTCTGGATGAGCGCCGAACCAATGCTGCCGGGTCGCTCCTACCTGCTCAAGACGGGCGCTCGCACCACGCCCGCCTCCATCACCGAGCTCAAGCACCGTCTCGACGTCAACAACTTCGATAAGCTCGCCGCCAAGCGGCTCGACCTCAACGAAGTCGGCTTTTGCAATGTGGCGACGACCATGTCGGTCCCTTACGACGCATACTCCGACAACCGCGTAACCGGCTCATTCATCCTGATCGACCGCGCGAGCAACGAGACCGCGGCCGCCGGCATGATCGCCCATGGGCTCCGACGCGCGACCAACATCCATCGTCACAACATGAGCGTGTCGCGCGCCGCGCGCGCCGCGCTCAAGCACCAGAAGCCCGCGATCCTATGGTTCACGGGGCTGTCCGGCGCCGGCAAGTCGACCATCGCCAATCTCATCGAGGCCAAGTTGCATGCGCGCGGCGTCCATACCGCGCTGCTTGACGGCGACAACGTCCGCCACGGCCTCAACAAGGACCTCGGTTTCACCGCCGCCGATCGGGTCGAGAACATCCGGCGCGTCGGCGAGGTCGCCAGGCTGATGACCGACGCCGGCCTGATCGTGATGTGCTCGTTCATCTCGCCGTTCCGCGCCGAGCGTCGCCTGGTGCGCGACCTCGCGGCCGAGGGTGAATTCCTCGAGATCTTCGTCTCGGCCCCGCTCGAGACCGTCATCGGGCGCGACCCCAAAGGGCTTTACAAGCGGGCGCTCGCTGGCGAGATCAAAAACTTCACAGGCGTCGATCAGGCCTACGAGGCCCCTGAGGCGCCGGAAATGACGCTCGACAGCGCCCGGGAAATGCCCGAAACTCTGGCCGATCGCGTCATTGTCGAACTCGAGCGCCGCGGACGCATCGCCTGGCTCTGACGGAGATTCAGGCGGCGCGGCGGAGTCATACCAACGGCCCCACCGGCTGACTCACGGGGGATTCCCGAATCGCGAGGGTGATGATTCAAGGTGGCATGGAGGGTTTGGCCATGCCGTCTGCGGTGAAGTTGCGAGAGGACTATTCGGCTGAGGAGCTCCGGGCGCTGGCCCGGCGTTCGAAGGACGTGAACCAGAGCCGTCGCCTGCTGTCGCTGGCGGCGGTGCGCGACGGGATGGACCGCGGGTCGGCGGCCAAGATCGGCGGCATGGACCGGCAGACGCTGCGCGATTGGGTGCATCGGTTCAATGGGTCCGGCCCCGAGGGCTTGATCGACAACTGGACCGAAGGTCCCAGGCCTCGCCTTTCGGCTGCGCAGCTGGCCGAGGTCGCAGCCATCGTCGAAACTGGGCCGGATCGCGAGAAGGACGGCGTCGTGCGCTGGCGGCGGGTGGACCTCAAGCGCGTCATCGCGGAGCGCTTCGGCGTCGACTTCCACGAGCGCTACGTCGGAAAGCTCTTGAAGAAACTCGGCTTCTCCCACATGAGCGCCCGTCCCCGGCATCCCGGCCAGGACGAGCGGATCGTCGAGGCGTTTAAAAACGTATGGCCCGCCCCGTCTGCAAGGGGATTTGTTGAGATCGGCGGCTGATCAGTCTGCTTCAACGTATCCGGCCTCGAAGGCGCCTCCCCCCGGCCAAGATGGAGATACGCGCGCTCCGGTCCTCATAAAACTCTCGGCGTCGAGCGCCGTTTTTTAAACCAGGCTTCCGGAGCGCCGTTCGACTGTCAGGCCATCTCGTCGTCACCCTCTCGCAAACATCCGTTAGCCGATCGACGCTTTGCGTCCGACCGCCTGAACTCTAACCCGCCGCCGGTATCCCTGTGGCGGCAAACCTTTCTCCACGTCGCAGGACCGCCCAGGCGATCCTCGCCAGCTTGTTGGCGAAGGCGACGACCGCGACATTGTGGTGGGTCCTCATCATCAGCGCTTTCGCCCATCGACCGAGCGGTCTGGCGCGACAATCAGGATGAGAATCCAGCGACAATCAGGATGAGAACGCCGATGGGGCCGGACCGAAGGGAGGGCGAAGCCCGACCGTAGGGCCGGCCCCATCGGCGGCGCGGTTTTCGAAGGCCCGCTGGCGGCCGGGAACGGCCTGCGCAAACTGTTGATTCGTCTCGATACGAGGGGGAATCGACGGTTTGCCGGGCGTCCACATCACCGACCGCCAGATGAGGCTTTACATGAGGTATCGAAAGAGGCTTTCCGTCGAGGCCGCCGCGGCCAGGGCGGGATTTTCCACCGCGAGCGGCTATCGGAGCGAAGCCGATCCGCGCCTGCCGTCGGCCAAGACGGAGCCGAGGGGCCGGCGGCGGCCGGATCCGCTCGAGCCTTACTGGGACGCCGAGGTCGCGCCGATCCTCAAGGCCGCGCCCGGCGTCCGGGTGATCGGCGTGCTCGAGGAGTTGCGCCGGCGCCATCCAGACCTCAATCCCAACATCCGCCGCACGCTGGAGCGACGCATCCTGGCCTGGCGGGCGCTCCACGGGCCCGAACAGGACGTGATCTTCCGCCAGACGCATGAGCCCGGCCGGCTGGGACTGTCCGACTTCACCGACGCCAGCCGTCTCGCCATCTCCATCGCCGGGGAGCCGCTCGATCACCGGCTCTATCACTTTCGGCTCGTCTTTTCCGGCTTCGAACACGCTCACGTCGTGCTCGGCGGCGAAAGCTTCGCGGCCCTGGCCGAGGGCCTGCAGAACGCGCTATGGGCGCTCGGCGGCGCGCCGAAGGAGCACCGCAGCGACAGCCTGTCGGCGGCGTTCCGCAATCTGGCGGCCGACGCGCGGGAAGACATCACCGAGCGCTACGCGGCGCTGATGGGCCATTACGGCATGACCGCGACGCGCAACAACACCGGCGTCGCGCACGAGAACGGCTCGATCGAAAGCGCGCACGGCCATCTCAAGCAGACGCTCGAGGACGCCCTGTTGTTGCGCGGGGCGCGCGACTTCCCCGATCTCGACGCCTATCGGGCCTTCGTCGACGCCATCGTCGGACGGCGCAACGCCAATCTCGCCAAGCCTATTGCGCTCGAAAAGGCGGCGCTGGTCCCGCTGCCGAGAGCCCGCACCACCGACTTCGAGGAGAAGGTAATCCCGGTGACGTCGTCGGGCGGATTCATCCTGCGGCGCGTGTTCTACACCGTGCCCTCGAGGCTGATCGGGCATCGCCTGCGCGTGCGTATCTTCGACGACCGGCTCGAATGTTTCCTCGGCATGACGCCGGTGGCGACTTTGAGGCGCCGGCCGCCCCGTCTCGGGCAGCCAGGGCGGACATGTCGTCGACTACCGCCACGTCATCCGCTCGCTACGGCGCAAGCCGATGGCGCTCGCCAATCTCGTCTACCGCGATCAATTGTTCCCGCGCCCCGCCTACAGGCAAGTCTTCGACGCCTTGCAGGAGCGCGGAGACCTCCGCAACGCCTGCAAGGTCACGGTCGAGCTCCTGGCGCTGGCGCACGAGCGCGCCTGCGAGGCCGAGCTCGCCGAGGCGATTGCGGCGGATCTCGACGCTGGGCGCCTGCCCGACCTCGCCGCCCTGCGCGCCCTCTTTCGCCCTGCAGAGATCGCGATCCCCAATGTCGTCGTCGAGCTCGCGCCCCTTCGCGTCTACGACGAACTCGCCGCCGTCGGAGCTCTCGCCAACGCCAACAAGGGAGCGGCGGCATGACCGGCTCAGTGACCTCGATCGACGCCGCGCGCGTCGAACTGCTGCTCAACGAGCTGCGCCTGCCGGGCGTGAAGGCGATCTGGCCAAAAATCGCCGTCCAGTCCGACAAGGAGGGCTGGCCGGCGGCGCGATTCCTCGCGGCGCTCGCCGAGCACGAGTGCGCCGACCGCGCCCGCCGCCGCATCGAGCGGCACATGGCCGAGGCCCGCTTGCCCGCCGGCAAGACCCTCGCCGCCTTCGACTTCGAAAGCGTGCCGATGGTGTCGAAGGCGCAGGTCATGGCCCTCGCGTCAGGCGACGTCTGGCTTAATACCGGGGCCAACTTGCTGCTTTTCGGCCCGCCCGGTGGCGGAAAGAGCCACTTGAGTGCAGCGATCGGGCTCGCCCTCGTCGAGAACGGATGGCGTGTCCTGTTCGCCCGCACCACTGATCTCGTCCAGCGCCTGCAGGCGGCGCGGCGCGAGTTGGCGCTCGAAGCCGCGATCGCCAAGCTTGACCGCTACGACCTGCTCATCCTCGACGACATCGCCTACGTCACCAAGGATCAGGCCGAGACCAGCGTCCTGTTCGAACTGATCGCGGCCCGCTACGAGCGGCGCTCAATGCTCATCACGTCCAATCAACCATTTGGCGAATGGGGACGGATTTTTCCCGATCAGGCGATGACGCTCGCCGCCATCGACCGCCTCATCCACCACGCCACGATCCTCGAAATGAACGTCGAGAGCTATCGCAGAAAGGAGGCGCTCGACCGCAAGCGCAGCCGCGGCCGACCACCCGCTCACGCAACGCCGAAGGAACTCGAACACGCGCCTGATTGACGCGCTCTTGGCATCCTGTTTGTCGCTCCGCGTCAATCAGGCCTTGCCAAGCTCGCCGTCAGCGACAATCATGCCCACACCCGGCCGCTTCTTCTCATCCTGATTGACGCGCCGTTCTCACCCTGATTGTCGCGCCATA
>CAWIHZ010000023.1:0-322758 GCA_963835955.1 uncultured Alphaproteobacteria bacterium | reverse complement strand
TTTTCAAGCTCAATCCCAGCGCCGATGCGCCCACATCCACTGGTCGGGCGCCTCGCGGATGAAGGTCTCGAACTGCGCCTGTAGCGCCGCGGTGGCGGCAAGCGCGTCGGCGGCGCGGTCGTTGGTGTGCGGGATCGGCACTTGAGCCGCCCGGATGACAAAGCGCACATTCGGCTCCCGGAAGGCGGCGCCGGCGTAGATCGGGAGGCCGGTCGTGCGCGCGAGAACGGCGGGAAAGGTGTTTGATCGGGCAGGGCGGCCAAAGAACGGAACCTTGGCGCCGCGGTCGTCGCGCAAGTCCGCGAGGAAGGCCGGATAGCCCCCTTCCCGGGCCGTGCGCAGCAGTGTGCGCGCCGTGACCGGGGCCTTCGGCAGCAGGCCGCCTTCGTAAAGGAACGCGCGCAGCTTATGGGTCTCGGCGTCGACGAGCGGGTTGCTCAATCGCTGATAGACGCCGGTCAGCGGCGCGCCCAGGCGCTTTCCGGCGTAAGCGACGATCTCCCAATTGCCCAGGTGCAGGCCGCAGACCACGATCGGGCCGTCCTTGGCGATTTGGTCGAACAACTCCTCCGGTTCGAACCGGACGCGGCCCTCGGCCACGATTGTCTTGAGATGGAAGGATTCGGCGAAAGTGCGGCCGAGGTTTTCCCACATGTCGGCCGCTATTTTCCGGCGCTCTTCAAGCGCCATCTCCGGATAGGCGGCGGCCAGATTGTCGAGCACGCGCTTTTGACGGTAGAGCCGGGGCGCGATCAGCCGCCAGGCGGCGCCCGAACCGCGCGAGGCCGCTTCCAGCGGCAAAGCGAGGATCGCCGCCGCGAGCAGCCGGAATCCGGCATATTCCAGCCAGTAGCGCAGGCGCTTTAAAGCAGTCATCGCTCCGCCAGCCCATCGGCTCGCGGCCGAAAGCGTCTGATTGCGCGAGCGTGCGAGGCTCTGTCAAGCGGGTCGATCGAAAACGGCGCCGCGGTTGCGCGTTCGACACCTCGCGGGCCCCCGTTTGGGGCCCCAGGGCATATTTTCGCGCCGATTTTGCGCTAGCTGTGACCTGCGGCACATCACGCGCGTCAGAACCGGCGTATAACGCGCGCGTGAAAAGCGTGGTATGTGAGGTATGTGAAGAGCGCCGTTTGGGGCGCGCTCTGCGGCGGGGCGGATGGGGTCTCGGGCCCGGGACGCTGGCGCCGCCGCCGAATGGAGAGGCAAGAGGGAAGGCCTTTGCGGGGCTTTTCGAGTTGGTTCGCGGGCGAGCGTGGCCCGCGATCGTGATTGGGGTTGATCGTCGAGCGCGGGAAATTTCCGTCCGCGATGACGAGCCAAGGGAGGCGTGGAAATGTATAGATTTTCCAGCGTGTTATCGTCATTGTCTAATGCCGTTTGCACGGTTGTGATCGCGATCGGCTTCGCATTCGTCTCGATTTCCAGCGTTGCGGCCGCCCCCGAGGGCAAGCGGATCGCGCTCGTGATCGGCAACGGCGCCTATCTGAACGCTCCCAAGCTCGACAATCCGGCGTTCGACGCCAGGGCGGTGGCGAGCGCGTTCAGAAAGCTGGGGTTTCAGGTCGTCGACGGCTACGACCTCGACATCGCCGAGATGAGGCAGAAAGTCGCCGAATTCTCGGCGTCCTTGCCCGGCTCGAAATCGGCGGTGGTTTATTACGCCGGACACGGCGTTTCGGTCGACGACGAGAACTATCTGATTCCGACCGACATCAAGCTGCGCAGTCCGACCGATCTCGATCTGGGCGCGATCAGCGTCTCGCTCGTCCTCAAACAGATGAAGCGGGAGGATCGCGTCAACGTCGTCATCCTCGACGCCTGCCGCGACAATCCTTTCGCCGCCGCGTTGGCGAAGAGCAGGACGCGCGCAATCATCGGCGAACGGGGCTTGAGCCGGATCGACGGCGATCTCGCGCGCGGCACTTTGATCGCCTTCGCCAGCGACCCCAAGAGCGTCGCGCTCGACGGGCCCGCGGGTCAGCACAGTCCGTTCACCAAGGCGTTTCTGGATCATGTCTTCGATCCGGGCGTCTCGATCGACACGGTCATGTCGAGAGTCCGCACCGAGGTCTGGGAAAAGACCGATCACAACCAGTTGCCCTGGGTGAACACCTCGCTGATCGGCGACTACGCGCTCAATCCGCAACCCGGGTCGCAGGTCTCGCCGGAAGGGGCCGCGGACGCCGCGAAGGCGCCGTCGCCCGTGATCGCCGCGGTCGCCGCGCATACCCAGGAAGACCTGTTGTGGGAATCCGCGCAGCACTCGAATCTCAGCGCCGACTATAAGGCCTATCTCGACGCCTTTCCGAATGGCGTGTTCGCGCAAATGGCGAAGAACCGGATCGAAAGCCTTCAGGACGCTGGCGCCTCGACCGCCGCCAAAATCCCGGAAACTGTCGCCTCTCGGGACTCTGGAGCGGCGGGCGCCGCAAAAGCCCCGGAAGCGGCGGCGTCTCGGGCCCCCGAAACGGTCGCCACGGCCGAGCCGGCCGCGCCCTCCAAGCCAGACTGGAAGGCGGAAATCGGATCGGTGGAGACGGAAAAGGCGCTCGATTTGACGCCGACGGATCGCAAGGAAATCCAGGACCGTCTGATCGCGCTCAGGCTTTACAGGGGTCCGGCGACCGGCGTCTTCAATCTGTCGACTCGCGTGGCGATCTCGGCCTGGCAAAAGCAGAAAGGCGCCGCCGCGACCTCTTTCCTCGGGTCGCTGCAATTGGCGGAGCTGCGGGGTGAAAGCCAAACCGAGTATGAAAAATATCTCGCCGCGCAATCGGCGCCCAGGCATGCGCCCAGGCAAGCCGTCAAGCCGGAGTCGAGACATGCGCCGCGCTGGACCAAGGCCCGGACGCCCGAGCGCCATCGCTATACCAAGCGATCGTCGCCGCCTCGGGTCGAAACCGAGGCCGCCGCGGCCCCGCCTGACCCCGGCGGCACGCCGGCATGGCGCAGGCGGGCCGGGCTCCCGGTCAACGATCCGCCGCCCACCAGCGGCCCGCCGCCGGGATTTTGGCAGGGCGCCGCGACCGGCGCCGCCGCCGGACTCCTGATCGGAGGATTCCGGCGCTACTGAGCTTGCGCGACTGAACTTGGGATCAGCGGAGCTTCCGGCCCCGCGCCGGAAGCGGGCGCGCGCGATCGACGCTCAACGCCCGCCGACCGGCCGAGCCTGCGCGGCGAAGCGGCGGGGCGCGACAAAAAAAGCCTTTCATCGACGTCCCGCTCTTGTGATAGCGTCGCTCGGCGCCGCGCCCTAAAGCGCGACCTCCGAGGGAGGAACGATGAGCGAGCAGACCAAATATCTGATGGGCGAGGATCGAATTCCGCACGCCTGGTACAACATCATGGCCGATCTGCCGTCGCCGCCGCCCCCGGTGCTGCATCCGGGCACCGGCAAATCGATCGGGCCGGACGATCTCGCCCCGCTCTTTCCAATGGCGCTGATCGGTCAGGAGGTGAGCGCGGAACGGCATATCGAAATTCCGGCGCCGGTGCGCGAGGTCTACCGCATGTGGCGTCCGACGCCGCTCTATCGCGCGCGGCGGCTCGAGAAGGCGCTCGGAACCGGCGCGCGAATCTTCTACAAATACGAGGGCGTGAGCCCGGCCGGCAGCCACAAGCCCAACACCGCAGTGGCGCAGGCCTTTTACAACAAGCAGGAAGGCGTCGCGAAGCTCTCGACCGAGACCGGCGCAGGGCAGTGGGGCTCCGCGCTCGCCTTCGCCGGCGCGCTGTTCGGCCTCGAAGTCCAGGTTTACATGGTCAAGGTTTCCTACAGCCAGAAGCCTTATCGCCGCGCCCTGATGGAGACTTACGGGGCGAAATGCGTCGCCAGCCCCAGCAATCAGACCGATTCGGGCCGCGCGATCCTCGCCCAGCATCCGGATTCGCCCGGCAGCCTCGGGATCGCGATTTCGGAAGCGGTGGAGGTCGCGGCCAAGAACGCCGACACCAAATACGCGCTCGGCAGCGTGCTCAACCATGTGCTGATGCATCAGACCGTCATCGGCATCGAGGCGATCGAGCAAATGGAGCAGGCCGACGCCTATCCCGACGTCGTGATCGGCTGCGCCGGCGGCGGCTCCAACTTCGCCGGCATCGCCTTTCCGTTCATCGGCCGGAAGCTCACCGACAAGCGCGACGTCAGGGTGATCGCGGTCGAGCCGTCGGCGTGCCCGTCGCTGACCCGCGGCAGATACGCCTTCGACTTCGGCGACACCGGGCATCTGACGCCGCTGGTCAAGATGCATACCCTCGGCTCGGAATTCATCCCGCCCGGCTTCCACGCCGGGGGCTTGCGCTATCACGGCATGGCGCCGCTGGTCAGCCACTTGAAGGAGCTCGGGCTGATCGAGGCCCGCGCCTATCACCAGAACCCGTGTTTCGAGGCCGGCGTCATGTTCGCGCGGGCGGAAGGAATCGTGCCGGCGCCGGAAACCAACCACGCGGTGCGCGCGGCGGTCGACGAGGCCTTGAAGGCGCGCGCGGAAGGGACGTCGCCGACCATCCTGTTCAACCTCTCGGGCCACGGCCATTTCGACATGCAGGCCTACACCGACTACTTCGCCGGCAAGCTCGAGGATCAGGACTACGATCCCGCCGCGCTCGAAGCTTCGCTCGCGCATCTGCCGAAGGTGGCGGCGGAGTAGGGGCGGGGTCGACGATCGGACCGGACGCGGTCAGCGACCCCGTCTGCAAAGGGCTACCCGGTCGCGAAAACCCAAAGCGAGCGCCAGAGGCAGCGTCGGGCCGGGTTCTTGAACGCGGCCGCGTCGAAATAGGCCAGATGCCCCGTCAACCCGTCGTCGGGCCAGCGAAAGCCGACCTCGACCTGACTGCCGCGCAATATAACGAATTGCTCGACCGGGCCGAGATCGTCCGCCTCGGCGGAGGTCCCGATCGGTCCGGTCACGCCGTCCCGATAGCGCCACACCTCGCCATCGCGCGATGTGACGCTGACCGAGCGGGCCGCCTCGTCGAAGGCGACGACGAGCGGCCCGAGCTTGCCGTCGCCCTTGTACGCGCATTGCCGGGTCACGGGTTGGGCCGCAAGCGGAGACGCCCCAAGGCCGGCGAGGGCCGCGAGGACGAGACAGGAGCGCACGAACTCGGATCGTCATAGAGGGACTGTAGCTTGTCTTCGTACGCCGTCAACGCCGAAACCCGGTCGGGTTGCAATGCCCTTTCAACCTGCTATCAAGCCGCTCGGCGGCGATCGCGCCGCAGCCCCCGAGGCCTTGCATGCATCTGATCAGCCGCCGCGCCGCGCTGGCGCTTCCTCTTTTCGCCGCTTCGGCCGCCTGGGCGGCGAAGGACGACGACAACACCGTCATTCTGACCACCAAACACGGCAAAGTGGTCATTCGGCTGAGGCCCGATTGGGCGCCCAAAACCGTCGAGCGGATCAAGACGCTGGTGAAGCGCAAATTCTATGACGGCATCGTATTCCATCGCGTCATTCCGGGCTTCATGGCGCAGACGGGCGACCCGACCGGAACCGGCATGGGCGGCTCGGACCTGCCCAACCTGCCGGCCGAATTCAACCAGACCCATTTCACCCGCGGCATTCTCGGCATGGCGCGCTCGGGCGACCCGAATTCGGCCAATTCGCAGTTCTTCATCTGCTTCGCCGACGCCGACTTCCTCGACGGCAAGTACACGGCTTTCGGCGAGGTCGTCTCGGGGATGGACGTCGTCGACAAGATCAAGGCCGGGACCGAGGCAAACAACGGCGCGGTGACCAATCCCGACAAGATCGTCACCATGCGCATGGCCCCGGCCGCCAAATAATCAGGAGTTCAGTTCATGACCAGTCCCGGCGACACGCTGACCCTCGAGACCAACAAGGGTCCGGTGGTGATCGAAATGAACGCGAGCGTCGCGCCCGGCCATGTCGCGCACATCAAGCGCCTGGTTTCGGAGGGCTTTTACGACGGCGTCGTTTTTCACCGTGTAATCGACGGCTTCATGGCCCAGACCGGCTGTCCGAACGGCACCGGGACCGGCGGCTCGAAATATCCCGACCTCAAGGCCGAGTTCAACGCCGAGCCGCACGTGCGCGGCACGGTCTCGATGGCGCGCGCTTCGAGCCCGAATTCCGCCAATTCGCAGTTCTTCATCTGCTTCGGCGACGCCCGCTTCCTCGACCGCCAATATACCGTCTGGGGCAAGGTGGTCTCGGGGATGGAGAACGTCGACAAGATCAAGCGCGGCGAGCCGGTGCGCGATCCCGACAAGATCGTCAAGGCGACGCTGAGCTGAGAGAGGCTTGGCTTGGTTCCCCGTCATTGCGAGGAGCATGAGCGACGAAGCAATCCATCGGCCGCGCCCCGCATCCGGACTGGATCGCTTCGCTGACGCTCGCGATGACGCGCTGGCGGCCGGCAAGCCGACGATGATTCCCGCCATGCGCGTCGACGCCTTCGATTTCGTTCTCCCGCCCGAGCGGATCGCGCTTGAGCCCGCGTCTCCACGCGACAGCGCGCGGATGCTCATCGTCGGCCCCGACGGCGTTCTGACAGATTCCAGTGTTTCGGCGCTGCCTGACTATCTTCGGGCCGGCGACGCGCTGGTCGTCAACGACACCCGCGTGATCGCCGCGCGGCTCGAAGGCGTGCGCGTCAGGGGCGAGGCGGCGGCGACGATCGAGGCGACGCTGATCCGGCGCCTCGACGACAGCCGCTGGCTGGCGCTCGCGCGTCCAGCCAAGAAGCTGAAGGTCGGGGAGCGCATCCGGTTCGGAGAGACCAGCGAGAGCATGGCCTGCCTGCTCGGCGCCCTCGACGCCGAGGTCGAGGACAAGGGCGAGGCGGGCGAAGTGCTGCTGCGTTTCCACTTCGCCGGCGCGGCGCTGGACGAGGCGATCGAGCGCCTGGGCTCGGCCCCGCTGCCGCCCTATATCGCCGGCCGGCGCGCGCCGCGGATCGAGGACCGCGCCGACTATCAGACCATGTTCGCCGCGAACGACGGGGCGGTGGCGGCGCCGACCGCGGGCCTTCATTTCACCCCGGCGCTGGTCGATCGCCTCGCGGCCCGCGGCGTCGCGCTGCATCGGGTCACGCTGCATGTCGGCGCCGGCACCTTCCTTCCGGTCAGGGTCGACGACACGCGCGACCACGAGATGCACGCCGAATGGGGCGCGGTCGACGCCGAGACCGCCGCCGCGCTCAACGCCGCGCGCGGAAAAGGGGGGCGGATCGTCTGCGTCGGCACGACCTCGGCGCGCATTCTCGAGAGCGCCGCGGACGCGGACGGCCGCGTTCTGCCGTTTTCGGGCGAGACGGCGATCTTCATCACGCCCGGCTACCGCTTCCGCGCCGTGGACATCTTGATGACCAATTTCCACCTGCCGCGCTCGACCCTCTACATGCTGGTCAGCGCGTTCAGCGGGCTTGAAGCGATGCGCGCGGCCTACGCGCACGCGATCGACGCGGGCTATCGATTCTATTCCTACGGCGACGCCTGTCTGCTGATCGGCGGCCCGCGCTCAGGCCGCTGAGCGCGCGTTGCGATCCTCCTCATTCACGAGTCGCGCGCAATCGGCGAACGGCATCGGCCTGGCGAAGAGATAGCCCTGGCCGAGTCCGCAGCCGGCGGCGAGGGCGCGTTCGGCCTGGGTCCGCCGCTCGATTCCTTCGACGATCACCGACATCCCCAAGGACCCGCCGAGGTTGACGATCGCCCGCAAGATCTCGAACGATTGTGCGCTCGCGTCGACGTCGTCGACAAACGCCTTGTCGACTTTCAGCTTGTCGAAGGGAAAGCGGCGCAGATAGGCAAGGCTGGAGAATCCGGCGCCGAAATCGTCGAGCGCGATCGCCGCGCCGAGACTGCGCAGGCGCGCAAGCACGTCGCGCGTGCGCGCCTCGTCGGTCAGCATGATGCTTTCGGTGATCTCGAGCGCGATCCGGCGCGGATCGAGGCCTGAGCGCGCCAAGATGCCGGCGATCGAGGGCACGATGTCGTCGCAAAGAAAATGCGCCGCAGACAGATTGATCGAGATTTGAACCGAGCTGGGCAGGCGCAGGGCGTCGGCGCAGACGAGTTCCAGCATGTGGCGGTCGATCGCGACGATCAGGCCGCTCTCCTCCGCAAGCGGGATGATGTGCCGCGGCAGGATCAGCTTGCCCCGCCGTTTCCAGCGGATCAGCGCTTCGACGGCGACGATGCGGCCGGTCGCGAGGTCGACCTGCGGTTGGTAGTAGGGTTCGAATTCATTGAGTTCGAGCGCGCGCCGGAGATTGGATTCGAGCGCGCGCCTGCCCAGGATGTCGCGATCCTTGGCCGTGTCGAAGACGCTGACGGCGCCGCGGCCGCCCGACTTGGCGCGGTTGAGCGCGATGTCGCTGCCGCGGACGATGTCGTTGGGCGTATCCCCGTGGCTCGGCGCGTGAGCGAGGCCGATGCTGGCGTTGGAGGCGATGCTGAGCGCTCCGATGCGATGCGGGCGCTGCATCGCCTCCAGCGTCGCCTCGGCCAGGCGACGGGCTCTGTCGGCAGCCTCCTCGCCTTCGACCAGCAGGGCGAATTCGTCGCCGCCGAGCCGCGCGGCCACGACGTCGTCGCCGTCGCCTGAGAGGCGCTTCAGACGGTCGGCGATCGAGGTCAGGAGCTGGTCGCCGGCGGCGTGGCCGAGGGCGTCGTTGATCGTCTTGAACCGATCGACGTCAAGCGTGAGCAGCGCCACCTCGCCGCCTCTGCGGGCGCGCCGGGCGAAGGCTTGCTCGATGCGCTCGGAGAACGCCGCGCGATTGCGCAACCCGGTCAGCGAGTTGTGCGCGGCGAGGAATTCGAACCGGTGGCTGGCCGCGATCTGCTCGCAGTGCATGCGCTGGACCTCGCGCTTCTGCCAGAACAGGACGCTGATCAGACCGAAGGCGCTGACGAGGAGGCCGATTTCGAGCGCAAGCTGCTCTTCCTGCTGCTGGCGCATGATTTCGGCGTCGGCGAGCGACCGTTCGATGCTGTGGGTCAAAGCGCCGGACGCCAGGCCGGCGACCGGCTCGTCGAGCGTCCCCAACAGCGGGTCGAAGTTCTCCATCGCGGCCGGCGCGGCCGGCGGCGCCAGCAGCGGCTTCAACCTCTCGACCGCCGCCCTGACGACCGTCGCTTCGGCCGCCATCTTCGCGTCGGCGCGAGTGACTTCGCCAAAGGCGCCGTGCTGCAGGTCGGCGCTCCAGCCGGCCACGACCGCGAAAGCCGTCGAAAGCTCTCGCCGCCGCTCGGCGCTGGGATCGACCCTCCACAGCGCGTAGGCGGCCTTGAGCCGCGCGACGTCGATCTTGCCGTTGGACGCGTTGAACGTCGTCTCAAACCGGGCGGCGCGACTGATCGAAGCGCTGATCTGCGCGTCGAAGCGCTGGATCGCCATCCCTGCGGCCGCGAAACAGATGACGGCGGCCAGCAACGCATGGACGACGCGCTGCGACTTGCCCGAGGCGACGCTGTCGGCTGTTCCGCTCACGTTTTACTTGATGCTGATGCGGGCGATCTGCCAGATCGACCGCGCATAGTAGGTTTCCGTCGCCAGTTGCGGTCTCGAATTGTACGGATAGACCAGGAACAGCGGGCCCTTCTCTTCGACCGTCAGCGGCTTGCCGTTCATGGAGTACGCGAAAATAGCGCCGTACTGTGTGAAATCATCGAGCGGCACGTCGACCTGATAATCGTCGAGCGCGAAGATCGTCGCCCTGTCGCCCCTCGAGCCGACGACCGTCATCAGGTCGCGCGCGAGCACGCCGTCAAAATCGATGAGACCGTCGTGCCAGGGGGTGTGCGTCGAGACCCGGGTAACGCCGAGTTTCAGCAAGTCTTCGCGCGTGAAATTGAATGTCCTGCCGTTTGCGGTCTTGCCGTCGACAGCGAGGACCCACTCTTTCGCCTCTCCGGCAGTCTTTGCGCTAGCGAACCGCGCGCCGACAAGCGTCGCGGCGATCGTCAACAAGACCTGACGCCGGTGGAACATGGCTCATCCTCGATCATCGCGGCAGGACGCAACGTAAGCGCTTCGTGTTTCGAACAGGTTAAGCGTTGACGAAATCTTCAACGGACGCCGCAATGCCTGGCGGGGGGCGGCGGCGGTTTGCCACACCCGGTCGATCATGCTTTATCGACTTACGCTTGGCCCGCCGCCCCCCATTGGCGCTCGCAAAGACTCTTTTAAGAGCCTCGATGACTTCGACTTTCAGCTTCGCCGTCCTTGCCGCCGACGGCGCGGCCCGGCTGGGTGAAATCGCGACGCCGCGCGGCGTGATCCGCACCCCCGCCTTCATGCCGGTTGGAACCGCGGCGACCGTCAAGGCGATGCATCCCGAGACGGTGCGCGCGCTCGGCGCCGACGTCGTCCTCTCCAACACCTATCACCTGATGCTCGCTCCCGGCGCGGAGCGGATCGCTGCGCTCGGCGGCCTGCACCGATTCATGAATTGGCCGCACCCGATTCTCACCGATTCCGGCGGCTTTCAGGTGATGAGCCTCGCCAGACTGCGCAAGCTCGATGAGAGGGGCGTGACGTTCCAGTCGCATATCGACGGCTCGCGACACGAACTGACGCCTGAGCGATCGATGGCGATCCAGCGCCTCTTGGGCGCCGACATCCAGATGCAGTTGGACGAATGCGTGAAGCTGCCGTGCTCCTACGCCGAGGCCGAGCGCGCGATGCGGCTGTCGCTGCGCTGGGCGGAGCGCTCGAAGATCGCCTTCGGCGCGCAGCCGGGCAGGGCGGTCTTCGGCATTGTCCAGGGCGGGACCGAAAAGGACCTTCGCGTCTTCAGCGCCGAGGCGCTGGCCGACATCGGCTTTCACGGCTACGCGATCGGGGGGCTGGCGGTCGGCGAGCCGCAAGCCGCGATGCTCGACACGATCGAGACCGTGATCCCGCATCTGCCTGCGAATGGGCCGCGCTACCTGATGGGGGTCGGCACCCCTGACGATCTGCTGCAGTCGCTGCGACGCGGCGTCGACATGTTCGATTGCGTGATGCCGACGCGCGCCGGAAGGCACGGCACCGCGTTCACCCGCCGCGGCCGCCTCAATCTGCGCAACGCGCGCTTCGCCGACGATTCGCGGCCGGTCGATCCGCTGTCGTCGTCGCGGATGGCGCGCGACTATTCGCGCGCCTACTGGCGCCACCTGGTGAAATCGGGCGAAATCCTCGCCATGATGGGGCTGAGCGAGATCAATCTCGCCTATTATCTGGATCTGATGTCGGGCGCGCGGCAGGCGATCGGCGAAGGGCGTCTCGACGCCTATATCGACGACGCGCGGCGAGGCTGGGTCGAGGGCGAAGCCGAGGGCGGCTAAGATTTATTACTTATCCCGAACTTGCCTGCGCCAAGTATCGCCGACGCTTTCACCAAAAGGAAAGGGCGAGGCGCCGTCAGACGTCTCGCCCTTCTTTCTCTATCCTCGAATGCGCCCCGGAATCTCGAACATATTAATCGATTTTTATTATCCCGAGCGCATTTAAGACGCTGGGCCGAGACGATGGAACGCGTCGTCCTCCCACAGACTTTGCGGCTTCCGGCGCCAAACTTTTTGGCAGCGGCCTCCTTTTCGCACGACATTGCTAGTCCACTTTTTCGGCCCTGTCACGTGGCAAGGCCGCCGAGCGGCGCATTTTTTTCCCCACTTCGGCCGTTTTGTTCAATTGTTTCCCCGAGAATGCAATTGTGCAGGTTGCGTGCTCACTTAGTAGGCGGGCCGCCTTTCCCATGTCGTCTCGATGGCGTACAAGCCGGCTTGAGATCGACAGCAAGGGACATCCATCCATGACAGCGATCGTGAACGTCGAATCCCGGGAAATTCTGGACAGCCGGGGCAATCCGACCGTCGAGGTCGACGTCGTCCTGGAGGACGGCTCGTTCGGACGGGCCGCCGTTCCCTCCGGAGCTTCGACCGGCAAACGCGAGGCGCTGGAGCTGCGTGACGGCGACAAGAGCCGCTACGGCGGCAAGGGGGTGCTGAAGGCGCTGGAGGCGGTCGACCGCGACCTCTTCGACGCGATTTCGGGCCTCGATGCGGAGGACCAGCTCAAGATCGACGAGACGATGATCGCTCTCGACGGGACCAAGACGAAATCCAGACTGGGGGCGAACGCGATCCTCGGCGTTTCGCTCGCGGTCGCCAAGGCGGCCGCGGAAGCCTCGGGCCTGCCGCTCTACCGCTATGTCGGTGGAACGACCGCGCGCCTGCTGCCGACGCCGCAGATGAACATCCTCAACGGCGGCGCTCACGCCGACAATCCGATCGATTTTCAGGAGTTCATGATCCTGCCGGTCGGCGCGCCGACGTTCGCCGAAGCGGTCCGATGGGGCTCGGAAACGTTTCACGCGCTCAAGGCCGCGCTCAAGAAGGCCGGGCACAACACCAATGTCGGCGACGAGGGCGGCTTTGCGCCGAACCTGCCGTCGGCGGAAGCGGCGCTCGACTTCTGCGTGAAGGCGATCGAGGCGGCGGGCTTCAAGCCCGGCGTCGACATCGCGCTCGCCCTCGACCCCGCGGCGTCCGAATTCTTCAAGGACGGCGCCTACGTCTATTCCGGCGAGGGCAAGACCCGCTCGATCGAACAGCAGGTCGATTATCTCGCCCAGCTTTCCGACGCCTATCCGATCCTCTCGATCGAGGACGGAATGGCCGAGGACGACTGGAAGGGATGGAAACTGCTGACCGAAAGACTAGGCTCGCGCCGCCAGATCGTCGGCGACGACGTCTTCGTCACCAATGTCGAAATCCTGAGCCGGGGGATCAAGGAAGGGGTCGCCAACTCGATCCTGGTCAAGGTCAATCAGATCGGATCGCTGAGCGAGACCTTGGCGGCGGTCGAGATGGCTCACCGGGCGGGCTATTCCGCGGTGATGTCGCACCGGTCCGGCGAGACCGAGGATTCGACCATCGCCGATCTCGCGGTCGCGACCAATTGCGGGCAGATCAAGACCGGATCGCTCTCGCGTTCGGATCGCCTGGCCAAGTACAACCAGTTGATCCGCATCGAGCAGGAACTCGGCGATCAGGCCCGCTACGCCGGCCGCACGGCGATCAAGGCCGCCTGACGATCGAGCGGTAACGCTGCCTTAACCACGCGCCCGGCAAGATCGAGTCATGGTCGTAAGAACGCGCCTGCGCTCGATCCTGACGCCGATCGTCTTCTACCTCGTGCTCGGGGTCGCGACCGGCTATCTGGTTTGGGGGGCCTCGAACGGCGAGCACGGATTGAAGGCCAAGGCGAAATACGACGCCGAGGCGGTCGGGCTCAGGGCCGAGCTTTCCGGCCTGAAGGACGAGCGCGCCGAGCTTGAACGGCGCGTCGCCGAGCTCGAGCCCGAGAGCGTCGACCGCGATCTTCTGGACGAGGAAGCGCACGCCGAACTCGACCGGGTGTTCAAAGACGAGGTCGTCATCTTCCCTCGCGCCGATCAGGCCCGCTGATCGGCCCTGCGCCGGATAAATGCGCCCTTAACCGACCAAACGTTATGAGTTGCGCGCTTCCAGAATCGAGGCGCGCCGGATGGTTTTCGCCATCGTCTTCTTTGTCAACGCGGTCGCGAATTTCGTCCTCGGCATCGCGCTCAGCGCGCTGTTGGGACCGGCCGAATTCGGCCGTTTCGCGACGGTCGCGCTCGCGGCGATGACGCTGGGGCTGGCGCTGTTCGACTGGCTGCGCCTGTCCTCGATCCGCTTCTCCGGCGCCGACGAGGAGCGCGAGGCGACCGCCGCCAGTCTCGACGCCGGCTATATCGCCATGATCGCGGCCGCGGCCGTTCTGGTAGCGACGCTGATCGCGCTCAAGATCGACACCGGGCTCGGCGCCGGGCTCCTGGCGCTGGCGCCGTTGATGGCGATCGCCTACGCGCGCAGCGACTATTGCGCCGCCCAGATGCGCGCGCGCTCTCAGGGGCGAGCATTCGCCGCGCTGGCGGCGACCCGGCACGCCCTGACCTTCACGGTGGTGATCGGCGTCGCCGCGACGACGCGTTCGGCCGGTCCCGTCATCGCGGCTCTCGCGGCGACCACGCTCGTTTCGGTCGTGGCCCTGGGGGCGGCGACGCGCACGCCCGGCGCCCGGCTGGCGCTGGCGAACGGCAAAGCGATCGGCCGCTTCGTGATCTACGCCAAACCGATCGTGGCCTCGAGCGTCATCTATCTCCTCATCAATCTCATCGACCGCCATCTCGCCTTGCAATGGTTCGGCGCGGCGGCGACAGGCAAACTGGCGCTGGCGACCGATCTGGGCTCGCGTCTGTTTTTCGCGCTCAACGTCCTGCCGGAAACCCTGCTGTTCCAATTCGCGCTCGAGCGCGACCGGGGCGAGGGACGCAGCGCCGCCGAAGCCCAGATCGGGGTCAACATCGTGCTGGTGTTCGCGGTGCTGGCGCCGCTGACGGTCGGCTACATGGCCATGGCGCCGACCTTCGAGGCGCTCATGGTGCCGGCTCCCTTTCGCGGTGATTACGCGCGGCTGAGCCTCTGGCTGGCGCCCGGCTTCCTCGCCTATTGCTCGCTTTACGCGATGTGCAATCCGGTTTTCCAGCTCGCCGGCAAGACCTGGCCGCTGACCCTGGCCGCCTTGACGGCGCTCGCCGCCAATCTTCTCCTCATCCGATTTCCGTCCTTCTCCTCCGGCATCGACGGTCTGGCGCGGGCCTATGCGCTGAGTCTCGCGGTCGGATTCGCCGCCGCCGCCGCGCCGGCGCTGCGCCGAAAATCGATCCGGCCGTCCTGGCGCGACATGGGCGTCATCGCCGTGGCGTCGGGGGCGATGGGATTGGTCGTTCGCCCCCTGAACGGGGTCCATCCGCCGCTGCTCGCGGCCGCCTTGTCGTTGATCGTCGGCGGCGGGATCGTCGCCGCCGCCATTCTGGGCGCCGACGTCGGCGGCGTCCGCACCTTCGCCGCCGGGCGGCTAAGAACCCTCGCGCTGTCGCGGCCGAGCCGGGCGGCCTGAAAGGAACGACCGCCGGCCAAGCCTGACGCGCGGGCTGACCGCAGCGGCGGCGCGCTTTGGCGGAGCGCCTGCCGCCTTTCGACAGCAAAGTCTTTTTCCGGCGCTCCGCCCGTGCTAAGGGCGCGCATCACGCCGTTCTGGCCAGGCCTCGATTCATGGAAAGCACGACAATGAATTACAGCGCGCCGGCGCCGATCCGCTCGAACTCGTTCTTTTCCGCGTCCCTCGCCGAGGCCGACCCGGAAATCGCCAGGGCGGTCGAACTCGAGCTCGGCCGCCAGCGCGACGAGATCGAACTGATCGCCTCGGAGAACATCGTCTCGCGCGCGGTGCTGGAGGCGCAGGGCTCGGTGCTGACCAACAAATACGCCGAAGGCTATCCCGGCCGGCGCTATTATGGCGGCTGCCAGTTTGTCGACATCGCCGAAAAACTGGCGATCGAGCGCGCCTGCCAGCTGTTCGACTGCCGGTACGCCAATGTGCAGCCCAACTCCGGCAGCCAGGCCAATCAGGGCGCGTTCATGGCGCTGATGCAGCCGGGCGACACCTTCATGGGCCTCGATCTCGCCGCCGGCGGCCATCTGACCCACGGCTCGCCGGTCAACATGTCCGGGCGCTGGTTCAGGCCGGTGTCCTATACGGTCGACCGCGCGAGCGAGCGCGTCGACATGGATCAGGTCGAGGCGCTGGCGCGCGAGCACCGGCCCAAACTGATCATCGCCGGCGGATCGGCCTATGCGCGGCACTGGGATTTCGAGCGCTTCCGCGCGATCGCGGACATGGTCGGCGCCTATTTCATGGTCGACATCGCCCATTTCGCCGGGCTGATCGCGGGCGGGGCGCATCCCTCGGCGTTCCCGCACGCCCATGTCGTCACCACCACGACCCACAAGACCCTGCGCGGGCCGCGGGGCGGCATGATCCTCACCAACGAGGAAGACCTGGCCAAGAAGATCAACTCGGCGATCTTTCCCGGCCTCCAGGGCGGCCCGCTGATGCATGTGATCGCCGCCAAGGCGGTCGGATTCCACGAAGCGCTGACCCCGGAATTCAGGGCCTACGCCCACGCCGTGGTCGCCAACGCCAAGGCTCTGGCCGAGCCGATCCTGGCCGGCGGCTACCGGCTGGTGACCGGCGGCACCGACAACCATCTGCTGCTGGTCGATCTTAGCCCCAAGGGCCTGACCGGCAAGACGGCCGAGGCGGCGCTGGGCCGCGCCCACATCACCTGCAACAAGAACGGGGTCCCGTTCGACCGTGAGAAGCCGACGGTGACGTCGGGCATTCGCCTCGGCTCGCCCGCGGCGACCTCGCGCGGCTTTGCGACGGCGGAATTCGCTCGCGTCGGGCAGGCGATCGTCGAGGTGCTGGACGGCTTGGCGGCGAACGGCGAATTGGGGAATGTCGCGGTCGAGGCGAAGGTGCGCGCCGACGTCGCCGAACTCACGCGCCGCTTCCCCATCTACTAGCGGGTCGGGACGATCTGAAAGGGACGGCTTGCGATGCGATGCCCCTATTGCGGCAGCCTCGACACGCAAGTCAAAGATTCCCGCCCGACCGACGACGCTTCGTCGATCCGGCGGCGCCGGGTCTGTTCCGATTGCGGCGGCCGTTTCACCACTTTCGAGCGGGTGCAACTGCGCGAATTGCAGGTGGTGAAGAAAAGCGGCCGGCGGACGCCGTTCGATCGCGACAAGCTCGTCCGCTCGGTCGAGGTCGCGCTGCGCAAGCGTCTGGTCGAGGCCGACCGGGTCGAGCGGATGGTCAACGGCGTCGTGCGCCAGCTCGAGAGCCAGACCGACGGCGACATTCCGACCGAGCGCATCGGCGAACTGGTGATGGAGGGCCTGAAGGCGCTCGACGACGTCGCCTATGTGCGTTTCGCCTCGGTCTACCGCAACTTCCGCGAGGCGCGCGACTTCAACGCCATCGTCGGCGAGCTCGAGGCCGATCCGCAGCCGGCCGCGGCCCATGCGAAGGCGCGCCGGCGCAAGGATGCGCCCGCGCCATGAGCGCGCCGGCCGCCCCGGGTTCGAGCGAGGCCGGGTCCGGCGAGGACCGGCGCTGGATGGAGGCGGCCCTCAATCTGGGCGAGCGGTCGCTGGGCCTAACCGCTCCAAACCCTTCAGTCGGCGCGATCCTGGTCAAGGACGGCGCGGTCGTCGGCCGCGGGGTCACGGCGCCGGGCGGGCGTCCGCACGCCGAGCGGATCGCGGTCGCCGAGGCCGGTGAGGCGGCGCGCGGCGCGACGCTCTACGTGACGCTCGAGCCATGCTCGCATTTCGGCAAGTCTCCGCCCTGCGCCGACGCGATCGTCGCCGCCAGGGTCGCGCGCGTCGTCTCGGCGATCGAGGATCCCAATCCGCGGGTGGCGGGGCAGGGCCACGCGCGGCTGCGGGCGGCGAGAATTGACGTCGCCGTCGGACCCGGGGCGGCTCAGGCGCGGCGCGATCACCGCGGGCATATCATGCGGGTGACGGCCGGGCGTCCGGGCGTGACGCTGAAGCTCGCCGAGACCGCGGACGGGTTCGCCTCCGGCGGCGCGCACGACCCGCGGCTTCGGATCACCGGGCAGATCGCCAACGCCCGGGTCCAGATCATGCGCTCGACCCAGGAGGCGATCATGATCGGGATCGAGACCGCGCTGGTCGACGATCCGTTGCTGACGGTGCGCCTGCCCGGCCTCGACCGGAAACCCTGGCGGGTGGTCCTCGACACCCATCTTCGCCTGCCGCTGCGCTCGCGCCTCGCCACCAGCGCCGGGCAATTGCCGACCCTGATCATCGCCGGGCCGGACGCCCCTCGGGAAACGGCCGAGCGGCTCGAGGATCTCGGGGCCGCGGTCGAGTGCGTCGGCGCCGACGCCGACGGCCACGTCGATCTTTTCGAAGCGTTGCAGAGGCTTGCGGCGCGCGGCGTAACGCGCGTGTTCAGCGAGGGCGGCCCGCGGATCGCCGCCCGCCTGATCGGGCTCGGCCTCGCCGACGAAGTGGCCCTCATCACCGCTGAAAAGCCGCTCGGCCGGCCCGGCCTGCCGGCGCTTTCCGAGCGCGCGCGCGCGATCCTGTTCGATTCGAGCCGCTACGCCGAGTTTGACCGGGCGCAATACGGCCCCGACCTGCTGCGCCGCTTTGAACCGGCGAGCGGGACGATCGCCGAATGATCGCATTGCCGGCGTTGCGTAAACCGAGATCCTTCTTCTTCGAGACGCGCCGCCCGAGCGGCGCTCCTCAGAATGAGGTTTTCTACGGCGTCGCAACCCCTTCGCCTCGTTCTGAGGAGCGATGCGGAGCATCGCGTCTCGAAGGACGCGATTGGGGCGTCCGGCAGGTCGTCGGAGCGGACAGGCCCTCCCGAAGGGAAGCACAATGTTCACTGGAATTATCAGCGACGTCGGTGAAGTGATTGAAATGACGCCGCTCGGCGAGCGAAGCCGGATGACGATCGCCAGCGCCTACGATCCGGCCTCGATCGCGGTCGGGGCCTCGATCGCCAACGCCGGCGTCTGCCTGACCGTCGTCGGCGTCGAGCCCCGCGGCGCCGGCTCGGCGATTTCCTTCGACGTCGGGGCCGAGACGCTCGCCGTCACGACGCTCGGGCGATGGCGGCGGGGCGATCGCGTCAATCTGGAGCGCGCGCTTAAAGTGGGCGACGAGCTCGGCGGGCACATGGTCAGCGGCCATGTCGACGGCGTCGCCGAAATTCTCTCCCGCCGCGACTTCGACGGCATGGCGCATTTCGCCTTTCGCGCTCCGGCCGACTGCGCCAGGTTCATCGCGGTCAAGGGCTCGGTGGCGCTGGACGGAACCTCGCTGACCGTCAACGCGATCGACGGCGACTCCTTCGAGGTTCTCATGATCCCGCACACGCTTAAGGTCACCAGCTGGGAGAAACGCAAGCCGGGCGACCGGGTCAATATCGAGGTCGACCAGATCGCGCGCTACGCCGCAAGGCTGATCGAGGCGGGACGCGTTTAAGCGCGTTTTTCGCGATTTTTTTGAGCTGGCGGCGACGCGGCTTGCGCTCCCGCCCCTTTGCGGACGCGGGCAGGGGTTGGGGGGCCGCACGGACGGGACATGCAGCGCCGCCGCCTCGGCCCCGTTCGATCAGTCGCAGTCGGGCGCGGCCGCAGAATCACGGTGACGGTCGCCTATTTCGCAAAGCGAGTTCGATGAGGGGTCCTCGCTTGACGTCACACGATGAAGTGGGAGCGGCGCGCCAGCCAACGCGCGTTGCGCTACGCAGGAGACGATCACGGTAAAAGCGGAAATATGCACACCTCGCCGTAATACAGTTTTGAACAAATCGTCTGGTGACCCCTGGACGACCAGCGCGCCGGCTTGTCGGAACGAATGAGACACAGATGAAAGATCAGTCTGGAACTCGCTCCGGTAAAATCCGCCAACCATTTGGCGTCGGCACTAGATAGGCTTGGCCGTTCGAAGGAATGCCGGAGCCGAAATCGGCGCAGTAGAGCGCTCGTACAATTGGGTTCGAGAGTGACTCAGATGAGCTGCCGCTCAGCGCCGTCAGTCCGCAGTGGAACGCGACGGTAAACTCGCAAACCAGCTTGTTTCCCTTGTCTTGATCGCAGCCCAGCAGCTCAAAGGTCGAGATATAAACGGTTTTCGCTATGCCGGGTGTCCGAACCGTACATCCTGGCTCCGTTGCGATCGAGCAGCCAGCATCGAGCATACCCGTGCCACGCAGCGCCGTCTCATAAAATATGGCAACGGCTTGCCTGACGTCGTTTTCGCCGGGAACAGTGCCGGCCGAAGGAGTAGATCTCGACCGCGGCGACGCGGCGGCCTCGTCGGTCGCGGGCACGCGCCTTTGGTGTTCCTCTTCCGCCTGCCGCATCGCCGCGTCGATGCTCACGCGATAGGGCGAGGCGCCTGTCGCGACTGCGATCTCTTCCGGCAGGAGGAGGTGTGCGGCCGCTGCTTGCACGGCGGCGGGCGAAGCGCTTTCATGCGCTACGCCGAGCACGGCGTCACCGAAGGCCTTCTGCACCCCGGCGTCCGCGAGAATGGCGGCGCGCCGCGCGGTAGCCGGGCCAGAACCGGACTGAAGCTCGGATCGGCCGTACGCGCTGGCGCGCCTCTCTAGTTTGGCGATGTGCTCGATCACCCCTTTCGTCTCGGCCAGGCCTTGCAGCGAGAGAGGAGCGGCGGCGGCGCGCTGGGCCGCGTCCGCGACCAGCGCCGTCACGATTGCCCGCGCGCGGTCGGCAACGCTTGATGCGGCGCGGGTCTTTTCGTCCGCGGGAAGCGCCGGCGACGCCTCCACATCGGCGCGCAGCCTGTCGAGCTGTCGAGACTCCCTTCGCTCATAGGCAGGTTCCCGATGGCGCCGATCCGCGTCTCGAGGATGCCGCGCGTAATCCGCGTCCGATTGTCGGCGAGCGTGGCGGCGAACGCCTGCCGCTCCTTCTCGGTCAGGAGAGCCAGCGACGAGGGCGTCTCGCGCTCGAGTTTGCCGAGTTCGGCCAAGCCCGCATCCGTCGCGGGCAGCGCCGGCAGCCGTTTCGCCGCCCCGGCGACCGTCGCTTTGGCCGCGCGCCGGTTCATCAACGCCGCGGTGACCGCACCATATCCCCAACTGCCCTCTGGCCCGCCGAACGGATAGGAGAGAAGCGGGTTACCGAGATCCCGCATGCCGAGTTTCTGAGGGCAATCGCGAATGAGCAGGTAGAAGATCGGCTTGCGCTGTGAGGCGCTCGTGGCGATGTAAGGCAGGCCGAACACCGGCACGAAGGCGTCGTCGTCGAAAAGCGGCACGGCCTCGGGCTCGAGCCGGTCGATGATCTGCGTCATCGCGTCCGGACGGCCGACGAGCGGACGGCCCAGTCTTCGAGCGCGTCGCATTGCGCCTGGAACGAGCGGGCGGCGGCAAGACGGCCGCCGATCCCGGGCGGGAGCTCTGCCGGGACCCCGCCGGGGCCGATCTGAGCGATTTCCGCCTCGTCGCGTCGCAGGAACAGCGTGTCTGGCTTGTCGGCGCAGCAGCCCCGAGCCCAGGACAAGGCGACTTGCAGTTCGCGGTCTTCAGTCTTTGGAGGAGCGACCAGAAGGAAGAGCCCTTGCGCGAGCATGCTGTCCGAACGCGAGCCGCGGGTGAAGGTCCCCTCAGCGCGCAGAGCCCGGTCGACACGAA
Organism: uncultured Alphaproteobacteria bacterium; assembly: GCA_963835955.1. GTDB lineage: Bacteria > Pseudomonadota > Alphaproteobacteria > Rhizobiales > Beijerinckiaceae > Roseiarcus. The sequence goes on along the minus strand of CAWIHZ010000023.1, from coordinate 301,661 downwards.
GCCGATCCGGCCGTCCGCCGTGGTCATAATGGGCCGAAGGTCAACGCTGAGATGGTCCCGATCGGAAGGGGGCTTGTAGGTGGGGTAGAACGCCTGAAGCCGGCCGTAGAGGAGGTCGCCCTTGCGCCGGAATTCGAGCGAGACGTCAGTGCCCCGAAAAGCTGGGTTAGACCGGCTAGATCGCGGCGGCGCGGATGCTCGTCGGCGTAGTTCGACGGAGGCGTCGACCATGCGCCAACCAGCCCCTCGGCCAGGTGGCCGAAGCCTCCCGGTAAGCCCCGCTTTCCCGCTAGCCTCGCTTCGCAAATCGGTCATAAGAATCCGCTCGGATAGATCCGGTTGTATTGTCGAGTCGAAGGCTGTTCGGTAAGGTCATGGCCCATCGGCTACCCCAATTGGGCCTGCCGTTCGAGACGGTCACGCCGCTGACCGCTGCGCTTAGGAATATCCCTTGCAGGTCCCTGTTCGTGTGAGTTCGAGGGTCGGGAATGGGTTCTATCACCAGGGCCGCCAGAGCCGAGCCCTGTTGGGAGACCGTCACCGTCATCGGGGAAGAGAGCTCTGCGTGCCCTGAGTGCAACGACCGAGCCTTGCCATAGCCCTTCCAATGGCCCCGCGGCGCCGGCGGCTCAATGGTCTACCTGCGCCGCGCCGCTTGCCGCGCCTTCCGGCGACGGCCTTGCGCGCGCGACAAATGCGGTCTATCCCAGTCCGAGCAGCTTTCCGTCGACCGTGTTGTTGTTGCCCGACACCTGTCCCATGAGGCCGAAGGGTTGAAGCCGGCAGGACGCTCGATCCATTCCTGCGGCGCGAGGGTGAATTGCCCGTCGGGCCGTGGCGCAGCGCCGCGCAGGGTAAAGCGGCCCGCTCTGTCGGGCCGGTTCTTCAGGGTGAAGCTCAGCGTCGCTTCCAGCGAGCCCGAAGCGCCATGCGTCACCGTGATGTTGAAGGCGTTGTCTTCTACATTGTCGCAGGCGAAGCTTCCGTTCCACTCTCCGACGATTGATCGTTGCGGGGCCCGCGCGCCGGCGGTTGGGGTTGTGGAGGATCCGCGGCTGCGGTCGGGGCAGCCGCAACTGTCGCAGGCGTCGGATTCGAAGCCGCGGCCGGCGCCGTGGTCTCCTGAACCGCCGGCGCTCCACCGAGCCCGGCCGTTCCCGCCGCGGCCGTGTTTGTCTGCAACTGCCCCAGCCGCTCGGAGATTGACCGCTCGAGGCAGGGGCATCCGCCCCGCAGGCGTTTCGCCGCCGCAGCCATTCATGTTGCTCGGCCTCGACCTTCGCCTGTCCGTCAGCAGGCAAGCCGGCTTCAGCCGCGACATAGGCCGCCGCCATTTCGGCGTCGAGTTGCGCCAGCGGCGCGCTTGCGCAAATTGTTCGCGCGGAGGCAGCAACGGCGCGCGCGCAGTCGAAGCTCGGTCGCGCGAAGGCCTGGCCGCCCGCGGCCGAGCCCGCGCCGCGCCGCGATCGTGCTCGTACCAGACGCTGCGCACGGCGGCGAGCGCGGCGGCCAAATTCTCGCCCGACGACGGCAAGCCATGGTCCCGCTCGAAGGCGGCCAGCGCCTGCGCGTCTGCGAGCCGAGCGCTCCGTCCGCCGGGCCCGCGTCATAGCCGAGATCGTCCAGCATGCGCTGAAGTTCGGCGACAATCCTCGGTCCCAGAACCGCAGACGGTCCGCCGGCTGCACAGGTAACCGGGATAAATCGCCGGTACGTCGGCGGATAGCCCGGGTAAGCGGGCTGCGGGACCGGCATCGCATTTGCAAGACGCCGCGAGCAACTCGTCGAGTGCGCCGACGCCCCGGTCGGTGTCATCCCTCCAAGCGGCGAGGATCCCGGCGGCGGCGAGATTAACTGCGGCCCGCAACCCAAACAGGCGCGCCGCCTCCCCAAGCTTGCGAACCTCCCGCAACCGCGCATGTTTTCCATGTCGCCCCCCTGACGATCACGACGCAGCGTACCTGTCGCCTGAACCATAAAATTGGCGAAATAGCGCCGTCCGCGCTATTTTCGTACGGCGATTTGCAGCATTGCCGGGCGCTCATCCGACAAAAGCCGTTCAGCGATCGTGCTCGTTTGATCCTGAACCAAGGCGATGCTCGCGCATGACGGCGACGTCGCCCGATTTCGCCATAGTTTCTCGCCTACGCGCCCTTACGTCAATCGTCCGGGCAGCCAGTCGCGCGCGACAGTCAAATCGTCATTTCACAACAAATTCTTTCTGTTTTTCACAATCCATGCTATTCTGCCCCTTCGCTCGATCGAGCGGTGCAACCGGCGACTTTAAGGGACGTTCATCACGGATCAACAGACGGCGCCGGCTTCGAAGCGGCGGCTCAACGTCTTTGCCGGGAGTCGCGGCGGGCGCGGATTGTCGCTTGGCTTGCGCGAGGGCTGGAGCTTTGCGGAGAACGCACGGGCGCCGCGGGGCGACGCCGAGGGCGGCGGCGAGGCATCGGGGGCGCGAAGCGGCGCGAGAAAATATTTTATTGTATACGCCGGCTAAGCGAGAACCCGAAAATCGGCGCGATGGATCACGCGGAAATTGTCCGTGATTTGGTCGCGGAACCGCTTCCATTGTTTGGGCACTGTATGCCGGAGGAACATGATGATCTCCAGGCGGAATTCGTTGAAGGTCTTGTAATCCCGGTTGTGGTGACGTTTTCGTGCATCAAGCCCCACAACCGTTCGATGGGATCGAGATGGGACAATAGGCGGAAGAAGTGCAGCACGATTTTGCGCCCGACCGCCGCAAGCCATTGTTTGACGACGTCAGCCTTGTGATAGCTGGCGTTGTCGACGAAGACGTGGATGAGGCGCATCGCGGTATGCGTACCCTCGATCTCGCCCAATAGCTTGATGAAGGTCAGCGCGTTGACCTTCTCGACAGCGAGAATCTGCGTCTGGCCGGTTTCAAGATTGATGGCGCCGTGGATGTTGAGCCGGTCACGGCCCGTCGTCTGCTCCACCGCAAGGGCGACGTCCTTGCGGGCCCAGCAACCGGCCGGCCTCACCTGATGGGTCGGATGAACCGCATCGACGAAGACGACGGCCTCATCGACGCCCATTGTGTTGAGCAGGCTCTCGTATTTGTCGATGAAGGCTTGCTGCTTGGCGTCGTCGAGGCCGCGCGGCATGGCCTCCGGCTTGCGATAGTCAAAGCCCAGGCGATGCAGCAACGCGATCAGCCCCGAGCGGCTATAGCTCAGCCCAAATGAGCGCTTTAGCCAAGCCCCGATCTTCCGGGTGCTGCGGGGGCAATGGGCGTCGATCCAATCGCCCAGAGCGATTGCCTGCTCGTCGGTGAGGTGGCTGCCGCCGCCTTCGTGGCCAAAGCTCTTCAGCCCCTCGACGCCACCTCGCTCATAGGCCCGATGCCAATCGCGAACCGTATCGTCGTCCAGCAACAATGCCGCCGCAACCCGCTCGCAGCTCCAGCCCCGATCGAGAAGGACGATGGCGTTGGCTCGGCGGGCAACCCGATGCTCCTCAAGCCCGTCCCGCGCAATCCCGATCAGGACTTGCCGGTCTGATGCTGAGAGAAACCCGCCGCGAATTATGCCTCCAGCCGAATCCCGTTCGGCCGTCCCGTCAACCCTTTTTCGCCTCCTCAATGAGTTGGAGTATAACAGGGGCAAAAGGCGCGGCGATTAGGGCGGCCTTGGGGCGCGTGCGCTGACGATTTCGGCGAGGGCAGGGATTTCCTGGCAGCCAGGGACGGCGAGGCGGGCGCCGAGGTAGTCCCAGAAGGCGATGCCGAGCTTGGCGCAGGTCTTGTCGAGGCCGAGGAAGGCGTCGCGACAATCGCGGCCGGCGTCGCTGCGGGTTCCACCGCTGATTTTTCGCTTGGTGACCTGGCAACGAATGTCGTTCTCCGAGCCATTGGTGTTGAGCGGGATCTCGGGTCTTTCGAGCACCTGAGCAATTCGCTCTTGTTGGCGCGCAGGCGCGCGAGCAAACGGTCGAGGGTGGCGAAGCCGGTCTTGCAGCCGAAGATGCGATCGAACCGCGCCGACAAGCTCGCCTTGCGCGCCGGGGATGGATGGCGGCGCCAAGCCTTGAGACTGCGGTAGAACCGCCAGATCAGGGCGCGCATGCGGGCTCTGCGCGGCGCGTTGGGCGTCGGTGAACGTATCGAGTTTGTGGACCAGGCGTTCGGCGTGGACCCAGCACAGGCCATGCTGGCCGACATTGAACTGGCCGGCGTCGTCGCTGACGACCACGGTGTCGGTGAGCAAGCCATGCGCCTTGACGCTGCCCCACAGAGCGCCCTCGGTGGCGATCAGCACGGGATCGGGATGGACCTTCAGGGCGGCGACGCCGAGCCGCTCCAGATGAGCGTTCCAGGCCGCGCGATCGGCGAAGACGCGATTCTCATGCTCGCTCAGGCGGGCGATGACGGGGCCGGCGAGCGCGCGGGCGCGCATATAGGCCATGGCTTCGTCATTGACGATGTAGTCGCCATGCCCGGCGCGCAACAGTTCGAGGAAGTTGAGGCGCCTCTTTGAACCGGTGGTCCCGAACCAGGTGAAGTGCGGGTTGCCGATCTGGGTGCAGAAGCCGTTCTTGGCCTTGTGGCGCGCCCCGGTGTCGTCGACCGTGATCCACGCCGCGTTGGTCAAGCCGGCTCGCAGCACGGCGCGGGCTTCGTCCAGGAAGCTCTGCTTGCCGGCGATCAGCAGGCGAACGATCTGCCGCTTTGAGATCACGACGCCGAACCCGCGCAACAGCGTGACCAGCCGCGCCGCCGTGACCTGTCCCTGATGATATTGGGCGAGCACGAAGCGGCGCAGTTCGGGTCCGAAATGACCTTCGACGCCCGCCGGCAAGGGCTGCCATCACCGTCTTGCCGTCCGGGGTCCGCCAGCATTGCCGGCGAAAGCAGGTCACATGCGAGCGGATCATCAGATCCTGAACCAGATAACTCGCGTAGCCCTTGAAACGCGAGCGGGGCGGCGCATCGACCTCGAGCTTGCGCTCCTCGTCGATCACCAGCTTCGCGCGCGTGCCACCGCGCCGGCGCTCGCCCGACGGGTCCGACGGTTGCGCTCGCTCGCCTTTTCCATGCCGCTCGGTTTGACGTTCGCCTTGATGTCCGGCCGACCAGGCCCGCCCTTCAGCCGGGCGATCTCGTCACGCAGCGCCGCAACCATTCGCCGAAGTTCCGCTCCCTCCTCGAAAAGCTTCAACACCAAGCTCTTCAGCTCGGCCAGCGAAAGCGCGTCGATGTCGGGCGGCGGCGACATTCCCCCATCCAGTCAGAAAACCGCCATTGGAATCCTTACTAGCCCCCATCAGTTGACTTCGCCGCACCCAAGCCGACCCGCGCCATGACTTTTGCCCCTTTTCTGGATTTCGCGCATAAGCCCTTGAAAAGTCCCAGATTCGCGGAAAGCGAGAGCTTTCGTTTCCTTCTCTTTTCCTTTCTTTGGCTTCCCTGCGGACTTTCCAAAGCTTCCCTCCGGCTTTCCTTAATTTCAACCTGCACATGACGTAATTTAACCGACCAAAGACCTGTCCGGGGCCCGGTTCCGAGATCAGCCGGCCGCGCCGGCCGGCCTTGATGCTTTCCCCTTCGCCCGTTTTCGGTTAGGCGGGGCGCTGCTCGCTCGACCTCGAACAAGGCGGATCCTTCATGCATCGCTACCGCACCCATACCTGCGGCGCCCTCGGCCTCGCCGAGGAGGGGGAGGCGGTTCGCCTCTCCGGCTGGTGCCACCGCATCCGCGACCACGGCGGGCTTCTATTCATCGATCTGCGCGACCATTACGGCCTGACCCAATGCGTCGCCGATCCGGATTCGCCGGCCTTCCGGCAGGCCGAGAAGCTGCGGTCGGAATTCGTGGTCAGGATCGACGGCGTCGTGCGCAGGCGCCCGCCTGGGACCGAGAACCCGGAGATGCCGACCGGGCTGATCGAGATCTATGCGCGCGAGATCGAGGTTCTGGGCCCGGCGGGCGATCTCCCGCTCCCCGTGTTCGGCGACCAGCCCTATCCGGAGGACACAAGGCTCAAGTACCGGTTCCTCGACCTGAGGCGCGAGAAACTGCACCACAACATCATGCTGCGCGGGCAGATCATTGATTCGCTTCGCGCCCGCATGAAAGGGCAGGGGTTCTTCGAATTCCAGACCCCTATCCTCACCGCCTCCAGCCCCGAGGGCGCGCGCGACTTCCTCGTGCCCTCGCGCCTGCACCCCGGCAAGTTCTACGCCCTGCCGCAGGCGCCGCAGCAGTTCAAGCAGCTGATCATGGTCGCGGGCTTCGACCGCTATTTCCAGATCGCGCCCTGCTTTCGCGACGAGGACGCGCGCGCCGACCGGTCTCCGGGCGAGTTCTACCAGCTCGACATCGAGATGAGCTTCGTGACCCAAGAGGACGTGTTCGCCGCGGTCGAGCCGGTGCTGAAAGGGCGTGTTCGAGGAGTTCGGCGGGGGAAAGCCGGTGACGCAGAAGTTTCCGCATATCCCATACAATGAGGCGATGCGAAAATATGGCTCAGACAAGCCCGATCTCCGCAATCCAATTGTAATGCAGGACGTTTCCGAGTGCTTTCGCAATTCCGGACTTCAAGGTCTTCGCGCGGTTGCTTGAGACGCCCGAAGCATCAGGTCTGGGCGATTCCGGCTCCTGGAGGCGGTCAACGAACCTTCGCCGACCGAATGAATTCGTGGGCGCAGGGCGAAGGTCAGCCCGGGCTAGGTTACATCTTCTGGCGTAAGGGACCGCCCGAAGGGAGCGTTCGAGAGTCCATTACCGAAGCCTTAAAGGAGCAGGGCGAACGAAGCGAAGCCGCCGCCGGCATGGCTGAGCGCGAACGGGCTCGAGTTCAAGCGGAGGCCGCGGGACCAATTGCTAAGAACCTCGGTCCCGAAAGGGTTGAAGCACTGCGCAAACAATTGGGATTGGGGGAGGGCGACGCGGCGTTTTTCGTCGCGGGTGATCCCGACAAGTTCGCGAAGTTTGCAGGGAGCGCCCGCACAAAGGTTGGTCAAGAGTTGAATGTCATCGACCAAAATCGTTTCGAATTCTGCTGGGTCGTCGACTTCCCGATGTACGAGTGGAACGAGGAAGAAAAGAAGATCGACTTCTCCCACAATCCCTTCTCGATGCCGCAGGGCGGGCTCGAGGCGCTCGAAAGCCGGGACCCGCTGACCATCAAGGCCTTCCAGTACGACATCGTCTGCAACGGCGTCGAGCTGTCGAGCGGGGCGATCCGCAACCACCGCCCCGACGTCATGAAGAGGGCCTTCGAGATCGCCGGCTACGGCGAGGAGGTGCTTCTGGAAAAATTCGGCGGCATGTACCGCGCCTTCCAGTGCGGCGCGCCGCCGCACGGCGGCATTGCGCCGGGCGTCGACCGCATCGTCATGCTGCTGGCGGGGGAAGAGAACCTGCGCGAGGTGGCGCTGTTCCCGATGAACCAGCGCGCCGAGGACCTCTTGATGGGCGCGCCTTCGCCCGCCACGCCAAAACAGCTGCGGGAGCTTCACATCCGGCTGAACCTGCCGGAAAAGTAGGGCGCCGCGGGGCGCGCTTTCGCTTGTTCGCCTGAGCGCCGCATGATAGCCACGCGGTCGAAGACGGGGTATAGCGCAGCCTGGTAGCGCGGAAGTTTTGGGTACTTCAGGTCGCAGGTTCGAATCCTGCTGCCCCGACCATTGTGGTGAAGAACTCGGGGTCGGTGATGACCGCTCGCATCTATCTGCCCGCCCGCAGCGCCATGCAGTCGGGGCAGGCGAAGGAGAAATGGGTTCTCGAATACGAGCCCGAATCGCCGCGCCTGATCGAGCCGCTGATGGGTTGGACGAGCTCGACCGACATGCGCTCCCAGGTGAAGCTGAGCTTCGACAACAAGGACGAGGCGATCGCCTACGCTGAGCGCAATGGGATCGCCTATAGGGTCGAAGAGCCGAAGCCGGCGCCCCGCAGACTGACGTCCTATTCGGAGAATTTCCTGCCCAATCGGGTTGTTCCCTGGTCACATTAAGGCGCGACATAATGCCTCAGCCCTGGTCGCGTTTCGGCTCCGTAGCTCAGTTGGATAGAGCAGCCGCCTTCTAAGCGGCAGGTCGCAGGTTCGAGTCCTGCCGGAGTCGCCAATCGCGGCGCAGGGTTGCGGCTGGAACAGAAGCTTGCTTCCCAGTAGCGTTGCCCCGACGATCGGGTTAGCTTCGGCTTCGGCGACGAACTGCAAGCGCCGATTCGGGTCATGCGAGGGAATGCGCGATGAGGGTGGCGCCGAGCAGTATTCCATGTCGGACAGATCGCACGCTGCGTCGGCGCCTCATCGATTCGGCGATGCGGGGGGCCGCTCTGCTCGGATCGATCGGTCTGACGGGCTGCAATTGGGCTTTGCTCAATCCGAAAGGTCCGATCGGCGAGGCCAACAAAACGATCCTGATCGATTCCGTCGCGATCATGCTGGCCATAGTGATTCCGACGATCGTCGCCACCCTCGCGGTCGCCTGGTGGTACCGATCTTCCAATGCCAGGGCGCGATATCTGCCTGACTGGGAATATTCCGGGCAGCTCGAGCTGATCGTGTGGGCGATTCCTCTTCTCACCATCATGCTGCTGGGCGGCGTGGCGTGGGTCGGATCGCATGACCTCGACCCCGCGGTTCCGCTGCCGTCCAAGGAAGAGCCTCTCAATGTTCAGGTCGTGTCGCTCGACTGGAAGTGGCTGTTCATCTACCCGGACCAGCATGTCGCCAGCGTCAACCGGCTGGTGATTCCGGCGGGAACGCCGATCCATTTTTCGCTGACCTCGGCGAGCGTGATGACCGCATTCTTCGTCCCTGAGCTCGGAAGCATGATCTACACGATGAACCGCATGAGGACGCAGCTCTATCTCGCGGCTGACCAGCCCGGGACCTTTCACGGCCTTGCCACTCAGTTGAGCGGCGATGGATTCGCGGACATGCATTTCGAGGTCGTGGCGAAAACGGCGCCGGAATTTAACGACTGGCTTGGCCAGACGCGCGACACGGGAGATGAACTCACGCCGGAGCGGTATATCGAGCTGTCGAAGCAAAGCGTCGTGCCGGAGCCGTTCACATTCCGCGCGGTCGCTGTCGGACTGTTTGACAAGATTCTGGATCAGACATTGCCGCCGGGGCCCGGCCCGATCGCCGAGACCAATCCGGGCGCGGCTGCGCGGATGAGGAAATAAGATGTTTGGCAAGCTGACCTGGGGCGCAATTCCCTTCGACCAGCCAATTCCGCTGTTTGCGGGCGCCATCGTCATCGTGGTGGTCCTGGGCGTCCTCGCCTTCATCACGATCAAAGGTTGGATCCCCTATCTGTGGCGCGAATGGATCACCAGCGTCGACCATAAGCGGATCGGGATCATGTACATGACGCTCGCCATGGTGATGCTGCTGCGCGGCTTCATCGACGCGCTCATGATGCGCTCGCAGCAGGCATTGGCCTTCCAGTCTGAGGGCTACCTGCCGCCCGAGCACTACAACCAGATCTTCTCCGCCCACGGCACGATCATGATCTTCTTCGTCGCCATGCCGTTGGTGATCGGGCTTATGAACTTCGTCGTGCCACTGCAGCTCGGCGTGCGCGACGTCGCGTTTCCGACCTTGAATTCGGTCAGCTTATGGCTGACGGCGACCGGCGCGCTCCTGGTCAACCTTTCGCTGGTGGTCGGCGAGTTCGCGCGCACCGGCTGGCTGCCGTTTCCGCCGCTGTCGGAGCTCGTCTACTCGCCCGGCGTCGGGGTCGACTATTACCTTTGGGCGATCCAGATCTCAGGCGTCGGGACGCTGATGACCGGCGTCAACTTCGTCACCACCATTTTGAAGATTCACGCTCCGGGCATGACCTACATGCGCATGCCGATATTCACCTGGACGGCGCTCGCGACCAATCTGCTCATCGTCGCCGTGTTCCCGGTCCTGACCGCGACGCTCGCGATGCTGACGCTCGACCGATACCTCGGCTTCCACTTCTTCACCAATGAGGCCGGCGGCAATATGATGATGTTCATGAACCTCATCTGGATCTGGGGCCATCCGGAAGTCTACATTCTCATCCTGCCGGCGTTCGGCGTTTACTCCGAGGTGGTGTCCACCTTCTCGCGCAAGCCGCTGTTCGGCTACCGCTCGATGGTCATGGCCACGATGGCGATTTGCATCCTGTCGATGATGGTGTGGCTGCATCACTTCTTCACCATGGGGGCGGGCGCCAACGTCAACGCGGTCTTCGGCATCGCGTCGATGATCATCGCGGTTCCAACGGGAGTGAAGCTGTTCAACTGGTTGTTCACGATGTACGGCGGACGGGTCGTCTATCCGACGCCGATGCTGTGGTCGATCGGCTTCATGGTGACCTTCGTCATCGGTGGCTTGACCGGTGTGCTGGTGGCGGTTCCGCCCGCCGATTTCATGCTGCACAACAGCCTGTTCCTGGTCGCGCATTTTCACAATGTGATCATCGGCGGCGTGGTGTTTGGGATGTTTGCCGGGTACACGTTCTGGTTTCCCAAGGCGTTTGGGTTCCGCCTGCACGAGGGCCTCGGCAAGGCCGCGTTCTGGTGTTGGTTTATCGGCTTTTACCTGGCGTTCGCGCCGCTCTATGTCGTCGGCCTCATGGGTATGACCCGGCGTATGCAGCATTATGACGTGCCCGAATGGCGTCCGTGGCTCCTGGTCGCGGCGGTGGGAGCCGTGGTCATTCTCGCCGGCGTCATCTGCCAGATCGCGCAACTCATTGTGAGCATCCGCCATCGCGAGGAGTTGCGCGACCTGACCGGCGACCCCTGGATGGGACGCTCGCTGGAATGGTCGACCGCGTCGCCGCCGCCAGCATTCAATTTCGCCGTCCTGCCCCATGTCGAGAGCCTGGACGACTATTGGCGCAGGGAGCACGGTTCCGATCGTCCGGCGACGCCTGCGGGCGAACCGGGCTACCACGAGATTGAGATGCCGAGGAACAGCGCGACCGGCTTCGTCTGCGCATTCTTCGCGACCTTCGCCGGATTTGCGATGATCTGGCACATTTGGTGGATGGCCGCCGTCGCTTTGGTCGGCGCGTTCGCGACTTTCGTCGTCTTCGCCTGGCGCGACCGGACCGAATACGAGATCCCGGCCGACGAAGTCGCTCGCATCGACCGTGCAAACCGTCGCGCGCGCAGCGAGGCGCGAGCTCAGATGCAGGCCGCGCAATGACCGCCTTTGAAGCCGGCGCGGGCTATCGCGACGCGAATGGCGCCGCGCCGACCGCGGAGGAACTGCTGTTCGATCATGCGGATGGCAGTCCGGCCTCCAAGCGCGTCATCGTCGGCTACGGGTTCTGGATATTCCTCCTCAGCGACATCGTCATGTTCTCGGCGTTCTTCGCCACCTATGCGGTGTTGTCGGGAGAGACGGCCGGCGGGCCGAGCGGCAAGGATCTGTTCGACCTGCACAGTGTCGCGATCGAGACCGCCTTCCTGCTGCTCTCCAGTTTCACCTGCGGCATCGCCAGCATCGGCTCAAAGGCTCACAATGGGCTGCTGTACTATGGCGGCATGGCGGTGACCTTCGTGTTCGGCGCAGGCTTCCTGGCCATCGAGATCCATGAATTCGTCGGCATGATCGGCCAGGGCGCGGGACCGACCCGCAGCGCGTTCCTATCGGCCTTCTTCACTCTGGTCGGCTGCCACGGGGTGCACGTCACGCTCGGCCTGCTTTGGCTGCTGACCATGGTGGCGCAGGTGTTCGCCAAGGGTTATCGAGCCGACATCCTCCGCCGCGTCCTGTGCTTCAGCCTGTTCTGGCATACGCTGGACATCATTTGGGTGGCGATTTTCACGGTGGTCTATCTCCTGGGAGCAGGTCAATGAGCCAGACCGAGCAACATGCGCCTCGCTACAGCGGCGACACCGCTCCCGGCGACGAGCGAGCCGGCGGCCGCGAAGTCGTGGAAGGGATCCTGGGCTACCTGGTGGGCCTTGCGCTCGCGACGCTGATCACTGGCGTAGCGTTCTTTATCGCCGGGACCTCTCTGGTATGGCATCCGAGCATCCCGATCGCGCTGGTGGTGCTGGCGATCGCGCAGATCGGGGTACACCTCGTCTTCTTCCTCCACATCACCACCGGACCGGACAACGTCAACAATGTCCTGGCGCTGGCGTTCGGCGTCTTGATCGTGATGCTGCTGATCATCGGTTCGCTATGGATCATGAACAACCTGAACCACAACATGGCGCCGATGGACCAGATCATGCGAATGGAGCAATGACGTGGAGTCGAGAGGAGGGCGGCAATATCAGCCGCCGGTCGCGAAGCCCGGATATAACGTCATCCCGCCATCGACAAAGAGGGTCGCTCCAGTCACGTAGTCGGCCGCATCCGACGCCAGCCACACTGCGGCCTGCGCAATATCGTCCGGTTCGCCAATACGCTTGTAGGGCACCAGGGTCATGAGGTCGGAATAGGCTGCGTCGGTGTCCCAGGCGGCCGTATTGATCGGCGTGCGAATGGCGCCGGGCGCGATGCTGTTCACCCGTATGAAGTGGGGCGCGAGCTCCTGGGCGATGCTTCTCATCAATTGCATGACCCCGCCCTTCGAGGCGGCATAGTTGGCGTGTCCGGCCCACGGGATCGTCTGGTGAACCGAGCTCATGCAGATGATTTTGCCGGCTGCCTGAGAGACGGCGGAAATCACGCCGCGCCGCTTGAACTCCCGCGTTGCGGCGCGTGTGCACAGAAACTGGCCGGTCAGATTGACGCCGATAACGGTGTTCCATTGTTGGAGCGTCATTTCGTCGAACGGCGAATCCCGTTGCAGCCCGGCGTTGCTGACCGCGATATGCAAGGTGCCGAAATGCCCGATCGCGTCGCCGAACATCCGCTCGACGTCATCCTCGTTGCTGACGTCCGCTTTCAGCGTGATAGCCTTTCGGCCCATGCCCTCGATGACATGCGCGACCTCGTCGGCCGCCGAAGGATCGACGATATAATTGACGGCCACGTCCGCGCCGGCGTGAGCCAGTCCAAGCGCCACGGCCTTCCCGATGCCGGAATTGGCGCCCGTGACAAGCGCGGGTTGGCCAGTCAGAACTTGGTGATACGGCGCTCGGGGCAGACGGCCCGCGTCAGGCAACGCCGGCGCCGCCGGGTCCTTGAAATGTTGTGTTTTCATTGGAACGGCTCCAGATTGAGATCCAAGGCGACTCTCTCGCATGTTCCGGCGGTTCGCGCACTTTTGGCGTCTCGAACCGACTTGTTAACGCCCGATTGCTCGCAGACCATTCAGCATCTCCGCCTTCTTGGCGGCTTCGGCCGCGCAGCAGGGAGCCCAACACTTTATGCCGGCAGCGAGCGAGCATTATGACGTCATTGTCATCGGGAGCGGGCCCGGCGGCGCTTCACTGGCCCATCGCCTCGCCGCCACGGGCAAGCGTATCCTGATGCTCGAGCGCGGAGGCTATCTGCCGCGCTCGCGAAGGAATTGGGATTCCAGGACCGTCTTCGTGGACGGCGCGTACCAGGCCACGGAAACCTGGCGCAGCAGCGACGGCCGCTCGTTCCAGCCGGGGCTTCACTACTACGTCGGAGGAAACTCCAAGGTCTATGGGGCCGCCCTTCTCCGGCTCAGAGAACGCGACTTCGGCGAGCTGCGGCACAAGGATGGCGTCTCTCCGGCCTGGCCGCTGGGTTACGATGTATTCGAGCCGTATTATTCCGAGGCGGAAGCGCTCTATCACGTGCACGGTCAGCGCGGCGAGGATCCGACCGAGCCGTGGTCCAGTGCGCCTTACGCCTATCCTCCCGTGATCCACGAGCCGCGCATCCAGCAATTGAACGACATCCTCGAACGGGAAGGGCTGCATCCCTTTCACCTGCCGCTGGGGATCAAGCTGGACCAAAATCCGGACGGCAGCGCCGCTACCTACAGCCCGTGCATCCGCTGCGACGCCTTCGACGGATTCCCTTGTGCGATCAACGCCAAAGCCGACGCGCAGGTGATCTGCGTCGATCCCGCCCGCGCCGCGCATCCGAATTTCACCCTGATGACCGGCGCCTATGTCAGCCGCCTGGAAACCGACCCTTCCGGCCGCAGCGTCAGCCGGGTGCATGTCATTTGCGACACTCGGCCCGAGCAATATTCGGCGGATATCGTGGTGGTCGCCTGCGGCGCGCTCAGTTCGGCCCTGCTGCTGTTGCGCTCGCTGAGCGACGCGCATCCGAACGGGCTGGCGAACGGCTCGGACCAGGTCGGACGCAATTACATGCGCCACAACATGTCGATCGTAACGGCGCTGCTCAAGGAGCCGAACGAAACGGTGTTCCAGAAGACGCTCGCGATCAGCGACTATTATTTCGGCGCTGAGGACTGGGACTACCCCTTGGGCCTGATCCAGATGTGCGCCGTCTCGCATGGCGAGCAGATCAGGGCCGAGGCGCCTTTGCAGTCGTTGATGTCGATCCTGCCGGAATTTCCGTTCGAGAAGATGGCCGAGCATTCGATCGGCTTCTGGATGCAGAGCGAGGATCTGCCCCGCCCGGAGAACCGCATCTTCTACGACGGCGAGCGCGTCATGCTCGATATCACCGAGGGCAATATGGAAGCCGCGCGCCGCCTGCGCGCCAAACTCCAGGCGCTGACGGTTCCATTGGGCGCCTTCCCGAAGCTGATCGATCGCTATCTCTACCTCGGCAAGAACATCCCGATCGGCGGAACCGCGCATCAGGCCGGCACCTGCCGTTTCGGGACCGATCCGGCGACGTCCGTTCTCGACCTCGACTGCAAGGCGCATGAGTTGGACAACCTCTATATCGCCGATGCGAGCTTTTTCCCCTCGATCGGCGGGGTGAACCCGACGCTGACGATCATTGCCAACGCCCTACGGGTCGCCGACCGGATCAAGGAGCGCCTGGGCGCGTGAGAGCAGCGCGTGCGATTTTGGCGCTGGCTTTCGGCGCGCTCTTTGTCGCCGCCGCGAACGAGACGCGGCATGCCCAGGCGCGCCGAATTGTGCGGATCAGCCGGGTCGTGGCCGACCTCGATCGGAGCGAGGCCTTCTACCGCGAGGCGCTCGGGTTTGGCGCCGTCGGGCGCGGGCCGATCGACCCGGCGACGCTGGCGGCGCTCGGCGCCGGAGACGGCGCGGAGATCGTGATGCGGCTCGGCGAACAGGAGATCGCGCTGGTGCGCTTCGCCGTTTCGGGACGCCCCTATCCGGCCGACAGCCGCAGCAGCGATCTGTGGTTCCAGCATCTCGCAATTGTGGTCTGCGACATGGACGCGGCCTACGCCCATCTCTCCGCACAGCCCGGATGGACGGCCATCAGCGAGGGTGGCCCAGCGCTGCTGCCGCCGGCCGACGGCAAGGAGCGCGCCTTCAAGTTTCGCGACCCCGACGGCCACCCGCTGGAGTTGATCTGGTTTCCCCCCGGCGAGGGCAGGCCTCTCTGGCGGAAGCGCGGATCGAAAAGCCCGTTTCTCGGCGTCGACCATAGCGCGCTCTCGATAGCGTCCACCCGCCGGAGCCTCGCTTTCTACCGCGCGCTCGGCATGAAGGTCAGCGCGCGCGCCTTCAACCATGGCCCCGCCCAAGACCGATTGGACGGACTGACGGGGGCCCGGGTCCGGGTCACGGGCCTGCGACCCCTGGCGCCGGAAAGCGCAGGGCTGGAGCTTCTCGGCTATCGACCGCCGGGTCGGGCCGCGCGGATGCGCCGCCCGAACGACGCGGCGACGGATTGGGTGACGCTCGATCTCGGCTCATCGCGCCGCGCCGCGCCGCGCGCAATCCGCGATCCAGATGGCCACCTTCTGATTGTCGTCGGTCAGGGACCTTGCCCAAGCGGCTCGCCGGCCTGAGGCCCTTCGACTTGAGTGGAGGAAAGCGGATGCTGCAGAAATTCGCTCACGGGCAGGGTTCTGGGGGCTAGCACGATCAGACCGAGGCCGCCGACGAGGCCGAAATTCTTCAGGAACTCCCAGAAATGGTCCAGGCCTTCGCCTTTCTTGAACCGCCAGAAATCCGGGAAGCGCCAGAACTGGTGGAACAGGAACGCCGTCACCACGCAGAATCCCGCCAGAACGAATGCCGCGAGGCGATCGTGCCACCCGGCGACAATGCAGACGGGGGCGGCGAACTCGACAATGATCGAGAGCGCCAGCATGGCGGGTCTGAACGGCAGGCCGGCGGCCTGCTTCATCGCCGAATCCCAGTTGTGGATCTTGTCCAGGCCGCTGAAAGGGAACAGCACGACCAGGCAGATGCGCAACAGCAGTGGAGCGTGGTCGTTGATGAACGTCATCGGGTCCTCCGTTCCCTCACTCCGAAGGCTGATCGGTCGATCAACGTAACACGGAGATAGCGCATGTCCGATTCTACAGGGCCGCGGCCCAGCGTTCCCTATTGGCACCTCTGGACCGACGGCGCGGGCGTCAGCCATCAGACGCGCTGCACATTGACCGAATTCGAACTCAGGGGCGTGGGCGACGCGGCGCCGCAATGGAACGACGCGCAGGACCGCGCCGACGCGACCGTCGTCTTCACCGTCCAGCCGGTCGGGTGGGTCGGCGAATGGCACGAGAACCCGGCGCCGCAATGGATCGTGGTGCTGTCGGGGCGCTGGTGGATCGAATCCATGGACGGCGCCCGCATCGAGCAGGGCCCGGGCGAGTTCTCGCTCGGCGAGGATCAGGGCTGCGTCGACCATGACGGACGCAAAGGCCACCGCTCCGGCACGCTCGGCGATTCGCCGGCGGTTCTGATGACGGTGCAACTGCACGTGCAGCCCGTTCGAAAGCCGTGCCACCCTCGCTAGTATTCAGCACGCCGATACACGTCACGGGCGAGGCGGCGCGCCAATGGAGGGAGCGGTGATCATGGGCTTGGGGTTGGCCTTGATGACCGAAATCTCATTCAAGGACGGCAAGGTCCAGCAGAACAACTTCGACGACTGCCAGGTGTTGCGCATCAGCGACGCGCCCCGTGAGACGCATGTGCATAGCTTGCCGGATGGCTTCGACGTGCCGCCGGGCGGGGCGGGCGAACCGGGCGTGCCGCCGGTCGCCCCGGCGCTCCTCAATGCGGTCTACGCCGCTAAGGGCAAGCGGATCCGCTCGCTGCCGGTAGGCGAGCAGGCGGGCAAGGCCTAAGCGCGCCATAAAAGTCGGGCCGGAGATCGCTCCGGCCCGCGCAGGTCGCGACGCGCGCGTCGCTTCGGGTGAAACCGCGCGTCCGCCCGCGGATGCCGACGATTGACGCGCATTGTGTCGTTCGGCTGAATGGCGAGGCGCGGGAACCTTCGCTGTGTCATCGACGTTTCTCGACAAGAAGGCGTCGGCAACCGGGCGGGCCAACCTTTCAGTCGGGAGTCGGGAGGCGGCAATGAGCGACAGGGAGAACCGAATTCGCGAGATCGCCTATTTCATCTGGCAGGAAGAAGGTCGCCCCGATGGTCAGGCCGAACGTCACTGGCGGTCCGCGCAAGCGATCGTCGAGTCCCTGGAGGCTGACCAGAAGTCCAGCGAAGGCGAGGCGCCGGGCGAGGCGCCGGCGGCATATCTCACGCCGTTGACGACACTGGCGCGAGGCCCGTCCTCCGCGGGCGCTCGCTAGAAGGCGACCAGGGCGCGCGGGGTCGAGTGACGTTTGAAAGGAAGCATCGATGGCTCCGAGGCCGTTCTGGAAAGGCTATTTGAAGCTGTCGCTGGTGACCTGTCCGGTCGCGATGACGCCGGCCACCAGCGAGGAGGAGAAGGTTCGCTTCCATACGCTCAATCGCAAGACCGGAGACCGCGTCGTGAGCCGATATGTCGACAGCGTGACCGGCGAGGCGGTCGACGAGGATGAGCAGGTTAAAGGATATGCTCGCGGCGAAGACGATTTCGTTCTGCTCGAGGACGAAGAGCTTGAATCGGTGAAGCTCGAAAGCGCTCGAACAATCGACATCGAGGGTTTTGCGCCCGCCGACAGCGTCGACTGGATTTGGTACGACACGCCCTATTACCTGACGCCCGACGATCCCGTCGGAGCCGAAGCCTATTGCGTCATTCGCGACGCGATGCGCTCAACCGGAATGGCGGGCCTGTCCCGCTTGGTCCTCCAGCGCCGTGAGCGCGCCGTCATGCTGAAGGCCCGCGACAACGGCGTCGTGCTGTGGACGTTGCGCTACAGCGAGGAAATGCGCGCCGCCAGCGACTATTTCGAGGCTGACGCCGGGTCCAAGCCCGATCCGAAGCTGATGGGCCTTGTCGTCAGGCTGATCGAGGAGCGCAAGAAGCCTTGGAGCCCGGACATGGTCCGGGACCCGGTTCAGGCGCGGCTTCTCGAGATCATCAAGGAAAAAAAGAAGGGCGTCAGACGATCCGCGCGGCCAAAGGCCGAAGACGAGCCGGCGCCGAGCAACGTCATCAACATCATGGACGCTCTTCGCAGGAGCGTGGCGGCGGACAGCAAACTTGGCAGGCGGCCGGGCCGCCCACGAACCTGACCGTTCAGGCTGCGCTTCCGCCGCGACCCTTCCGGATCTCGATTGGCGCGGCCGCGGCGCGGAAGTCTTTCCAGGGATCGTGGGCGAGCGAAGCAAGCCTGGCGGGCGCGCTGTCGATGGTGAAATAGGCGGGCCCGATCTCGGGCCCGAGCTCCTCCCAGCCAAGCGGCATGGAAACAGGCGCCCCCGGTCTCGCGCGCGCGGAATAGGCGGCGACGGCGGTCATGCCGCGCTGATTGCGCAGGTAGTCGATGAGAATTTTGCCATGCCGTTTCGCCTTGGCGATCGTGGCGACATAGAGACCCGGGCTGTCGGCCGCCATTGCTTCGGCGACCGCCTTCGTGAACGCCTTCGCCGCCGGCCATTCGGCCTTCGGCTTCACCGGCGCGACGACATGGAGCCCCTTTCCGCCCGACGTTTTGACAAAGGCCGCGAGGCCGGCGTCCTTCAGCCGCCCGCGAACCTCCTTGGCGGCGTCAATGATCGCCGTCCAGGCGACATTGTCTCCCGGGTCGAGATCGACGATGATCGTATCGGGCCGCTCCCAGTCGGCGAGCGTCGACCCCCACGGATGGATTTCCAGCGCCGCCGCTTGCACGAGACCCATCAGGCCGTCGAGATCGCGGATGCTGACCAGCGGCTCTCCGCCGGGCTCCTTCGGATCGCCGACCAGGACGATGTTGCGGTTGATCCCTTTCCAGGCGTGCTTCTGAAAGAAACTGGGCCCGTCGATCCCGTTCGGACAGCGCAATAGCGCCAGCGGCCTTCCGACCACGAACGGCGCCATGTGCGGCCAGATATCGGCGTAATAGTCCGCGAGCCCTTCCTTGGTCACGCCTTTGTCGGGCCAATAGATGCGATCGGGGTGGGTCAGCGGGACCGTTCGCCGCTGGCGCTTCGACGCGGCGTCCGACGAGGCCGCTTCGCGCACGATCTCGCGCGCGGGTTTGTCTTCGCGCAAGGCGCGGAACGAGGCGTGACGCAACTGGCCGTCAGAGGTCCAGGCGCGAAAGTCGATCTCCGCCACCACCTCGGGGCGAACGAATTGAACTTGCCGAATTTCGTCGGCGCTCAGGCGGTCGGCGAACGGGCTGGCGGAAACGCGCATCGGCTCGAGCCGGGCGTGGAGAGCCTTCGCGGCCGCGGCGGTGAAGCCGGTCCCCACGCGTCCGACATAGCGCAGCGCATCCTGTTCGTAGACGCCAAGGACCAGTGATCCGATCGCGTCGCGGGTGGTGGTGGAGGGAACAAAGCCGGCGACGACGAATTCCTGGCGCGCCGAACACTTGGATTTTATCCAGCTTCTTCCGCGCCCGGAACGATAGGGAGAGTCGCGCAATTTCGACACCACGCCCTCGAGCCCGAGCCGGCAGGCGTGTCGCAGCACCAGCGCGCCGCTCTCGTCGAAATGGCCGCTGAAGCGCACGATTCCGGCGCCGGCGCCAATGATCGCCTCCAGCAATTCCTTACGTTTGACGAGCGGCGCCGCGCGAAGGTCGAAGCCGTCGAGATAGAGAAGATCGAAGGCGTAAAACAGGAATCGGTCGGAGCGCCCTTCGCTGAGATCGGCCTGCAGCGCGGAGAAGTCCGAGGCGCCGCCGTCGTTCTCGACCACAAGCTCGCCGTCGATCAGGGCCTCTTTCACGGGAAGACCGGCCAGCGCCTTGACCACGCCTTCGCCAAACTTCGAGGTCCAGTCGAGGCCGCTGCGCGTCCTGAGCGTTACGCGGCCGTCCTTGACGCGAGCCTGAAGCCGATAGCCGTCGAACTTGATCTCATGCAACCAGCGCTCGCCCTCGGCCGGCGTTCTCATGAGCGCGGCCAGCATCGGTTCGACAAATTCCGGCATCGGCGCTTTCTTGGCGCCGTCAACCGACGACAGGTCCGCAGGCGCGCCGGGCTGCGGCGCCCGACCTCCGGGCGCTTCGCCCCTCTTGATCCTGCCGGTCTTCGACGACCAGCCCGGCGACTCGCCGGCCACGGCGGCGATGGGGCGTCCGGTCTTCACCGATTTCGGCTGCTGTTCGAGGATGTCCGGCGCCCCCTCGCTTCTCGCGAACTCGTCGTCGCCCTTGATCAGGAGCCAGTTCTCGCGCTTTTCGCGCGGCTTGCCGCGCATTCGCACCAGATGCCATCGGCCCTTGAGCTTCTCGCCGCGAAGCTCGAAGTCGAGATGGCCCTTGGCGTAGCCCTTGCGGGCGTCTCCGATCGGCGTCCACGTCCCGCGGTCCCAAATGATGACGGCGCCGCCGCCATATTCGCCCTTCGGGATCGTGCCTTCGAAATCGCCATAATCGAGCGGGTGGTCCTCGACCGCCACCGCCAGCCGCTTTTCGCCCGCGACCAGGCTCGGGCCGCGCGTTACCGCCCAACTCTTGAGCACGCCGTCCATTTCGAGCCGAAAATCATAATGAAGCCGGGTCGCGTCGTGCTTCTGAACGACGAAGCCGTTTCCCGCCTTGCTGGCCTTTCGCGCGCGCGGCCTCGGTTCTGGAGTGGCGGCGAAGTTCCGCTTGGCGCGATATTGCTCGAGCGCCATCGCTTCAGCTCGCTTTTTTCCGCACGCCAGCCTTTGCGCGAACCGCGCCGGCCGGCGCAACTTTCGATTTGGCGCGGAGATTGGCGGCCTTCGCAGCTTGCCCCGCGCTTTCGCGCAAGGCCGCCATCAGGTCTTGCCGGTTTTGGCGTTGGGGCGCCTTTGGCGCTGCGATCGTCTTGCCCTCGAGCTTGGCCTTGACCAGGTCGGCGAGCGCCGCTTCGTAACGGTCGTGGACCTTGGCCGGGTCGAAAACGCCCTGCTTGGTTACGATGATGTGTTTGGCCAGATCGAGCATTTCGCCCTTGACTTTTATTCGCGGCACTTCCGCGAAGGCTTGCCGGGCCGATCGCACCTCGTAGTCGAAGTTGAGCGTCGTGGCGACAAGACCGGCGCCGGAGGCGCGGATCATCAGCGTGCGGACGCGCCGGAACAATACCGTCTGGGCGATCGCCGCGACATCCGCGGCGCGCATGCCCTCGCGGATCAGATCGAAAGCCTCCTCAGCGCTCTTGTCAGAAGGCGCAAGATAATAGGGCCGGTCAAAATAGACATCGTCGATCCCGTCGAGATCGACAAAGGCCGAGACGGAGAGCGTCTTGTCGCTTTGGGGAACCGCGGCGGCGACCTCGTCCGGTTCGAGAACGGCGTATTCGTCCTTCGCGACCTCGTACCCCTTGACCTGGTCCTCGCGCTCGACGACCGCCCCGGTCGCCGCGTCGACGAACTGGCGATGGACCCGATGACCCGTCGCTCGGTTGATCGTATGAAGGACAATGCGCTCCGAGGCCGCCGCGGCCGCGAACAGGGCGACCGGACATGTCACTTCGGCGATCTTCAAGAAACCCTTCCAGTTCGCTCGCGAGCGCAATTTATTCGACCTCGCATATCTGTGGGCGCTCAGGCTCTTCCAACGCCCGGGCGGCCGGCTTTGTTCCGGAGCCGGCAGCATCATGCCGCGTGGATTTGCGGCGCGCAAAGAGGGCATGAACTCGTTTCATCGGCCGCCGCGCCGCGCGACCGCTGAGAAGAACAACGGCGCCGCCTGCGAATGCGCTCTCACGGTTCCGAGGCCGTCAGCCGCCCGGACGCGGGTCTCGACCTGGCGACCGCGGAACGAGTTGCCGCATTCTGAGTTCAATTGGATGATAGAGCGTGGGCGACCAGCTTCGCGCGAAGAGAGGTCATACGTGAAGATAGCGCAAATCGCCCCATTGTTCGAGAGCTGTCCGCCCCGGCTTTACGGCGGCACCGAAAGGATCGTCTCTTATTTGACCGAGGAATTGGTGCGGCAGGGGCACGACGTGACACTGTTCGCCAGCGGGGACTCGCTCACGTCCGCCCGCCTGGAGCCCGGCTGCAGTTCGGCGCTGCGACTGGACCCATGCATCCGGGAGCCCATCGCTTATCATATCGTGATGCTCGATAGGGTCCGCAGCTTGGCCGACCAGTTCGATGTTCTGCACTTCCATGTCGACGTTCTGCACTACCCGCTCATTCGGGATTTTGCGGATAGAACGGTGACGACCCTGCATGGACGCCTCGACTTGCCCGAGCTTTGGCACGTCTACTCGGCCTTTCCGGCCGCTCCGTTGGTTTCGGTCTCCAACGACCAGAGAAAGCCCATGCCCCCGGTCAATTGGGCGGGCACAGTCCACCATGGGCTTCCGCGCGATCTTCTGCCTTTCAACGCGACGCCGAACGGCGGCTACCTCGCGTTCCTGGGGCGAGTTTCGCCCGAGAAGCGTCCTGACCGCGCCATCGAGATCGCGGCGCGCGCGGGAGCGCAATTGAAGATTGCGGCCAAGATCGACAAAGTGGATCAGGTCTATTGGAATGACGTCGTCGAGCCGATGGTCGTCAAATCGGCGAATGTCGAATTCATCGGCGAGATCAATGACCGGGAAAAGGCGGATTTTTTGGGAAACGCGGCGGCTTTGCTGTTTCCGATCGACTGGCCCGAACCGTTCGGCCTGGTCATGATCGAAGCGATGGCATGCGGGACGCCGGTCATCGCTTACCGTCGCGGTTCGACGCCAGAGGTCATCGACGACGGCGTTTCTGGCATACTGGTCGACAGCGTCGAGGAAGCCGTAGCGGCGGTAAGGCGCGTCAGCGCGCTTGATCGCGCGAAGACGCGCGAGACGTTCGAACGGCGGTTCGCTATCGAGCGCGTCGCATCCGAATATACACGGATCTATCGCGACCTTCCCGGTCTGCGCACTTCTCCTTGGCGCTTCCGTGATGCGACGGCCGCCGCCCTCGGCCTTGTTCCCGCGAGCGACCGCGGCGAGGGGCCGATCATGCGTAAATTCGGCGAAAGAAACATGCCGAGTCCTCTGAGGATTACTGGCCCCACGCGCGCGAGCCCGAAGGACTCGAGCGCGACGCCATTCGATGGAAACGCCCTGTGATCGGTGCGACCCTCTTCGCCTGGCTGCGGCTTTCTGAAAAGACCGAAATTTTCTTTCCAGGCGGGCGAATTCATGTTTTCTCGTTCGACAAGCAAGACGGACAAGTTGATCGTCGTCGGGCGGGACTCTTACAAAGGGGGCGCGACAGTGCGGGCAGGCTCGCGGGCGACGGGCAAGGCTCGGGTCTGGTGCGGTCGGACAACACGGCGCCGCCGGCCCATCCACTTCGCCTTGGCCAGGGCCTGTCCCACGCCAACACTCAGTTGATCGTAAGCACCGCGACGGATCCCTTCCGATCGAGGACGTCGACCACGACGTGCCGATTGGAGCGTCGCAAGGCGACATCCGCCCGCGCTCCTCCAACCTGGAGGCCGCGAAGCACGATTTCATCAAGAAACCGCGGCAGAACCGGCTGTCGAAACGTAAGCTGTTTCTCGCCGGCGTCGAACCCCAAGCCGGCGCAGGACTGAATGAGATAGAGCGGAGCCGCCGCCGCCCAGGCCTGAGGGATGCAGGCGACCGGGTAGAAGGTCGGGCCGCGCGTCTGTTGACGCGGGAAGCCGCAAAGCAACTCGGGCAGGCGCCTCAGGGCGACATAGGTCGAGGCGTGAAACAGACCTTCAAAGATGCGGGCGGCCTCGCGCCGAAAGCCATACCGCGCGAAGCCCGCGGCGATCAGCGCATTGTCATGCGGCCAGACAGAGCCATTGTGGTAGCTCATCGGATTATAGCGCGCCTCGGTCGACGCGACTGTGCGTATTCCCCACCCGCAGAAACCCGAACTCGCCATCAGCGTGCGCACGATCGCCGGCGCGCGCTCAGGATAAGCGACGCCGGCAAAAAGGGCATGCCCGGCGTTGGAAGCGCGGACGCGGCAGGGCTTCTTGTCGCCGTCGAGCGCCAGAACGTAAGTGCCGAGCGCCTCATCGAAAAAGATCTCGTCGAACCGGCGCCGCATCGCTTCCGCCTTTTGTTCGAACGTCGCCGCTCGAACGAAATCGCCCAACCGCCGCGTGATTTGTTCCGCCGCCCGCCATGCGGCGTACACATAAGCCTGGACCTCCGCTAGGGCGATCGGGCCTTGCGCCAGGGTTCCATCGGCATGGAATATCGCGTCGCGACTGTCCTTCCAGCCCTGATTGACCAGCCCATGGCCGGCCCGACGTCCGTATTCGACAAAGCCGTCTCCGTCGCGATCGCCGTAACGATCGATCCAGTCGAGCGCCGCGTCGATTTGCGGCCAAAGCCGGCGCATCGTCGCAAGATCGTCTGTGCGTTCGAGATAGGCGCCGGCAAGCATCACAAACAGCGGAGTCGAATCGACGCTCCCGTAATACCGGCGAAAAGGGACCTCGCCGAGGTCCGCCATCTCCCCGTGCCGCGATTCGTGCAAAATCTTGCCCGGCTCCGCGTCGGCGTCGGGATCGACGGAGGTCGCCTGAGTTGCCGCTAGATGCCCGAGGACGCCGCGCGCGATGGCCGGATCCAGCCACAGCGTCTCCAGCGCCGTGATGATCCCGTCGCGCCCGAACACGGTGCTGAACCAGGGAATGCCCGCATAGGGGTAGGGTCCTTCCGGCAGAACCGTCATCAGCATATAGAGATCGGCGACGCTTCGACGCACGGATTCGTTGAAAATCTGATTTGACGTCTCAATCGACGTTGCGCGGGAAGAGGAGACGCGGAGAGCGCGGCGCGCATCGCGCAACGCGATAAAGAACGCCCGCAGCGGCTGCAGGGTGCTTTCTTCGGCGTGACAGTCGATTTGCAGGAACAGCGAGCGACTCTCGCGGGGGGCGAGATTAAGGACGAATATGGCCTGACTGTCCTCGAGGCCATCGGGAGCGGGATCGAACCGGAGCGTGGTGGATCGGCGTCGGTTGTCAAGGCCGGTGTAACTCAGGGTCGCCCGAGACGCGCCAACGTCGGGCGGATGCATTTCTCCTCGCCGCTCTCTTCGCGTTCCGCGAACCTCGAACAAGTCGGCGAAATCGGCGGCAAAGGCGATCGCAAGCTCGATGCGACGCGGCCTGTCATCGAAATTGCGAACGCTCAGACGCTCGAAGCAACCGGCGTTCCACAGAAATCGCGTTCGCCGCAAGTGGATGAGGTCATGCTCGATATTGAGCTGTCCGGAGGCGGCGAACAGGTCTGGATTGGCGAGATCGCAGGTGAGCGTCGCGTTGTCGTCCCGCAAGCTCGAACTGAGTTGTAACGGACGCGCGCCATCGAGCGTGACGGAGAAATGCGACAAGTGGCGGGTGTCGCGATGATAGATCCCCTCGACCCGGCCCGGGCCGGACAGCGCGTCGCCGTTGTTATCGAACACCCCAAAAGAATTGCCGTGCTTGAGGACAAGGGCGCGCATGTCCTGTTGCGAGGCCGGGGCGGAGATCGCGAAAGGCTCGTGCGGCCAAGTCTCGGCCGCGTCGGCGAAATCTCGCTCGACGACGGCATTGCTCTCTGTCTTGTGCAGAATATCCATGGTCCACTCAAATTATAACAACCCACGGACTTGTAATTCGGCGCCGTAGGCAAAGCTCCCGCGACTTAACGCCCCGACTTTAGCGGTCGATTCGCGGCGCATATCGGGCGAAACCGTATCAAAAACGCGGCGGCGGGACAGGCCGGCGGAACCCTTTTTTCGCTTTCGGGCTCAATTGTTTGCTGACCCCCCGGTTCCGTTGGGAACCCGAACGGGATTCGGACAGTTCCTCAGTGTGCCGTCCAACCCACGGCGCCTGCCATATCAAACCAAAAAACCTCGAGGAACTGTTGACCGAGACTCTGGGCGCGCCAACTCGGCTTGAACTAGGTGGCGAAGCTCCTGGACCAGACGCTTGAGGAAGAGATCAAGACGGACAAGCTTCTTACCCGGCTTGCCGCTTCGAACGTCAACCGCAAGGCCGCCTAAGCGTGTGAAGCCGCACCCGCAGGGTCAAGAACGCTGGCAGCCGGCGGCAAGGAACTCGGAACCGCCGCCTTCGCGGACGAGCCCGGCTCGGTTGACCCGTTCCGGCGTTTTTTCGCCGCGCGCGGAATATCGGTGTAATTCATGCGGCTGACAGATCCGGCCAAGGGAAAGCTTGGTTTCAACGAACCGCGCCGTATATTCGGAACTCTTCCGGCGAAGTCGCGCTGATCTTGTGTAGCCCTCCTTCCGAGCGCCCCTAATGCCCAATCGTATCGAAGACTATGCGGTCATCGGAAACTGCGAAACCCTCGCCTTAGTGGGCCGCGACGGCTCCATCGATTGGCTCGGCCTTCCGCGCTTCGACAGCGCCGCCTGCTTCTGCGCGCTGCTAGGCGAGCCGAAACATGGGAGGTGGCTGATCGCCCCGGCGTCGGGCGAGGGTCGCGTCTCGCGGCGCTATTGCGGCGATACCCTGATTCTCGAAACCGTGTTCAGGACCGAGCAGGGCGCGGTGCGGCTGCTCGATTTCATGTGTCAAGGGGAAGGGTCATCCGACGTCGTGCGCCTCGTCAGAGGGCTTCAAGGCGAAGTGTCCATGCGCATGGAACTCATCGTCCGCTTCGGTTACGGCGCGGTCATGCCGTGGGTTTCGCGCCGGGAGGATGGGCGGCTTCAATTCATAGCGGGGCCCGATCGGCTGTTGCTCGATACGACCGCGCCGACGCGCGGCGAGGATTTTCGCACCATTGGCGAATTCGCGGTCGGGGCCGGACAGGAAGCGACCTTCGTTCTCAACTGGTCGCCGTCCTACCGCCCGCCGCCCGCGCCGCTATCGGCGGCAAGCGCGCTCGAGCGGGTCGAGTCCTTCTGGTCCGGTTGGGTTGCGCCGTTCACGCCTCCTCAAGAGGGGCGCGATGCGGTTCTCCGTTCGCTGCTGACGCTGAAGGGGCTCACGCATTGGGAGACGGGGGGCATCGTCGCCGCGGGAACCACCTCCTTGCCGGAAAAGCTGGGTGGAACGCGCAATTGGGACTATCGGTATTGTTGGCTTCGGGACGCGACGTTCACGCTCTATGCGCTAATCGGCGCGGGCTTTCTCGACGAGGCGAAGGCATGGCATGAATGGCTGCTGCGCGCGGTGGCCGGCAATCCGGCCGACTTGCAGATCATGTACGGAGTCGCCGGGGAGCGACGGCTCGACGAATATGAAATTCCATGGCTGCCCGGTTACGAAGGCGCCGCGCCGGTTCGGGTCGGCAATGCGGCGGTCGGACAACTCCAGCTCGATATCTTTGGCGAAGTGCTCGACGCTTTCTACCTCGCCCGCCGCGCCGGTCTCGCGGCCGACTCCGCGACCTGGGCGCTCGAGCTTGCGCTTGTTTCCCATCTCGAGAAGATCTGGCGCGAGCCTGACGAGGGGATCTGGGAAGTGCGCGGGGGACGCAAGCACTTCACCCATTCGAAGGTGATGGCTTGGGTCGCCTTCGACCGCGCAGTGCGTTCAATCGAGGAGTTTGGGCTCGAGGGCCCGCTCGATCGTTGGCGCGGCGTCCGATCGGCGATACATCAGGAGGTTTGCGAACACGGCTTCGATCCGCAGCAGCAGTCGTTCGTGCAATCCTTTGACGAGCCGAGATTGGACGCGAGTTTGCTTTTGATTCCGATGGTCGGATTTTTGCCGGCCGAGGATCCGCGCGTCCGCGGCACCGTTGCGGCGATTGAGCGCAAGCTCGTGCGCAAAGGCCTGGTGTTGCGGTACGATACCGGAGAAGGCGTAGACGGTTTGCCGTCAGGAGAGGGCGCTTTTCTGGCCTGCAGTTTTTGGCTTGTGGACAATTACGTCCTGGCTGGCCGGCATAAGGAGGCGCGCGAATTGTTCGAGCGACTGTTGGCGTTGCGCAATGAAGTTGGATTGCTGGCGGAGGAATATGACCCCTATGGCCGGCGTCAACTCGGCAACTTCCCCCAGGCGTTCTCACACCTCGCTCTGATCAATTCCGCCCACAATCTGGCGAGCGTGGGCGGACCGGTTCACCAGCGTTCGTCGCGAGCATCCGCCGCGTCTGCGGGCGCAGCCGCGAGGCCGCGCAAGCGCCACGGCACGGCATCGGAGGCCAAGCGAAGAGCGCCCCGGGGCTCGAGCTAAACCGCCGCGCGCGCCAAAACGTCGGCCTTGCGTTTAGGATGTTGGAGCGAACCGGGCGAAGCCGCTCGCGCCGGCTTCGCTGGCTTGGCGCATTGGCCTCGGGCGACCCTTGCCGCCTCCGATTCTTCCGCTGGGCCTGACCGGGGCGAGCGGAATTAAGCATAGTCAAATCAAACACGATTATTTGACTCACTTCGACGAAATCAGGGAGGATTAATTTAGGGATTGATAATCGCCTGTCCTCATTTTCCGTCGTGTCAGGGGCCTTCCGTAGGTTTCGAAAGTCCGCGCGGAGAAAGTCCTGCGGTCTGTACGGAAGACATATGCGAAAAATGGGAGAGACGTATGTGCTTATTTCAAAGTTTTCTTCGCAATGAAGCTGGCGTGACGGCGATCGAATACGCATTGATCGCAAGCCTAATCGCGGTCTTCATCATTGCCGCGGTCGAATTCACCGGAACGAAAGTCAGTACGGTGTTCGGCGAGGTCGGCAGCGCGCTGAAGTAAGCCTTCAGCCGGCGCGCGGGTTCGGGCAGGCGTCGGTTCTGAATAATGAGCAGGCAAGGACGCCGCGTCGGACCTCAGGTCCGGCTCCAAGGAGTTGTTTTCCCGTTGACCGACGCGGCTCGGCGAAGCCGCGATCTCGGCGTTCGCCAGCAGGCGTCGACCGTCGAATCCGGCGATCCGCCGCCAGCGAAACTTGGGCGGCCTGAGCGCCGACAGGTTCCCGCCGCCTCCATTTTTTAAAGGCCAGGGATGGCGGCGCCGCGAACCGTGCGGCCTGCATTGCCAGGCGTTTGCATGATCGAATGGCGCCCAGCCCGCCGCCACGCTGACGCAGCTCCGCTCCGATCGTCACAGGCCGGCCACTTTGTCGCCGTGATTGGCCGTCAGTTCTTCGTCAGGCGGTCGAGGGCCGCCGGGTTTCGCGGGTCTTCTCTTCGTCTCCCGAAACCTGTCAGGGCGCTCCATCGGGAGCGGCCGGCAGGCAGGCGTAGGCATGGCGCAAATGCCCGGAATTCGTTAGCGAAATGGAAACCAAGCAGGATCAAAATTGCCGATACGTCTTGATGGTTCGAAAAGATCAGGCCGGCTGGGCTGCGGTTGGGACTTCAGTCTCGATATGGGCTCTGACGCGCAAGCGAGTCAGCGTTAATGTGCTTATCGCGTCTTGAATTGTGCACGTTCGCGGCCAAAAGGGGATGGCTCGGGGCGTGGGCGACATTGACCGCGGTCGCGCTCGCCGGATGCGCCAATGAGACCGTAACGCACTATTCGCACGGCCATGAATATTTCTCTCAGGCCGAATATGGCCGCGCAAGCCCCAAAGTTGTCGCTGACGGCCAACCGGTGCCGCGCGGCGGCGGTCAGTATCTGGTCGGGCGCCCTTATCGAATTGCGGGCCGCACCTATCGTCCGGCCGAGAACACGTCCTATTCCGCGGTCGGCATGGCGTCGTGGTACGGCGCCGCGTTCCGTGGCCGCCGCACCGCCAACGGCGAAATCTACGACATGGCCGCGCTCACCGCCGCCCACCCGACAATGCCGCTGCCGAGTTACGCTCGGGTCACCAATCTGAGCAACGGATATTCGATCATCGTGCGAGTCAACGATCGCGGACCCTATTCCGGCGGCCGGGTGATGGATGTCTCCTCGCGCGTAGCGGACGTGCTCAAATTCAAGGGCGCCGGCACTGCAAGAATCAAAGTCCAGTATGTCGGCCGCGCGCCGCTCGGAGGATCGGACGATTCGATGCTGCTTGCGAGTTTGCGGACCGACGGTTCGCCCGCCAATCTCAATGGCTATTCCGCGCCTGTGATGGTGGCGAGCAATGCTCGGCCGCCGCAATCCGAAATTCCGCGCGAAGCCGCGCCCGTCCGCGCCGCAAGCCGCGTCGCGCCGCCCGGGCCGATCCGCGTCGCGCTCGCCGAATCTGCGCCAGCCTCCGAGCCGGAGTATTCTCGGGAAGACGTCCCGCCCGCGTCGATCCCAATCCGGCAGCCGCGCTTCCCGGTTCCGCTGCCGCCGCCGCGTCCCTTCGACCTCGGCGCGATCCGCAACACCACTGTCGTGGCCGCCGTCGCTCCGCCGCGGCCCGCGCCAACGGTGACGCCGCCGCGGCGGCATAACGTCCAGGCGATCGTGGAAAAGGCCCTTTATTTCGCGCCCGCTCCGCCCGTTCGCCAGCTGAAATGGCGACCGCGCGGGGCTTTCGATCGGGTCAAGCCAGCGAAGGCTTCGCTCAACGACGATTGAGCGCTTCGATCCTAAGGGGATCGGCCGCCGCCGAGAGCGTTGCCAACAAACCCCGATCCATGGTGAAAGGCGCGTGGGCGGGGGTCCGCCCAGGCGTTTCGAAGGTACGGGGGCCGTGCGTTTCGTCCGAGTTGTTCTCCTGTTGGCCGCGGCCGGAGTCATGACATCGACCGCGCCGGCGCGCGCCGGGAGTTTCAGCACCAGCGCGGCCGTCGCGCTGGTGCAGGACTACGACAGCGGAACGGTGCTGTTCGAGAAAAACGCCGACGCCCCGATGGCGCCGGGCGGCGTCGCCAAACTCATGACCGCCGAGATCGTTTTCCGTGAACTCCAGAAGGGGCGGCTTCGGCTCGACGACATCTTCGACGTGTCGGAAAAGGCGTGGCGCGAAGGCGGGGCGCATTCGCACGGTCCCGCCACGTTTCTGGCGATCCACAGCCGCGTGAGCATCGAGAATCTGCTGCGCGGCCTCATCATCCAGTCCGGCAATGACGCGGCGATGACGCTCGCAGAGGGGATGGCGGGAACAGAGGAGAATTTCGCCGGGATGATGAACAAGCGCGCCGCCGAACTCGGCATGACGCACTCCCACTTCACCGATCCCAGGGGCGCTTTTGATCCGAGCCAGGACGTGACCGCGCGCGACATGGCGCTCCTCGCCGCGCACGTCATCCGCGACTATCCCGAATATTATCATTACTTTGGGGAGAAAGAGTTCACCTGGAACAACATCCGGCAACTCAACCGCAATCCGCTGATCACCATGGATATCGGGGCTGACGGGCTCAAGGCGGGCGACCCCAAGGACGGCGGCTTCGGGCTGGTCGGCTCCGCGGTTCAGGATAATCAGCGCCTCATCGTGGTGCTCAACGGAGTGAAGTCGGCGACCGAGCGGGTGGTGGAGGCGCGCAAGCTGTTCGACTATGGTTTTCACTCCTTCGACCGGCGCATACTTTACCAGGCCGGCGACAAGGTCGGGACGGCCAGCGTCCTCGGCGGAGAGACCGGGGTCGCGCCCCTCGTGGCCGTTCGGCCGATCGTCCTGTTCACGCCGCGGGGCGAAAGCGACAAGCTCACGGCCAAAATCGTTTATACCGGGCCGCTCGCGGCGCCGGTCGCGCGCGACAAAGAGGTCGCGCGGCTCAAGATCTGGCGCGGCGACATGCTGGTCATCGACGTGCCGCTCAAGACCGGAGCAGCTGTCGCGCGTGGAGGACTGGCCCGGCGGGCTTTCGACGCGGGACTCGAACTCGCCGGCGAGGCGGTGCGGCAGGCGCTGGGGCGGGCCCTGGCGCGACAATGACGCAACCGGCGCGGGGCCGCTTCATCACCCTCGAGGGGGGCGAGGGCGCCGGCAAGTCAGCGCAGGCGAAGCGATTGGAGCGCAAGCTGAAGGAGATCGGCCTGATGGTTGCGCGCACCCGCGAGCCCGGCGGCTCGCCGGGCGCCGAGGGTCTGCGCAAGGCGATTCTCTCAGGCTTCGCCGCCCCGTTCGGGCCTGACGGAGAGGCGCTCTTGTTCGCCGCCGCCCGCATCGACCATCTCGACAAGACGATTCTGCCCGCGCTCGCGCGCGGCGAGTGGGTCGTCTGCGACCGGTTCGCCGACTCCACCCGCGCCTATCAGGGCGCGGCGGGAAACCTGCCGCCGGGCTTCATTGCTCGCCTGGAGCAGGTCACGGTCGGGTCGAATAGGCCCGACCTGACGCTGGTGCTGGATATTCCTCCCGAGATCGGCCTGGAGCGCGCGGCCGGACGGCGGGGCAAGGGCGGGAAGGCTGACCGGTTTGAGGCGGAAGGCCTCGCCTTTCATCAGACGTTGCGCCGGGCGTTCCTCGACATTGCGAGGGCGGAGCCCGGGCGCTGCGCGGTTATTGACGCGCTCGAACCGGAAAACAAGGTCGCGGCCCGAATCTGGTCAGTGGTCGAAGCCCGCCTGGATCCTGCTGGCGCGGTGGGGCGGACCGGGCAATGAAGCGTGGCGAGATCGAGGAGCTTGCCGAAAGCGACGCGCTTGCCGGCGCGCCGCATCCGCGCCACGCGCAAACGCTCATTGGCCACAAGGCCGCCGAAAGGGAATTGCTGTCGGCCTATCGGGACGGGCGTCTCGCCCATGCCTGGCTGATCGGCGGCGCCGAGGGAGTCGGCAAGGCGACGCTCGCCTGGCGCTTCGCCCGGTTCATGCTCGCCAACCCCGATCCAAACGCCGGAAGCGTGCGCGAAGCCGCCGACCTTCATGTCGACCCGAACCATCCGGCGGCGCGCCATCTCTCCGCGCTCGCACATCCGGACTTTTCGCTGATGCGCCGGGAGTGGAAGGCGAACCCAAAAAGACTGGCCACCGAAATCGCCGTCGAAGACGTGCGCGAGGCGCTAAAGATATTCCACCTGGCGGCGGCCTTCGGCGGCTGGCGGGTCTCGATCGTCGATTGCGCCGAGGACCTTAATCGCAGTAGCGCCAATGCGTTGCTGAAATTGATTGAAGAACCGCCGCAACGTTCGCTGATTCTCATCGTTTCGCATCGGCCCGGGCAGGTCATGCCGACGATCCGTTCGCGCTGCCGGCGGCTCCGTCTCGATCCGCTCGCTGAGAGCGACATCGCCGCGGTGATCGCTGGCCTCGGACCGCCCTGGAGCGAATCCGATCCCGCCGCCATCTCCGGCGCCGCCAGACGAGCGCATGGCTCCGTTCGCGAAGCGCTGGCGCGCCTCGCTCCGGAAGCGAAAGAGATTGGCGCGCTCATCGATTCAAACATCGGCGGCCTTCCGCGTCCCGATCCGCGCGCGGTCGCCAGGCTCGCGGAGGCTCTTGGCCCACGGACGGCGAACGAGGCCTATCAGACCTTCCATCGCGAACTCTACGACTGGCTCGCGACCCATGCGTTCACGACCGTGTCGTCGGCCTCGCGTGCAGATGCGATCGCCGCGCTGTGGGATCGCATCCGGGCCGCCGCGCGCGAGACGGAGACGCTCAATCTCGACCGGAAGCTGCATGTCCTGGCCGTCTTCGCGGAGATTGCCGCGAGCGTGCCGCGACGGTAAATCCCACGCGTTTCCAACCCCAGCGAAATGCTCTAGGACGGCGGCATGAGCCGCTTCTACATCACCACCGCCATCCCTTACGCCAACGGCGCGCCGCATATCGGACACGCCTATGAGCGCATCGCCACCGATGCGATCCAGCGGTTCATGCGCCTCGACGGCAAAGACACCCTGTTCGTGACCGGCATGGACGAATATGGGCTCAAGGTTCAGCAGACGGCGGCGCGCGAAGGCGTGACGCCGCAGGCCTTCGTCGACCGGGTCGCGAAAGAATTCGAGGCGATGGGCGAGATGCTCAACGCCCGCGCCGACGACATCGTGCGCACGACTCAGGCCCGCAACGTCCGCGCCGCGCAGGCCATCTGGGAGCGGATGGCGGCCAACGGCGACGTCTATCTCTCGAAATATTCCGGCTGGTACTCGGTTCGCGACGAATCCTATTTCGACGAGAGCGAATTGAGCCCGGGCCCGGACGGGACAAAGCTCGCGCCGACGGGCGCCCCCGTTGAATGGGTGGAGGAGGAGAGCTGGTTCTTCCGCCTGTCGGCTTGGGCCGGCCGGCTCCTCTCCCATTACGAGGCCCATCCCGACTTCGTCACGCCGGAGAAATATCTCAACGAGATCGTCGCCTTCGTGAAGCGCGGGCTCACGGATCTGTCGATCAGCCGCGCGACCCTCGCATGGGGCACGCCCGTGCCGGGCGACCCGAAGCACGTGATGTATGTCTGGGTCGACGCGCTGACCAACTACATCACCGCCACCGGCTTCCCCGACGACGGTCCGCGGGCCAAATACTGGCCGGCCGACGCGCATGTGATCGGCAAGGACATCACCCGCTTCCACGCCATCTACTGGCCGGCCTTTCTCATGTCCGCCGGGCTTCCGGTTCCGCGCCAGATCGTCGTGCACGGATTTCTGTTCAACCGCGGCGAGAAGATGTCGAAGTCGGTCGGCAATGTGGTGAGCCCGGCCGATCTCGTCGCGACTTACGGCCTCGATCCGGTGCGCTATTTTTTCCTGCGCGAGGTCCCGTTCGGCCAGGACGGCAACTATTCCCACGAGACGATCGTCGCCCGCAGAAACGCCGACCTCGCCAACGATCTCGGCAATCTGGCGCAGCGCGCATTGACCATGATCGCCAGGGACTGCGGCGGCGCGGCGCCGGACTGGCGCTCGGCTGAAGACCTCGTTGACGACGAGACGAGGGCGCTAATAACGACCGCCGATTCGCTGCTCGACGCCGTTCGCCGTCACATGGCGGAATTCGCCATCCATCAGTATGTTGCGACGGTTTTCGAAGCCGTCGCGCAAGCCAACCGTTATTTCGCTTCGCGCGAACCGTGGAGGCTGGCCAAGACCAATCCCGCGCTCATGCGAATCGTGCTTTACACGACTGCGGAGACGTTGCGCATCGTCGCCATTCTGCTGCGCCCCGTGATGCCGGCTTCGATGGACAGACTGCTCGACATGCTCGCAGTTCCCTCCGACGAGCGGGCCTTTCGGGCGGTGGACGTCAAAGTCGTTTTCGACCGGATCGACATCCAGGATCGAAACTGGGTGATGAAGGCCCCGCACCGGCTGCAGCCGGGCAGGGCGCTGCCTCCGCCGTCGCCGATCTTCCCCCGCTACGTCGAGCGCGAGACCGCGGCGCAGTAATGCTCATCGACAGCCATTGCCATCTCGACTTTCCAGACTTCGCCGACGACCTCGACGCGGTCGTCGGGCGCGCCCACGCGGCCGGCGTCGAACGCATGATCACCATCGGCGCCCGGGTCGCTAAGGCGGCGCGCGCCGCCGAAATCGCCGAGCGCTTCGACAGCGTCTACTTCACCGTCGGCACCCATCCGCATGAGGCGGGGGGCGAGGGGGCGGAAGATTATTCCGCCATGCGCCGGTTTGCCGCCCATCCCAAATGCGTCGGCATCGGCGAGGCGGGGCTCGACTATCACTACAATTACGCGCCGCGAGAGACCGCCGAGCGCGTCTTTCGCGGCCAGATCGCGCTCGCGCGCGAATTGAACCTGCCGCTCGTCATCCATTCCCGCGACGCCGACGACGACATGGCGGCGATTCTGAAGGACGAAATGGGGCAGGGGCGGTTCAGCGCCCTGCTCCATTGCTTCACCGGCTCGCGGGCGTTGGCTGAGACCGGACTCGAACTCGGCCTCTCCATTTCGTTCTCCGGCGTCGTGACCTTCAAGAACGCGACCGACCTGCGCGCCGTCGCGCGCGACGTTCCGCTCGACCGGATTCTGGTCGAGACCGACGCTCCCTATCTCGCGCCCGTCCCCCATCGCGGCAAGCGCAACGAGCCCGCCTTCGTGGCCTCGACCGCGCGCGCGGTCGCCGAGACGCGCGGAATTCAGCCCGAGGCGCTGGCCGCCGCGACGCGCGCCAACACGCTCTCCATCTTTGCCAAGCTCGACCCTGGCGGGCGGCGGCCTTGAGTCTGCGCCTGACCGTTTTGGGCTGCGGCTCGTCCGCCGGCGTTCCGCGCGTCGGGCAGGGGTGGGGCGCATGCGATCCCGCCAATCCCCGCAACCGCCGCCGCCGCTGCTCGGCCCTTTTGGAGCGCGTCGGCGCCGATGGCGTGACGAATGTGCTCGTCGACACCTCGCCGGATCTGCGCGAACAATTGATCGAGGCCCGGGTGAAGAGGCTCGACGGCATCCTGATCACCCATCCCCACGCCGACCACACCCACGGGATCGACGATCTGCGGCCGCTCGCGCTGCAAGCCGGACGCCGGATCGACATCTATATGGACGAGCCGACCTCGCTAATTGTTCGACGGGCGTTTTCGTATATCTTTCAGACGCCTGACGGTAGTTCTTATCCCCCCATAGCAAATGAGCGTCGTCTATCAGCGGGCAGGCCCTGCAAGATCGACGGCATGGGCGGCGCGATCGAGGCCATTCCTTTCGATCTCGACCACGGGGATATCGGCGCGCTTGGCCTTCGTTTCGGGGCGCTCGCTTATACGCCCGACGTCAAGCGCATTCCCGAGGCGAGCCGCGCGCGCCTCGAGGGGCTCGACGTCTGGATCATCGACGCGCTGCGCTATCGCCCCCATCCGTCGCATTTCAGCCTCGAGGACGCGTTGGCGGCGATCGAGGAGATGCGCCCGCGCCGCGCGATCCTGACCAACTTGCATACCGATCTTGATTACGAGACCTTGCGCGCGCGCCTGCCCGCGCATGTCGCGCCGGCCTACGACGGCATGCGCGTCGAGGATTTCGACAATTGATGGTTTGAGGGGGAGAACGCCATGGCGTCGATCGAAGCCGCTATCCACGCCTTCGTGCGCGAACACGAGGGCGCCGAGACGCGCTTTCTCGCCGAGATCGTCCGGATTCCGTCCGACAACCCTCCCGGCGACTGCGATCGCTCCGCCGAGGTCGTCGCCGGGCTGATCGAGGGTCTGGGGCTGACGGTCGAAAGGCGCAAAGTTCCCGACGCGCTCGTCAAGGCCAACGGCATGATAACGGCGACCAATCTGATCGCGCGGCGACGGTTCGGGCAGGGCGGTCCAACGGTCGCGCTCAATGCGCACGGCGATGTGGTGCCTCCCGGCGCCGGCTGGACGCGCGACCCCTACGGGGCTGAGATCGTCGACGGCTGGATGTTCGGGCGCGGGGTCGCGGTGTCGAAGTCGGACATCGCGACTTACGCCTTCGCGATTCTGGCGCTGGAAGCGAGCGGCGCCGCGCTCAACGGGACCGTTGAGCTGCATGTCACCTATGACGAAGAGGCGGGCGGCGAGATCGGCCCGCGCTACATCCTCGAACAGGGCCTTTCGCATCCCGATCTGGCGATTGGCGCGGGATTTTCCTATGCGGTCGTCAATGCGCATAACGGCTGCCTGCACCTGGAGGTCGAGGTCGCCGGCCGCTCGGCGCACGCCGCGCGGCCGTTCACCGGCGTCGACGCGCTGGAAGCGGCGAACGCGATCCTGGCCGCGCTTTATGGCTGGCGCGGCGGGTTGGCGGCGCGGACTTCCGCGATTCCCGGCATCGGCTCGCCGCAGATGACGGTCGGGCTCATCTCGGGCGGCGTCAACACCAATGTGGTGCCGGACCGCGTCACGTTCCGGCTCGACCGGCGCATGGTTCCGGAGGAGAATCCGGCCGAGGCCGAAGCGGAGCTGCGGGCGGTGATCGCCCACGCGGCGGCGCTTCACCCGGACGCGAAGGTTGCGGTCAACCGGATCCTGCTCGCCGAGCCGCTGACGCCGACGCAAGCGGGCGCCAAGCTCACCGAGACGCTCTGCCGCCATGCGAGCCGGGTGATGGGAGAGCCGGTCTCGGCCTCGGGCGTGCCGCTCTACACCGACGCCCGCCACTACGCCAAAGCTGGCGTGCCGATCGTGCTCTACGGCGCCGGCCCGCGCACGATCGAGGAAGCCAACGCCCACCGCGCCGACGAGCGCCTGCCGCTCGCGGACCTATACAAAGCCACGGAAGTGATCGCGCTGACGCTGGCGGAGCTGCTGGGGGCTTGAGACGCCCGGAAAGGCACGCCAATCGCCAAATCCGGGCCGCCGGCGCTCCCACGCCGGCCCTCCCGCGCTGGACTCGCCCTCGTCGGTGGACCATGATCGGGGCCGAACGGCGTTGCGGGTGATAGAATGGACGTCGGGGTTTGGTTGCGGGGCCTCGGTTTCAGTCACTATGAGGCCGTATTCCGTGAAAACGAAATCGACGCCGATGTTTTGCCCGAACTGACGGACTCTGATCTGGCCGAATTGGGCGTGCCGCTCGGCGACCGCAAGCGTCTGCTTAGGGCGATCGCCGCTCTCGGTCCGGCGCGCACGCCGTCGCAG
Source organism: uncultured Alphaproteobacteria bacterium (assembly GCA_963835955.1). Lineage (GTDB taxonomy): Bacteria > Pseudomonadota > Alphaproteobacteria > Rhizobiales > Beijerinckiaceae > Roseiarcus. The sequence continues at coordinate 263,085 of CAWIHZ010000023.1, read as the reverse complement.
TCAGGAAGTCCGCCGCCCGCGCCGCTTGCCCAAGAGAACGCCGCTGAGCGCCGTCAGCTCACCGTGATGTTTTGCGACATTGTCGGCTCGACCGCGCTGTCGGCGAGGCTCGATCCCGAAGACATGCGCGAGGTCATCCGGGCCTACCAGGACGCCTGCGCGCGCGCGGTCGCGCGCTATGATGGCTTCGTCGCCAAGTTCATGGGCGACGGAGTGCTGGCCTATTTCGGCTTTCCCCGCGCTCATGAGGACAACGCCGAGCGGGCGGTCAGGGCCGGCCTCGACATCTCATCCGCGGTTGTCAGGCTTGAAAACGGCGCGAACGAGCCGCTGAAGGTGCGGATCGCGATCGCAACCGGAATTGTCGTGGTCGGCGATCCTTTAGGGCAGGGCTCGACCCACGAACAGCTGGTGGTTGGCGATACGCCCAATTTGGCGGCTCGGCTGCAGGCCCTGGCCGAGCCGGGCAGCGTCGTGATCGCGGAATCGACGAGGCGTCTTCTCGGCGGAACATTCGAACTGACGCCCCTGCACCCTCACGAGCTGAAAGGCCTCGAAGCGCCCATTCCCGCCTGGACGGTTGTGCGCGAAGCCGAGAACGTCAGCCGCTTCGAAGCGTCGCGGTCGCAAGCGATGACGCCCTTTGTCGGACGCGAGCATGAGGTGGCGCTGCTCCTCGACCGTTGGCGCGAGGCGAGCGGGGGCGAAGGCCAGGTCGCGCTCATCTCGGGCGAGCCGGGCATCGGCAAGTCGCGCATTCTGGCGGCGCTCAGCGAGCGGATCGGCAGCGAGCCGCATGTGAGGGTGCGCTACCAATGCTCGCCGCTCCACGTCAATGAAGCGTTCTATCCCATATCGAGCCAGATTCGGCATGCCGCGGGTTTTGTGACCGGCGAGCCGGCGACAGCGAGGCTCGACAAGCTGGAGGCGATGATCGCGCGGTCTGGATTGGAGCCAAACGGAATCGCGCCTTTCCTCGCGGCCTTGCTGTCGATCCCCGGCGACGAGCGATACCCCTCGCTTGACGCGGCCCCCAGCGAACAGAAGGAACGGACGATTGCGGCGTTGATGGCTGTGTTCGCGGGGCTGGTCAACAACGCCCCTGTCCTGGCGATACTCGAAGACGCGCACTGGATCGACCCCACGTCGCTCGACGTGTTCGGCCGACTGGTTGATCAGTTGCCCAATATGCGCGCGCTGTTGGTCGTTACTTTTCGGCCGGAATTCGTCGCGCCCTGGGCGGGCCGCGCGCATGTGGCCGCGCTTACGCTCAGCCGCTTCGGGCGGCGCCATGCGCTGGCGATGGTCGATCGCATCGCCGGCGGCAAGGCGCTGCCGAGCGAGGTGTCGGAGGAGATCGTGGCCAAGACCGACGGCGTGCCGTTGTTCGTGGAGGAACTGACCAAGAACGTGCTCGAGTCCGGCCTGTTGCGCGAGGAGAGCGGCGCCTATGTCCTCGACCGAGCGCTCAGTCCGCTCGCGATCCCCTCGACCCTTCAAGAACTCGCTGATGGCGCGCTTGGATCGTCTCGCGCCGGTGAAGGAGATCGGGCAGATCGGGGCGGCGATCGGGCGCGAGTTCTCGTATCGACTGCTGGATGCGGTCGCGCCGATCCACGGTCAGGACTTGCAAGACGCGCTCGCCCAGCTCGTTGCGGCGGAGCTGATCCACACTCGCGGCGCGCCGCCGGAGGCGACCTATGTGTTCAAGCATGCGCTGGTGCGGGACACGGCTTACGCCTCGCTCCTGCGCAGCCGGCGGCAGCGCATCCATGCCGACATTGCGAACGCCTTGGTCGAAGGCCTTCCTCGATCATGTCGATTCTGCGCAAGCGGTCATCGCCCATCATTTCGCCGAGGCGGGACTTTACGAACCTGCGGCGCGCCATTGGCTCGCGGCGGCCGAACAGGCGCTGTCACGCTCCGCCGCCGTGGAGGCGGACCGCCATGTCGACGCCGGTCTCGCGGTGCTTCCGCGCATTCCGGAAGGGCGGGGCCGGCAATCTCTGGAACTGGCGTTCCTGGTGGCCAAGGCGAACGCATTGCTGCCGCTCAAAGGATACAGCACGCCAGAGACGGTCGCCGCGTTGAGCGCGGCAAAGCGGATTATCGACGCCGGCGCCGGCGACGACATGCAGCATTTCTCGGTGCTCTATGGCCTGTGCGCGGCCAAATACGTCGCGTCGGAACTAGGGCCTGCACGCGTCCTGGCGCTGCAATTTATCGACCTCGCCAATCGGCAGGACGATCCCATTTACCAACTCGTCGGGCGCCGCCTGCTCGGGGCGGTGGAATTCTTCGCGGGGCGAAGTCGCGAAGTGTTGGAAATCCTGCTGCAGGCGGCAGCCTACAGCGATCCCGCGCGACAAAAGCGGTTGAGTTACCGCTTCGGATATGACGTCGGCCTCAGCATTCTTTGCTATAAGGCGATGACGCTGTTCATGCTTGGCCTCACTGACCAGGCGGCGCGCGCCAGGGATCAAGCGCGCGTGGAGGCCTCGGACCACGATCACGCGCCGACAGTGGCGTTTTGCCGGTTTTTCACGGCGATTTGGCCAGAACTTCTTTTCGGCGACCTTGAAGTTTGCGAGCGCACTAGCGCCGAACTCGTCGCCTATTGCGTTGAAAGGAAGGTGGCGCAATTCCGCCTTTACAGCGACCTCACCCATGCCTGCGCTCGGGCGGTACGAATTTCGACGGTCGGGCATATCGAGGCCATCCGCGCCGCGCGCGACGCCCATCACCGATCCGGCGCCCGAATCTTGGACTCCATGATCCTATGCTGTCTTGCCGAAGCTCTCCTGGCGGCGGACGACATAACGGGGGCTGAGGCGTCGTTGCAAGAGGCCTTCGAATTCGTCGAACTTTCCGGCGAGCGGCTTTTGCTCGCCGATTTGCATCGCATCGCCGGCAAAGCAGCCCTCGGGAGCGGGGCGTCAGACCGCGCGCGCGCCGAGGCCTGTTTCCTGAAGGCGATCGAGGTCGCCCGCGGCCAGGAGGCCCGCTTGCTGGAACTTCGCGCCGCGACCGACCTCGCCCGGCTGTGGCGCGACTGCGGCTCGCACAACGACCCGCGCAGGCTGTTGGAGCCGATCCTCGCGGCGATTGAGGGCGGGGAGGGCATGAGAGACGTCCGGAACGCCCGCGTCCTGCTGGCCGAAATCGAGTGATCCTGGACGACGCTCAACCGTCTCCAAAGGCGGCGGGAATTCTCGGCGCCCCGGATCGCCGACAAGCGTTGCTCAATAGCCGACGGTAAAGCGCTGCCGCACATGGGCCGGCTTCTCCAGTTCGTCGGCCGCCGCGATTGCATAGTCCTCCCATGAGACGCTGCTGCCCTTGTCATTGGTCAGCAGCTGGTCCTTTCCGAGCCGGAACTTGCCGGTGCGCTCGCCGGGGCCGACCATCGCCGAGGGCGACAGGAACGTCCATTCAAGCCCCCTTTCATTGCGCAGGAGATCGAGAAATTCTCCGCCCTTGGCGGCCTCGACCTTGTAGGCCGCGGGAAACTGCGGCGTGTCCATCAGTCGCACGCCAGGCGCGACCTCGAGGCTGCCGGCGCCGCCGACGACGAAATAGCGCTTCACGCCGGCCTCTTTGACCGCCTCGATCAGCAGCTTCGGATCGCTGTCGGTGAAGCGAACCGCGCTCATCGCCGCGTCGTGGCCCTTGATCAGCGCGGCAAGGCCAGCCTTATCGTGGACGTCGCCCTTCTTCGCCGTCACGCCGGGTCCGGCGGCGACCTTTTCCGGATGGCGCGCGATCCCGGTCACCTGATGACCGCGCCTGGTCAATTCCGCGAGAAGCCGCGAATCCGGCTTGGCCGGAAGCTCCGATGAGGGCGATTTTCATGGATGTTCTCCTGTCGGAATTCGAATGCTTCGCTAAGAGGGCGTCATCATATAGGCGTCGCAGCCGCAGCGCGCCTCGTCCGGCCGATATTAGTGGTTTTTGCGAAACCCGCGGGGCCGCGACGGGCGCCCGCTCTTGTGGTTCCATAATATACATTATGCGAATCGAAGACGCTTCCCGCGGCGTTTGCGGCGCAAAAACGCGAGGCGGCGGTAAACAGGAGTCCAAGCCCTTGAAAAGTTTGGACCGTCTGGGAAAAGCGGCGGTAAACGCGCCGAACGGATCGCGTAGGCCCGCTAGCCGCCACGTCCGCTCCGCTCGAAGCGCGGGTCGGCCTGGGCCGGAAGTGCGCAAATGGTCGGAGTGGCGGGATTCGAACCCACGACCCCTTGTCCCCCAGACAAGTGCGCTAACCGGGCTGCGCTACACTCCGACGGCGCCGCTTATAGCCAGGGCAGCCGCCGCTGACAATGCGTCGCTGAGCCGGCGCGCGTCACGACCCTTGCGAGCGCGCCTGGGCGAGGAGCCGTTGCGCCTCGCCGATCTGGGCGAGCGCTTCGCGCAACGTCGCCAGTTCGTCGGCCGCAACGCGCGGGCTCATTGGATCGCCGCGCGGCGCCGTTTGCGCGGAGCCGGGCGCCTCGGCGCGGATCCTGGTTTCGGACGGCTCAGGAGTTTCCTGCGGCTCGAGCAATCGCCGCGCGTCGAACGACGCGGCGTCGGCCAGAACCTGCAGGCCCCGCTCCTTGAACAGTTTCTGGACGCCCTTGATCGTGTAGCCTTCGTCATACAACAGGCGCCTGACGAGCCGGAGCCGCTCGATGTCGTCGGGCCGATAGTAGCGGCGACCGCCTGCCCGTTTGAGCGGCCGAATCTGGGGAAACCGCGTCTCCCAGAAGCGCAGAACGTGCTGAGGCAAATCCAATCCGTCCGCGACTTCGCGGATCGTTCGAAAGGCTTCGGGGCTCTTTTCCATTGCCTTGCTCGTCGATGATCGAGGGCGACAAGAGAATCACCGCTCGCCCTCGCCCGGGGCACACCATTATCGATTGATTGGAGCGCGAAATCCAGAGGCGGTCCTTGGCGGCGCCAGCCTATTCTTTTCCGGCGCCGGATTCGCGTCCGTTGATTTTCGCCTTCAGCACATTCGACGGCTTGAAGACCATTACCCGGCGCGGCAGGATCGGCACCTCGACGCCTGTCTTTGGGTTTCGACCGATCCGCTCTCCCTTGGAACGGACGACGAAAGAACCGAAGCCGGAAAGCTTAACGGTTTCGCCGCGCGCAGCGGCGTCGCAAATTTCGTCCAGCACCGACTGAACGAGTTCGGCCAACTCCGTGCGCGACAGTCCTACGCGCTGATACACGATCTCCGACAGGTCGGCGCGAGTCACGGTTTTCCCGCTCTCGCGATCAATTTTCTCGTTCGACATCCTGAGCCTCAAAACGAAGGCGCCGGCGCACGAGCGCGAGCCCTCAACCCCAGCGGCAGACGTCACGTATCGGCGCCAATTTCATCATTGTTGGACTTTATTTTCATGTTCGGCAAGTCCATAACCGCCCTACAAACGGCGGGCACGAATCACAACTCGCAATCAGGTCGCTTGCGCGGTCGCTCCCGAAGCCGAAAAGGAGTGTCGATTGAGCGCGCCCGATTCGGACGGATCGACCCGGATCGTTCTGGTGACAGGAGCGTCTCGCGGGATCGGGCGAGCGGCGGCGATCGCCTTCGCACGCTCTGGCGCCCATGTCGTTGCGCTCGCGCGCACGCAAGGCGCGCTCGAGGAACTCGACGACGAGATCGGCGCCCTGCGTCGAGGAGAGCCCGGTCCGGCGACGCTCGTTCCGATGGACTTGCGTGACCATGCCGCCATCGACCGGCTCGGCGAAGCGCTGTACCGCCGGTGGGGCCGACTTGACGCCTTTGTCGGCAACGCCGGCGTCCTGGGCCTCCTCACGCCCCTCCATCATCTCGATCCGAAGGAATGGGACGACGTAATGGCGGTCAATGTCACCGCCAATTGGCGCCTCGTTCGCTCGCTCGACCCATTGCTGCGCCGCTCCCCCGCGGGGCGGGTGGCCTTCGTCACCTCAGGCGCGGCGAGTAGAGCGGAGCTCAGGGCTTATTGGGGCCCATACGCGATCTCAAAGGCCGCCCTCGACGCCCTCGCCCGCACCTATGCCGCCGAGACCCGCAACACCTCGAACATTCGCGTGATGCTCGTCAATCCTGGACCGTTGCGCACCATGATGCGGGCCAAAGCGATGCCGGGCGAGGACCCGACGACCCTGCGCACGCCCGAGGAATTGGCGCCCAAGATCGTCGAGATCTGCTCGCCCCAGTGGACCGACACCGGCAAATTGTACGATTTTCCCTCCAACGAGGTTCTGAGTTTCCGCGGCCCCGCATAGGGTTCTGCTGCCGTGTCCGCTGAGATTCGCCTTGCGTCGGCGGCAAAGTCCCGATAGGAAAGCGCCCTCGTTGCGTCCCGCTGGGGGCTGAACGGAAGGCCCCTCGCCCAAAGGCGTTCGGCAGGACCGTCGATGGTCCGGCTTCCGGTGTTCCCGCCTTCGAACGATCCGGTTCGAGCCTTTCCCGGGCTCGAAGGGCTCCGCGTGGGATCCGCAGCCGAAAAGGAAAGGCACGACATGGCTCTTTACGAGCATATTTTCCTGGCGCGCCAGGACGTCACGGCGCAGCAGGTCGAAGCGCTGACCGACCAGATCAAGTCGAAAATCGCTTCGCTTGGCGGCGCGGTCACCAAGGTGGAGCCGTGGGGGCTGAAGTCGCTTGCGTTTCGGGTCAAGAAGAATCGCAAGGCGCATTTCACGTTGCTCAATATCGCCGCGCCCTCGGAAGCGGTGGTCGAACTGGAACGCCTCCTGAGCATCAACGAAGACGTGATCCGTTTCCTCACCATACGCGTCGAGGAGCATGAGGCCGGTCCGTCGGCCATGCTGCGCAGGCGCGACGACGCCGAGCGCGACGAGCGCGGCTCGCGCGGGCCGCGCGGCGATCGCTCCGATCGAGGCGATCGTTCGGAACGCGGCGATCGCCCTGACCGTCCCCCGCGCCGCCCGCGCGACGAAACGAATGTTGGAGTCAATTGATGGCCGCCGCGCCCCGCCGCCCCTTCTTCCGCCGCCGAAAGTCCTGCCCTTTCTCCGGCGCCAATGCGCCCAAGATCGACTACAAGGACACCCGCTTGCTGTCGCGCTACGTTTCCGAGCGCGGCAAGATCGTGCCCTCCCGGATCACGGCGGTTTCGGCCGGCAAGCAACGCGAACTCGCGCAGGCGATCAAGCGCGCGCGCTTTCTGGGTCTGCTGCCTTACGTCATACGCTGACGCTCTTCGGGCGGCTTCGCCGCCGCCACGTCTCGAACCGCTGCGTTGGCCCCGATTCGGACGCGGCGGTAGTTGGATCGGGCGGTCCGCCCGTCTCCTAACCGCAAGTCAACGCGGGACAGCGCTCGCCATGTTCCATCGATTCGCCGTCGCAATTGGCGCCGGATGCACCGCCGCCCTCCTGTTCGCCGTGAGCGCGCAAACAAGCGTTCTCGCGATGGCGCTCGCCTATCTCGCCCCCCTGCCCATCATGATCGCGACGCTGGGCTGGGGGCTCGACAGTGGCGCGATCGCGACCGCGATTTCGGTCGTCGCGCTCGCCTTTCTCGCCGAGCCCCTGTCCGCGCTTTTGTTCGCCGCCTCGGTTGCGGCGCCCGGTTGGATCCTGGCCGCCTTCGTCGTAACGCCGGTCGCTCGGTACCACGCCGTGCGTCCGCCGGCCTCTCCGATCTACGCTTCGGTCGGCGCGATCGTCTCGCTGGCCGCGGCGATCGGAATCCTCGCCGGCGCCGGCGTGCTGACGACGATTATTATCGTCTACGGCAGCTACGACGAGGGCGCGCGGCAGGTCGCCGCCGCGCTTGCCGTTCTGGCGGGCAAGGCCTTCGACGGCGCTCGGAGCACCATGTCCGCGAAGGAATTTGCCCATGCGCTAGTCCGCTTCGGTCCGCCAGCGATCGCCGGCTCGACCCTGTTGATGTTGAGCGTCAACCTCTACGGCGCGGCGCGTTCGGCGCAGCTTTCGCATCGCCTCGCCAGGCCCTGGCCGGACTTGCCGACGTCGCTGCTCCTTCCCTGGCCGATGGGGGTCGCGCTCCTGATTTGCCTCGCGGCCTCTTACGCCCTGCCCTCGCCGGAAGCGCACTTTTTCTCGGTTGGCGTCGGTGGGTTGGGAGGCGCCTTCATATTGCAGGGTCTCGCTGTCGCGCACGCCCTGTCGCGCGGCGTGCGTCTGGTCAGGCCGCTAATGCTCTTTCTGCTCTACGTGTGCTGCGTGCTGCTGGCGAAATTCATGCTTCCAGTGATCGCAGCGCTCGGACTGGTCGACGCTTTTGTCAAGCTGCGCGGCCGCGCAGCTCTCATGCCAACCCCTCAGCCAACTGCACGCAAGTAGGAGAAGACCATGGACGTTATTTTGTTGGAGCGCGTCGGCCAGCTCGGCCATATGGGCGACACGGTTCGGGTCAAGGACGGCTACGCCCGAAATTTCCTCCTTCCGCGCGGCAAGGCCTTGCGCGCGACCGACGCCAACAAGAAGAAGTTCGAGGCCCAGCGCGCCGAGCTCGAAGCGCGCAACCAGGAGCTCAAGCGTAACGCGGGCGAGGTGTCGGCGAAGGTCGACGGCGCGACGGTTGTGATCATCCGTCAGGCCGGCGAGACGGGACAGCTTTACGGTTCGGTTTCCGCTCGCGACATCGCCGAGGCGCTGACCGCGGCCGGGCATGCCGTTCAGCGGGCTCATGTCGCGATTCAGCATCCGATCAAGACGCTTGGCCTGCACACCGTGCCGATTCATCTGCATCCCGAAATCGAGGCGAAAGTCGCGGTCAACGTCGCCCGCTCGCCGGAGCAAGCGGAGCGTCAGGCGCAAGGCGAGGACCTCACGATCCGCGAGCAGACCTCGATGGACGACCTTGGCCTTGAGGTCGGCAAGGCGCTTGCCGAGGCCGGTCCGGGGGAAAGCCTCGATCGATCGTGAGCTGAAGCAGGCGGCAAATCAACATTATTAGGGCGCGGAGCGGTCCAAAATTCGCTCCGTGAGCGCCGGGTCGCGATTCTAACCGTTCTCAGCCAAACCGAAATTCGCTTACGTGGCGATATTCCGCGTCTGGCCGCAACACGCAGTCGGTGAAGTGGCGCCTGTTCGGCGAATCTGGGAACGCCTGCGGCTCGAGGCAGAGACCGGCATGCGCGCCGTAACGCGCGCCCCCCAGCCCAGGAACCGGACAATCGAGCTTGGCCGCGTCATAGAACTGAACGCCGGGCTCTGTGCTGAAGAGCGACATGGCCAGTCCATTCCGCGGGGAGCGCAGAAGCGCGACTGGCGCGAGGCCGTTGGCCTCACGCTGGCGGGAAGCGACGAAATTGGTGTCATATGTGGTCTCGTCCGAAGCGCGCACCGGACGCGCGACCCGAAAGTCGTACGGCGTCCCAGCGGCCAAGAGAATCTCGCCAGTCGGAATCAGTTCGGCGTCCGCGGGCGTGTAGAAATCCGAGAGCAGCGTCAGCTCGTGCTGGAGAATGTCCGGCGATCCGTCGAGATTGAAATAGGCGTGCTGCGTGAGATTGATGATCGTCGGCCGGTCCGAGACCGCGGTAAGTTCGACCCGCAGCGTCGCGGGCTCCAGCATCCGATAGACGCAAGTCGCGGTCACTGCGCCGGGAAAGCCGGCGTCGCCGTCAGGCGAGTCGATTGACAGCGAAACCGATGAGGCGTCGTGAGCGCCGAGTTTCCAGAGCCGGCGCCCGAATCCTTTCGGCCCGCCGTGCAGCGTATGTTTCTCGCCGGGCCTCCGTTCGAGCTGATAGACGACGCCATCGATGGCGAAGCGCCCATTGGCTATTCTGTTTGCGAAACGTCCAGGAACGGCCCCGAAATGCGGCGAATGGGCAACGTAGTCCTCCAGGGTGTTCAGTCCCAGGATGACGCGCTGCGGTCCGGCGGCCGTAGGGACTACGAGGTCGCGCAGCACCGCGCCCCATGTGAGGATTTTCGCGCTCGCGCCCGCCTTGGATTCGATCGCGACTTCGATCACCGGCGCGTCGCCGATCTGGCCGAAGACATGTGCGCTCAACTTTCTCCCCCCTCATCCGAACCGCGTTGGCGGGTCCTCAGCCCGCCGCCACGCCCTGCCCCCGACGCGCGATCGAGCTCGGCGCGGATCGATGCGAAGACATCTCGAAACGCTGCGGCCGTCAATACGCCGGTGTTGGTGTTGTAGCGCGAGCAATGATAGCTGTCGAAAAGAAGAGGCTTGGCGGCTCCGAGCGCGTGGCGGGCGGCATGAGCAAATGGGAATTGGGCCACTCGCACGCCGAAGGCGCGCAATGCGCTCTCGTGCGCGATCCGTCCGAGCGCCAGCACGATTCGCAAGCGGCCGAGCGCGGCGATCGATTGCGTCAGGTATCGGCGGCAGGTTGCGATTTCTTGCGGAGTTGGCTTGTTCTGGGGCGGAACGCAACGAACGGAGTTCACGATCGCACAGTCGACGAGCCCCAGCCCGTCGTCGGGGCGACCGTCATAGCTGCCCGACGCGAATCCGAATTTGAGCAGCGTCTCGTACAACAGGTCGCCGGCATAATCGCCGGTGAACGGTCGTCCGGTCCGGTTTGCCCCCCGCAGGCCCGGAGCAAGCCCGACGATCAGCAGCCGCGCGTCCGCTTCGCCGAACGAGTTGACCGGCGCGTTGGACCAATCGGGAAAGGCGGCGCGGTTCATGGCCCGAAATTGAGCAAGCCGCGGGCAATCGGCGCAGTCGCGCGACGGGCTGACGTCAAAGGCCATCGCGCTGCAGCCTTCCCCTTTGGAGCGCCAAGCTATTCGCGCACTTCTTCTTCAACCGGTGGTTGAAGCGGGGCGTAGGCATGGCCGCGCCGATGGTCTGCGGCGCGGACCGGCCGATCGCCCGGATCGCGTCCGATGCGCTGGATCAAGTGCGCCAGATCGATGAATTCGTCCGCCTGTCGGCGCAACTCGTCGGCGACCATCGGCGGCTGGGTCGAAACCGTGGACACCACCGCCACCCGCACCCCCTTGCGCTGAAGCGCTTCGACAAGAGAACGGAAGTCGCCGTCGCCCGAAAACAGAACCATCAAGTCGACGCGGTCGGCCATCTCCATTGCGTTGACCGCGAGTTCAATGTCCATGTTGCCCTTGACTTTGCGGCGTCCGGTCGAATCGACAAACTCTTTGGTCGGCTTCGTCACGACTGAATATCCGTTGTAATCCAGCCAATCGACCAACGGCCGAATGGAAGAATACTCCTGATCGTCGACCAGAGCGGTATAATAATAGGCCCTGATCAAGCGTCCCTTGGCTTGAAACTCTTTCAGTAGACGCTTATAGTCGATGTCGAAACCGAGAGCCTTCGCGCTTGCATACAAATTGGCCCCGTCAATGAACAGGGCGATCCTTTCCACATCTGACATTTTTTGTTTCTTTTCGTGTGTTGATGACTAACGTTTTGACCCACGAATCTGGCGCCGGTAGATCCTAATGTCACATTCATTAATCCGCATTCAAGGCTTAAATCGACTTGCGACAACTCGTGCTATCCAGTCGCTGACCTTCCGCGGGTCGTTTTATGCTCCATTTGACCTGCCACCCGGGCAAGCGGCAGAGGCGACCTCTTTCGCTCATTCGGTCCCGCAGCCGCGGATTCATTAAGACGGCCGGGGGCGGACGCAATTAAGAATAGGCATCCTGACGGAAAAAATCCACACCTTCCCGCTTAAAATCCGCGTGATTGCCGTTCCGGGCGGCGAAGTCTCGGCAGGGCGTCAGCGTCGACCGGCAAAACAACTTCGAGTTCGACTTGCCGGGACAATCCGCTATGATTGTTCACCGGCCGGATGATTGACTGAGGTTGGGCGCCGGCCTGCCGTTCGTCTGGTGGAATGGCGGCATTGACGTCTCCGCGGCTGTGGCGTCTGGTGGATCTAGATCCGGTTCCCGTTTGGCGGGGACGAGAAAGCGCGAAGCGATTTTCCAGCCGCGCTTCGGCCGGACGCAACGTGGGAGGGGCTATGAAACTGGTTCGATACGGCAGAGAGGGCAAGGAAAAGCCCGGGCTGATCGACGGCGCCGGAAAATTGCGCGATCTCAGCGATGTGGTCGCGGACATTGACGCCGACACGCTGCGCCCGCGCGCATTGTCGCGGTTGGCCAAGCTCAAGCCCGAGTCCCTGCCGGCGGTGCGCGGCGCGCCGCGCGTCGGCCCATGCGTGGCCCGGGTCGGCAATTTCATCGCGGTCGGCCTCAACTATGCCGACCACGCCGCCGAGTCCGGCATGCCGGTTCCGAAAGAGCCGGTTCTGTTCAGCAAGGCGACCTCCTGCATCGCCGGTCCGAACGACGACGTCGTGATCCCGAGGGGATCGAAGAAGACCGACTGGGAGGTGGAGCTCGCGATCGTGATCGGATCGCGGGCGAGCTACGTGAGCGAGGGCGAGGCGCTCGCCCATGTTGCGGGATATTGCGTCTGCAACGACGTCTCCGAGCGCGAGTTCCAGCTGGAGCGCTCCGGACAATGGGTGAAGGGCAAGAGCTGCCCGACCTTCGGCCCGCTCGGCCCGTGGCTGGTGACGCCAGACGAGATCAAGGACGTGCAGGCGCTCAACATGTGGCTCGACGTCAACGGCGAGCGGATGCAGACCGGATCCACGGCGACGATGGTGTTCGGCGTCAAGACCCTCGTCTCCTACATTTCCCAGTTCATGATCCTCGAACCCGGCGACGTCATCACCACCGGGACGCCGCCCGGCGTCGGGTCGGGCAAGAAGCCGCCGCGCTTTCTCAAAGCCGGCGACACGATGTCGCTCGGGGTCGACGGCCTGGGACGGCAGGCGCAGCGGGTCGTCGCCTGGAAAGCGGACTGAGCTTCGGTGAGGGGCCTGCGGTCCTGGACCGGCGCCGCCTTCGCCGCTCTCTATGCGCTGCTGTTTGTCGCGCTCTACTTCGACTATCTGCGGCGTCAGGGAACCTGGTTCGCGGATCTTCCCCTGGTGCTCGCCGCCCTGCCCTTCACGCTCGTCATGCGCGCGCTCAACGGCGGCGCCTACACCCTCGGCGGCGACATGACGGGAAGAGTGATCGCCGCGGGGATTTTCTGTTGCGCGCTGGCGTATTGCGCCGGACTCCTGATTGAGGCGGCCATCCGCGCGATCGTGCGCGCCACGCGATCGGGGTTATGAGGTGAAGGCGCTCAACTTTGGGATCACGCCGCCATCATACCTTACGAACGCACATGATCTTGATGAACTCGCCCGGCCCTAGGTTCTGGAACAAGGAAATCCCGCCCAACGTCCATTGCGCCTGAATATTGCACATGATCTCGTTGGGGACTTCGCCGATGATCGCGACATCGCGCGAGTAGCCCGGCTCCGGCCCACAGTCCTGCGGCTGCATACCCGCAACGCAGATCATCGCTACGATTTGAAAGATCATTGGTTCAACCTCTTCTTCATCAGAACGCTCGGACGAGCTGGAGGCAGTAGAAGTTGTAGTCGACCGATCAAAGGCCCGGCGCCATCCGGTCTCCCAACAATGGCTTGGCGCCGAGGGGTCAAGCCGCGCCAAGCCTTGCTCCGAGGAGCCGCCGCGCTGACACGGCTGGGAGACCGAAACCCGGTGAAAATGGACCAGCGGCGTAAACTGGAGATGTTCGGTCGGTAAACGACTTGTAAACCGCACGGAGCGCGGCGTAATTTATCCGGACGTTCTGAAGGACCGAGCGCTCATGCGCGACGCTCCGGGATTTGACGGCTTCGAGCCCTCGCGGGAAGCCGCAACCTCGTTGCGGTTCGCCGGGCTCATACTCGACCTCGACGCCTGCATGCTGGCCCGCGAGTCCGGCGAGTCGATCCCGCTGACGCGCGGCGAGTTCGCTCTCCTGCGGATGTTCGTCGCCAGGCCAGGACGCGTTCTCAGCCGCGACGCTCTGCTGGACGCCTTCGCCAACCGGCGTTTCGAGCCGTTCGACCGCAGCGTCGACGTGCTGGTCGGGAAGTTGCGGCGAAAGATCGAGGCCGATGCGAAGCAGCCCCGCCTGATCGTGACCGTGCCCGGCGAGGGTTATCGATTCGACGGGCTGCGCTTCAAGCCGCCGGAGAACGCAAAGCCGGATGCAGACGGCGCCCCGAAGCGCGAGAACGCCGGCCCGCCCCGGCTCTCCATTGTCGTCCTGCCGTTCGCCAACATCGGCGGCGTTGCGAAGCAGGACTATTTTGTCGATGGCGTCACCGAGAGCCTGACGACCGATCTTTCGCGGATTTCCGGCGCGTTCGTCATCGGCAGGCATACGGCCTTTGCATACAAAGGCAAGGCGATCGACCTCAAGCAGATAGGGCGCGAGCTCAATGTGCGCTTCGCGCTGGAAGGCAGCGTTCAGCGCAGCGGCGGTCGGATGCGTCTCAACGTACAGCTCATCGAGGCGGAAACAGGTGCGCATCTCTGGGCCGAGCGGTTCGACAAACCGGTCGCCGATCTCTTTGACATGCAGGACGAGATCGTCGCTCGGCTGGCGAGCGAGCTGAAAACCGCGCTGATCGACGCCGAAGCGCGCCGTGGCGAGCGGGCGCCCAATCCCAATTCGATGGACCTCTACTTTCAGGGGCGAGCGCTCTACAATCGCGGCTTTACTCCGGCTGCCTTGGCGAATGCGCGGGCGTTCTATGTGCGGGCGCTCGAACTGGATCCCGGCAATGTCGAGGCGCAGGTCGGCGTCGCGACCGTGGATGTGACGGCCTGCGTCAGCTACCTCATGGACGATCCTCACCCGGCGCTGGCCGAGGCGGAGTCGCGTCTGACAAAGGCTCTCGCCGCGGCGCCCAACCATGCGCTCGCTCACCTGGTGATGGGCGTCGCCCTGCGGGCGACCGACCGCGCCGAGAGGAGCATCGAAGAAATGGAGCGCGCGCTGGCGATCGACCCGAACATGGCGACAGCGCGAGCGCTCATCGGCTCCGCGCTGATCTGGATGGGCAAGGCGGAGGAAGCCGAGGCTCATGTCCTCGAAGCCCTGCGCATGAGTCCGCGCGACGCGATGATTTTCGAGTTCTTCCTGGTTGCCGGCATTGCAAAGGCGTATCTCGGCGAATTCGCTGACGCGGCAGCCTGGCTTCGAAAATCAACCGGCGCCAACCGGAACCGGCCGATCGCCTTCTTCCTTCTCGGCGCCTCCCTTGCTCACCTCGGCCGGCTCGATGAGGCGCGCCGCGAGGTCGACGCGGGCCTCGCAGCCGACCCGAAATTCAGCCTTCGCCGCTATTGCGCCGGCCTACACGGGACCAACGCGGTGTTTCTCGCCCAGCGCGAGCGTGTCATCGAAGGCTTGCGCATGGCCGGCGTGCCGGAGGGATGACAACCCTGATCTGGCGGCGGGCTACCCGCGCCAGCATCAGCATGAGGTTCTGAACCGCCGCGCAACTTCTGGCCCTCCAGGCCGCAGGCGATTTCGCTTAGGCCGGCCCGCCGACGATCACCTCGAGCGCGTTGGAGCTACTGAGGCGCCGCGATGTTAGAGGTCAGATTCTCGATCTTCCATTCGCCGTCGACCTTGGCGACAACCTTCGTAAAGGTTCCTTTCTGGTCGGTCGTGGTCGAGGCTGGCGTGAACGTGTAACTGCCAGTGCATAACGCCACGTCGATACCGCCGACCATGCGCGCGGTCGTGTTGCTGTCGGCTTCTTTTTCGCCGGGTTTCATGAAGCTGGAGTACATTTTGACCAGCGCGTCGTGGCCGGCGACATATCCCAAGGCGAGACGACTTCGCCATTGGGGGAGAAGAGGGCCACCATTTTGGCGGGATCGCCCGTGGCGAGGGCGGCGCTGTAAGCGCTGAACATGGCGTTGCAGATCGTCGCCGCCGTATCTTCGGCGCGCGCCGGTCCACAAAGCATGAGGGCGGCGCCGATCAGGCACGAGCAAGAAAGCAGATTTCGGTGAAGCATTGTTCCCTCCGATTTAATTAACGGGTCCTGGCCTGACGCGGCTGCGCCAGAAGGACCCGACGCCTTTTTCGAGACCGCTGCCTGACGCTAACGGTCATCGGAGTCCAAAACGCGATGACGATAGATCAGCCCTGTAAACTGGAGATGTCTGCGCGGTAAACAACTTGTAAATTGCGCCGGGGGCGGCGTAATTTACCCGCACGTTCTGAAGGACCGAGCGCTCATGCGCGACGCTCCGGGATTTGACGGCGTCAAGCCCTCGCGGGAAGCCGCGTCGCTCGTGCGCTTCGCGGGCCTCGTCCTCAGTCTCGACGCCTGCATGCTCGCCCGCGAATCCGGCGAGGTGATTCCTCTCACGCGCGGCGAGTTTGCTCTGCTGAGGATGTTCGTCAGCAGGCCAGGACGGGTTATCAGCCGCGACACTCTATTGGACGGCTTCGCCAACCGGCGTTTCGAGCCGTTCGACCGTAGCGTCGACGTGCTGGTTGCGAAGCTGCGCCGCAAGATCGAGCCCGATCCCAAGGAGCCGCGCCTCATCGTGACCGTGCCCGGCGAGGGTTACCGATTCGACGGACTGCGCTTCAAGCCGCCGGAGCTCACAAGGCCGGCTGATGCAGACAGCGCATCAAAGCGCGAGAGCGCCGGCCCGCCCCGGCTTTCCATCGTCGTTCTTCCCTTCGTCAATATCGGCGGCGATCCCGACCACGAGCATTTCGTCGACGGCGTGACCGAGAGCCTGACGACGGACCTTTCGCGCATTTCCGGCGCCTTCGTAATCGGTCGCAACACCGCCTTCACCTACAAAGGCAGGGCGGTCGACCTCAAGCAGATTGGACGCGAGCTGAACGTGCGCTATGTGCTCGAGGGCAGCGTTCAGCGCAGCGGAAACCGCATGCGGGTCAATGTCCAGCTGATCGACGCCGAAACGGGTTCTCACCTCTGGGCCGAGCGGTTCGACAAGCCGCTCGCCGATCTCTTCGACATGCAGGACGAGATCGTCGCGCGGCTGGCAGGCGCGCTCAACGCCCTGCTCGCCGCCGCCGAGGCGCGACGCGCGGAACAGGCGCCGAACCCCGACTCGATGGACCTCTATTTTCAGGGGTTGGCTTGGTTCAACAAGGGTCTGACCCCCGACCACATTGCGCAAGCGCAGGGCTTTTTCGATCGCGCGCTCACCGCCGATCCCGGCAATGTCGACGCGCTCGTTGGATCGGCGCGCGCGGACCTGCTTGCGGGCGTGCTTGTCTATGTGACCGACCCGATGGCGGCCCTCGCGGCGGCAGAAGCGAAGGTGACCAAGGCCTTGTCCTCGGTCCCGGACCATGCGCGCGGCCACGTGGCTTTGGGATATGTCGACATATACACTAGGCGCGCCGCACAGGGCATCGCCGAAGGTGAACATGCCTTGGAGCTCGATCGCAATCTCGCCGAGGCCCATGCCTTGATCGGACAAGGCAAGATTTTCGCCGGCCGGGCCGAAGAAACGGAGGCTCACATCGCCGAGGCGCTGCGTCTCAGCCCGCGCGATGCGCGGGCTTACGTCTGGATGAACTTCGCGGGTATAGCGAAGAACCACCTCGGCAGTTGGGAGCAGGCGGACCGCGTGGTTTCGGCGGGCGATCGAGGCCAACCGAAATTTCCCGCACCCACATTTTGTGTTGGGCGCCGCCCTCGCGCAGCTTGGCCGGCTCGACGAGGCGCGATCCGCGGTCAAGGGGGGACTCGCGCTCAACCCGGCCTTCGCCATTTCCCGCGCCCGCGCCGCCTGGACGGCGATAAGCGACGATCCGACGTATCTGGGCCAGCTCGAGCGCATTTTCGACGGCCTGCGCAAGGCCGGGATTCCAGAGCGATAGCGCCCCTGATATGGTGGCTGCTATCGCCCCAGCATCAGCATCAAGTTCTGCACCGCCGCGCCTGACGCGCCCTTGCCGAGGTTGTCGAACCTGGCGACGACGAGCGCCTGTCGGCGCATTTCGTTGGCGAAGACGTGAATTTCGATGTCGTTGGTGCCGTTGAGCGACTCCGGCTCGATCCGGGCGGCCTCATTGATCTTGCCGATATGGAAATGCCTTTGGCCGCCATAGCGCCGCTCGTAGGCGGCGGCGAGATCGGCACCCGCCGGCTTGCCCGGCAGCGAGTCGAGATGCAAGCGGGACGCTGACCAGCATCCCCTGGCGGAAATTGCCGACCGACGGCGTGAAAATCGGCCGGGTCGCGAGGCCGGAATAGAACTGGATTTCGGGCATGTGCTTGTGCTCGAGCTCCAGCGCGTAAAGCTCGAAGGCCGGCGCGCGGCCGCCCTCATAGGCCTCTATCATCGACTTGCCGCCGCCCGAATAGCCGCTGACCGAACCGATCGAGACCGCCGCGTCCCTCGCGATCAAGCCGGCGTCGACCAGCGGACGCAGAATCGCGATCGCGCCGGTGGCGTGGCAGCCGGGATTGGCGACTTTGCGCGCCTTGGCGATCGCCTCGCCCTGCCCGACGGCGAGCTCCGGAAACCCATAGGTCCAGCCGGGCGCGACCCGGTGCGCCGAAGAGGCGTCGATGACCCGCGGGCCGGCGGCGCCCATCGCGTCGATCGAATGCGCCGCCTCCTTCGCCGCCTCGTCCGGCAGGCAAAGGATCACGACCTCGACTTTCGCATAGAGCTTCTGCTTGGCGGACGGGTCCTTGCGCGCCTCTGGCGGCAGGCTTGCGAGTTCGACGCCCGCGACGCGCGCCAGCTTTTCGCGAATTTGCAGGCCGGTGGTGCCCGCCTCGCCGTCGATGAAGATTGCCGCCGCCATGATCGCCTCGCGTACTCGCCGATCCCGATCCGCTACGCCAAACCCTTGTCTCTTCGAGAGAAATTGCTCTCGAAATCTGCTATATGGAGGTTCGCGTCAATGACTGGCCAAATCGCGCCGCACGGCCAAGCCGCCCGCCATCGCCAAGCCGCCCGTCACTCACCGGAATGAGCCATGACGAGATGAGCATTGCCGCGCTCGACGAGGGCGACAAAAGCCACTGAAACAGTCGCTCAGCGCTTCGAGAACTGGAAGCTCGCCCGCGCTTTCCTGTGGCCGTATTTCTTGCGCTCGACCACGCGCGAGTCTCGCGTCAAAAAGCCTTCCTTCTTGAGCGCAGGGCGCAGTTCGGGCTCATAATAGGTCAGCGCCTTGGCGAGGCCGTGGCGCACCGCGCCAGCCTGGCCGGAAAGGCCGCCGCCGCTGACCGTCACCATCAGATCGTACTGGGTGATGCGGTTGGCGACCACCAGCGGCTGGCTCAGGATCATGCGCAGCACCGGACGGGCGAAATAGGCGTCGAGCGGCTTGCCGTTGACGGTCGCCAGGCCCCTGCCCGGCTTGATCCAGACCCGGGCGACGGCGTTCTTGCGCTTGCCGGTGGCGTAAGCGCGGCCCAGCTTGTCGAGCTTCTGGACATGAACCGGCGCTTCCGCCGCGGCGGGCTCCGCGGGCGAGCCTTTAAGGTCGGCGAGCGAGGTGAGGATCTCAGCCATGGGTTCTAGGCGCTCCGGCTGTTCTTGGGATTGAGTTTGCTGTTCTTGGGATTGAGCTTGGCGACGTCGAGCACGCTCGGCGTCTGGGCGGCGTGCGGATGGTCCGGACCTTTATAGACCCGCAGGTTCCCGAGCTGCTTCTTGCCCAGCGGCCCGCGCGGCAGCATGCGCTCGACCGCCTTCTCGACGATGCGCTCGGGGAACTTGCCCTCGAGGATCGACTTGGCTGAGCGCTCCTTGATGCCGCCGATATAGCCAGAATAGTGATAATAGACCTTCTGGTCGCGCTTGCGGCCGGTCAGCACCACCTTCTCGGCATTGACCACGATCACGTTGTCGCCGTCGTCGATGTGCGGGGTGAAGCTGGGTTTATGCTTGCCGCGCAGACGCATGGCGACGATGGAGGCGAGGCGTCCGACGATGAGGCCCTCGGCGTCGATGAGAAGCCATTTCTTCTCGACCTCGGCCGTCTTGGTCGAATGGGTCTTGCCGAACATGAATGGACCATCCGTGCGATTGAGCTGGCGGGCTTGTAGCGGCGCCGAGGGAGATATGTCAACGCCAAGGCGCCGGAATCCTCAAGAAAACCGGCGGATTCATAAATGGGGTATCATGATACCTCATCATCGCCGCGCTCTGGAATCGAGTAGGTTCCGGTCGCATGCGCCACCATGTCGCCCTGCCCCGGCGAATATAGCCCGACCTCGCCGACCGCGAGCCGCTTGCCGAGCTTGATCAGCCGCGCCTTGCCGATCAGGTCCGCCGGCGCCGGCTTGCGCAGGAAATTGATGGTGACGCTGGTCGTGACCGCGAGCTTCACCCGACCGATCTCGCCCAAGATCGCGACATAGAGCGCCAGATCGCAGAGCGCGAACATCGCCGGCCCCGAGATCGTGCCGCCGGGCCGCAAATGGTCGGGATGATAGGCAAGCCTGACGGTCGCGCCCATCGGCGAAATCTCCTCGATCGAGTAATCGCCGCGCGTCCACGCTTCCGGAAAAACCTCGACCAGATAGGCGCGCAATTGGTCGAGGGTGAAGGGGCGCGTTTTGGCGTGGGACATCGGGAGGCTCGAGGCGGGGCCTGCAGATTAGCGGGGGCAAGCAGCCCGCGCAAAAAACTGCGCCCATCGGGCGAGGCGCGTCAATTGAGCGACGGGGCGACGCGGGCGGCGTGCCGGGTTCCAGGGCTGCCGGGGGCGGGAGGCGCCAGACAGTAGGCAGGAGAACCGTTTTTTTCTAGAAAATCAAATTATCTGCGACAATCTCTTTGAGAAAATCAGAATCCATGCTAGGGTCCTCCTCGTCGCTCGATCGAGGCTCCCGGTCCTTGTCCCCATGCTTTAAATGGACGATTCCGGGGGCTCAAGCGCAGCTCAAAAGTCTCGCGAGGGCCACGCGGCCGACGAATCGGCGCCGAATGGCGCTCTCAAGCGATTGAAAAGACATAAATCCGCGACTGGAAAACGGCGCCAGCGCCTTCGCGGAACTTAAAGGAACGGACGGGAGCCTGGGGAGGACGAAAGGATGGAGGGGGGGACGTCAAGGAGCGCCGAGCGGCGCGAGAAAATTTTTTATTTGGATTCGCGCGTAAGCCCTTGAAAAGTCTCGATTCGCGGAAAGAAAAAGCTTTCGTTTCCTTCCCTTTTCCTTTCGCTGGCTTCCCTTTTATTTTCTTTTGCTTCCGCTTTTTCTTTCGCTGGCTTCCTCCCGATTCGCGAACCCATCGCTCGCGGCGCCCGCCGGGCGCCTTCCTGCTTTCCCCCCGAGCCGCCGCGCTCAGGCCAAGCAAAGCGAGATTGAGGCGGCGCGCGCCGGGCTCGTCTTCCGGGTCCCGTCGGACCCAGGATTCAATAGGTTACGGGGCGGCGTTTATTTCGATGACGTGCCGGTCGGGATCGAGGAGATACGCCTGCGGGTATCCCGCCGGGCCGTCGCGGCTTACGAGGAGACGCATCGGATCGTCCTGCGCCGCGTCCTCGCGGAAGCCTTTGGCCGCGAGGTCGCTGACGGCCTGATCGAAACTCTCAACCCGGATGGCGAAGTGCGAATTGTCGCGGTCGATCACAGATTTGCGGGAAAAAGTTCCGCCCGAGTTGACGATGAGGTGGATTTCGTCGGTTCCCAGCGAGAACCAAGCCCCAGCGACCGCGAATGGCGGTCGGGGAAGCGGCGGAAGACCGAGCACGTCGCGATAGAATTCGCTCGAGCGGTCGAGATCCGAGGTTACAATCGAAACGTGATGCAGCATCTTGATCTTCATAGTCAATTTCCTCACGCCGTTGGCGGAAGGGAACGCTGCGGGCCGGGCGCGCTCCAAAGCCCGGTTAACATGGCGTAAATTACCAGCCTCTAGCGGAGAACGCGAGGCGCGGCCCGCGCCGCCTCTCTTCAGCTCAGATGATGCACCTCCTGCAGCCCATAGACCGGGGTCGGAATCCCTTCCTTGCGCGCCTTTAGCTGCAGCGACAGGAACTGGGAATAGTGGCGCGACTGGTGCAGGTTGCCGCCGTGGAACCACAAAGCCTCCTGCTGGGTCGGCTTCCACATGTTGCGTTCCTCGCCCTCCCAGGGTCCGGGGTCCTTCGGCGTGTCGGAGCCGAGGCCCCAGCACTTGCCGACCTTGTCGGCGACGTCCTGGCCGATGAGGTCGGCCGCCCAGCCGTTCATCGAGCCGTAGCCGGTCGCGTAAACGATCACGTCGGCCGGAAGTTCGGTCCCGTCGTCGAGCTTGACGCCGGTCTCGGTGATCTCTTTGACCTGGCCGCGCTTGAGCTTGACCTTGCCGTCGATGATGAGCTGGCTCGCGCCGACGTCGATGTAATAGCCGGAGCCGCGGCGCAGATACTTCATGAACAGCCCCGAGCCGTCGGGGCCCCAATCGTGCCAGAAACCGGCCTTTTCGAGGCCCGCGTAGAACTCGGCGTCGCGTTCCTTCATCTGCTGATAAAGCGGGATCTGGAACTCGTGCATGATGCGATAGGGGGTCGAGGCGAAGATGAGGTCGGCCTTGTGATGGTCGATGCCGCTCTTCACCGCCTGCTCGGAGTAGAGGGCCCCGAGACCGATATCCATCAGCGTGTCGGAACGCACGATATGGGTCGAGGACCGCTGCACCATGGTCACGTCGGCGTCGTTCTCCCACAGCGCGGCGGCGATGTCGTGGGCTGAATTGTTCGAGCCGACGATCACCGCCTTCTTGCCTCGATAGGCGTCGGGCCCGGGATGCTTCGAGGAATGGTGCTGGTCGCCCTTGAACCGCTCCATGCCGGGGAATTTCGGCAGGTTCGGTTTGGCCGACATGCCGGTCGCCAGCACCAGATGCTTCGGGCGAAGCACGACTTCCTTGCTGTCGCGTTCGACGACGACGGTCCATTCTTTCTTCTTGTCGTCGAAGCTCGCCTTCTTGCAGATGGTGGAGCTCCAGTAGTTCAGCTCCATGACCTTGGTGTACATCTCCAGCCAGTCGCCGATCTTGTCCTTGGGCGAGAACACCGGCCAGTTCGGCGGGAAGTTCAGATAGGGCATGTGGTCGTACCAGACCGGGTCGTGCAGGCTGAGCGACTTGTATCGGTTGCGCCAGCTGTCGCCGGGCCTGGCGTTCTTCTCGACGATGATGGTCGGCACCCCCAGCATCCTCAGCCGGGCGCCGAGCCCGATGCCGCCCTGGCCGCCGCCGACGATAACCACGTAGGGCTGCGCCGTGTAGCCCAGGGTCCGCGCTTCTTCCTCCCGATCTTCCTTCCAGGTCGGGCGATGCTTGGCGGCGCCATGCTTGGCCCCGAGCGGCCGGTGGAAGCCGAGCGGCTCCTCGTGACCCTTCAGCTCGACCGCCGTGGTCAGAAGCGTCCAGATCCTTCCGTCCTTCAGTCGGATATGGCCATAGCCGCGCAGAACGGCAGTTTCGAACGTGAACCAGCCCGACACGACGCCGCCCTCTTCCGAGGCGCCGCCCGCGGGGTCAAGCGCAAAGGCCGAGGGCTTTGCCGAACCGAGTTGCGAAGAGAGCATGGCGCGGATCGCCTCCTTGCCCTCCATCGTCCTGATGTTCCAGGTGAAGGCGACTAGATCGCGCCAGTAGCAATCGTCCTGGAACAATTCGGCCGCCTGGTCGATGTCGCCGGCCGCCAGCGCCTCCCCAAGTCGCCCCAGAATGTTGCTGACACGGCCCTCCGGCGTCACATCGAGCATGCTTTTCCTCCCGCATCTGGCGTCCGGGGCGATTGATGCGCCGCGACACTCGCAACAATCGTATCGCCGCATCCGCCCCGGCGCAACGCGCCGTGGTTCACGCGCGCGATGGGGCGTCCGCAGCGGCCGCCTGCGCTTTCGCGCGAGGGCGAAATGGCGTAACGCTCAATCTGGTTCGCAACCGCTGCGGCGACGCCTCGATGTTTCCTCCCGACCTCAGAGCCCGCGCCGCAGCTCTCATCGTCCGCTATCGCGCCGCCGGCCTCAAGGCCGCGACCGCGGAATCCTGCACCGGCGGGCTCATCGCCGGGCTGCTGACAGAAATCCCCGGTTCGTCGGCCGTGCTCGAGCGCGGCTTCGTCGTCTATTCCAACGAAGCCAAGGAGGAGCTGGTCGGCGTTCCAGCCGCGACGATCGCCAATCACGGAGCGGTCAGCGAGGCGACGGCGCGGGCTATGGCGGAAGGGGCGCTGAAGCGCTCGCACGCCGACGTCGCGCTCAGCGTCACCGGGATCGCGGGGCCCGACGGCGGCACGCCGACAAAGCCGGTCGGTCTGGTCAATTTCGCTTGCGCCCGGCGCGGTTCAGCGACTGTCGCGCGGGAGGAGCGCTTCGGCGACATCGGCCGCGAGGCCATTCGCCTCGCCTCGGTCCGGGTCGGGCTTGAGATGCTGGAGGCGGCGGGCCGAGGGACTCACGCGCGCTGGTAGATCGCGTCGGCTCGTTTCTCGAAGGCGTGGGAGAATTTGCGGAAGGCCCTGTCGAACATCGAGCCCATCAGCGCGCCGAGCACGCGGCTGCGAAACTCGTAGTCGATGAAAAAGCTGACGGTGGAGCTTTCCCCGTCGGGCTCGTCCTTGAATGTCCAGATGTTCTCGAGTTGGCTGAACGGGCCGTCGACATAGTGAACCACCACCCTGAGCCGCGGCTTATCGAGCATGACCCTGCTGGTGAAGCGCTCGCGGATCATCCGGTAGCCGACCGACATGTCGGCGATCAGCGTTTCCTTCCCCTCTCCTTCGCCCTGACGTTCACGCACGCGCAAGCCCGTGCAAAGAGGCACGAATTCGGGATAACGCTCGACGTCCGCCACCAGATCGAACATTTTAGCGGCGGTATGGCGCACCCGGCGCTCGCTGCGGAATGACGGCACGTCTTGAAACCTCCAGCGGCCGTCTGGGCGCGCGCCCCTTTTTAGGGCTTCGGCGCGGGCGCGCTCGGGGCGGGCGAAGCAGGGGATGTCGGCGGGCTCGACTGGCCCTCGAGCTGCTTGAGCTGATCGAGAATATTGCCCGGAGCCGCAGGCGCCGGCGCGGTGTGTGAAACGGGCGTGGTCGGCGCCCGGCCGAGGATCGAATGCGGCGTCCGGCTCCAGCCGGCGATCATCGACATCAACAGCGAGGTGACGAAGAACAGCGTCCCCAAAATGGCGGTCGCGCGCGAAAGAGCGTTCGCCTGGCCCCGCCCGGTCATGAAGCTCCCGGTCCCCCCGCCCGTCCCCAACGCCCCGCCCTCGGAGCGCTGCAACAGAACGACCGCCACCAGGGCGAGTACAATCAGAATGTGAATGACGATCAGCACGGACTGCATGGAAAATACTCGAACCTACGGACTGCTGCGCCACACGCCAGCGTCCTTTGAAGTTGCCGGGCTCCTATCATGGCGCGGGGGGCCGCGTCCATGGCGCCGGAATTGCGATTGCGCTCACGCGTAGGCCTTCGCGATCCCCAGGAAATCGGCGGCCTTGAGGCTCGCGCCGCCGACGAGGGCCCCATCGACGTTGGCGAGACTCAAGAGTTCGCGCGCATTGGCCGGCCTCACCGAGCCTCCATAGAGAATGCGAACCCGCGCGCCCTTTGGCCCATAGAGCTCAGCCAGCAGGGTCCGTATCGTCTCGTGCATTTCCACGACGTCCGCTTGTGTCGGTGTGAGCCCGGTTCCGATCGCCCAGACCGGCTCGTAGGCGACAACCACCGTCTCCGGCGCGCCGCCAGGCGGCAACGAGCCGCGCAATTGCCCGGTCACGACCTCGCCCGCCCGCCCCGCCTCGCGTTCGGGACGCGTTTCGCCGACACAGACGATCGCCGTCAGTTGAGCCTTCAGCGCGGCCTCGGACTTGGCGCGAACGAGCGCATCGCTCTCGTTATGCAGGGTGCGCCGCTCCGAATGCCCGACGATGACATAGGACGCGCCGGCGTCTTTGAGCATCGGCGCGGAGATGTCGCCGGTGAAGGCGCCGCTCGCCTCGGCGGCGCAGTCCTGAGCGCCCAGGCCGAGCTTGCCGCCTTTCAGCTTCCAGGCGGCCTGGGCGATCAGGGTCGCCGGCGGGCAGACCGCGAGTTCGGCCGCGCCCGCCTCTCCGGCGTCGGCGCCGCGGCGCATCGCGTCGATCTCGCTTAAGGACTCGGACAGGCCGTTCATTTTCCAATTGCCGGCGACGAACGGGCGGATATCGGGCGTCATGCAAGCCTCTCCGGGATTTCGGGCGGGCCAGGAGTTACCATCGCGCCCGAGCCTTTGCAAAAGCCGCGGCGGCGGCTAGAAGGGCGCGCTCGCGAAACGTCCGGCGGCGACGCCACGGGCCTCAAAAGACTTGAAAGGGCGATGGAACCGAATGCTCGAATTGATGCGCAACGCGGCTCAAGGGGTCGTAGGCAAGGCGGTCATGACCGTCGTCATGGCGCTCATCATCGTCAGCTTCGTGATCTGGGGCGTCGGCGACATGCTGCGCGGCTTCACCTCGACGACCGTCGCGTCGGTCGGCGGCGTGAAAATCACGGCCCAGGAATACCACTCCGAGTATCAGAGAACCCTGGAGCAATATCAGCGCCGGCTCCGCCAGCCGCTGACCAACGAGCAGGCGCACGCCATCGGTCTCGACCGGCAGGTTCTGCAACGGCTCCTGAGCGAGGCGGCGGTCGATGAGGAGACGCGCACGCTCGGTCTCGGGGTCTCCGTCGGAGCCCTGCGCGCGATGATCACCTCCAATCCGAACTTTCGCGACAAGTCCGGCGCCTTTGACGCCGCGCGCTTCGAGGGGGCCCTGCGCAACATGGACATGAACGAGCAGGGTTTCGTCTCGGACCTGCGCAAGCAGACGTTGCGGCAATTCGTCGTCGCGGCGCTGACGACCGGAATTGTCGCGCCGAAGGCCGATATTCAGGCGGAAGCCGATTACGAGGGGCAAACCCGATCGGTCGATTATTTCGTCCTCCCCGCGTCCGCGGCGGGCGAAATTCCGGCCCCCTCTGGCGAAGCGCTGAAGGCCTTTTTCAATGACCGCAAGGCGACCTACCGGGCGCCCGAGTACCGCTCGATGAACATCGTCACGCTGGAGCCGGAGACGATCGCCAATCCCGCCGAGGTCAGCGACGCCGACGCCCGCGCCGCTTACGAAAGGCTCGCGGGCAAGGATCCGCGTTTTGGTTCTCCCGAGAAGCGTGACCTGCAGCAGATCCTCTTTCCCGACGACGCCAAAGCCGCCGCGGCGGAAGCCAAGATCAAAGCCGGGGCCAGTTTCGAGGATATCGTCAAGGAACGCGGCATGCAGCCTGAGGACGCCGAACTCGGCGAGACGACGCGCGACGCGATGCTCGACAAAGCGGAAGCCGACGCCGTCTTCGCCCTGCCGCAAGGCGGCGTCAGCAGTGTGCTTCAGACCCCTTTCGGACCGGCGATCGTTCGCGTCGAGAGCATAACGCCCTCGACCTTCAAGCCCTACGCGGAGGTCGCCGACGAGGTCAAACGACAGGTTTCGGCCTCGCGCGCCGGCGACAAGATCCAGGCCCTGCACGACAAGATCGAGGACATGCGGGTGTCCGGCAAGACCCTGGTCGAGGCCGCAAAGGCGGTCGGGCTGACCGCGCGCACGATCGCCGCCGTCGACGCGAATGGCGACGATCCGTCCGGCGCGGCGGTCGCCCTGCCTGACAAGGCCGAGCTGCTGCGCGCGGCTTTCGCCTCCGACGTCGGGCTCGATGAAGCGCCGCTGCCGACCAAGGACGGCGGATTCGTATGGTTCATGATCACCAAGGTCGATCCAGCCCATGACCGCACGTTCGAGGAGTCGAAGTCCGAAGTCGAGAAACAGTGGCGCGCCGAGCAAATCGACAAGGCGCTTGCCGCCAGGGCGGACGATCTCCTCAAGCAGATCAGAGCCGGCGCCAGCGTCGCGGAGGTGGCCAAGAGCGCCGGCGTCGAGGCGAGAACGGCGATCGACATCCACCGCGACGAGAAGTCCGGCCTGCCGCGATCCGTCGTGGCGGCGATCTTTCGCCAGCCCGCCGACGGCGCCGACTCCGCCGCCACGCCGGGCGGACGCGCGGTGTTCAAGATCACCGCCGACAAGACGCCGTCGATCGATTTCGCCGATCCGCGCGTCAAGCAGATCGCCGCCGAGCTCGACGCCTCCACCCGCGATAGTCTGCTCGAACAATATGTCGAGGCCTTGCGCCGGTCGCTCGGGGTCGTCGTCCACCAGGGCGTGCTTCGGTCAGCGGAGGGCAGTTGACTTCACAATGACGGCGATCCCCGATCTCCAGGCCTTCGCTTGCGCCTATGAGGCGGGCGAGGCCAGCGTGGCCGTGACGACTCTCGTCGCCGACCTTGAGACCCCGGTCTCGGCCTATCTCAAGCTCGCGCGCGGGCGCAGCGCCAACATGTTCCTGTTGGAGTTGGTCGAGGGCGGGGCGCAGCGCGGCCGCTATTCGATGATAGGTCTCGACCCCGACCTTGTTTTCCGGTCCTCAGGCGATCGGGCCGAGATCAACCGCCGGGCGCTTGTCGACCCGAACGCCTTTGCCCCCTGCCCCGGCGATCCGCTGGACGCCCTGAGGGCGCTTCTCGCCGAGTCGCGCATCAAACTGCCGCTCGGCCTGCCGCCGATGTCGGCCGGGGTGTTCGGCTACCTCGGCTACGACATGGTGCGCCGCATGGAGCGGCTCAAGCCCGCCAAGTCCGACCCGATCGGCGTGCCGGAGGCGCTGCTGATCCGCCCGACAGTCATGGTCGTGTTCGACGCGGCGCGCGACGAGATGGCGATCGTGACGCCCGTGCGCCCGTCGCCTGGCGTGTCGGCGCGGGCTGCGCATGAAAGCGCGATGGCGCGGCTGGACGCGGTCGTCGACGCGCTTGAATCGCCGCTCGACCACGCGGCCGCGCAGATCGATCCGCTCGTCAAGGCAGGCGAGCCTGTCTCCAACACCACCGAGGCCGAATACAAGGCGATGGTCGCCAGGGCCAAGGACTATATCGCAGCGGGCGACGCGTTCCAGATCGTCCTGTCGCAACGGTTCACCAGCCGCTTCGATCTGCCGGCCTTTTCACTTTATCGGGCGCTGCGGCGGGTCAATCCGTCGCCCTACCTCTGCTTTCTCGACTTTGGCGGCTTTCAGATCGTCGTTTCGAGCCCGGAAATCCTGGTGCGCGTGCGCGAGGGCAAGGTCGTCATCCGCCCGATCGCAGGCACCCGGCCCCGGGGCGCGAGCCCACACGAGGACGAGGGGCTTGCGTCCGAACTCCTCGCCGATCCGAAAGAGCGCGCCGAGCATCTGATGCTGCTCGACCTCGGCCGCAACGACGTCGGCCGCGTCGCCAGGATCGGGACAGTGAAAGTGACCGACAGTTTCTTCGTCGAGCGCTACAGCCATGTCATGCACATCGTCTCCAATGTCGAGGGCGAAATGCGCGACGATGTCGACGCAGTGGCGGCGCTTGCCGCCGGCTTTCCCGCCGGCACCGTCTCCGGCGCGCCGAAAGTGCGGGCGATGGAGATCATTGACGAACTCGAAAAGGACAAGCGCGGCATCTATGCCGGATGCATCGGCTATTTCGGCGCCGGCGGGGAAATGGACACCTGCATCGTGCTGCGCGCTTCGGTCGTCAAGGACGGCCTGATGCATGTGCAGGCCGGCGCCGGTATCGTCTACGATTCCTCCCCCGCCACCGAGCAGGCGGAATGCGTCGACAAGGCGCGCGCGCTTTTCCGGGCCGCCGAGGAGGCGGTGCGCTTCGCGGCGCAGGGAAAGCGCGGACAATAGGCGCGCTGATCGGGGCCGCGCTTGCTCGCGAGCAGCGAGCCCAACGCCCCAGAATCGCCGCCTGTCGCTGATTCGCCGCCGAGCTGGGCGCAAGCTCACTCCGGACTTAGCAACACAATGGTTGAGCCTGCGCGTCAGTCGCAGTCGCCTGCGCGACACTCAGATGCGGGCTCGTCGGCGCTCCCTGCTCATCTGGCGATTCCTCTCGCGGCGGAGACCGAGCCAAATCGGCAAGGTATTGTCATCGTCTTCGACTGCATAGTCGCCGCGCGAGCAGCTGTGGCCGGCCGAAATCAACGCCAAGCTTACGCAATTCCTGCGTTCCAAAATCCAGATCGCGAGTTTCGAACCTCATCGGGAGGGCTTCGATGTTAGCCTCCTGTCCGCAAATCCCGCTGACCATACTGCCCAAGACAGAGACGCGCGCCGCCCACAACGCTCAGCAGCGGCTTCCTCCATGATTGGCCATGAATATGCCATGGCGAGGAGCGGAGTCGCCAATACCGAAATCTGTCCGGGTCTCACGCTTCCGTCGTCATCGAACCTTCAATTCTGGCCAGAACGCCAGTAAAATCGGCGGGTTCGTGATTGTCGTCGGGATATCAGCGCGCTATATGTGTGTGTGAAAGCGAATAGAGAATGCCTTCGCAGATTGCTCTGATTTGGGCGCTGGCGACGAGCGCGGTCGTTGTCGCGGCGGGCGCGGGCGCCGCCTATTGGGCGCATCCGAGCTTTCTTTGGCCCCATGCCAGTCCCGCCGCCATAGTGGATCGCGCGCCGGAGGCGTCGGCGCCGGCCATCGCGATGGCGAACGCGCCCGTCGCCAAACCTGTCGCGGCGGCGGCCCCGAGCGCGCCTGGCGCCCAGCCGCCGCCGTCCGTCGCCAGCCTGGCGCCTACGGCCGCTCCGGCGGCGCCCTCCAGCGCCGAGGCGCCAGCATCGAGCGCGAGGCCGGCCTTCGATGTCGTGAGCGTCGAGCCGACGGGCGAAGCGGTCGTCGCCGGACGCGCCGCGCCGAACGCGAAAGTCGAGCTGCGCGACGCCGGCAAGACGGTCGCCGAGGCGACGGCCGACGCCCATGGCCAATTCGTCATCATCCCGCCTGCGCTGACCCCAGGCGGCCACAGCCTGTCGTTGGCGAGCGGAAGCGGCAAGTCCGCTTCTAAGACTTCCAACGCGATCGCCGTCACCGTTCCGGCGCCGAAGGCCGCGGTCGCGGCGTTGGCCCCGGCGCAGCAGACCCCGCCCGTACCCGCGGCGGCGGCGCTTGCAACGCCAGCGACGGCCGTCGGGTCCCGCGTCGCCATTCAGTCGGTCGCGGCCAGCGCCAGCGGCGGACTTTCGGTCAAGGGCGCGGCCGACCCGAGCGGCGTCGTGCGCCTCTATCTCAATGGCGCCTTTGTCGCCGACGCGAAGACCAAGGCGGACGGACTTTGGTCGCTCAAGGTCGAGCACGGCATGACGGCCGGCGCCTATACGCTCCGCGCCGACGAAATCAATCCGGTGGACGCGAAGGTCGTCGCCCGCGCCGAGGCGCCCTTCAGCTATCCGGCCGCGCCGACGCCGAGCCTCGCCAATGCGCCGCCCGCCGCCCATGAGCCATCGCTCGCCACCGCAACGCCCGGCGCGGCCTCGTCGGCCGACGTGGTTGTGGATTCGCTCCAGACTGACCGCGTCGTGCGCGGCGACACGCTTTGGGGGATCAGCCGCGCCATGTACGGCGACGGAACCCGGTATCGCCAGATCTTCGCCGCCAACGCCTCGCAAATCCGCGACCCGCATTGGATCTATCCCGGCCAGCTTTTCGTGGTCCCCAAGACCCAGGCGAAGCCGTAACGAGCGCGACGTTCCCCAAGTAAGGCGCAAATTGCGCGCGGGCGGAACGATCTGCCGTTTTTTTTCGCGAGTTTAGCCTTGTCGAGGCGCTCCCCGCGCTCGCGGGCGCCAAACGGTCGTCGCGCATTTATCCTCTTCGCTCGCGGATTTTTGGACGGTCGGGCGCCCCTTGTCGCCGCGCCTCAAGAAAAGCATCGCCTTGCGGTGCGTCAATTCGCGCCGCGACAATAAGCATATCGCTTGGCGTCCGACGGCAGCTTCGTCTCACACCGGAAGTCTCGTCGTCGAGGTCTGGCGTCGGCTTGATCGACACGGTCATCGTAACGCCTCACGGTCAGGCCAGGAATGTCGATAATGACGATGAAAGAACGGAGCATGTCTGGAGCATGCCAATGAGCGCGAACGAAGCCGACGCCCGATCGCCGGCCACAGTTTCCCCGACCGCGGTCACCCAAGTTGAAACGGCCGGCCTGAGCGAAGCGGAGGCCGTCCGTCGGCTCGCGCAATACGGCGAAAATGCGTTGGCCGAACATAAGGTCAGCGTTTTTGAACGGCTCGCCCGATATTTCTGGGGGCCGATCCCGTGGATGATCGAGACCGCGGCCGTGCTGTCGGGAGTGCTGCGGCATTGGCCCGATCTCGCGATCATTCTTGTCATGCTGTTCATCAACGCCGGCGTTGGCTTCTGGCAAGAGTTCAAGGCCGATAACGCGATCGAACTGCTCAAAGAGCGCCTCGCGCTCAGAGCCCGGGTACGCCGCGACGGCGCATGGAAGGACATCGAGGCCAAGCTGCTGGTTCCGGGCGACGTGGTGCTGGTTAAGCTCGGCAACATCATTCCCGCCGATTTGAAACTGGTTGGGGGCGACTATCTTTCGGTCGACCAGGCGGCGCTGACCGGGGAATCGTTGCCGGTCGACAAGAAAGTCGGCGACGACGCCTATTCGGGCTCGATCGCCAAACAGGGAGAAATGACCGGCCTGGTGACGGCTACCGGCATGAACACCTATTTTGGCAAGACGGCCCATCTCGTCGAACAGGCGAGGACCGTTTCGCATTTCCAGCGCGCGGTGCTGAGGATCGGCAATTTTCTCATTCTGGTGACCATCGGTCTGGTTCTGGTCATCGGGATCGCGGCACTGTTCCGTCACGACCCGCTGCTCGAAACGCTGCAGTTCGCGCTGATCCTCACGGTCGCTTCGATCCCGGTGGCTCTGCCGGCCGTGCTTTCCGTCACCATGGCGATCGGCGCCGAGCGGTTGGCGGCGTTCAAGGCGATCGTCTCGCGCCTGGTCGCGATCGAAGAGATGGCGGGGATGGATATTCTTTGCAGCGACAAGACGGGGACGCTGACCAAGAACGAACTGACCCTCGGCGATATCGAACCTGCGCGGGGAGTTAAGCCGGCCGAGCTGATGGAGGCGGCGGCCTTGGCCTCGCGGCGCGATGCGCCGGACGCGATCGACGCGGCGATTCTGGCTGGCGCTCCGGCGGCCAAAGCGCTCAGCGCCTTTGCGGTGAAGGCCTTCCGTCCCTTCGATCCTGTGGCCAAACGGGCGGAGGCCGACATCGAGCGGGACGGCAAGCCGTTCAAGGTCGCCAAGGGCGCGCCGCAAGTCATCATCGACCTTTGCGTTCCCGGCGCCGACGAGCGAAAGGCGATCGGCGCCTCGGTCGATCGCGACGCGGCCAAGGGTTTCCGCACCCTCGGCGTAGCGCGCACGGATCCATCGGGCACATGGCGCTTTCTCGGATTGCTGCCGCTGTTCGATCCGCCGCGCGACGACTGCGCTCAGACGATCTCGGTCATCCGATCGATGGGCGTGGACATCAAGATGGTGACCGGCGATCATGAGGCGATTGCGCGGCAGATCGCCGGCCAGCTCAAACTCGGCCAGAATATCGTGGTGGCGGATTCTGTCTTTGGCGACGATGTCGCCGAGGCGGAACTCTCGCGTATCGTCGCCGCCGACGGTTTCGCCCGGGTCTTTCCCGAACACAAGTTCAAGATCGTCAAGGCGCTGCAAGGCGCCGGGCACATCATCGGGATGACTGGCGACGGGGTCAACGACGCGCCGGCGCTGAAACAGGCCGACGTCGGCATCGCGGTCAGCGGCGCGACGGACGCGGCGCGCGCCGCCGCCGATCTCGTTCTGACCGCGCCCGGCCTCTCCGTTATCGCGACGGCGATCGAAGAGGCGCGGCGCATCTTTGAGCGCATGAACAGCTACGCAATCTATCGCATCGCCGAGACGATGCGGCTCTTGCTGTTCATGACCGCGAGCATCCTGATCTTCAATTTCTATCCGGTCACCGCGATCATGGTCGTCTTACTGGCGCTGCTTAACGACCTGCCGATCATGATGATCGCCTACGACAATGCGCCGATCGCCGCCAAGCCCGTGCGATGGGACATGGCGCGGGTTCTGACCATCGCCTCAGTGCTCGGTCTTTATGGCGTAATCGAAAGTTTCGGCCTGTTCTGGATCGTCAGAAATTATCTGCTCTTGCCGTCGGCGATCGTCCAGGCCCTAATCTTCCTCAAATTGCTCGTCTCCGGCCACATGACGATCTATCTGACGCGCAACAAGGGGCCGGTCTGGGAGCGGCCCTGGCCAAGCTGGAAACTCGTCGTTCCCGCCGAGGCGACCCAGTTCGTGGGAACGCTGACGGTCGTCTACGGCTGGTTCATGGCGCCGACGGGGTGGCGGCTCGCCCTCATGGTCTGGGCCTACACGCTCGTATCCTTTTTCGTCGCCAGCGCAGTCAAGATCGCGGTCTATCGCCTCCTCGATCATGGTTACGGTCACCAATCCCGGCATCTCGAGCGCATTGAGGGCTGGCTCATCAGTCACGTTCACTCTCAGTCGTGAGCGTTCGCCATAGCGGCGCCCTGCCCGTGGCGGAAACAGTTTGGGCGGAGTTGGAAATGAAGCGCATCCTGGTGGCGACGGACGGCTCCGAGACCGCGGACCGGGCCGTCGACTACGCGGCGAACTTGGCCAAGCAGAACGCCGCCAGCCTCCTGATCGTCAATGTTATCGGAGGTTACGGTCTTCCGGAAAGTCTGTTCAGTCGATTCACGAACGCTCAGCAGGCATGGTTGCAAGAGCTGCTCGAATCCATTTCGGCGCAAATTTTGACAAAGGCGAGAGACCGCGCCCGTAATCTCGGGGTCGCTTCGATCGAACTGGACTCGCGCCCCGGCGACGTCGCGCAGACGATCGCCGGCATCGCCGAGGAAAAGAATGCGGACCTCGTCGTCGTGGGCAAACGTGGCAACGGTCGCGTCCTCGGGTTGCTGCTCGGCAGCATTTCACACAAGCTCGTCAATCTTTGCCCCCGGCCGGTGACGGTGGTCCCTTGATCGGCGAAAGGCCCGCGGAGTCGGCCTGCCGTCGGCGCAGGCCTGTTGCAGGGCGCCGCATCGGCGTCGTTATTGGGTCACTGTCTCCTGCGCAAGAGAGTCTGTCCCACCGGTTGCGTGCGCAAGGATTGCATTATGAGAAAAGACTCCTCCGTCAGTTCCTCAGACTTCTCGCTCATGAGCGTGCCGGCGTTCTGGCCAATGGCCATGGGCGCCGCGATGCTCGAGGAGGGAAGCGAACTCTACGCCAAGAACCTCAAGTTCGTCGAGGAAGAGATCAAGATTCACGACGAGCTGAGGCCGACGCTGGCGACGCGGAACCAAATTCGCCTGAACCTACGAACCATGGCGCTGCGCGACTATGGCTCGCCGAAGGGAATCCCGACGCTCGTCGATGCGCCCCATGCCGGCCATACCGCCGTGATCGCCGACTATCACGAAGGTCAGAGCCTGATTCAGACCATCTTGGCCAATGGCGTCGACCACGTAGCGCTGACCGATTGGAAATCGGCCACCGACGACATGAAAGATTTCGACATCGACAGCTATCTCGCCGACGTCGTCGTCGCGATCGATGATCTGGGCGGACGGGTCAATCTTGTCGGGCTTTGCCAGGGCGGTTGGGTGTCGGCGATGATCGCCTCGCGCTTTCCAGACAAGGTGAACTCGCTCGTCCTGGCCGGCGCGCCGATCGATACCGATGCCGGCGACGGTCCGATCAAGCGCATGGCGAAGGCGTCGCCCATCTCTTTCTATAAGGAACTCGTCGAGCTCGGCGGCGGTCTGATGAAAGGGAAATACATGCTGCAGGGTTGGAAAAACATGCATCCCGCGCAGCATTATATTCAGGACCAGATCGACCTCTACGAGCACATCGACGAGCCCGCCTATCTCGCCAAGGAGGAGACCTTCGACAGCTGGTATGAAAATCCCATCGATCTGCCGGGCCGATGGTATCTTCAGGTGATCGAACAGCTCTTCAAGGAAAACCGGCTGGCCAAAGGCAAGTTCGTCGGACTGGGCCGGACGCTCAATTTGCGCGACATCAAATGCCCAACGTATTTGCTCGCCGGCGCGTCCGACGACATCACCACGCCCGAGCAGGTGCTGGGCGCCGCGAACTACATCGGGACGCCGAAGGATCGTATCGTGCAAAAGACCGTGCCGGGCGGCCATATCGGACTGTTCATGGGCGCCCGAACCCTCAAGGAGCACTGGCCAGTAATCATACAGTGGATTTGCGCGCAATAGGAACGAGATTTTCGTGTGACTTTCTCGGAGCGGCGATTTGACGTTCGGCGTTCGGCGCGCATCGCCCTTGCGCCAGGGGCCCGAGCCGATCGAGAGGTCGGCGTTTCCCTACGGGCCGCCGAACCGCCGCGCGAGCCTGACCCTGCGGAGCCGCGGCAATGAAAACCATCGTGAACAAGACTTTCGAAGAGATCGCTGTCGGCGACACCGCGTCGGACGAGCGCACGCTGCAGCTCGGCGACGTGCGGGCCTGGGCTGCAGCTTTCGGCGAAGTGGCCATGCACGCCGGCCCCGGCGAGGGTCAGGAGGCCGCGGGCATCGTCACGGGCATCCTGACCGCGTTGGCGGCTTCAGCCCTCCCAGGACCCGGGACCTCGATCCGTTCGACTTCAGTGCGGATCAAGAGCGCGCTGCCGATCGACGCCGCGATGACGGCGCGGCTCGTGGTGCGGGAGAAGCGCTCAGATCAGGGAATTGTCGTGCTTGAGGGAGAATGCTCCGATCCGGAGGGTCGTGTTGTGGCGACGGCGATTCTGGAAGTGGTTGCGCCGTCGACGCGGCAGCAGCGCCAAGTCGTGGAGCATCGACTCGAAGGACTCGTCGAACGCTGCGCAAATCTCAGTCCGATGCTGACCGGCGTGGTGCATCCGTGCAGCGCCGACGCGCTGGCGGGGGCGGTCGAGTCCGCCGACGCCAAGTTGATCGTCCCGGTGCTTTTCGGTCCCGAGGCCGAAATTCGGCGGGTTGCGGACGATGAGCGCCTGAATATCGCCAAATGCCGAATCGTGGCCACGGACGGCCCCGAGGACTCAGCCCTCAAGGCGGCGATGGCCGCCGGCGCGGGCGAGGTGGCGGCGCTGATGAAAGGCAGCCTGCACACCGACGTGCTTCTGCACGCGATCATGCAAAGGGACGCGAAACTCCGCGCCGGGCGGCTGATCAGCCACTGCGTGATGGTGTCGGCGCCGACCTATGCGCGTCGCTTAGTCCTCAGCGATGTCGCGCTGAACATCGCGCCCGGCACCGACCAGAAGCGCGACATTTGCCAGAACGCGATCGGTTTCGCGCGCGCACTCGGCATCGACTTGCCGAAAGTCGCCGTGCTGGCGGCGGTCGAAATGGTGCAGACCAAAATGCCCGCCACGCTCGACGGGGCGATTCTGGCCAAGATGGCCGATCGAGGGCAGATCGTCGGCGGCGTCGTCGACGGGCCGCTTGACCTCGATGCAGCGGTCGACGCCGAGGCCGCGCGGGTCAAGAATATCTCCTCGCCAGTCGCGGGCTGCGCCGATGTGCTGATTGTGCCGAACATCGAGGCCGGCAACATGGTCTACAAGAACCTGGCCTTCATGGCCGATGCGCAGATCGCGGGCCTGGTGGTCGGCGCCCGGACGCCGGTAATCCTGACCAGCCGGGCCGACACGCCTGCCGCCCGCCGCTTTTCGGCTGCTGCGGCAGTGCTGTATGCCGACGCGCTGGCGCGCG
This sequence comes from uncultured Alphaproteobacteria bacterium, assembly GCA_963835955.1. GTDB lineage: Bacteria > Pseudomonadota > Alphaproteobacteria > Rhizobiales > Beijerinckiaceae > Roseiarcus. The sequence goes on along the minus strand of CAWIHZ010000023.1, from coordinate 225,541 downwards.
ATCCTGCCATCGTGCTGCCAGAAACCGTGGAGTGATCGGTCATCAGCGAGGCCATCATCGTCTTCAACGCGGGCTCCACCAGCGTAAAGTTCGGCGCCTATGAACTGGCGGAAAAGGGGACTCTGACCCCGATCAGTCACGGCGAGGTCAGCGACATGCAGACCGCCCCGCAGTTCGTTGCGAAGAACTCGGCCGGCAAACCGCTGGATGCGCACGAGTTCGGCAAGGGCCGCGCGATCGACCACCGCACCGCGCTCCATTTTGTCATCACCTGGCTCGAGAAGAATATCGCGAAGATGAAGGTGGTTGCCGCGGGACATCGGGTGGTGCTCGGCGGGACGAGGTTTGAGGCCCCGGTGTTGATCGACGCCGACTTGCTGGCTTATCTCAACTCGCTCGTGGTCATGGAGCCCTCGCATCAACCTTATAACGTGCGCGGAGCGCGTGAGCTGGCCAAGGCTTTCCCCGACCTGCCGCAGGTGGCTTGTTTCGACTCCTCGTTCCACCGGACCATGCCCGAGGTTGCGCAGATTTACGCCCTCCCGAAGGACGTGCTCGACGCCGGCGCACGGCACTGGGGCTACCACGGCATCTCCTACGACTACATCAGCCGGCAGACGCCGAAATACGCGCCCGCGGCGCGTCGAGTGATCGCCGCGCATCTCGGGGGCGGCGCCAGCATGTGCGCCATGCTGGACGGGCGCAGCATCGAAACCACGATGGGCTTCGGGGCGCTGTAGCGGACTGTCGATGGCGACGCGATCGGGCGACGTCCCGCAGGACGCTCCTGTTCTACCTGCTGCGCCGCAAGCTGTTCGACGACGCGTCGCTGGAGAAGATGCTGTACGAGCAAGCGGGCCTGCTTGGTCTGTCTGGCGTCAGCGGCGACATGCGGCTGACTTCAGGACAGCGTGGATCCGCGCGCAGTCGCCGCGGTTGAGTATTTCGTCTACGCGATGGCGAAGTATGTCGGCGCCTACGCGGCTGTGCTCGGCGGCCTGGACGCCTTCGTCTTCACCGCCGGCATCGGCGAGCGCTCCGCCCCGGTGCGGGCGGCGCTGTGCGGCAAGCTGGCGTCGCTCGGAGTGAAGCTCGACGAGCGGGCGAAAGTGGCCGGCGGGCCGCGCATTTCCGCCCCGGACAGCAGGGTGTCCGTCTGGGTCATCCCGACCGACGAGGAACTGATGATCGCGCAGCACACGTTGGCGCTCGTTCGCGCTTGACCGGATTTCCGCGCGGCGGGCGAGACAGCGTGTCGACGGCCCGGCGCCGGAATTTCACGCCTTGGGCTGACGCGCGGCGGCGTCGCCTCGGCCCGGCTGACGGCCCGACTTGTCGGCGCCGCGGGCGCCTCGCTATCGTCGATGTCCTGCCGCTCGAAACCCCAGGAACGAAAGTCCCCCGATGCCGGACGATCCCGCCGACGCTCTCTCGCAGCTCCAGCTCAGGACGTTCGACGACGCGCTTGGCAGGCGCATCATCGAGACGCACATCTGGGCGGTGCGCGAGGGACTACGCGGCGCGACGGCCTACGACCTGTTCGACGGCTATTGCCAGCGCCTGGTCATCCATGGGACGGCGCTGTGGCGAGCGCATGCGGCGATGGAGACGCTGCATCCGCAATGGAACGGCTATGGCTACACTTGGCGACGCGACCTCAACGCCATCGAGTCCGAACAATATGTCCATGGCAGTTTCCAAGAGACGGATTGGTTGAGCAGCCCCTTTTACCACCTCATTCATCACACTCGCGGCGCTGAGGGGTCGATGCGCCGACGTTTGGAAACAGGTCCCGAAGAGCGCGACTTCCCGGTGCTTGCGGATTACTTCGCCGCGGGCGCGACGGACTACATTGCCTATGTCTTCGCCTTCGGAAAGGACGGCGACCGCTCGCAGGGGTCAGGCGTCGTCTATTCATTCGCGACCGACCAGCGAGGCGGCTTCAGCGACGACGACACCACGCTGCTGCAGGCGACCTTGCCCGCGCTCTCGCTGGCGATGAAGGCGCATGCCGGCCACGTCATCGCCTCGGGACTGCTTGGGACTTATCTGGGCGAAGACGCTGGACGGCGGGTTCACGCCGGCGCGGTCGAGCGCGGCTCGGTCAATAATCTGCACGCGGTACTCTGGTACGCCGACATCCGCGGCTTCACCCCGATCAGCGATTCAGCGCCCGGTCCCGTCATCATCGATCTGCTCAACGACGTGTTCGAGGTTTTGACCGCCACGCTCCGCCCGCGCGGCGGCCAGGTGCTCAAATTCATCGGCGACGCGGTGCTCGCCACCTTCTCCTTCGAAGAGGCCGATCGCGCCGAGACCTGCCGCCGGGCGCTCGACGCCGCGATCGAGGCGATGCGCGACATCGACGCGCTCAATACGGCGCGCGCGGCGGCCGGGGTCCCGGTCGCCGCCGTCGATTTCGCGCTTCATCTCGGCGAGGTGCTCTACGGCAATGTCGGCGCGACCGACCGGCTTGACTTCACCGTCATTGGCCCGGCGATCAACGAAGTCGCTCGCATCGAGGCCCTGTGCGAGCCGCTGGGCCGCGCGGTTCTGGCCTCGGCCGAATTCGTCGCCGCTGCGTCGGCTGGCGACCTCCGCCTCCGGTCGCTCGGCCGCCATGAGCTCCGGGGCGTCAGGGAGGCGAAGGAGATTTTCGCCTTGGATTTGGGCGCGCCGGGCTGACAGCGGCGCTGCGAGCCTGCAGTCCGGCTCCGCCTCCCCTCACCTTATCGGCGGCGCATATTGTAGGCCGCCCTGGTTCCACAGCGCATTCAAGCCCCTGCGGATCTTGATCGGCGAGCCCATCCCGACGTTGCGTTCAAACGACTCGCCGTAATTGCCGACCGCCTTGATGGCGCGGTAGGCCCAGTCGTTCGTCAGGCCCAGGCCCTGGCCGAAGTCGCCCTCGACCCCGAGCAGGCGGCGGATCGCCGGATTGGGGGACTTGAGTTTCTCATCGACATTGGCCTTTGTGACCCCGAGCTCTTCGGCGGTGAGGAGCGCGTAATGCACCCATTGCACGATCTCGAACCACTGGATGTCGTCCTTGCGCACCGACGGACCCAGCGGCTCCTTGGAGATGATCTCCGGCAGCACGATATTGTCGTCGGGATTGGACATCTTGAGCCGCTCCGCATAGAGGCCCGAGGCGTCGGTCGTATAGGCGTCGCAGCGGCCGGTGTCGTAGGCCTTGGTCGCCTCGTCGTCCGTCGCGAACACGACCGCCTCCAGCTTCATGTGGTGGGCGCGGAAATAGTCGGCCAGATTGAGCTCCGTCGTCGTGCCCTGCTGGACGCAGACCGACGCGCCGTCGAGCTTCAACGCCGAATCGACGCCGAGCTTCTTGTGCACCATGAACCCCTGCCCGTCGTAATAGTTAACGCCGGTGAAAAACATGCCGCCGGTCTCGCGCGACAGCGTCCAGGTGGTGTTGCGGATCAGCACGTCGATCTGGCCCGAGGCGAGGATCGTCGGCCGGTCCTTGGCGTTGATCGGCAGAAATTTGACCTTGTTCGGATCGTTGAAGATCGCGGCGGCGATGGCGCGGCATTCGTCGACGTCGAGGCCTTTGTAGACGCCCTGACTGTCCGGCAGGCCGAAGCCGGCAAGCCCGGGATTGGCGCCGCAGATCAATTGGCCCCGCGCCTTGATCTGGTCGAGCGTTCCGGCGCTCGCGGTCGCCGCCGCGGCGCCGAGCGTCGCCCATGCCAGCCAGGCAAAAAGTGCTCGCATCAACGTCTCCCGTGTTTTCGCGCCATGATTGTTCGGCGCACGTCTTGGGCGCTCGCCCAAAGAGCGTCGCCGAGGTTTCGTCATTGTCGGGATAGCCGGTCGCAGAAGTCAACCAGACGCCGTTCGATGCCGATTGCGTCTGGCCGCGCCCTGCTCTAGCCAGTGGCCGCCGGTTCGGGAGCCGGCCTTCGGGGAGAATTGGGACGCCAATGGCCAAGTTGACCGACGAAACCCGCGCGTCCCTCAAAAGCCGCTCGCGGCTCGTCCAACTCGGCCGCGACAGCGAACATTCGCAAACCTTCGTCAACGTGCCGCCATATCGCGGCTCGACCGTCCTCTATCCCGACGTCGCGACCCTCAAGAGCCGCGCCCAGCGCTACACCTACGGCACCCACGGCACGCCGACGACCGACGCGCTCTCCTCCGCCTGGAGCGATATTTCGGGCGCCGCCGGAACGGTGCTGGTCCCTTCCGGGCTGGCGGCGATCGTGGTCGCGCTGATGGCGGCGCTGAGCGCCGGCGACCATCTGTTGGCGACCGACTCCGCCTATGCCCCCGCCCGCGCCTTCGCCGACAGGACCCTGAAGCGGATGGGGGTCGAGACGACCTACTACGATCCCTGCATCGGCGCCGGGATCGAGGCGCTGATGCGGCCGAACACCAGGGCGGTGCTGACCGAGTCGCCCGGTTCGCAGTCGCTCGAGATCCAGGACGTGCCCGCGATCGCCGAAGTCGCGCATGCCCGCGGCGCCTGCGTCATCATGGACAACACCTGGGCGACGCCGCTGTTCTTCCCGCCGCACGCCCATGGCGTCGACATGGCGGTCGAGGCGGGCACGAAATACCTGTCGGGGCACTCCGATCTGCTTCTGGGCCTGGTCTCGGCCAACGAGACATGGTTCGAGCCTCTCCGCCGCAGCGTCGACCTGATGGCGATTCCGCCCGGTCCCGAAGACGTCTTCTTGGCGCTGCGCGGCTTGCGCACCATGGAGCTGAGACTGCGCGAGGCCGAGCGGCAGGGACTGGCGCTGGCGCGGTGGCTGCAAACGCGGCCCGAGGTCCTGCGCGTGATCCATCCCGCCCTTGCCGATCATCCCGGCCATGCGCTGTGGAAGCGCGACTTTTCGGGCTCTTCCGGATTGTTCAGCGTCGTGCTCAAGCCGGCGTCGGAAGCCGCCGTCGCCGCCCTCCTCGACGGTCTGGAGCTGTTCGGCCTCGGCTTTTCCTGGGCCGGCTTCGAGAGCCTCGCGATTCCCTTCGACTGCACGACCTATCGCACCGCGACCCGCTGGGCGCCGGGCGGACCGACGCTGCGCTTCAGCGTCGGCCTCGAGGACATCGAGGATCTGAGGGCGGACCTCGACCGGGGGTTCAAGCGGCTGAGGGCGACAGCGTGAGGCCGGCGACAGGGAGCGGGGATGCGAAAGTTTCTCATCGACACCGACACCGCCTCCGACGACGCGGTCGCGATCATGATGGCGCTCGCGGCGGCGGATGTGCGGGTGCTCGGGCTGACGACGGTCGCCGGCAACGTCGGCCTCGAACAAGCGACGGCGAACGCGCTTCTGACCGCCGAGGTCTGCGGATCCGAAGTTCCGGTGTTCATGGGCGCGGGCGGCCCGCTGACGCGCCCGCATCAGGACGCGCACTGGTTTCACGGGCGCGACGGGCTCGGGGATCGCGGCTATCCGGCGCCGAAGCGTTCGCCTGAGCGCGAGCACGCGGTCGAGGCGATCCGGCGCTTCGCCAACGAAGCGCCGGGCCTGACGCTGGTGACGCTGGGGCCCCTCACCAATATCGCGCTGGCGCTGGCGCGCGATCCGGCCATCGCCGACAAGATCGGCCGTTGCGTGGTGATGGGCGGGGCGCCCTGCTGCGAGGGTAATGTGACGCCGGCGGCCGAATACAACATCTGGGTCGACCCGGAAGCGGCGCGCGCCGTCTTTCGCTCCAAAATGCCGATCGAGATGATCGGCTGGCACGTGTCGCGCGGCCCCTCGGTGCTGAGCGACGCCGAGATCGCCGCGATCGAGGCGCTCGGCACGGCGAAGGCGCGCTTTGCGATCGAAACCAACGGCCGCGCCCGCGAGGCCTATCGCGCGCAGACCGGAGAGACGGGGCTCTCGCTCGCCGATCCGACCGCGATGGCGGTCGCGCTCGACCGGTCGATCGGCCTTTCCTGGTCGCGTCACCGGATCGCGATCGAAACCCGGAGCGAGCTCACCCGCGGCATGACGGTCGTCGACCGGCTCAATGTCAGCGCCGACGCCAACAACGCCCATGTCTGGGACGCGGCCGCGGGCGCGGGCGCGGCCGCCGACGTGTTATGGACGTTCGACGCCGCCCGGTTCAAGGCGATGCTGAAGGCGGCGCTCTAGCCTATCGCGTTTTGGCGGAAGGGTTGCAGGCCAGGGGGGAAGCAAAGGAAAACCAAAAGGGAAGCAAAAGAAAATTAGAGGGAAGCCAGCGAAAATAAAAGGGAAGCAAAGGAAAGGATTTTGTTTCCGCTAATCGTGACTTTTCAAGGGGTTATAATCGAATCCAAATTAAAAAATCTCCCGCCGCCGAATGAGCCCGCCCGCGCCGCCGCCGCCCTACTCAAAGGCGCCGCGCCGGGCGCCGTCGGCGTCCTCGCTTCGGCTGCCCGAACAGGAAAACACAGATTCGCCCGCCTGGCAAGAAATTGTCGGTTTTTTCGAAAGCGACCGCCGCCGGGAGGGCCGCGTCCAGGGCGCCCCGATCGAATGGAGCCGCGCTCCAGCCGCCGGAGGCGGCGGCGAATCGGGCGAAGGCCGACGGTTGGATGGGAGCGCCGTAGACGCGGCTCGCCGAGCGCGGCGACAATCCTCCCGCGCCCGGAAATCTGCCCCGACGACATTGCGCACCCGCCAACCCGCTGATTTCATAATGGCCTGCTCGCTTCCGAGACCTGTGCACGGTTCGCTCGCCTTTGATTTCGTTGACGATTTTTGGTGCAAAAGTCCGCTCACACCCCACGCTTGAGCGCGTCGGCGGCCATGGCGAGCGGCAGCACCAGGGATAGGGGCGCGTCGTCGAGAGCGAGAGCGCCGTAGCCTTCGTACCAGCGCGCGGCGCGATCGTTCTTGGCGTCGATGAGCAGGGCGACGCCGCCGACATCTTGGGCGACGCGGAGGCAGCGATCGGCAGCGCGCAGCAGGAGAGCGCCGCCGAGTCCGCGGCCTTGCGCCGTTCGATCGACCGCAAGGCGGCCGAGGCGGAACACCGGCACGTCGTAACGCGCCAGGCCCTTTTTGGCGAGCGCCGGCGTCCGGCTGTATTCGATCGACGCCGGGCTCAGCGTGTAGAAACCGAGAATACGCGCCGGCGCGTCGGACGGCGCGGCGATGAAGCATTTTGCGCCGCCGCTTTCATGGTTTTGGCGCGCATACTTGTGCAGATAGAGGTTGAGATCGGCGTCGCCGCAATCGAAGGCGGCGCGATCGTGTCGCTTGGCGATCGGCGCTTCGTTCCAGACGAGCGCCGTCATGGCAGCGTGAAGCCGGCCTTCGCGGCGCGCACAAGACGGTCAGGAGCCGCCGGCGGATTTTCCAAGAGCGCGAGGACGCGCAACGAATCGCGCTCCGAAAGCGTGAGCCGTTCGGCCTCGGCGATATCCGCTTCGGCCTTTGGAAGCACGTTGCCGAGAATGTACCCGGTCAGATCGAGCCGCTTGATCGAGGCGGCGCGAGTCAGCGTCGCCTTGTCTTCGGGGCGGAGCCGCAATTCGACGCGGCCGTTGTCGGTATGAGCGCGGGGCATGGAACCTCCTAAGTTTCGTCGCCTCACTATAACATACGGAATGAATCCGTACCAGACAATTTACGACCGTACCCCGTTGACGAGGCTCATTTATATATGATAATAACCTTTATGTTGCACTATAGAACCGCCTCCGGTCTGGCGGGTTGTCCTGGTTCTGGCGGCTGTTGCCTGACCGCAATCTCCTCGCCGGCGAGACCTCGTCCTATCTGCTGCAGCGCGCCGGCAATCCCGTGCATTGGCGCCCGTGGGGAGCCGCGGCGCTCGACGAGGCCAGGCGGCGCGACTGTCCGATCCTGCTTTCGATCGGCTACGCCGCCTGCCGTTGGCGCCAGGCGATGGCGCATGAGTCGTTTGAGTACGCGGAAACAGCGCGCCGAATGAATGACTTGTACGTCGACATTAAGGTCGATCTCGAGGAGGGAATTACGGATTTGCGGATCTGTGCGGGGGCGCTCGGCGATGAGCGTCCCTACCGCAATCCGTTAATCTCGCGCCAGAAGGGCCGCGTCCAAGATCAAAGCTATCCCGGGATTATCCGCCTGACCGCATTGGCGCAGCGGATGGAGAGGCGGCAGAGCCCGGCGCGGCGAGCTCGGGAGCAGGAAGCGCCTTCCATTCGGTTTCGACAGCGGGTGGAAGCTTGTCCATGTGCTTGAGAAAAAGAGCCAGGGTCCAGATTTGATTGTCGTCAAGAACGCCCTTCCACGACGGCATTCCCGTCAACCGAATGCCGTACTTGATTTTCCAGAACGACCAGCCTTCGGGATCATCCTCGACCCCGTGGCTCCCAAATTGAGGCGGGGCCGGATACTCGCCCTTGGCGATCGGCGAGGCCGAGCTCGCTCCTTTCGCGGAGCCGTGACAAATCGCGCAATTTATGGCGTACAGCCGCAAACCCTCAGTCAGGTTTGCGTCGCTTAGGGCGATCGGATTTGCGCCCTTCGGGGCTTCAGCCTTCAGCGTCGCTCGTAAGGAGGCGCCGGCAATCCACCTCTCAATATGACCGGGCTTGGCGTCGGCGTTGGCTGGAATAGCGCCGCTGACAATAGTAAGGTATCCGGCGCCGACGCCCAAGATGACAGCGAGTACAAATCCAATCACGATCCCTTTGAACATTAGGCCCCTTCCAACTTTGCATTTTTCTATCAACTTCGAATTTATGTGGACTTGGCTTTAATGCCGTCATCATGGCAAAATTCAGACCCCGGCTATAAGGATTTGTATGACGCCGGCGCCAAGGCCTATGCCTTCGGCTCGATGAACGCTAAGTTCGAGCCCATGCCGCCCGACCGCAACCTGCTTGCCGGCGAGACCTCGCCCTATCTGCTGCAGCACGCCGGCAATCCGGTGCACTGGCGCCCCTGGGGCGCGGCGGCGCTCGATGAGGCGAAGCGGCGCGACTGTCCGATCCTGCTCTCGATCGGCTACGCCGCCTGCCATTGGTGCCACGTGATGGCGCATGAATCGTTCGAGAACGCGGAAACAGCGAACCGGATGAATGCGTTGTTCGTCAATATTAAGGTCGATCGCGAGGAGCGGCCGGATATCGACCACATCTATATGACCGCCCTCCATGCGCTTGGGGCTCAGGGCGGCTGGCCGCTGACGATGTTCCTCACCCCCGACGGCAAGCCGATGTTCGGCGGCACCTACTGGCCGCCCGAGCCGCGCTGGGGCCGTCCGTCGTTCCGGCAGATCCTGGAGTCGGTCAACGAGGCGTGGCGGACGCGCCGCGCCGAGATGGAGCAACGCGGCCTGACCCTCGCCGGCCATTTGGCTGAGCTTTCCGCGCCGAGCCCGGGCGCGCCCGTGACCCCCGACGATCTGACCCGGGTCGGCGACGCGCTGATGCGCGCGGTCGATCGCGTTCACGGCGGGATCGGCGAGGCGCCGAAATTTCCCAACGCGCCGATCTTCCGCTTCTTCTGGAACGAGATGTTCCGCCGCCGCGATCCGGCTTTCGGCGAGGCGGTGCGGGCGCTGATCGAAGCCGTCTCGGCCGGCGGAATCTACGATCACCTCGGCGGCGGCTATGCGCGCTATTCGACCGACGCCGAATGGCTCGTGCCCCACTTCGAGAAGATGTTGTACGACAACGCGCAAATTCTTGAATTGCTTGCGCTTGTCCATAGCCATTGGCCCGATCCGCTGATCGCCGAGCGGGCGCGGGAGACGGTCGGCTGGCTGATGCGGGAAATGCGCGCAGGCGACGCGTTCGCGGCATCGCTCGACGCCGACCAGGAGGGCGAGGAAGGCGCGTTCTACGTCTGGCGGGCCGACGAGATCGACGCGGCGCTGGGGCCGGCGTCGGCGTCGTTCAAGGCCGCCTATGACGTTGCGCCGGGCGGCAACTGGGAAGGCCGAACGGTGCTGCGCCGCCTCGGCCCGCGCGGGTCGCCGGAGGTGGAAGCCGGGCTCGCCGCCTCGCGGGCGATATTGCTGCGTTTGCGCGAGACCCGCGCGAGGCCGGGGCGCGACGACAAGGTGCTCGCCGACTGGAACGGTCTGACGATCGCCTCGCTCGCCCGCGCGAGCGCGGTCTTCGGCGAGCCGGCGTGGCTCAGCGCCGCCCGCGCGGCTTATGATTTTGTCTTACGAACGATGCGCGGCCGGGACGGTCGGCTTCTGCACGCATGGCGGGAGGGGCGGCCGGGCGCGCGGGCGCTCCTCGACGATTACGCCGCCATGGCCCGCGCCGCGCTCGCCCTGTTCGAGGCGAGCGGCCAGCCTGGCGATCTCGACCTGGCCCGGCGGCTGGCGAGCGAGGCGCTCACCCTGTTCGGCGACGGCGAGGGCGGCGTCTATCTGACGGCGAGCGACGCCGCCGATGTGCCGGGCGCGCGTCCGCGTCAGGCGCATGACGGCGCGACGCCTTCCGGAGCGGGCCTCATGGTCGAGGTTTTCGCGCGGCTTTGGCATCTGACCGAAGAGCCGCGCTGGCGCGAGGCGGCGGAAGGTCTGATCCGCGCCTTTTCCGGCGCGCGGGAGGGGCTCAGCTCGAGCCCGCTTCTGCTTCTTGGCGCCGACATGCTGGAGCGCGGCGGCTCAATCGTCGTCGATGGACCGCTGGAGGCGCCGATGTCGATCGCGCTCGCGGCGGCGGCGCTGAAGGCGCCCGATCCGTCGCTGACCGTGCTGCGCCTCGATCGGCTTCTGTGGCCGAACGGCCCGCCGCGCGACGACTTGCCGCGAGCCGCCGAGCCGATCGCGATGCTGTGCCAGGGGCAGACCTGCAGCCTTCCGGTCACGACGCCGGAGGCGCTGGAGTCGCTGCTCGAAGCCAGAGGCTAATCGGAGGGGGCGCGGAACGCGCGGGATCATGCTGACGGAAATCACGCGTCCGGCAGGGCGCCTTCGTGTTAGACGTCCCGAGTAACCGAAGCGCGTTCCGCGGCGTCGCCTTCGAACCGGCGTCATCCCTTAAGGAGCCAGCCATGACCAGCGCCCTCGTCAACGGCCGGGAGACGGCGCTTCCCGACGACCCCGACGCGCTCCTCGTCGACTTCCTGCGGGACGGGCTGCGTCTGACCGGGACCAAGCTCGTCTGCGGGGCCGGCGTTTGCGGGGCCTGCACGGTCCTCGTCGACGGGGCTCCCGTCGTCAGCTGCCTGATGCCGGCAAAGGCCGCCGCCGGCAAGTCGATCGCCACGGTCGAGGGCGTCGGGTCCGGCAAATTGCATCCGGTGCAGCGGGCCTTCATGGCCCTCGACGCATTGCAATGCGGTTTCTGCACCCCAGGATTCGTCGTCGAGGCGATCGCGTTCCACGACGCTTGGCGCGCCGCGCGCGGCGCGGCGACCCCGACCCGCCAGGAGATCGCCGCCGCCCTCTCGGGCCATCTGTGCCGATGCGGCGCCTATGACAACATCTTGCGCGCGGTCGCGGAAGCGTGCGCCGGCAGGCATGACGGGGACGCGGAACGCTCGCCGCGCGTCGAAGCGCGGCAAAAGGTGACCGGGGCCGCGATCTATACCCTCGACATTCGTCATGAGGGGCAGCTCGAGGGCCTGGTTTTGCGCTCGCCCCACGCCCACGCCCGCGTCAAGGCGGTCCATCTCGCGGCGGCGCGCGCCATGCCGGGGGTAAGCGCGGCCATTTCCCTGGTCGACGATGACCGCCTGCTGCAATATGTCGGCCAGCAGGTCGCCGCGGTCGCCGCAGTGGATCGCAAAACCGCGCTGGCCGCACTCGCCGCCGTCGAGGTCGACTACGAGCCGCTTCAGAGCGTGATCGGGGCGGACGCCGCCCGCAGGCCGGGCGCTCCGGTCCTCTTCCCCGGCGGAAAGGGGCAGAAAGCCAACGCCGGGGAAGGCCCGTCCGCGCGGGCCTCGTGGTCCGGCAATGTCCGCGGGCCGTCCGCGGCGTTTTCGCAAAAGAAAAAGTCGGCGCGCGGCTGGATCGCCAAGGCGCGGACCGCGGGCGATCCGTTGCTGTTCGAAGGGAGGTTCCGGACCGGAATCCAGCAGCACACTTGTCTGGAGCCCCATGTCGCGCTCGCCCGCTTCGACGGAGATCGGCTGACCGTTCATGTCTCGACCCAGTTCGTGTTCGAGCTCAAAACCAGGATCGCCAAGCATTTCAAACTCGACCCAGGCAAGGTGCGGATCGTCGCCGAGCACGTCGGCGGCGGCTTCGGGTCGAAGGGCGCGCTAGGCGCCGAGACCATCGTCGCGATCAAGCTCGCTGAAGCCGCCAAGGCGCCGGTACGGGTCGCCTTCAGCCGGCATGAGGAATTGTCAGTCGCGGGATACCGGCCAGCGACCGAAATCAAGGTCGCGATTCTGCCGGCGAGCGATGGAGGCCTCAAGGCGCTGTCGCTTACCGCCTATTCCGACGCCGGCGTAGCGGTGAATTCGACCACCGCCGGGCTCGCCCGTCTCATCTACCCGGCGCAGGCCAAGGAGCTCGCCGATTATGATGTGGTGAGCAACCTGCCGCCGGGCGCTCCGTTCCGCGGGCCGGGCGGTCCGCCGATGGCCTTTGCGCTGGAGCAGGCGGTGGACGAGGCGGCGCTTCGGCTCAAGACCGACCCGATTCAGTTGCGCAAACGCTGGGATCCCAATCCCAACCGCCAGCGTCTCTACGACTGGGCGGCGGGGCTCGAGGCTTGGCGCGCCAAGGGCGGGACGCGGACGCAGACTGGCCGCTTCCGACGCGGCGTCGGCGTCGCCGCGGGTTACTGGCTCTATATCTGGCAGCTCGGTTCGACGGTCGAGCTGGCGGTCGAGGGCGGCCGCCTCGTCGCGAGCGTCGCGGTGCAGGATATCGGCACCGGGACCCGCAGCGTCATCGCCGACACGATCGCTCGCGAGTTCGAATTCGAGCCGCACGAGATCGAGGTTCGGATCGGCGATTCGGCTTTGCCGGAAGGACCCGGATCGGGCGGAAGCCGCGTCACCGCGTCGATCGTCCCGCCGCTGTTGCTCGCCGCCGGCAAACTCAAGGCCGCGATCACGCAAAAGATCGGGCGACAGCCTGTGGCGGGATCCAACGCGCCGTGGCGCGAATTGATCGCCGCCTCGCCCGATCTCAAAGTCCGGGCGCAGCGCCCGGAGGACAATTCCCGGACAGTCTACGGCAACAATTCGCTGCTGAAGGACGCCGGGATGGTCGGAACGATCTTCGGCTGGATGCTGCGCCGGTCCCAGCACATGGCGATCGGCGCCGGCGCGCCGAGTTCGGTCCAGGTGGTCGAGGTCGAGGTCGACACGTTGCTGGGCCACGTGCGGGTTCTAAGCGCCCATACCGGCATCGCCGTGGGCAGGATCGCCTCGCCGGAGCTGGCGCGCGGCCAGGCCGCGGGGGCGATCATCCAGGGGTTGGGTTACGCTCTCTACGAAGGCCGCGAAGTCGACCCCCGGACCGGCGACGTTCTGACGACCAGCCTCGACGACTACCGCATCCCCGGCATCGCCGACACGCCGCTGATCGACGTGCATTTCGACGAGGGCGGGTTCGAGCATGTGCTTGGCGGCAGCGTCGGCATCGGCGAGGCGGCGACCGTGCCGACAGCGGCGGCGATCGCCAACGCCATCCGCGACGCGATCGGCGCGCGGCCCTACGAGATACCGATCCGGCCCGACCGTCTGCTCAGTCTTCTCAAGCGGAGGACCGCCGCATGACGGCTGAGGCCTCAATCCCTCCTCGCGTCGAGCAGGCCGAATTCCGCGCCTCCGGCACCGACCTCTCGGAGCGCCGGCGCACCGGCGTCTCGCGCGGGCCGCTGATCGACATCGTTCCGACCCTCGACATGATCGGCATCGCCTGGGATGCGGCCGGCGCCGTTCGGATCGGCGCCTCGACGACGATCGCCGCGATCGCCGCCGACGGGCGGATCGCGGCGGCCTATCCGGGAATCGCCGCCGCCGCCGGCGGTCTCGCGACGCCGCAGGTCCGGCATTTGGCGACGCTTGGCGGCAATCTCGCGCAGCGCTCACGCTGCTGGTACTTTCGCGATCCGCACATCGCCTGTCTGAAAAAGGGCGGAACCGCCTGTCCGGCGCGAGAGGGCAACCACCTCTATGGCGTCGCGTTCGATCTCGGGCCCTGCGTGGCGCCGCACCCTTCGACCATGGCGACGGCGCTGCTGGCCTACGACGCGAAAATCTCCACCAGCAAGCGCGTTTCTCTGAGCGTCGGGGAGTTGCTGGGCGACGGCTCGAACGGCGCCGCCGATCATATGCTCGAGGCCGGCGAAATGATCGTCGGCGTCAACCTTCCGCCGCCGCTCGCCGGCGAACGCGCGGCCTACAGGCGCGCGATCGGGCGAGCTTACGCGGAATGGCCGCTGGCGGAGGCGGTCGCGCGCGTCGTCGTCGACAACGGCGCATTCCAGGCGGTGCGTCTCGCCGCGGGCGGGGTCGCGCCCGTGCCGCTTCGCCTAGCGGCGGCGGAGGCGGCCGCGCAAGGGTCGGCCGTCGCTCCGGCCACCATTGCACGCGCCGCCGAGGCGGCGATCGGCGGGGCCAAGCCGTTGCCGATGACCGGCTACAAGCTCGATCTGCTGGCGGGTCTGGTCCAGGACCTGCTGGAACTTTGTTCGGCCTGACGCGGACCTCGCTCGGAGTTCCGCCACTCTTCGGCGCGCGGGACGCTCGCGTCCTTCACCGGCCGAGGTCGAGCCTCCTTGCCGCCTCGGCGACCAGCCGCTCGCGCTCCTCGCGAATCGGCGCCATGCGCGCGCGCACGCTCCGCACCACCGCCTCCGGCGCGGATTCGGGCTCGCCGGAGTTGAAGGGCGGCGCGGGGGCATATTCGAGAGTGAGCGTGATCGCCTCGGCGACCTCCCGCCCGGCGAGCTCGGCGATCAGCGTCAGCGCGAAATCGATGCCGGCGGTCACGCCGCCGCCGGTCATCAGGGCGCCGTCGCGCACGACCCGCTCATGAACCGGGATCGCCCCGAATGCTCCGAGCAGATCGAGCGAGGCCCAATGGGTCGTCGCCCGCTTGCCCTTCAGCAGACCGGCGGCGCCCAATAGAAGAGCGCCGGTGCATACCGAGGTCACGAAGCGAGCCTGCGCCGCCTGACGGCGCAGAAACGCGATCGTCTCCTCGTCGTTGAGAAGCGGGTTGATCCCGACGCCGCCGGGCACGCAAAGCACGTCGAGCTGCGGGCACGACGCGAAGGTCGCATCGGGCGCGAGAACGAGACCGGTCGAAGCGGTCAGGGGATCGAGGGTTTTCCAGACCAGACGCACGCGCGCCCGAGGCCACGACGCGAACGCCTCGTAAGGCCCGGTCAGATCGAGCTGCTGAACCTTCGGAAACACCAGCAGGCCGATCAGCATCAGAGTTGGGTTCCCGGCGACGACGCTTGATCTCCCGCGAAAAGCCGCGGCCGGCCTCCGCGGCGCCGGCCTCGCGAATAACCTTTCATCGGCGCCGACGCAACGCTTCCGGCGCGACTGATTTCATCCTATGTTCACCGTTCACGCGTTCCAATTGATTCAATTGACAAATTCACAATGAATTAACGAGCGAAAGTATACGTTGCGTTGGCCAAAAAATCGGACCGGGCGATGACCATTCTTCGCAATGCGCTTACTTCCCTTCCCGCTTTCGGCAAAACTTATCGACCGCACGCGAAAGCGCCGAAACTCGAAATCGTATCGAGGGTCCCGTCGCTGGGGCGCGCCGCGCCGCCCGTTCTGTTTATTCACGGAACCTGGCATGCCGCCTGGTGCTGGAGCGAGCATTTTCTCGACTACTTTGCCGCAAATGGGTTCGCCGCTTACGCGCTCAGCCTGCGCGGACACGGCGCCAGCGAGGGCCACGGTCGACTTCGGTTCGTCCGGGTACGCGACTTCGTCCAAGATATCGCGTCGGTTGCGGCGTCTTTGCCCGCGGCGCCGGTGCTGGTCGGGCATTCGATGGGCGGGTTCCTAGTGCAAAAGTTCCTGGAGGAGCGAGAGGCGCCGGTCGCGGTCCTGATGGCCAGCGCGCCTCCGACGGGGGTCTGGCCAATGTTCGCGCGTCTGGTGCGCGATCACCCGATCGACGTCATCAAGTCCAATCTGAAATTCAGTCTGTGGCCGATCATTTCCGACCCGGACCGGGCGCGCAGGATGCTGTTCTCCTCCGCGATGCCCTCCGAGGAGGTCAGCCGCTTTCATAGGCTGTTGCAGGACGATTCCGTGTTTGGCTATCTTGACTCCCTGATGTTCGACTTGGTTGCGACAGAGCGCGTCTCTTCGCCGGTTCTCGTCATGGGCGCTGGCGATGATGTCATGGTCACAGCCAAGGAAATCGAACTCGACCGCAAGCGCCTATGGCGTCAAGCCGATTGTGTTCGAGGGTCTGGCGCACGACATGATGCTGGACTGCGCCTGGCGGACCGTCGCCGACAAGATCATTTCCGAACTCGACGCGCGGTTCCCGGAGCGTCGCGCGGGCGACGAACGGCCCGGCGCCGTAGCGGCCTAGTCGAGTTGGTCAGACTGAGCTCAGGCGGATTGACCCGGCGCCGCCACCGAGAAGAGCTCCGCCAGCGACCCGTTCCCAATTCGACGATTGTTCGAGCAAACTATGACCAATGCAGCCGTCTATCCGCTTGGCTATTCTGAGGGAGAGGCGCGACGCCTCGCGTGGCAAGCGGCTCTGCTCGAGGATATTTCCCGGGACATGTTCCTCCGGGCTGGCCTCGCGGAAGGCATGCGGGTGCTCGATCTGGGATGTGGCGTGGGCGATGTGTCCTTCATCGCGTCGCACATTGTCGGCCCGGCAGGCGCGGTGCTGGGCGTTGACCGGTCGGCCGCCTCGGTCGAAATCGCGCGGGCGCGCGCCGAAGGCCTTGCAATCCGCAACGTGGCGTTCGAGGTGGCTGAACTGGCGACATTCGAGACCGAGCAAAGCTTCGACGCCGTCATTGGCCGCCTTTTTTTGCTCTACATCGCGGATCCCGCGAACTTGCTGCGGCGAATGAGGCCTCTGCTGCGGCGCGGAGGCCTGGTCGCCTTTCAGGAGGTCGACATGTCGGTCGCCTCGCAGGAGCCGCCGTCGGAGCTTTTTGCCCGGGTGAACAACTGGATCTTCAGCGCGATCGACGCCGGCGCGGCGGAAAGAGACATGGGCGCCAAGCTTCTGGCCGCGTTCCTCGGCGCGGGACTGCCCCGTCCAAGCATGAGGGCGGTCACGCCCGTCGAGAGTGGACCCCACTCGCCCTACTATGAGTTTCTGGCACAGATGGTTCGCAGCATGATGCCGGTGATCAAGCATGCCGGCATCGCGACGCCCGAGGAAATCGACATTGAGACGCTCGCGGAGCGCTTGCGGGACGACGCCGTCACCCATGAGCGCGCAATGTTTCCGCCGCGGATGGTCAGCGCGTGGACCCGCCTTCCCGGCAAATAGGGATTTCGGAAGCGAACGGGGGCGCCGGTTGACTTGAGCCCGCCGAGCCGTGATGCACGGTCATGACCGCTTCGCTGCCTGCCCTTCTGGCGACCGGATTTCTGCTCGGCTGGTCGGTCGCGTGGCCGCCCGGGCCGATCAACGCCGAGATCGCGCGACGCTGCGCCGCGGGCGATTTGCGGGCGGGCATGGCGGTGCTGTTCGGCGCCTCGAGCGCCGACGCGCTGTGGGCGGTCGCGGTCGCGCTCGGGGTCGGCCTGCTGTTCACCGCGGCGCCGGCGCGTGCGGCGATGGGCGCCGTCAGCGTCGCCCTGCTGCTGGCGCTCGCCGTGCTGTTCCTGCGCGGCGCCTGGCGGGCCTTCGCCCGCGGGCCGGAGCCCGCGCCGGCGTTCGACCCGCCGGCCCGGTTCGCTTCGGCCCGAGGCGGATTTTGGCTCGGCGCGGCGATGGCGCTGACCAGCCCCTGGAACGTCGCCTTCTGGCTCGCCGCCATGAGCCGCCCGGAACTGACCGGCGCGAAGGCGGGGGCGCTCCTGATCGTGGCCGCCGCGGTGATCGCGGGCGCGCTGACCTGGGGCGTCCTGTGGGCGACCTCGAACGCGCTGCTGCATCGCGGCCTCGAGGGCGCCGCCAAGCGCTGGTGGACGATCGGCGTCGATCTGGCGACCGGCGCGCTGATGCTCTATTTCGCCGCGGCGTCGGCAAGAAGGCTGATGGGGTAATTCCCCGCCGGCGTCCCGAAAGTGACTAGGCGCCCGGATGCCGCCATGATCCGCCGCGCGAACCTTGGCTGATTGGAACCGGGGAAACGCCGCCATGGGAAACCGGCTCAAATTCTATGGCTGGGGCTTGGAGGACACAGGCCTCAGCGAATCCGAGCGCGAGCATTTGTTCGGTTTCGTCGCCGATCGCCTCGGCGTCGAGCCGCGCCTCGCACCCCCTCCGCGGGCGGTCGAAATCGCCCTGCGCGTTCCGCGCATCGCCCTGCCCGCCGCGCTCGCGAGCGTGCTGACGCAGGAACCCTACGAACGGCTTCTGCACACCTACGGCAAGTCCTATCCCGAGACGGTCCGCGCCTTCGCGCGCGATTTCGCCAAAGCGCCCGATTTCGTCGCCCTGCCCGCCAACGAGGCGGACGTCGCCGCCGTGCTCGACTGGGCGAGCGGCGCGAAGGTCGCGGTCATTCCGTTCGGCTGCGGCTCCTCGGTCGTCGGCGGGGTCGAGTCGGCGGTGGGCGAGACTTACGCAGGCGTCGTGAGCCTCGACCTGCGTCGCTTCGACCGGGTCGTCGAGGTCGACGCGACGAGTCGCGCGGCGCGCATCCAGGCCGGCATCCGCGGCCCCGCGATCGAGGCGGCGCTCAAGCCCCACGGCCTGGCGATCCGCCATTACCCGCAGAGCTTCGAATTCTCCACCCTCGGCGGCTGGATCGCGACCCGCTCGGGGGGACATTTCGCCACCCTCTATACGCACATCGACGATTTCGTCGAAAGCATCCGCACGGTCACGCCGGCGGGCGTCATGGAGTCGCGCCGCCTGCCGGGCTCCGGCGCGGGCCCGAGCCCGGACCGAATGATGATCGGCTCCGAAGGCGCGCTCGGAATCATCACCGAGGCCTGGATGCGGCTGCAGGGCCGGCCGCGCTTTCGCGCCGACGCGGTGTTCGGCTTCCCCGATTTCTTCGCCGCCGCGAGGGCCGTCCGCGCGGTCGCGCAAGCCGGGCTCTTTCCGTCGAACCTGCGCGTCATCGACAACGACGAAGCGGGAACCTACGGCGTCAACGCCTATGAGGAGAGCCTGCTCGTCGTCGCCTTCGAATCCGCCGATCATCCCGTGGACGCCTGGATGGCGCGCGCGGTCGAACTCCTGCAAGACCACGGCGGCCGCCGTCACACCGACGAGGGCGCGGCGCTCCGCTGGCGCACCGCCTTCATCCGCATGCCCTATGGGCGCGAGCTGACTGTGCCGATGGGCGTGATCAACGACACGTTCGAGAGCGCGATCACCTGGGACAGGTTCGAGGCGTTCCACGGCGCCGTGCGGGCGGCGACCGCCGAGGCGCTGAAGGAGGCGACGGGAAACGACGGGATCGTCTCGACCCGTTTCACCCACGTCTATCCGGACGGACCCGCGGTCTATTACACCTTCAGCGTCCGGGGCGATCCACGCCGCCTCGTCGAGCAGTGGCGGCGCATCAAGACGCGCGCCTCCGATGCGCTGATCGCGGCGGGCGGCACAATCACCCATCACCACGCCGTCGGCCGCGACCACATGCCCTGGTATCGCGAGCAGCGCCCCGCCCTGTTCGGCGCCGCGCTCGCCGCGGCGAAGCGCGCGCTCGATCCGGCCGGGATTCTCAATCCGGGGGTGCTGGTCCCGTGAATGAGCGCAGTAGACGGCGTTGACGGCGCCTCCTTTGTGTCGCGTCGCGCCCGTCTGGTAAGCTTTCGTGACGTTTCTATGCGACACTTCGGCAAGCGATCTCCTCCGCAATCTTCTTTCAGCGCCGTCGAGGTGCATGCGCAGCTATCTCTGGAAGTCGATCCCAATGCGTCCTTGAATGTCGCCGTGATGCATGCGCGCGAAGATGTCGTTGATGTTTTCGAGGGTATCCGTTGCGATGGTGGCCTTGACCTTGCCCTCGCCGGCGAAGTTCAGAGCCTCCTGTAGATCCAATCGCGTTCCGACAATCGAACCGCGAACGGTGATGCCGTTAAGCACGATGTCGAAGTTGGGCAGGGGGAAGTCGCCCGGCGGCAGGCCATTGAGCGACACCGTCCCGCCTCGGCCGACCATGCCGATGGCTTGTTCGAAGGCCTTTGGCGAGACGGCGGTGACGAGTACGCCCTGTGCGCCGCCCGCCTCCTTTTTCACGAAGGCGGCGGGATCGGCCTTGCGGGCGTCTACGGCCAGTGCTGCGCCGCTAGCCAATCGTCCGGCGAGATCAATGATCCTTTCGGGTTGCTTCTCGGCGAGACTCTGCCATCAAAGGCGCAGCCCGCTCCGAACCTCCACTTCAAAGGCCGGCCCGCTACCCCTTCGGAAACTGAAGCCCCATCGCCCGGTAGCGCTCCGGATCGTCGAGCCAGTTCTCGCGCACCTTGACGTGCAGAAAGAGATGCACGTTGGCGCCGTTCGCCGCCGCGATGTCCTTGCGCGCGGCCGTGCCAATCGCCTTGACCGTCCGTCCCCCCTCGCCGATCACGATCTTGCGATGGCTCTCGCGCGCAACGAAGATCGTCTGCTCGATCCGCGCCGAGCCGTCGGGCAGGTCCTTCCAGCTGTCGGTCTCGACCGTCGTCTGATAGGGCAACTCGTCATGCAGGCGCTCGATCAGCTTCTCGCGGGTGATTTCGGCGGCGAGCGAACGCATCGGCGCCTCCGCGATCTGATCCTCCGGATAGAGCCACGGCCCCGGCGGAGTGAGCTCGATCAGCCGCGCGACCAAACGGTCGAGCCCGTCGCCGGTCGCGGCGCTGATCATGAAGGTCTCGTCGAAACGCCGGGCGGCGTTGAGGCGCGCCGAAAGGCCGAGCAGGCTCGGCCGCTCCACCACGTCGATCTTGTTGAGGACGAGCAGCTTCGGCTTGCCCCGTTCGCCGAGCGCCTTGAGGATTTCCAAGGTCTCCTCGGTAAGGTTCGATTCCGAGGCTTCCTTGCGCGCGTCGATCAGCAGCGCCAGCACGTCGGCGTCCGCCGCCGCGCCCCAGGCGGAGGCGACCATCGCCCGATCGAGCCGGCGCTTGGGCGCGAACAGGCCGGGCGTATCGACAAACACGATCTGCGCGTCGCCTTTCGTCAGCACCCCGCGCACCGTCGAACGCGTCGTCTGCGCCTTGCGGGTGACGATCGACACCTTCTCGCCAACGAGCGCGTTGATCAGCGTCGATTTGCCGGCGTTGGGCGCGCCGATCAGCGCGACGAAGCCGCAGCGCGTCTCGTTCATTTCGCCTTCCTTCGATCGAGAAAGGCCCGGGCGGCCGCCTGCTCGGCGGCGCGCTTCGAGCTTGCGCCGCCCTGTTCCGGCTGAAAGCCTGCGACAATGACGCGCATGACGAACTGAGGCGCGTGATCGGGACCACTGCGCGAGACTACCTCGTAGTCGGGAGCGGCGAGCGCACGCGCCTGAGCCCATTCCTGCAACACGGTCTTGGCGTCGCGCGCGGGCTCGGCGGCCGCGGCCAGGCGAGCGCCCCAGGCGCGCACGACCAGCGCGCGCGCCGCCTCGTATCCGCCGTCGACGAAGACGGCGCCGATCAGGGATTCGCACACGTCGGAAAGGATGGCGGCCTTCTTGCGTCCGCCGCCGTGGGCCTCGCCCGCGCCGAGCACCACATGCGGGCCGACGTCCCATTCGGCGGCGATCTCGGCGCAGGTTTCGCGGCGCACCAGTTTGGCGAAACGAATGGACAATTCGCCCTCGCTCGCCTGCGGGAAAGTGGCGTAGAGGCAGTCGGCGATGACAACCCCGAGCACCCGGTCGCCGAGGAACTCCAGTCGTTGATAGGATTGCGTCCGACCCGGCCCCGCGGTCGATTGCGAAGAAAGATGCGTCAGGGCGACCGCGGCGAGACCGGAATCGCGAAAGCGGTAGCCGAGCCGCGACTCCAGCGTCGACAGACCGGCTGTTGCGCGCTTGTTCATGGACAAACCGATCGCGCCGCCCGGCGTCGAGCAAAGCGGATGGGGCCGCCCGTTGCGGCCTTAAAGCCTCTGCGCGATCGCGGCGGCGTCAGCGCACCCGCTCAAAGATGCGATTCCACCGCACGTCCCACGGCCAGCGCCAAACCTGCCAGGCCGGCGTTCCTTCGTCGATCGAGAAAAAGATGATCTCGGCCCGTCCGATCAGATTCACGAATGGCACATAGCCGACGCCGCCCTGGTCCGCCGCCAGCCGCGAATCACTGGAATTGTCGCGATTGTCGCCCATCATGAAATAGTGACCGGGCGGGACCTCGTAGACCTTGGTGTTGTCGAACGTGCCATTGTCGCCGTCGATCTGAATGATCTGGTGCTTGACGCCGCCAGGCAGGGTCTCGAGGTAGCGCGGCGCCTCCATCGGCTGGCCGAAGTGATTGACCGTCAGAAACGGAGCGATCGGCTCGCGCGGCACCATCTTGCCATTGATGTAGAGACGCGACTTAACGACCTGGATCTTGTCGCCGGGCAGGCCGATCAGCCGCTTGATGTAGTCGGTTCGGCCGTCGCTCGGCAGCTTGAACACGATAACGTCGCCGCGCTTGGGCTGGGAGGCGAAAATCCGGCCGGGCATGGCCGAGGGATCGAGATCGAGAAAGCTCGGCAATGAATAGTGCGAATAGCCGTAGGCGTATTTGGAGACGAACAGATAGTCGCCCACGAGCAGAGTCGGAACCAGCGATCCAGAAGGAATGTTGAACGGCTGGAACAGGAACGTGCGCACCACCAGCGCGATCAGCAGCGCCTCGATGATGACCTTGACGGTCTCCCACCATCCCTCTTCCTTCTTGGCGGTTGTCACGCCGGCTTCGGCGGGCTTGAGGCCTGGTTCGATCATTCGCGTCAAAACGCCCTTCGTCGTCTTCGCATTTGGAGTCGCCGGCGCCGGCCGGCGCGCCTCCTATACAGGCGCGGCATGGAAGCGCCAAGCTTCGCCGCTCTTGGCGCGAGAAATTGGCGCAACCAAGGCCGCCCGGTCCTTAGGGTATGAGAACCGTCGAGCCGGTCGTCTCGCGCGCTTCCAGCGCGATATGCGCCTGGGAAGCCTCGGCCAGAGGCAGGCGCTTGCCGATCCGGATCGTGACGTCGCCGCTTCCGACCGCGCGAAACAGGTCGCGCGTCATCTTCTCGAGCCTTGGCCGATCGGCGAGGAAGGTGAACAAGGTCGGCCGGGTCGCGAACAGCGAGCCCTTCTGCCCCAGAAGGCCGAGGTTGAAGGCCTCGATCCCGCCCGAGGCCGAGCCGAAGCTGACGAACATGCCGAATGGCCGCAGGCAATCGAGCGAGGCCGGAAAGGTCGCCTTGCCGACGCCGTCGTAGACCACCTGGCATTTTTCGCCCTTGGTGATCTCGGCGACGCGCTTGGCGAAATCCTCTTCGCGGTAGAGGATGACGTGACGCGCGCCGGCCTTCTTGGCGAGCTTGGCCTTTTCGGCCGAACCGACCGTGCCGATCACCTTCGCCCCCAGCGCCCTGCCCCACTCACAAAGAATCAAACCGACGCCGCCGGCCGCGGCATGGACGAGAATGGTGTCGCCCGCCTTCACCCGATAGGTCTGGCGCAGCAGATATTGCGCGGTCAGGCCCTTCAGCATCATCGCCGCGCCGGTCTCGTAGGAAATCGCGCGCGGCAGCTTGACGAGGAACTTGGCGTCGATGTTGCGCTCCTCGGCGTAGGATCCGATCGAGCCGGCGTAGGCGACCCGGTCGCCTGGCTTGAGGCCCTTGACCGACGGTCCGACTGCGACGACCTCGCCCGCGCCCTCGTTGCCCGGCGTCAACGGCAGGTGCGGGGAGGGATAGAAGCCGGTGCGGTAATAGGTGTCGAGGAAGTTGACCCCGACTGCGTGCTGGCGGAGCCTGACCTCGCCCTTCCCGGGGGCTGAGAGTTCGACCTCCTCCAGGCGCAGGACTTCCGGACCCCCGGTCTGATGAATGCGGATCGCGCGCATTGTTCCCTCTTCGTTGTGTCGATTTGACGATGTTTGTCCCGTCCGCGCGCCGGGCGCAAGGTTGGGAGCGGCCGACGCGGACGACAAGGGGGGAAGCGCGCCCCTTGCCAGCGCCGAGGGCCGACCTTATAGCATCGCGGCGTTTCGGCGAGGCCGGAGCGCTGTTCAGCCTTCGCGCGGGCGCCCATCGTCTAGCGGTCCAGGACGCCGCCCTTTCACGGCGGAAACGCGGGTTCGATCCCCGCTGGGCGCGCCACTCCATGTCCTCGGTCACGCGTCGCGACGATAGGCGGACGCCTGCCGCCCCGGGCCGCGCTTCTCGAGCCGACCCGGCGTCCTGCAGTCAACGATCGCGCGTCGGCGAGCTGCTGCTCGATTGCGAGCGATTCATGCGCAGACGTCATTGACTCCCTCGGACCGCCTCACCTACCGTCCGCGGTCCGACCATTCGGAAGCGCCGCGGCAGCTACGCAGGCGCTTGGACGGCGGCAAAAGGTCGACAAGGGAGGAAGCGATGCATCTGACAAAGCGGAAGTTGATGTTGCTTGCGGGCGCCATGGGGCTCGCCTTGCTAGGCGGGGCGCCGGCTCGGGCGGCCGACAAGCAGCTGACGATTCTGGTGACCTTGCCCGACATGGCGTTTCCGTTCTTCGTCCACATGCTGGACGAGATCAAGGCGGAAGCCACGAAACTCGGGAACATCAACCTCATCGTCGCCGACGGGCAGCGCAGTTCGCCCAAGCAGACGGCCGACATCGAGGCGGCGATCACCAAGGGCGTCAACGGGATGTTCCTCGATCCCAACGAAGTGGACGCCCTGGCGCCGGCGGTGCAGGAGGCGGTGGACGCCAAGATCCCGGTGGTGACGGTGGATCGGCGCGTCAACAAGGTTCCCGGCATCCTCGCCCATGTCGGCGCCGACAACGTCAAGGGCGGCGAAGCGCAGGGCGAACTGATCGAGAAGCTGTTTCCGAACGGCGCGACCGTCATGAACCTCCAGGGCCAGTCGGGATCGAGTCCGGCCATCGACCGCAACAAGGGACTTCACAACGTCCTCGACAAGGAGCCGAGCAAATACAAGTTCGTGTTCCAGGACACCGCCGGCTTCGATCGCTCGAAGGCGCTTTCGATGACCGAATCCGCGCTCGACGGCATGAAGACTCCGCCCGACGTGATCGTTTGCGCCAATGACGACATGGCGCTCGGGGCCTTGCAGGCGCTGAAGGCGCGCAACCTCCTCGGCAAGGTCAAGCTGATCGGCTTCGACGCGCTGCCGGAGGCGCTCGCCCAGATTCGCGACGGCAACATGACGGCGACGATCGAGCAGTCGCCCGGGGAGCAAAGCAAGATTGCGCTCGATACGCTCGTCAATTTCATCCGCACGGGCGCCAAGCCGGCCCAGGCGGTCACGCTGCTGACGCCGGTTGCGATCACCAAGGACAACCTCAACAAGGCGGAGCGTCTCAACGAGGTCAAATGATCGTCGACGGCGTCGATGCCGCGGAGAGCGTCGGATCCGGCGCTCTCCGGTTCAATGACATGCCGAGACGGCCAAACGAATGAACGCTCCCGCGTTGCGCATGGCGGCGATCAGCAAACGCTTCCCCGGCGTTCTGGCGCTCGACAATGTGGATTTCGAAGTCGCGCCCGGCGAGGTTCACGCGCTTCTCGGCGAAAATGGAGCCGGCAAGTCGAGTCTGCTCAAAGTCCTGGCGGGCGCTCAGCAACCGGATGAAGGCTCGATCGCGCTTGCGGGCAAGGAGGTCACGCTTGCTTCGCCGCATGCCGCTCAGCGCCTCGGCGTCGCGACCATCTATCAGGAATTCACCCTCTCTCCCAATCTGACGATCGCGGAGAACGTCTTCGTCGGCCGCGAGCCGGGCCTGCGCCCGTTCGTGAACTGGCGAAAGATGGCCTCGGACACCCTGGCGATCACGAGCCGGCTCGGGCTCAATATCAAGCCGATGGCGTTCGTGCGCGACCTTAGCGTGGCCGAGCAGCAGATGGTGGAGATCGCGCGCGCGCTGTCGATGGACGCCCGGCTCTTGGTCATGGACGAGCCGACGTCGACGCTGTCGGCCAACGAGGTCGAAAAGCTGTTTCGCATCATTCGTGATCTCAAGGCGCGCGGCTTCAGCATCGTCTTCGTGACCCACCGTCTCGAGGAGGTGTTCGAGGTCTGCGATCGCTACACCGTTCTGCGCGATGGAAGGCAAGTCGGCGCCGGCGTGGTCGCGCAAACGAGTGTCGATGAGATCATCCGCCTGATGGTGGGACGCGACGCTACGTCGCTCTACGCCCATCGCGGACCGGCGAAAGTCGGCGAGGTCGCGCTTCGGGTCGAAGGGCTTTCCAGGCGCGGCGACGCGCACGACCGCAACGCCACGGTGCTCGAAGACGTCACCCTCGAGGTTCGTCGCGGCGAGATCCTGGGCCTCGCCGGACTGGTCGGCGCCGGACGCACCGAGACCGCGCGGGCCATATTCGGGGCGGACCGCGTCGACAGCGGCCGCATCCTGATCGACGGCCAGGAGGTCGACATCCGCTCTCCGCAGGACGCCATTCGCCACGGCGTCGGCCTGGTTCCCGAAGACCGCAAGCAGCAGGCGCTGTTCCTCGCGCTCACGGTGCGCGCCAACCTCAGCATGGCGACGCATGAACAGGTCGCCCGCTGGGGCGTCTTCATGGACGACGCCGCAGAGCGCGCGCTGACCGAGAAATTTCGCAAGATGCTCAATATCCGCATGACAAGTCAGGATCAGGTCATCGCCAATCTCTCCGGCGGCAATCAGCAGAAGGTTGTGCTCGCGCGCTGGCTCGCCTTGCGTCCGAAAGTCCTCATCGTCGACGAGCCCACCAGAGGCATCGACATCGGCGCCAAGGTCGAGGTGCACAACCTGCTGTTCGAGATGGCGCGGAGCGGGATTGCGATCATCGCGATTTCGTCCGAACTTCCCGAAGTGCTGGCGATCAGCGATCGCATCGTCGCCATGCGCGAAGGACGCGTGACCGGAAGTCTCGACCGTGAATCGGCCAGCCAGGAGGCGCTGATGGCCATGATGACGCTCAGCAGCGGCGCGCACAGGGGCGGCACGGGGAGACAAGCATGACCGATGTGTTGCCGGCGCGGTCCTCTATCCGAAGGCGCGACCTCATCGGCTACATGGCGCGCTTCGCGCCCCTCATGTTTCTCATCGTGCTGATGACCGCCTTCGCGACCTTCGAGCCGCGGTTTTTGACGCCCTTCAACCTCTTCAACATCATGCGACAGGTCTCGATCGTCGGGCTGCTCGCGATCGGCATGACGTTCGTGATCCTGACCGCCGGCATCGACCTTTCGATCGGCTCGCTCCTAGCTTTCGCCGGCCTCGCCGCCGCCGCGGTGGACAAGGGCGGACTGACCAACCGTTTCTCGATCGGGGCCGGCCAGGCGTCGCTCGGCTACGGCTGGGAACTCGCTCTCCTGGCCGCCATCGCTGTCGGCATGTCGGGCGGATTCATTCAGGGTTTCGCCATAACGCGTCTCAAGGTGCCGCCGTTTGTCGTCACCCTGGGCGGCATGTCGGTCTTTCGCGGCTCGGCGCTGCTGCTGGCCGGCGGCGGCCCGATCAGCGGTTTCGATCCGCCTTTCGTCTGGTGGGGGCAAGGCAAGATCGGACCGGTGCCGATCCCGGTGATCATCTTCATCGCCTTTGCGGTATTGGCGCATATCGCGCTGCGCTATACGCGCTATGGGCGGCAGGTCTACGCCGTCGGCGACAACACCGAAGCGGCTCGCCTTGCCGGCCTCAATGTCCGCGCCGTGATCTGCAGCGTCTATGTGATCATCGGCTTCTTCGCCGGCGTCGGCGCCTTTGTCCTGTCGGCGAGGCTCAATTCGGCGGAGGCGGTCGCGGGAACGGGATATGAACTCACCGTCATCGCCTCGGTCGTCATCGGCGGCACCAGTCTATTCGGGGGCGTCGGGACGATCTTCGGCACGGTGGTCGGGACGATCCTGATCGGCGTCCTGCTCAACGGACTGGTTCTGATGGACGTGTCGCCCTACATTCAGCAGATCATCATCGGCGTCATCATCGTACTCGCGGTGGCGTTCGACACCTTCGCCAAGTCTCGCCGCAAACTCGCGTGATCACGAGAATGCAGAGGCGCGTCCGACGCTGAACTGCGGCGATCGAGACCTTCGGCTTTTAGTTCATAGACAGCGGCGCATGAATGCGCCCGCGCTCGCCAGCGCCCGCCGGCCCGGCTCCAGACGCGCGTTCCATACCGACCAGGCATGGATCATGTTCGGCCAGATTTCCAGGGTCGCCGCAACGTCGGCGGCCTCACGCCTTGGCGCGGCGACGCCGCTTTCGCCACCCGTGATGGCGTCGCTTCGAGGCGATGAAATAGACCGTCTTGGCAGGCTCTCTGAGAAATTCCTGCAAGTGGTCTTCGACCAGCTGATCGGCTTTGGTTTCGCGCGAGCGACGGTATTCCAGTTCGAGTAGGGAGTGGACGAGGCAGGTCTCGACGATCCGGCCGGGGTCGTCAGGATCGTTGAAGACGTTCCACGCATAAGCGCCGTCGCGCATCCGCTCATGGCCGATTTCCTGCATCAAGGCCAGGAAATCCGGGCTGTCTTTCGGGTCGATCCCGTATTCGACGATCATCAGAACCGGCCCCTGATCGCCTTCGAGGCGCTGCGCGAAGGCCGGCGCCTGCCAACGCATGGAGGGCGCGAGATCGAGCGCCGCGCCGGTCTCCAGCTTCCAGCGTCCGGTCAGAAGCAAGCCCAGCGCCGCGCCGGCGCCGGCGACTGAGAGGGCGAAGGGCAGCCCTTTTTCGCTCGCGACCTCGCCCCAGACCGCGCTGCCGAGGGTCATGGCGCCGAAATAGGCGGTAAGGAAGATCCCCATGCCTCTGCCCCGAACCCAGTCGGGAAGCGCCACCTGAGCGGAGACGAACATCGAGGTCAGGACCACGATCCAGGACGCGCCGGCGATAAAGCTCGCCGCGAATGCGACCGCGGGATGCCGGGCGGCGGCGAAAAGCGCGAGCGCGAGGATCGTGCCGATGGTTCCCGCGGCGGCCGAGCCGTTCGGCCCCATTCGCTGCTTCAGCCAACCGAGCGCGAAAGACGCGACAATCGATCCCAGGCCCAGCACGCCCATCAGCGCGCCATAGACTTCCGCTCCCTGGTGCATCTGGGTGCGCGCGACCAGGGGGAGAAGAGCCCAATAGGCGCTGGCGAAGGGGAAGAAGGCGACGGCCCGGATCAGCGTCGCGTCGAGATCCCGGCTGTTCTCGGCGTAGCGCACGCCAATGCTCATTGCGCTCATCAGGCGTTCGGCCGGCAAGGTCTCCGGAGCCTTGCGGGGAGCGCGCCACCACAGCAACGCCCCCAGAACTCCCAGAGCGGCGAACACATAGACCCAGAACGGCACTGTGATGCTGAGCGCCGAAATCGCCAGCCCGCCGAGCGCGGGGCCGATCGCGCGGCTCACGTTGTAGCTGGCGCTGTTGATCGCGATCGCCTTGTCGAGATCGTCGCGCGGAACCAAAAGCGGGGTGATGATCTGCCAGGCGGGCGCGGCCAGGGCGCCGGCCGCCCCGAGCAGGAATGTGGCGACAAGAAGCGCCGGCGGCGTCGCCAAATGGAACGACACCACCGCGGCGAAGGCGATGGCGACCGCCACGACGGCGAATTGGGCGACAATCAGCAGCCGGCGCGGGTCGGCGACGTCCGCCAGCGCGCCGGCGGGTATCGTCAGCAGAAACATCGGCAGAGTGGTGGCGACCTGGACCGCCGACACGACCATTGGGTTCGGGTTGAGACTGGTCATCAGCCAACTCATCGACGTGTCGAACATGGCGACGCCGACGCTCGAGGCGGAAGTGGCGATGAGAATCACAAGGAACGCCGCATTGCCGAGCACGCCCCACCGCGTGTGCGCGGATGCCGAGCGGTCGGGCTCGAGACTGGACTCGCTGGCCATCAGGGGGCTGACCCGGGTTCGAGGCGGCGGCTCGATCTCCCTGCCCCGGTTCGGGCGCAATGGCAACAGCGGGGCGACGCGCGGGCGCGGATCAATGGATCGCGCACCTCACGCCCCTGCCCTTAAGGATCGGCAGCAGCGCCTTGAACATGAGCTTGGCTGCGCGCTCGTTGCCGGCCTCGGTAAAATGGACGATGTCGAGATAGAGATCGTCGTCCCAAAGTCCATCGACGCCTTTGGCCATGTCGATCACCGGAACCCCCTCATCCCGGCCCAGCAGCCGCACCATGCGGTTGTGGGCGGCGTTGGCGGCGATGATGTCGTCGATCGGCTTGAACACCGCGCCGTAGAAATCCTTGACCTCGCGCGGGCTCTTCGCGTTGACCGCCATGGCCGAAGTGCTCAGCACGATTCCGACGCCATGGTCGCGCGCGAGCGCGATCAGCTTGCGATAGTCTTGCGCATAGCGGCTGCGCAACAGTTCATCGTCGGAAAAGGGCTTTAGGACCGCCGGCGGCGGCCGCGGGGCGCGCCCGACCCTCCAATCGTAAACCGCACGTTCGATGGTCAGCACCGCGCGCCCGATGAGCGGCGAGGCGCGCGGCCGGATTCCCGGTTCGTTGGTCTCGAATTGTCGCCTGAGCCCGAGCGCCAGCAGGCCGTTCATCCCGTGCGTGCTGAGGATCAGATCGGGTTTCAGCGGCAGGATGTCGCGACGCATCCGCTCCAGATTGTCTTCGAGCGTGTAGGCCTCCGTTCCCGCGTTGACGACCTCGATTTTGCGGCCGCACGAAGCGTGCCGGTCGAACAGGTCCTGCAGCAATTCGGGCCAGGGCTTTTCGCCGTCGCGCAGCGTCGGGCCGAAGGTCTGCAACTCGCCGAGCGCGAAGATGCGATAGGCGCCGCCCTTGTCGCGCGGCAGGTCCGGTCCGCGAAAGCCGAGATTGTTGATCTTGATGGTGGTGTTGAACATGCGCCCCGAAGCGCCCGGAATCATGACAAAAGGAAGCTTCTTCTCAGGGTCCGGCATCTCAATCGAGCGCCGGATGCCGTCGTCGCGAATCCATTCGTTGAGATAATAGAACCACCACATCGCGAAGGCGGTCGGATTCTTGTGCGCCGCTTTATACGAGTAGGTCGGCTCAGCCGCCGAGGCGGCGAGCGGCAGGCCGGTCGAGGCCCTGAACGCGAAATCGGCGAGCGGCAGCGCGAGCGCGAACAGCAACAGCGCCCGCGCCGCGATCCCCGCCCCGCGCGCCAGCGGCGGACGGGCTCTGTCGGCGAGCGCCAGCGCCAGCGCCGCGGTCGCGACCATGAGGGCGTAAAAGGCGTAGGGCCGGTTCGCCATGAAGGCGCCGCGGGCCAGCGCCCCCGCGCCGAGGACGGCGAGACCGAGCGCGAGCGCGGCCCACGCCGGACGGAAGCGGCGAGGCACGCCCGGCGGCCGGACCTCATCCGACGCCAAAGGGCGTTCGGAAGAACGCCCGTCCGTCGACGCCCGATGCGGGAGAGGGGTTGGGATGAGGGCCGGCGGCCGCGGGCGATAGTCAGGCCGCGCCGCCAGGATCGGGCGTTCGAACCCGGACCAGAACAGGGTCGAAAACGAGCAGATCACAAGGCAATAAACCGCAAGCTGGGCGGCGAGCGGCCATGACGCGATCTTCGGCTTCAGCGCCATGACGACAATGATGTGAAAGAGATAGACCGAATAGGAAATGCGGCCGATGAAGAAGCTGAACTTGCGCACGAGGCTTCCGCCGAAGGCCCCGTCGGCAAGCGCGAAGACGCCGACCAGAATCATGCCGAACAGCGCCGACGCATAGGGGAACGCCTCGCGGGGCCCCGCGCCGCCGTCGAGGGCGGCGATCGCGAGCCAAAGCTCGAGCGCGATCGAGCCGGCGAGAAGCGCGACGAGGGCGATGAGCAGCCGGCGTCCCGCCAGCCGCGACGGCGCGCGCGGCGCCCAGCGCTCGAACGCCAGAAAAAGAAGGAAGCCCCAGACGATCGAGTCGATCCGGAACATCGTCACCCGTCTGACGTTCAAGTCCCAGTCGCCGGGCGCGAACCTGAACCGCAACCCCGCCACCGCGAGGATGAACAGGACCGCGAACGCCGCCTCCATCCGCCGGTCGCTGCGCGCCAGCAGCCATCCGACGGCGAACAGGATCGGGGCGAACAGGAGATAGAACCATTCCTCGACCGCGAGGCTCCAGGCGACGGGATAGAAATCGGTGTGATTGGCGAAGGCGAACAAATTCTCGACGTAAAAGAGGTAGCGCAGGCAGTCGCGGGTCAGAAGCTCGCCGGTCAGGAGCGCGACCGCGATCAGCGCGACGACGTAGGGCGGGATCGTGCGCATCCAACGCCGGGCGAGAAACACCCCGAGATTGCGCTTGGGCTTGCCGATGACCAAATCGACGATCTGCGGCGCCAGCACGAAGCCGCTCAGCACGAAGAACACCTCGACGCCGGCGATCGCGCTCGCCTCCGCGAGCGGCTGAAACGGCGCGTTGGTCGTCAGGTAATGCGGGATCGCGACCGCGAACGCCGCCGATCCCCGCAGGAAATCCAGCGCCGCGTTACGCTTCATCGCGGAGAATAATAGACAAACGGGGCGTTGACCGTCTGGCCGGCGAGCGCGAACAGGACCAGGAACGCCGCCAGGCAGATCAGAGCCGGCGTCGCCCAGGAGCGCGCCAATTGTCGGATGAGGAAGTCAGCCATGTCCAAATTTGAGGCGTGGAGTTTTCGCGCGCCGCCGACGCGCGCCGCGTCTTATACGCGCGACGATCTAGGCCGCAAACTCGAACAGGCGCCGCTGGAGGTTCAGAACCGCATTCTGGTTGGACGACTGGGCCCTCGGCGCCGGGGTCGTGGCCGGCGTTATTGGCAGCGCCATCATTGGCAGCGCCATTGCCAACAGCCAACCGCATTATTACTGGCGCCGTCATTATTGGCGCCGTCGCTACTATGCCGGACCCCCGACGTATTACGCGCGCCCGCCGGACGATGCAGTCGCGGCTGGACCCTCGACGTATTACGCGCCCCCGCCGGACGATTCAGTCGCGTACTGCATGCGGCGATTCAAATCGTATGACCCTCGTAGCGGAAGCTATTTGGGCTACGATGGATATCGGCATGCCTGTCCCTAACAGGATCGACATAAGATGCCGCGATTGACTAAACGCCAGGTCCGATTTCGGAGAGACCGCCGCGAGGCGGTCTTTCTTTTTTGCAGTGCGTGGGTCCGGATATGAAGTGGTGGACGGCGCCCGCTCCCTCATCGATCCGATGGCGCCGCCGACGCGCGCCGCGTGTTATACGCGCGAGAATCTAGGCCGCAAACTCGAGCAGGCGCCGCTGGAGGTTCAGAACCGCGTTCTGGTTCGACGACTGGGCCCAGTGATGGGCGGCCCGCCATCCGAGCCGGACTTTCGGCTCGACGCCGGGCGCCGTCCCCGCCTCGACCCTCAGACCCCTGACGATCGCCTTGACCGCGATTTCCTTCGCCGCCTCCTCGCTCGCGCACGGCGTCAGCAGCCACTCGACCTCTTTCAGCGATCCCGCCCCGATCGTCCGGGTCGTCGATACGAACCACTTGCTCATGCAGGTCCCTATCGGTTGAGATAATGGCCGAATTGGGAGCCAACTGACCGCGCTTTTGTGTTGGCATGATGGCATGGCGGCGGCGCGGGGCGTTTACCTTAATCGCCAACTTCTTCACCCGATTGCCCTGATCTGCCGAGGCCGCTCGGGCGACTCTTCCCACGGGTTTTGATATAGTCGATCCTTTCTACTGACGTATGGAAAGCATGGGGTTATCCTTGCGGCTACGCCCTTATCCTGGAAGATGGAGATAGCCAATGCTGGCGCGAGCTCAATTTCGTCCGGTTGCCCTCTTGGCCGCGGCTTTGGTCGGCTCCACGTTCGCTGGAATAGCCTCGGCGTCTCCGAGGATTTATCCGACCGGCGTGACGATCTATGACCCGACCCGCGCCTATAACAGCTTCATTTGCTTCAGCGCCCTCGATGGCGCAACTCACCTCGTCGATATGGACGGCAACGAAGTTCATCGATGGCCCCATGTAGGGTTGCCCGGCGAAGTGATTAACCCGGAATTGATCGGCGGACAGCGGGGGCACGTCTTTCTGCAACTGTCCGATGGCCCTGATCGGCGGGGAGGAATATTCAGCAATCAGACCGTCGGCGAGCTCGATTGGGATGGTAAGACAGTCTGGGAGTGGGGAAAACAGGCGCCGGGAGGCTCGGCGCGACAAAATCACGACTGGGCTCGCTTGCCGAACGGCGATACCTTGTTGCTGGTCACCATCCCCCACGCTGTAGAGGAGCTCGGTCCGAAGGAGCTCGGCGATCAAGGAATCTACGAGATTAATCCCGCCGGGGCCATCGTCTGGAAGTGGGTGGCCGGGGAGCATCTGGATGAATTCGGGTTTTCGCCCGAGGGACTCCATTACCTTCGTGAAAGGGTGGCGCACAATCCGGAGGAGATATGGGGCTACCTCGAAATCAACGACATGCAAGTCGTGGGCCCAAATCGCTGGTATGACGCCGGAGATTCCCGCTTCGCCCCCGACAATCTGATCTTCGATTCTCGCAAGGGCAATTTCGTTGCGATCATAGACAAGAAGACCGGCAAGATCGTGTGGCGACTCGGCCCATATTTCCCCGGAAGCGAATATGTCCAGGATCGACGCATCCTCACCAAGACGATTCCGCGTCCGGTTGATCAGCTCTCCGGTCAGCATGACGCCTATATCATTCCCAAGGGTCTGCCCGGCGCCGGAGACTTGTTGCTGTTCGACGATCAGGGCGGCGCCGGATTCCCGCCCGCCGCGTTGGGCATCTACGCCGGCTCGCGGGTTCTCGAGATCGATCCCATCAAAAAGGAGATCGTCTGGCAGTATACCGGCGAAGATTCCGGCCGGCCGGTCTGGAGCTTTTTCAGCTCGTTCGTCAGCAGCGCGCAGCGTCTGCCGAATGGCGACACGCTGATCGACGAGGGCATGGACGGGCGGTTTTTCCAGATCACTCCAGACGGCGATATCGTGTGGGAGTATGTCACTCCGTACGTGGGAAAAAGGCAGGTCGGCGGCAAGACCTTTCTCAACAGTCTGGTGTTTCGGGCGCAGGCTGTTCCATATAATTGGGTTCCGGAAGGCACGCCGCATTCCGAAAAGCCCGTCGCGGAAATCGACGTGACAAAATTTCGCGTGCCGCAATAGGACGTTTCGCTGCCGCGCGAACAAATTCTTTGCTGAAAATCCAAAACCGCGGCGGTTGTGCCCTCGTCATGGCAAGAGCAACCGATGGCGGCGGCAGTTGCCCAAGGCGCCAGCGGACGGGATGGGTCTTTGTCCGCGATGGCAGGAAACGGTGAATCCAAATTGGGACACCACCAAAGTTCCGGGTTGCCAGGCGACAGCGAATGCTTTAGAACAAAAATAGAACGATAACGGTGTGTGCGCACTCGCAATCGTCGGCGCAATAGGTGACGAGTTGGGCGTCGGAAACAGTGGCGGGGGCATGGTCAACAAGCTCTTCTACGGCGACAATCTCCAGGTGCTGCGCGCCAGCATCGCGGACGAAAGCGTCGATCTCATCTATCTCGACCCGCCCTTCAACTCGAACGCCTCCTATAACGTGCTGTTCAAGGCGCCGGGCGGCGCGCAGTCGCAGGCGCAGATCGAGGCGTTCGACGACACGTGGCACTGGAACGAATTCCGCCGAGCGCGCCTTCGACGAAGTTTTGACCGGCGGCCATTCCGACGCGGCGATCATGCTGAAGGCGATGCGCTCGGCGCTCGGCGAAAACGACATGATGGCCTATCTGGCGATGATGGCGGTTCGGCTGATCGAATTGCATCGGGTGCTGAAGCCGACCGGCTCGCTCTATCTGCACTGCGATCCGACCGCGAGCCATTATCTGAAGATTTTGCTGGACGCAATTTTCGGCGCCTGCGAATCTTC
The DNA here is from genome assembly GCA_963835955.1 of uncultured Alphaproteobacteria bacterium. Lineage (GTDB taxonomy): Bacteria > Pseudomonadota > Alphaproteobacteria > Rhizobiales > Beijerinckiaceae > Roseiarcus. The sequence goes on along the minus strand of CAWIHZ010000023.1, from coordinate 189,555 downwards.
GTGAACGAGATTATCTGGAAGCGGACGACAGCAAACAGTTTGAGTGCGAAGAAGCTGTGCCGCGCATACCATGACGTTGTTATTCTGCTACACGAAGGCAGAGGCAGTGTTACTGGAATGCGCAACTTCGATGTCACCAGACGTATGACTCAGATAACGTACTATGAAGACGATGGCGACAAGTACAGTCACAATGATGAAGGATAGGCCGGATCTACATGACTGGACAGACCTGCATCAACCCGGAATGGGCTCAACACGCGCCAAACCGTCACTTACGAGTTTCTAGGGGTAACGCGAGTGTGGCGTATGGACGAAGGAAGACCGGATGCAGGAAGCTCGATAGAGGACGGCCTGTATCGTTCAGGCCAAGCCGACGGGAATGTCCCGCGACTTTAAGCGCTATCTGGACGAGCAGCAGGGACTGCGCATTCGGAGACGTGTGGACAGACATCGCGCCCATGAATTCACAGGCGCAGGAACGCCTTGGCTATCCGACGCAAAAACCGCTCGCCCTTCTGGAACGCATCATCTGCGCGTCATCGAACGAAGGCGATGTCGTGCTCGACCCGTTCTGCGGCTGCGGCACGACCGTTCATGCGGCGCAAAAGCTCAAGCGCCAGTGGATCGGCATCGACGTGACGCATCTCGCCATCGCGCTGATCGAGCGGCGGCTCAAAGAGGCGTTTCCCGGCATCGCCTACGAAGTCCACGGCGTGCCGAAGGACGCCGACGCGGCGCGCGACCTCGCCGAGCGCGACAAGCACGAGTTCCAGAAATGGATCGTCGCCACCATCGGCGGCCAGCCCTACAAGGGCGGCAAGAAGGGCATGGATCGCGGGATCGACGGCTATCTGCATTTCCGCGACGCCGACAACAAGCCGCAGATGGCGATCATCTCGGTCAAGGGCGGCGCGACAAATTCAGCCCACGTCCGCGACCTCAAGGGCACGATGGAGCGCGAAGGCGCGAAGCTCGGCATCTTCCTCACCCTCAACCCGCCGACCCGCGAAATGGAGAAAGAAGCCGCCTCGGCCGGTCTCTACGACAGCGGCGGCGGCAAGGTTCCGCGGCTGCAAATCCTGACCGCGGCGCAAGTGATCGAGGGCAAGCGGCCCCAAGTCCCGTTCGGCCACACCGAGAGCCTCAAAAAGGCGAGCCGCGAGACCGACGGCCAACAGGCGCGGCTGCTTTGACCTTAGCCGCCCGCCGCGACGGCGCATGGAGCGCCCCCGCGCGCCAGGTGCAACATTTTCTATCGAGCATTTCGGCTCTTATCGCGTTAGCTATTGGTCGACCGTGATCGCTTGCTTGCCTTCGATCCCCTCTCGTCATGGCCGGGCTTGTCCCGGCCATCCACGCCCCACCGCTGCAAGGTCCCACGAAATAAGCGCTTTTCGCCGCCGCTTGTCTTCCCGTGTGCTCGGCGCGCCCAACCGCGTGGATGGCCGGCACAAGGCCGGCCATGACGCGTTGAAGCCTTGCAGGTCTTGAGCCCCGTTGGCCCGATTTTTTGGGGACCAACAGCTGCCGCGATAAGAGCCAACAATTCTTTGCTGAAAATCCAAAGCTGTGTTACCATGCCCCTCGTCATGGGCAAAGCAATCGCGAGCGCAAGGTCGAGGGCGGATGGCGCCCGGATGGCTCCGCGGGCGCATATCACATGGCATACATGGTCGTTATAAACCCTGATGATTTGTTTTGGCTTGGAGTTCGCCATAACCCATTGAAAAGTCCCGATTCGCTCGAAGGAATCCAAGCAAATCCAAGCAAATCCAAGCTTTTTTCTCTTGGTTTTGCTTGGTTTTTCTTGGTCCGGCTTGGAATGGCTTGGAAAAATTTGGCGGGGCCGGAACGTCTCCTCAGACGGCGAAGGCCTTCGGCGGCTCGAATCCGCCGAACTCCCGCTCGATCAGGCGGGCGAGCTGGATCGGCGTGCGGTCCTCGAGCCAGGGGCCGATGATCTGGGCGCCGATCGGCAGGCCTTCGGGCGAGCGGCCGATCGGCGCCGCGGTCGCCGGCAGGCCGGGCAGCGTCGCGACGCCGGGCCACAGCAGATTGTCGAGATAGGCGTTGGGCTCGCCATTGATCATATGCCGCCTCTCTTCCTGATCCGGCGAATGATCGTGCGGGAAGGCGGGCGTCGGCGTCACCGGGCAAACCACGGCGTCGAAGGCCTTGAACAGCGCCCGCCAGCGCGCGCGCAAGCCCTTGCGTCTGTCGCTGTCGGCCGACCATTCGCGGAACGAGGCGACGGCGCCGCGAAGCCGTTCGGCGCGCAGGCTCGTGTCCGCGGGGTCGAGCGCCGCCGCCGCCTTCCGCAGCCGCTCATGCGCCTCGGCGGGAAAGCGCGCCGCCATCGTCGCCATCAGGAGCCGCATGTATAGACGCGCGCCGGACGTCAGGTCGGGCAGCAGATCGCTCGCGCGCGCAACCGCCGCGCCGGCCTTTTCGAGGCCGGAGGCGAGTTCGCCGATCGCGGAGCGCACGCAATCTTCCGTCGGCGTCAGCGGGTGGGCGTCGAGCGCGAGCACCCGGAAATCGGCGAGCCGCGCATGACGCGGAGGCGGCAATTGCAAGCGATAGCCGACCCCTTCCTCGAGTTCGTCGGGAGCGGCGATCACGTCGAGCAGGGCCTCGAGATCGTCAGCCGAGCGCGCCATCGGACCAATGACCGAGAGGTCGACCGAGCCCGGCAGCGGCGAAACCCCCGGAAAGGCGTGGCCCCTATAGGGAACGAGCGCGTAAGTGGGCTTGTGGGCGAATATTCCACAGAAATGCGCAGGCACGCGCAGCGACCCGCCGATGTCGGAGCCGATCGAAAGCGCGCCATAGCCCGCCGCCAGCGCCGCCGAGGATCCGCCGGACGAGCCCCCGGGGGAACGGGACAAATCGAAAGGGTTGTTGGTGACCCCGTAAATGTCGTTGTAGCTCTGCCAATCGGCGAGCGCGACCGGCACGTTGGTCTTGCCGAGAATGACCGCGCCCGCCGCCTTGAGCCGCTGAACGGCGAGCGCGTCCTCGGCGGCGATGAAATTGCGATGCTCGGCAAAACCCCAGGTCGTCGGCGTCCCGGAGAGGTTGAACGATTCCTTGACCGTCATCGGCACGCCGAGCAACGGTCCCCGCTCGCCCGCGGCAAGCCTCGCGTCCGCTCGCCGCGCCGCCTCGGCCGCAGCGGCGAAGTCGCGCACGCAAACCGCATTGATCTTCGGCTCGCACGCCTCGATCCGGTCGATCGCCTCGCGCGCCAATTCGACGGCGGAGACCTCTTTGGCGGCGAGCGCCGCGGCGAGCTGGCCGGCTGTCTTGTAAGTCCAATTCGATGAGCGCATTGGGGAGCCCCGAGACGGTAAGACCTTAAAGGCGATAGCGTCGGTCTCGACAACCCCCTTGCCTTGGACGACGCGGCCGCCCCGCTTCGCCCGTTCGGCAAGCGGCGGCAAGTATTACCGCATCCACGAGCTTTTCTTGAGCGAGGCGAAACCTAGCGCATCAAAGGACGCCGCAAGCGCTTCAAAAGGCTACCCGCGGACGAACGATATCTTGGCATCGATAACGAGCGCCGCGCGCACTGGGAGGATGATGTTCTTAACGGGCGAGGATGCCTGGATAAGCGGCGCGAGCGCCTTGCGCCTTGCGTTTCATTTCGTCGCGTCCGCCGCCGTCGCCGGCGAACCAGCCAACTTCGCGCCGTCGACCGGGCGCAGGGGGTTCATGGACCTGAACAGGCTTTTTGCCGAATGCGTCAAGCCTTTGGCGCGCGCTTCGAGGAGCGCAGCGGCCATCTGGCGTTCCTCGTCGGTGGCGGCGGCGAAGTCGCGTTGATGGAGTTCCCGAATCCATTCGTCCTTGGGATCCCGCAAGCCGTCTCTGGCGACTGCGAGCCACATCAGGCCTCTCACCCGCTGATGCGGCACGCCGTCACCGGTGAACAGCATGTGCCCGAGCAGGGCCTCGGACGAACGGTGGCCTTTCGCCGCGGCCAACGCCAGCCAACGCACGGCTGCGCCTTTGTCCTTCTGGACCACCCCTTCGCCGACCAGATACATGTTGGCCAAATTGTACTCAGCATTCGGATCGCCGAAGGTCGTCGCAGCATATTGGAACAGTTCGTGCGCCCGTTCGGGGTCGCGTCGGACCTCACTGTTGGGAATGCCCTTCAGGCAATAGACGCCGACGGCGACGAACGCGCTGGAGACCAGGCTCAAGCTTCGCCGGTCGGGCTGGTCCTCGTCGTAGTCTTCGACCACCTGATTGAAAAAGTGGTAGGCCTTTAGATCGTCGCGCGCCACCCCCACCCCGTCGGCGTACATCTCCCCAAGTTTCCATCGCGCGATCGCCTGCCCCCCTTCCGCAGCGTAAGTGAGAGCCGCAAGCGAGGACTCGAGGTCCCCGGCCCTGAGATCGTCGAGACCCACCCGAAGCGCCTGCTGCGCGCTACTGAAGTTTTTGAGCGGGATCTTCTCGGGAGCATTTGAGCCGGAGCCGTCAAAGGCCAATGCGGGCGTAAAAGCAAATATTCCCAAAGCCATCAGAGCGACGCCGCGTCGAATGGATCGCTGTGCGATCCCAACTCCAGTCTCGGCACACGCGAACACGCGCATCTTGATCCCGACCGCCCCGACCCGCCACCCAGTCGCGCCGCGCTCCTCCGAAGGGGACTCTCGCGACGCGTACGACTTTCATCGTCAACCAGCGTCAAAGTGCGAGCCGTTTATGGCGCAATCGGGGCGTATTGGTGCCGGAAACCCGGGCGCCGATACTTGCGTCCGCGCTGTTGCCGGAAAGCAACATATTCACGCGTATCCGGCGGTTTCAGACCCGTTCGAGCCGCTCGCGCGCGCCGGTAAGCTTAACCAGCCGCTCCTGGAACGTCTCAAGCCTGTCCTCATGTTCCGCGATCACGTCCCCGGGCGCTCGGGCGACGAAGTCGCCGTTGCCGAGTTTGGCTTCAACCTTGGCGATCTCGAGCCTTTCCTTCGCGATCTCCCTGTCGAGACGGGCCCGCTCCGCGTCCAGATCGATAACTCCCGCAAGCGGTAGAGCTACGATCTCGCCGCGCACCACCAGTTGCAGCGCGCCGGCGGGCGGCGCGTCCGCCGTTTCGACCGACCCAACCCTTGCGAGACGCTTGATGCTTTCGCTCCAGGCGCCGGCGCTTCTCGCCGCCCGCTCGCCCGGCGCAACGAGTACCAGCGGCAGCAGCGTCGAGGGCGGGACTCCCGTTTCCGACCTTACGGAGCGGATCTCAGTGATCAGGTCGACGACCCAGGCGATCTCGGACTCGGCCGCCTCGTCGCCTTCGAAACCGTTCTTCGGCCAGGGCCCTAGCGCCAGCGGGCCTGCGCGCTTGGGTCCGGCCTCCCCCTTGATCGCCCACAATTCCTCGGTGATGAACGGCATGAAGGGATGCAGCAGGGCGTAGATAGTGTCGAGAACGTTGGCGATCGTCGCCTGCGTCTCGACCTTGGCCGCCGCCTCCGTCGCGCCCTGGAGCAGTGGTTTGGCGAGTTCGAGGTGCCAATCGCAAAACACGCTCCAGACGAAACGATAGACAGTGTTCGCGGCGTCATTGAATCGATAAGATTTGATCGCTCCCGACGTTTCCGCCGCCGCTTTGGCGGCCTCGCCGAGAATCCAACGATTGAGCGGCTGGCGCGCGCCCGCGGGATCGAACCCTTCGATTCGAACACAGCCATTGATCTCGGCGAAGCGCGAGGCGTTCCAAAGCTTGGTCGCGAAATTCCGGTAGCCTTCGACGCGCGCCTGCGAAAGTTTGATGTCGCGCCCCTGCGCCGCCATCGCCGCCAGAGTGAAGCGCAGCGCGTCGGCGCCAAGACGATCAATGAGATCGATCGGGTCCATGACGTTGCCTTTCGACTTCGACATCTTCGCTCCCCTCGCATCGCGCACGAGCGCGTGAATGTAGACATCGCGGAATGGGATTTCGTTCATGAAGTGAAGACCCATCATCATCATCCGGGCGACCCAGAAGAAGATGATGTCGAACCCGGTGACGAGCACGTCGGTTGGATAGAAACGCTTCAGCTCGGGCGTCTCGTCCGGCCAGCCGAGGGTCGAAAACGGCCACAGCGCCGAGGAGAACCAAGTGTCGAGCACGTCCTCATCGCGGCTGAATGTCTCGGCAAGCCGCGCAGGATCGCTCGCCAGGGCGCGCGCCTCCGTTTCACTCAGTGCGCCGCGCTCGACTCCGTCGGCGAGGCCCTCGGCGTAGGCCGCCTCTTCCGTCTCCTCGACGTAGACCGCGCCCCAGGGCGCATACCACGCCGGAATTCTGATGCCCCCACCACAGTTGGCGGGAAACGCACCACGGCTGAATATTCTCGAGCCACTCAAAATAGGTCTTCTCCCAGTTCTTCGGTACGAACTGGGTCTGGCCCTCACGCACGGACGCCAGCGCCGGCTGAGCGAGCGTCTTGGCGTCGACGTACCATTGGTCGGTGAGCCAGGGCTCGATGACGGCGTTCGATCGGTCGCCATGTGGAACCGTGTGCGCGTGCGGCTCGATCCTGGCCAGGAGCCCAGCCTGCGCCATCATTTCGACGATCCGCAAGCGGGCGATGAAGCGATCCTGACCGTCGACGGCAGCGATGAGGCGCGCGTGGTCGTGATCGCTTTCCACGCCGACGAAGAAGTCGAGATTGTCCTTGAGAGAAACCCTCGCTTCCGAGTCCAAGACGTTGACGGGACGCACCCCCTCCCGCTCGTGCCGCTTGCCGACTTCGAAGTCGTTGAAGTCGTGCGCGGGCGTGATCTTGACCGCGCCGGTCCCCTTGTCGGGATCGGAATAGTCGTCGCCGATGATCGCGATCAGACGGCCGACCAACGGCAGGCGGACACGCCCGCCGATCAGATGCTGGTAGCGCGCATCCTCGGGGTGGACCGCCACCGCCGTGTCGCCAAGCATCGTCTCGGGCCGGGTGGTCGCCACCGTCAGGCGCTCGCTGGCTTCCTCGCCCTGTGCGTCCACGACCGGATAGTCGAAGTAATAGAGATGGCCGTTCGGGTTCCTGGCCAGAATCTTCGCGAGCGCCGCCGCGTGGAGCGGCGAGCCGTCCTCGCGCGACCAGCCGAACGATCCCTTGCACTCGACCTGCACGACCTCCAGGTCCGAGATCGCGGTCTGGAACTTCGGGTCCCAGTTGACGAGCCGCTTGTCTTTGTACACGAGACCTTCGCGATAGAGCTGGACGAAGACTTTGGCGACCGCGCGCGACAGGCCCTCATCGAGCGTGAAGCGCTCGCGGCTCCAGTCGCAGGATGCGCCGAGCCGCTTGAGCTGGGCGACGATCGCCCCGCCGGATTCGGCCTTCCATGTCCAGACGCGTTCGAGAAACGCCTCGCGCCCGAGCGTTCGCCGGTCGGGTTCCTGCCGCTCCGCGAGCATTCGCTCGACGACCATCTGGGTCGCGATCCCGGCATGGTCGACGCCCGGCTGCCACAGGACGTCGCGGCCGTTCATCCTCTGATAGCGGCAAAGAATGTCCTGCAAGGTGTTGTTGAGCGCATGGCCCATATGCAGGTTGCCGGTGACGTTCGGCGGCGGAATGACGACGCAATACGGCTGGGCATCCGCCCGGTCGGGGCGACCCGACTGGAATGCGCGGGTCTCTTCCCACAGCGCGGAGACGCGGCCTTCGACCGCGGCGGAGTCAAAAAATTTGTCCATCATGGAATTTCGAACCGCGCCGCCCCCGCCTGGGGGACGGGTATCAGAATTGGATGTGCGGCTTCCGGACGGCGCCAGCGTTGCGAACGCGAGCGACGGGAAACCGCGACGGCTTTAAGCCCATCACGGCGCCGCAAGTCAACGCGCGATCTTGGCCGGATCGGTTACCGAGGCGCGCGAGCGATTCGCTGGATTTCCGCGCGCACCAGTCGCTCGACAATGCTCGGCAGATTGTCGTCGAGCCATTGTTTGAGCATCGGGCGCAGCATTTCGCGCACCAAGCCGTCAGCGAGTTCGGCGCCGCGAAGGGCGAGATTGGCCGACAAGGCTCCGAACGAGACATTCACCGCCCGCTCGGCTACGGGCGACAGCAAAAATTCCTCGCCGCTTTGAGCCTCCGGGTCCAAAGTGTCCCGTTCGAAAGGTTCCTCCTGGCGCCACACCACCCTCGGCGTGCTCGTCTCCGGAGCCCCTGTCGCGCCTTCAGGCGCGACAGGCTGGGTCGATCCGGCGCCCTTGGAATAGACGATCTGCGGACCAGCGGCCGGGGCGGCGGGCCTCGGCGCCGCCGGCGCCCCCACAGCGGTCTTCACAGGCTCGTGGTCGTCGGCGATGATGTTGCGGATCGAGGCGAGAATCTCTTCCATCGACGGCTCGTGGGCGCGTTGCGCCCGCCGAAGCGCTTCAAGCTCGCGATCGTCGGTATTCGAAATGATTGCGCTCATCGCACCGCCTTGACCCTTCTTAGAGGCCTTGTTTCAAGCGCCTTGCGCCACGCCGACCGAGGGCGAAATCGAACGCGGGCCGGTATGCCCGCTCGCCGCCGCCCAAGGCCGAATCAAATTGGGCTCCGACCAAGGATAAACGCTTGGCGCCGTAGCGGGCAAGCGATCATCGAGGCGCCCGATCTCTACTTTCCGTCAGGGGTCCTGAGGCCGATCCACTTGTTCTTGACCTGATCGAAGTGCACGCGCGGATCATATTCGGCGACCGCTAGCCCAAGGGTCGGAATGTTGAGTTGTCCGATCGCCGAGAGAAGCGAATAGGAATTGACGACTGCGTCGTGTTCGGCCGACACGAGCTGCACCCTGGCGTTGAGCAGAGCCTGCTGAGCGTTGAGCACATCCAGGGTCGTGCGCTGGCCGACCTTGGCCTCCTCGCGCACGCCCTGAAGCGCGACCTCGTTGGCCGAGACCGACGCCCTGGCCGCGCGCACGACGCCGACCGAGGCCTGATGGGCGCCCCAGGCGGCGACGACGGCAGCGCGGACTTGGTCCCGTTGCAGATCGGTCGACAGTTCCTGTTGCGAGAGTTGCTCCTTGGCCTGCCGGGTCGAGGCATATTCCGCGCCGCCCTGGTAGATGGGGATGGTCAATTGCCCCATTACCTGTCCCGACAGCACGTGCAGGCCAGGAACGCCGCTGGCGTCGTATTGCTGGGTGATGGAGCCGGTCAGACCGATGCTGGGATAGAGCGCCCCCTCGGCGATCTTGACCTGCAGCTGCGCAGAGTCGACCCCGTGCAGCGACGCAATGATCGCAGGATGCTCGACCTGGGAAATCGCGATCGCCTCGGTCAACGTCCTGGGCAGCGGCCTTGCGATCGGCCTTACTGGGGCGAGCCTCTTCGGCTCATCGCCGATGACCTGCCGGTAATCGGCGATCGATGCTTGCAGATTCGATTCCGCCGTCAACGCGGTCGCCTGCGAACTGGCCAGGCTCGCTTCCGCCTGCGCGACGTCGGTGCGGGTGACCTCTCCGACGGTGAAGCGGTCGCGAGTTTCCCGCAGTTGCTCCTTCAAAACATCGACGTTGTTGCGATCCAGCTCCAGGATCGCGGTGTCGCGCAAAACGTTCATGTAGGCCGTGACGCCGGCGAGCAGCGTGTTCTGCTCCGTGTTGCGCAACTGTTCCCGTGCGCCGAGCACGCCGGACTCGGCCTGACGGATCGAATTGATCGTCCGGTTGCCGTTCCAGACGTTCTGATTGACGGTGACGCCGTAGCCGCGCGGGCGCAGGCTTACCGTTGCGCCGCCGGAAGCGTTTCCGCGGGGGCCGACGATGCTCGCGTCGGCGCGCTCGATTCCAACATTGGCTTGGGCGTCAATCGTCGGCAAATAACCCGCGTTGGCCTTGGGGACATTCTCGTCCGATGCGCGCACCGCGGCGCGTTGCTGGTTGATGTCGGGATTGTTCAGGTAAGCCTTGATGAGCGCGCCGCCGATCGTCTCCGCGTGCCCACTTGCCGCCCCGAGCGCCGCCAGACCCGCCGTCGCGAACAGCACGGCGCGCAAGACGGCCCCTGCGCTCGCACCGAGGGAGACCGGGCGCCGCCCGCGAAATGCGCCAAACTCCCAACTCATCGCCGCCTCGCCGCCGGATCCAAAAGGGCCACGCGCCCTTCGCCATCCCCCAAAGTCGCACGCCCGACCCAAAACTCAAAGACGGAGTTTCGCCTCGCCTTGTTCAGGTAAACTCATTTCGGTCCCACCGTTTTCGTCTGGCCGGCTCGAATCACCTTAGCGGGGCGGAATTGGCATAATAGGCCATAATAGGCAAAGGCGATTCCGACGCCACCCAGGCTTTGAGAAACAGGCCGTTCATCGCCCATTTTTCGACCAACCGTCACAAACATGAGACACTGGAGCCGGACGGCGCGACTGAGGCGCTGCGGCTCCTATCCACATTTCTAGAACGCGAAGTTCGCCGCGGGCCGGAATCCGTCGAGACAATCGGCCCGCGTCTCGAACAGGGCGCGCCGGCTGATCGCTCCACCCTTCTTTTCCCATAGGACCGCCTGCGAGGTTCCGGCCATCGCCGCATCGATTCCAACCAGACGCCCCCAATCCGCGAGCTGAGCGAATAGGCCCTCCGGCAGGACCTGGAAACCTCCTTCGACGACAATAACGTCGAAAGGCCCGAGACTGGCCGCGCCCGCGGCGAGAGCGCCTTCGACCACAACCACGTCGGTCTGGCCCGCCAGTTCGGTTCGGGCCGCCGCCGCCGCGCCGGCGTCAGACTCCAGCGCCACGACTTTCGCCCCCATAGCGTGCAGCAATGCGGCGCCGTAGCCGGATCCGCCGCCGACGTCGAGCGCGCTCTCGCCCGGCTTGACTTCGGCCGCCTGCAGCATCCGCGCCAGGGTCAGGGGCGGCAAGAGCCGGCGGGACCTCGCTCCGAGCGACGGCAGATCGCGATCGAGATAGGCGAGCGATCGGAAAGGCGGCGAGACGAACCGCTCTCGCGGCGCCTCGAGAAACGCCGCCAGCACGGCCTGGTCGACGACATCTCCGGTGCGCAGCTGGCCATTCACCATGTTGAGACGTTGCGCATCGCTCGAAACAGTTGTGGCCATTCGCCAATGTCCGCCATTCGGGACTTTCTTCGTCCCTGGGTGAAGCAAAACTGGAGGCCTCGCCCGGAATCGAACCGGGGTGCAAGGATTTGCAGTCCTCTGCGTAGCCACTCCGCCACGAGGCCGGCGACGAACGGACATCCCGCCGCAGCGGCGGGCCTATAGCAAGGATTCGCGCGTCGCGGCAAGGCGGCGATTTCCGGTCCCGTGGAACGCCCTTCACTCGCCTGCCCAGGGGGAGCCGCGCAGGAGCGGCAGAGCAAGAAAATAGGCCGCGGTCGCAATCAGTCCCCCCTTCACCCAGTCCGAAGGTTGCAGCTTCTCGACGATTGCGATGATCGCGAACGCGACCCATGCGACCGTCACGCCGATCGTGAGTTTGCGTAGCTTCACGACCCGCATCGGGTGTACGAAGACCAGGGGCGAGAACATCATCGCCGCCGCCGCGAGCAGAAGCGCGGCGCTGATGACCCACGGCGGCCGCAGAACAAAAAGATACAGGATCACGATGTTCCAGGTCGCGGGAAAGCCGCGAAACCAGAGATCGTCAGTCTTCATGCGGGTGTCGGCGAAATAAAGCGCAGATGCTATCGTAACCACGAGTCCGATCCAAAATGAAACATCGGTCGGCATGAGGTCGGACCGCCAAAGCGCCACGACCGGCACCAGCACGTAAGTGAGGAAGTCGATCACCAGATCGAGGACCGCGCCATCGATCGAAGCGGCGGTCACGTGAACACGCGCCGCGCGCGCCAAGGCGCCGTCGATCCCGTCGATGAAGAACGCCAGGCCGAGCCATGCGAAGCACACGGAAAAATTGCGCTCGATCGCCGCATAGAGCGCGAGCAGCGCGACGGCGCCGCCGGAGGCGGTGAACACATGAACGGAGAATCCCGCGGCCTGAGCTACGCGAACCGGTCGCTTCTCGATCGACATGCCCTCCCTGCCCGCTTCCTGCGACAAAATCGCCCTGTCCGGCGACGCCGGCTTGACCTCGCGGCCCTGGCCTTATCAAAGTCAAGCGGCGACGTCCCGTTCATCAAGCGGCGCTGCCCCGACAACCTACGTGAGAATTCGACAATGAGAAGCCCAGGCGAGCCAGCCGATCGCGCCTGCGAAGTCCTGATCGCGGGAACGGGACTGACGGGTCTGACGGCGGCGATCGCCTTCGCGCGGGCCGGATTCGACGTCGTCAGCGGCGGCGCCGAGCAGCGAATGGGACGGGGACGCACGGTCGCCTTGCTCGACCGGTCGGCCGCCTACCTCCGGTCACTCGGCCTGTGGGCGGCGATCGCGGCCGAAGCGGCGCCGATGCGCGCGCTCCGCGTGATCGACCAGACGGGTGCGCTTTTTCCGCCGCGGCCGATCGAGTTCTTTTGCTCGGAAATCGGCCTCGACGCTTTCGGCTGGAACGTCGAGAACGATCGAATGGCCGATGCGTTGGCGGCCGACGCGGCTACAACGCCTGGCGTCGAACGCGTCGCCCTCTCCGTCACGGCCTACGAGTTTTCGTCCGCGCAAGCGCTTGCGCGTCTCGAGGACGGGCGCCGGATCGCGGCTAAAATGGTGGTCGGCGCCGACGGCCGAGCCTCGCCCTCCCGTCGCGCGGCCAGGCTCGAGACTCGCTCGCATCGCTATCCGCAGAGCGCATTGACGGCCATTCTCAGTCACCGGCTGCCTCATTTTGACTTCTCGACCGAGTTCCACACCCGAGACGGCCCGCTCACCCTGGTCCCGTTGCCGGCAAATGAGTCCGCGCAGCACCGATCGAGTCTGGTCTGGGCGATGTCCAGCGAGGAGGCCCGCCGGCGAGGGGCGCTCGACGACGACGCGCTGGCGGCCGAGATCGAGCGTCAGGCGCACTCGATCCTGGGCGCGATGCGCCTCGAGGGCGAGCGCGGCCTGTTTCCGTTGGCGCGTCAGGTCGTTCCGAGGATCACCGCCGAACGGCTTGCTCTGGTCGGCGACGCCGCCCATGCTCTACCGCCGATCGGGGCGCAGGGCCTGAACCTCGGCTTGCGCGACGTCGAAGCGATCGTGGAATGCGCGTCACGCGCGCGGGCTGCCGGCCGGGACATCGGCGGGGCGGAAGTTCTGGAGCGCTATGAACGCTCGCGCCGGCCCGATATCGCGAACCGCACGAATCTCGTCGACGGCCTCAATCGGGCTCTGCTGACCCGATTCGCGCCGCTCGATTTCGCTCGCGGGGCGGGCCTCGCCGCACTGGGCGCGATCGGCCCGTTGCGCCGCCTAGTCATGCGTGAGGGCGTCGCGCCCCGTTCGGCGCGATGATTGCAATGCGGGCCGCGGCGAAAACGCTTTGATAACCAAGCCTTCAGGTTTAGGTCGACATGCTTCCCGCCGATCCTCGTGCATCCTTTGTGGCAGTCCTTTGTGAATGAGTTCTTTTCCCATGGCTTCGACAACCGCCTCGACCGACGACTTGCCGCACCCCGCTCTCGCGGGCCACGCGCTCGAACATAGGGTCAGTCTGCTCACGCTTTGCCTGCTTGCTCTGGGCGTCGGAATCTTGACTGGCGTCGGCGCGGTGTTCTTGCGCTCGCTCATCGGCCTCATTCACAACCTCATGTTCAATGGCGTCTTCAAAATCGCGTATGACGCCAACGTTCTCGAAGGACCGAGCCGCTTCGGCAACTGGGTGATCCTGTCGCCGGTCCTCGGCGGCCTCGTCGTCGTCTATCTGGTGGAGCGGTTCGCGCCCGAAGCCAAGGGCCACGGCGTGCCGGAGGTGATGGACGCCGTTTTCTATCAGAGGGGCAACATTCGCGGCCTGGTCGCGGTCATCAAATCGCTCGCTTCGGCCCTGTCGATCGGATCGGGCGCGGCGGTCGGCCGCGAGGGGCCGATCATCCAGATTGGGGCGTCGCTCGGCTCCTCGATCGCGCAGGCGATCCGGCTTTCCACCGGACAGAAGATCACCCTGCTTTCTGCGGGCGCGGGCGCCGGGATCGCGGCGACCTTCAACACCCCGATCGGGGGCGTCCTGTTCGCGCTCGAGATCCTGCTGCCCGAAGTCTCGAACCGCACCTTCCTGCCGGTCGTCATCGCGACCGGCGCCTCCACTTTGCTCAGCCGCATCCTGATCGGCCCCAATCCGGCCTTTGCCGTCCCCGAGATCCTGTTTCCGCCCGCCCAGTCGTTCGGCGTCGAGGAGGCGATCGCTTTCGCGGCGCTGGGGGTCCTGTGCGGCGTCGCCTCCTGGGCCTTCATCCGCCTGCTGGTTTTCTTCGAGGACACGTTTCCGAAGCTGCCGGGAAACGTCTATACCCAGAACATCGTCGGCATGGCGATGGTCGGCCTGATGATGGTCGGCTTCAGCCAGGCCTTCGGCCATACCTATATCGACGGCGTCGGTTACGGCGTCATCCAGACGATCCTCGACAAGGACATGACGGCGACGTGGCTTCTGGCCCTTCTGTTCGTCGCCAAACTGCTCGCCACCACGATCAGCCTCGGCTGCGGGGCCTCGGGCGGCATTTTCTCGCCCTCGCTCTATCTCGGCGCGACGCTCGGCGCGGCCTTTGCCGCGGGCGCGGGCTTTCTGTTGCCGCACGCCGGCCTGACGGCGGCCTCGGCGGCGATCGTCGGCATGGCGGCGGTCGTCGGGGCGAGCTCCGGCGCCGTGATGACGGCCATCATCATGATTTTCGAGATGACGCGCGACTACGCGGTCATCGTCCCGGTGATCGTCGCGGTCGCGCTCGCGGCCGGAATCCGGCGCGCGCTGATCTCCGAGACGATCTACACCGTCAAGCTGCGCCACCGGGGCCACCGCATCCCGAAGGAGCGGCACGTCAACCTCTATCTGGTGCAGCAGGCGCAGGACATCATGGAGCGGCGCTTCATCGTCGCCAAGGCCGGGACCACGCTGAGGGAAGCGATCGGCTGGGAGGACGTCGACGACCTGCGCGCCATCATCGTCGAGCGGGAAGGCCGCATCGTCGGCCTCATTCAGCCGCGCTCGGGGCTCTGGCGCGAAGGCGCCAGCAACGCCAGCCGCCTGGTCGACGACTTCCTCGAAAAGCAGATCGTCGTGTGCCGCGACGTCGATCTCCTGAGCCTGGCGCTGGCGCGTCTCAAGCGCCACCGCTCGGGCGCGGCGATCGTCTTTCACGGCGAAAACCGGCCGCGGGTCAGCGACATCGTCGGGGTCATCACCAAGCGGGCGATCGCCGACACGGTCATCGACAATTACGAAGATTGACGCGAAATTCGTCTGTTAAACTCGCGCCGGCCCGGCTCGGGCGTTACGCTCCGACCGCTCGTCGCGAGGGAAGTCTAAGAAAGTAAAAGGGAAGGAAAGGAAAGCCAAAAGGGAAGCAAAAGAAAACAAAAGGGAAGCAAACGAAAGCTCTTTCTTTCCGCCAATCCGGGCTTTTCAAGGGCTTATCCGCGAATCCAAATAAAAATTTAGCTCCCAAGCCGGCTCCTCGAAAGCCGCGTCTAAAGCCCGCCGCCCTGATCTTGAGGCGCTCTTGCGCGGCAAGAGCCTCGAAGGATGCTCCATGAGGCGCCGAAGCATCCGACGCGCCCTGCGCCTTATCCATTTAAGGCCGCGCGCTGGAATTGTCCTTCGAGGCCGCTTCGCGGCGCCTCAGGACCAGGGACCGCGCCGCCAGCCTGAGCGCCGGCTCGAGCCGCATCAGCGGCAGGCGCGCGTGGTCGGCCGCCGGGTCGACGATCCTTTTTTCCAGCGCCTTGCCGACGATCTGGCGGACGCGCCGGCCCGTCAGCCCCTGCTCGCGCGCGATCTCCGCATAGGACCAGCCCTCGCGCAGCCGGGCGAAGATCCGCGCCCGCCGCGACTCCCGGGCAAAGACGTTGAGCCGGCGCTTCGACCCCGGCGCCGCCTGCTGATCCATGATGAACGTCCCTTCCCGCCGCTGGTTGCGCCGCTCGATCGAGCGAAAGGGCAGGATAACATGAGTTTCGAGAATCAGAAAGGATTTGTCGCCAAAACCTTCGCCTTAGTCGCGCAACCATCACGTTTTCAGAGGGTTGCGCCATAAAACTCAACCAACAGATTCCCTCACGAGCGAGTTGAAGAAAGAAGAGAGTTGAGCATGCGTCACTGTAATAGTGCGCCTCAGCCACGTTCACAGCGCCGACTTGACCCTGTGGGTCGACCCAATCTACACTCGCAATCGTAGCAAACGTCCAACTCTTGGCCCTTTGGCGAAAGCTTCAATTGCGCCTTGCCGAGCAATGAGAATGCAATTGGCTTTACACCTCGCCCAGGAAATTATCCGAAGAATTGGCTTATACGAAGCGGTGCAACTGCCGCTGACCCTAGTCATGCTTGCAGTGGCGATATTCATTGCGAAATACCCGATTCGACTGTTTGACACATTCGAAGATCTTGTTGGCAAAATCGCGCAGCGACCTTTTTTAAGCGCAGCGTTGATTGCCGGCGCGGCCATCGGTTTGCGGGCGGCGTTGTCGCCGTTCATTGGAATCCCCCAACCGACTGTTCCGGACGAGTTCAGCCTCCTCCTGCAGGCCGGGACATATCTCGGCGGACATCTGGCCAATCACGTTACGCTATTGCCGGACTTTGAATCCGTGTTCGTTATTATTTCTCCATCATACGCCTCGATTTATCCGGTGCTCCGGTCGTTTCCGATATTGGCGGGCTATTGGTTGGGCATCGGAGCCTGGGGAGGCGTTTTTCTGTCCATGGTCGTGCTGACCCTGGCTGTGTATTGGATGGTGCGTGAATGGATCAATGCAAGATACGCGATTATTGCGGCTCTAATCGTTATAATCCGTTTTGGACTATTTAGTCTTTGGATCAATTCGTACTGGGGTGGAGCGTTCACAGCTCTCGGCGGAGTCTTGTTGGTTGGAGGTTATAAGGCGGTTACATCGCGGCCGAGCCTATGGAACGGGATCGCTGTCGGCTTGGGCGTCGCCATTCTGATGACGACCAGGCCCTACGAGGGGATGTTTTACTCGATCCCATTTGGAGCGGCGCTTCTCGTTCATTTTTTCCGATCGACGGCAATTGAGCGGAAATCACTGATCCCGGCCGGCATGGCCGCCATCGTTTTGGTCGCGGCGGGGTTCGGCCTCACGATCGCCGACAATCAGGCGGTGACAGGGGATTGGAAGGTCATGCCCTATTCGCTTTATGGCAAGACGACCGGGGCAGCGCCTGCCCTCCTGACGCAAAGCCGCGGTTCCGAACCCGAATCGACTGTTCGGTACGTCCGCACCCACTACCAACTTGACAACGTAGCGGTGACCTACGAACGTGAAAAAACATGGCGTGGGTTATTCTCCGCGGAAATATTCCGGTTCCGGAATTTTTGGAACTTCTATGTTGGATTTGCGCTCCTCATTCCGTTCGTTGTCGGAATCTATGCTCTCAGGGGAGAGCCAACGCTTTTGCTTTCGATGGCTTCCCTCGGACTTGGATTGTCGCTTGAGACATGGGGCTTAGCGCATTACGCAGCGCCGATGTTTGGTTTTGTCATTCTAGCGATCATGTTCGGGTTTAAGAGCCTGCGCGAATGGAAACCCTCGAACCTTCCGATCGGCCTATCGCTAAGTCGGGTTCTGCCGTTGGCGCTCGTCCTCGGCTCGGTCGTTCCGCTTAGCTCCATATTCACCGGCTCGCCGGCCTTTATCATGTGGGTCAATGATCATAATTCGGCGCCTTGCTGTTGGCTTCGGCCGCGTTCGCTCCACGAGTTGATCGCGCGTGAACTTGACCGGCACGGAGGCCGGAACCTTATCATCGTGGAAAACTCGTCCAACGGTCCGCAATACGAAATTTTGGTTTCCAACGGCCCGGATATCGACAAGGAAAAGACGATCTGGATCAATGACGACCCAGAATTCAACAGACTGGCGATCGAACGCTATCCAGGCAGGCGAATCTGGCGGCTCGGTTTTCTGGACGACGGCGTCCCGTGCCTTCGGCTTTTCAAGCCAGATCTCAGTACGGCTTCAAATATCGGCGAAGCCTTTCCGGGCGACGCTGGGCGGTTCTCGGGCGATCCGAACCGTGGATGGTTTGCGGGCTCCGCAGCACGATGCCCCGGAGGGCTGACGCACGCGCCGTGGCCGCTCGCCCCTGAGACATGAAGTCGGCGCTGGACTGCCGGTCGACGGCAAGCGCTGCCGCATCGCGGGACGCTTATGGCGCCGAACTCCAGGATGGCGCGGGGTTCGAGCCGCCACAACTGGGTGGCGGCTTCGTAACCGCGACCGACTGCGGCGCCCGCGATGGCCAAGAGGCCAGCCATAATCTAACATTCTCCACGGACCAGTCTTGAGGGGTCGATCAGCATCATGGACGCTTTTGCCTCATTTCAGGCATCGTTTTTGCCAAGCCCCTCGCCACGGTCATAGTTGCCGCTGTGATCGAAATCCCGAACTGACCCGATGCTCGGAAGCCTTCACGTCGCCGTCATCCTGCCGGCCTACAATGCCGCACGGACGCTGGAGCGCACGGTGGCTGAGCTCGACCGTGCGATTGTCGACGACGTCATCCTCACCGACGACGCCTCGAACGACGATACCGCGGCGCTGGCCCAGTCCCTCGGCCTGCACGTTCTGGTCCACGAACAGAACCGCGGCTATGGCGGCAATCAGAAGACCTGCTACGCCGAGGCGCTCGCTCGCGGGGCCGACATCGTCGTCATGCTGCACCCAGACTATCAGTATTCGCCGAGGCTGGCGCCCGCGATGGCGTCGATGATCGCCTCCGGCCACTATGACGCCGTGCTCGGCTCGCGGATTCTCGGCCGCGGCGCGCTTGCCGGAGGCATGCCGCTCTACAAATACATCGCCAACCGCGCGCTCACCTTCGCCGAGAACCTCACCCTCGGCGTCAAGCTCTCCGAGTACCACACCGGTTACCGCGCTTGGTCCGCGCGCGCGCTTCGCGTCCTGCCTCTCGATCGCTGTTCGGACGATTTCGTCTTTGACAACCAGATGCTCGCCATGGCGATCTATGCCGGCCTGCCGGTCGGCGAAATCTCCTGCCCAACTCGCTACTTCCCTGAAGCTTCCTCAATCAATTTCCGCCGTTCGGTCACCTACGGGCTTGGCGTGCTGGAAACCGCCTTCCGCTTCCGCCGGGCAAGCTGGCGCCTGGCCGCCGAGCCTTTGTTCGAGGGGCTTCGATGAGCGGCAAGCGCATCGCAATCCTGGCGGCAGCTTGCCTGCTGCTCTGCGCGACGATCGTGGGCATCGTCGGGCAGGCATCGTTCGGAGCCTGGCTGTCCCGGGCGGATGCAGCGATCCTGGCGCTCGGCCCGCGCGGTTGGCTGGTTTTCGCCCTCCTGCAGGCGCTCGTCGCCTTGGTCGGCGTGGTGCCGGCCTCGCTTCTCGGCGTCGCCGCCGGCGCGGTCTACGGCATCGTCCTTGGATTCGCGCTTTCTGCTTTCGGCGTGATGGCGGGAGCGCTTGGCGCCTTCTGGCTCGCCCGCTCCTTCGCCCGACCATTGATCGCCGCCCGCCTCTCCGGCCGGCTCGCCCGTTTCGACGCCGCGGTCACCGACGAAGGCTTGCGCTTCGTCTGCCTGCTGCGCGTGTCGCCCGTGCTGCCGTTCTCGATCGCCAGCTACGCGTTTGGCCTCTCAGGCGTCTCCACAGGCGCCTACATCATTGGCACGGTCGCCTCGCTCCCCGCCCTGCTCGGCTATGTCGCGATCGGTGCGTTCGGCGCCGCCGGCCTGAGCGCCGCTGGATTCGGCGCCGCCAATGCTGGCGCCCCCGAAGCCATCCGCGACGCGCTCATCGCCGTTGGCGTCATCGCGACCGCGCTCCTCGCCGTCCATCTCTCGCGCCTCCTCGCCCGCGCAGCGCGCCCGGCGCAATAGGCGGTCTTCGGATGACGCGGCATCCTGCGCCGCGATTTTTCCGGCGCCTTGCGCCCGATCGCGGCGTCGAAGTCCACGGCCGACAAGGGCCTGATCCCTCGCCAAAGGGCGTTCGAGCATGTTGGTGCTCTTGAGACTCTTATGGCGCTGGGGCGGCAGGCGCGTCGGCTGGCGCGCCGTTCCCACTCCGCCGCATGTCGTCAAGCGGGGCTCCTCGACGAACTCGTTTTGCGAAATCGGCGACCGTCACCGTGACCCCCCCTCCAGCGGGCGCCCTCCCCTGCCCGGTCGAGCTCTTTCAGTTCAGCCGGGCGACGACGGCCAGGCGCTTGATTTCTCCGTTCTGATAGGCGCGCAGGAACGCGTCGTAGTTCTTGAACGACACGCATCCGTTGGATTCGCCGTCCGGACCGAGCATATAGGGGTGCGCAAGCAGTCCATCGCGGCCGAAGACGTCGCCTTCGCCGACCGGCGTCAGGCGCAGCGCCTGCACGCCGTGAAAGAGCGCCTCGCGCGGCGTCAGTTGATAGAGATGGGGCGGGGTCGCCCCACGGTCGGGTTCATCGACGTAGCGGGGGTCGTCCAACCGGTCGCCAAGCCCCGAGTGGGCCTCCAGCTTCGTACCGTCGGGCAGGTAGACCCTGCGCGCCGATATGTCATAGACGGCGGTCCATTTGTCGAAGCCGCCCGCGGGCCTCCAGGGCGGCTCGAATTCCGTCGGACGGGACGGCGGCAAGGGCGCGATCTCGCTGATCCGGGGAGGTTCACGCATCGCCAGCGCCGGATCCTCCTCCGGCGCGGTCATCGCTGAAGATTGAGGGGCCTGCGCGGGTTCAGCGCCCGGCTGGCGCGAAAGATCCGGACCAGGCGACGCGAACTTGGGGGGCGCGAAGGGACTGGATTCGGCGATGGCGTCGTAACGGGAATCGGAGGCAGCGTCGGTCGCCGGCGCCGCCGCTGGCGCCAGGACCGGTATCGCGACGGCGACATCGGGAGCGGCGGCCGGAGGGGCGCGCGACACCAACGCTCCGACGCATCCGATCCAGACCAGGATCACGGCGCCGGAAACGATGTGAATCTTGCGGGCGTAGCGTCCGGGATCGAACGAAGCGTCGCCAAACGGCGCTCCCGTCGCCTGCTGGGACTGACCCCGCAGTCTCGATATGGTCGACAATGACCGGCGCTCGAACAACATGGCG
This sequence comes from uncultured Alphaproteobacteria bacterium, assembly GCA_963835955.1. GTDB lineage: Bacteria > Pseudomonadota > Alphaproteobacteria > Rhizobiales > Beijerinckiaceae > Roseiarcus. The sequence goes on along the minus strand of CAWIHZ010000023.1, from coordinate 168,457 downwards.
GCGCGCTCCGCCCCTTAGGATTTGAAGTTCGGGACGGGGCCGGGAGGCGACATCGCCCGAACAGAACCAAACTCACCGTCTTTTTCGTATTCCTAATCTGTCGATTCTGGTGTGATCCCGATCACCTCGCTGTTTCGGCGCGAACTTCCGCGGTCGCAGGCGGCGGCTGTTGAGCGCCTGGAGCCGGGCGGTGAATTGCGCCGACCGACCGGACGGCCGACGCTCTCGCCCTTTTTGCCAGCCGCGTGGGCGGCCTCCTCGGCGGCGGCCGGGTTCGTCCAACAAATGGGCGAAATTGCCGGCGCGCGCCCCGGAACGCCGCGCCGCAATAGAAACTCCCCCTCGGCCGGGAAGGCGTCGAATCCGCCAATGGCAAGCGGATAGAACTAATTAGCGAATCAAATCTGCTCTATATCTTGCGAGAGCACGGCAGCGTCGACGCGAAAATTGAGCCGCTGGATGACTGGATCGAGTTTCAAGACGGCTGCCAGCAGAGCCGCTCACGCCGGCTTCTTGAGCTTCACCACATTGTGCAGCGTGTCGTCGGCGGTTTCGAAGAAGCGCCGGACCCCGCGCGCGGCCTGGCGGATGCGCTGCTCGTTCTCGACCAGCGCCAGGCGCACGAAATCGTCGCCGTGCTCGCCGAAGCCGACCCCGGGCGCGACCGCGACGTCGGCCTTCTCGATCAGGAGCTTCGAGAATTCGAGGCTGCCGAGATGGCGGAAGCGCTCCGGCACCGGCGTCCAGGCGAACATCGAGGCGCGGGGCGTGTCGATCGGCCAGCCCGCGGCGGCGAAGCTCTCGATCATCACATCGCGTCGGCGCTTGTAAGTCGCGCGCATTTCGCGCACGCAAGCGTCGGGTCCGTTGAGCGCGGCGGCGGCGGCGACCTGGATCGGCGTATAGGCGCCGTAGTCGAGGTAGGACTTGACGCGCGCGAGCGCCGCCAAGAGCCGCTCGTTGCCGACCGCGAAGCCGATGCGCCAGCCGGCCATCGAAAACGTCTTCGACATCGAGGAGAACTCGACCGCGACGTCGAAGGCGCCGGGCGCCTGCAGGACCGACGGCGGCGGCTCGTCGTCGAAATAGACCTCGGCGTAGGCGATGTCGGAAAGAACAAATATCTCGTGCTTCTTGGCGAACAGCACCAGGTCCCGATAAAAGTCGAGCGAGGCGACCGCCGCGGTCGGGTTGGAAGGGTAGCAGACCACCGCCGCGATCGGCTTGGGGATCGAATGCACGATCGCGCGCTCGAGCGCGGTGAAGAATTCAGGACCGGGCTGCGCCGGCACTGAACGAATGACGCCGCCCGCCATCAGGAATCCGAAGGCGTGAATCGGATAGGAGGGATTGGGCACCAGCACGACGTCGCCGGGCGCCGTGATCGCCTGGGCCATATTGGCGAAGCCTTCCTTCGAGCCGAGCGTCGCCACGACCTGCGTCTCCGGATCGAGCTTCACCCCGAAACGGCGCGCGTAATAGGCGGCCTGGGCGCGTCGGAGGCCGGCAATGCCCTTGGAGGCGGAATAGCGGTCGGTGCGGGGCTTGCCGACCGTCTCGACCAGCTTGTCGAGCACATGCTTGGGCGCGGGCAGATCCGGATTGCCCATCCCGAGGTCGACGATATCGGCGCCGGCGGCGCGCGCCTTCGCCTTGAGCGTATTGACCTGCTCGAACACGTAAGGCGGGAGGCGCCGCACCCGGTGAAAGTCGCTCATAACGGCAATAAGTCCCTGATTCTGGACCCGCAGGCGCATGCGATGCGCGAGGTTCTGATAGCATCGACCCTGGGCGCGGGGCAAACTGCGTCGCTATTGACGGGCGTCCGGGGCCTTCGATTTCGCCTTGTCGCGCGCCGCCTGTTCTTCGGCGACGGCTTTGGCGGACGGCGGGTAGGCCTGTCGCAATGCGTCGGCCCGCTTCTCGACCGAATCGAGATCGCCCTTGAGCGCCTGGAACTGCTTGGCGTTCATCACCGGACGCGCCGGTTCGGGCGGCGCTCGGAAGACCGGAATATAGTCCGGTTCGCTTTTCGGCCGGGACTTGGCCACAAAATCGGCCGGCGGCCCGACGTCGGTGGCGAAGCCAAGCACTTTCGCCACGCTTTTCATTAGGCCGTCAGGCTGTTGCGCCGAACTCGGCGCGCCCCAGCCGCATAAGGCGGCGCAGGCCAGAACCCGGATCGTCGCGTTTGCCGCCGTCATTTGGTCGCCGCCCTCTGCTCTGGTCGCCGTCAGGCCCTGCGCGCGCGAAGCATCTTTCTTATCGAAAGTCCTTGTGGCGTCGGGCATGGGTAGTGACCTATTATGACGAAAACGGGACCGGGTCTCCGCCCGGCGGCGACAGGAGACGCTCTTTCATGGCCAGCACTCGTCCCAAGGACGGCAAGCGTCCCGCGACACGCGCGAAGCGCGATCCAGCCAGGGCGGCGGCGCCCATACCGCGCGCCATACAGAAGCCCGCGAGCGCCCCCGCCGAGCCGGCGCCGCCGGCGCGAGCCGAGCCGGGCCGGGCGGCGCCCAAGATTTCGCGTCGCAAGGCCGAGCCCGCGGCGGCGGAGCGCAAGGCATCCGCGCCCAAACCGATTGCCCCCCATGCGCCCCCGAAGCAAAAAGCCGCCTCGCGACCGGCGGCGGCGGGATCAGCCGCGCGGCAAGCGCGGTACGAATTTGCGCCCGCCGCGCCGAGCACAGCCCCGGCGCCCCCTCCTCGCTCGGCCGCCGCCGGCGATGGCGAACCTCTCGCAACTCAATATCCCACGCCCGATCCGGAAGCGCTCGCCCGCAACATCGCCAACGCGATCGAGCAGGGCGGCAAGGCGCTCGCCGCCTATCTGAAGCCGCGCGAGACCGGCGAGATCAAGTTGAAGATCGCCGATGACATCGGCGAAATGATCAAATCGATCGGACAGGTCGCCCAATATTACATGTCCGAGCCCAAGCGGGCGATCGAGGCGCAAACCGCCCTGGCGACGCAGTTCATCAATCTCTGGGCCTCTACCCTACAGCGCTTCCAAGGCGCGCCGGCGGCGCCGGTCGCGTCGCCCGATCCCGCCGACAAGCGCTTTTCGCACGCGGACTGGCGCGACAATCCGTTCTTCGATTTTCTCAAGCAGGCCTATGTGCTGACCTCGCGCTGGGCGGAGGATCTCGCCAAGCACGCCGACGAACTCGAGCCGCATGAGCGCGACAAGGCGCAGTTCTATTTGCGGCAGGTTTCGGCCGCATTGTCGCCTTCGAACTTCGTGGCGACAAACCCGGAGCTCCTGCGCACGACACTCGCCGAGAGCGGCGCGAACCTCGTGCGCGGCCTGAAAATGCTGGCGGAGGATATCCACGCCGGTCGCGGCAGCCTGCGCATCCGCCAGTCCGACGCCCGCGCGTTCAAGCTCGGCGTCAATATGGCGGCGACGCCCGGGAAGGTGATTTTCCGCAATGGGCTGATGGAGCTGATCCAGTACGAGCCGACCACGGCGGAGGCTTATAGGCGGCCAATGCTGATCGTGCCGCCGTGGATCAACAAATTTTATGTGCTCGACCTCAACCCGGAGAAGTCGTTCGTCCGCTGGGCGGTGGCGCAAGGCCTGACTGTGTTCGTCATCTCCTGGGTCAACCCCGACGAGCGCCTCGCCGACAAGGACTTCGACAGCTATATGCACGAGGGCGCCCTGACCGCGCTTGACGCGATCGAACAGGCCACGGGCGAGCGCGAGGTCGCGGCGGTCGGCTATTGCGTCGGCGGAACGCTGCTCGCGGCGACCCTCGCCTACATGGCTGCGGTCGAGGACAAGCGCATCTCCAGCGCCACCTTCTTCGCCACCCAGATCGACTTCACCGACGCGGGCGATCTGAAGGTTTTCGTCGACGCGGCGCAGTTGAAAGCGGTCGAGGAACGCATGGCCGAGCAGGGCTACCTCGAGGGCTCGCACATGGCCAACGCCTTCAACATGCTGCGGCCGAACGACCTCATCTGGTCCTACTACGTCAACAATTATTTGAAGGGCAAAGAGCCGATGCCCTTCGATCTGCTCGTTTGGAATTCGGACTCGACGCGCATGCCGGCCGCCAACCACAATTTCTACCTGCGTCACTGCTATCTCCAGAACGATCTCTCGAACGGGCGTATGGTGCTGAGCGGCGAGACGCTCGACCTCGAAAAAGTGACGATCCCGGTCTATGAGCTGGCCACGCGCGAGGACCACATCGCTCCGGCCCGTTCGGTCTTCACCGGGGCGAAATGCTTTGGCGGTCCCGTCCGCTACGTGATGGCGGGCTCCGGGCACATCGCCGGGGTCGTCAATCCGCCCGACAAACCGAAATATCAGTTCTGGTCGGGCGGACCGCCCGAAGGAGACTTCGAAAGCTGGGTTGCCGCGGCCAAGGAGACGCCGGGCTCGTGGTGGCCCGACTGGTTGCAATGGCTCAGCGCGCAGGCGCCCGAGAAGGTCCCTGCCCGCAAGCCCGGCGACGGCAAGTTGAAGCCGCTCGGCGACGCGCCGGGGGAGTATGTGAAGGTGAAGGCGTAGCGGACGCCCATTCTGGCGGATCGGCTTAGCGAGCCAATCTCGCGGAACGGTCCGCAGTCAAGGCGGCCGTCGAAATCAAGTCGAGGCATCCGCTCTCCAGACCGCCAACCGTTCCCGGCGGAGGCGGCCAGTTGCCGCTCTCGAGGGGGCGAAGTCACGCAAAGTCGCGAGCGAATTCCACAAGGAACCCGCCATGAACAAGCCGTCCCGCATCTCCGAGCCGCACCGCCTCGACATCGCCCATCGCCCGCGCCGCAACCGCAAGGCCGAATGGGCGCGGCGCCTCGTGTCGGAGCATGTGCTGACGGCGAACGATCTCATCTGGCCGCTCTTTCTGATCGAGGGCGAAAAGAAGCGGATTCCTGTCGCCGCGATGCCGGGCGTCGACCGGCTCAGCGTCGACGAGGCCGTGCGCGAGGCGCAGCGCGCGGTCAGTCTCGACATTCCGGCGATCGCGTTTTTCCCCTATACCGCGCCGCATCTTAAGGACGAGCAGGGCGGCGAGGCGTTCAACGAGGATAATCTCGTCTGCCAAGCCTGCCGCGCGATCAAGCGCGAATTTCCCGCTCTCGGCCTCGTCACCGACGTCGCGCTCGACCCCTATACCAGCCACGGCCACGACGGCCTGATCAGCGCGGCCGAAGACGGAGGATTCCGCATTCTCAACGACGAGACGGTTGAAGCGCTGGTGCGTCAGGCGCTCAACCAGGCGCGCGCCGGCGCCGACGTCATCGCGCCTTCCGACATGATGGACGGCCGCGTCGGCGCCATCCGCGAGGCGTTGGACGCGGAAGGCTTTCTCGACGTCCAGATCCTCGCCTACGCCGCCAAATACGCCTCCGCCTTTTATGGGCCGTTCCGCGACGCGCTCGGCTCGGCCGGCGCGCTCAAAGGCGACAAGCGCACCTACCAGATGGACCCGGCCAACAGCGACGAGGCCCTGCGCGAAGTCGCGCTCGATCTGGACCAAGGCGCCGACATGGTGATGGTGAAGCCCGGCATGCCCTATCTCGACGTCATCCGCCGGGTGAAGGACGAATTCGGCGCCCCGACCTTCGCCTACCAGGTGAGCGGCGAATATTCGATGATCCAGGCCGCCGCGCTGAACGGCTGGATCGACGGCGACAAGGCGATGATGGAAAGCCTCATCGCCTTCAAGCGCGCCGGAGCCGACGGGGTCTTGACCTATTTCGCGCAGAGGGCGGCGGAGAAGCTCCAGAAAGCGTGAGAGCCGAAATCCGCGCTGAATAGCGATATCTCTTGACCCGTCACTGGACGCCGCCGCGGTCCGGACACCCCCTTCCCGCGTAGCGCTCAGGGGAGGCCCACGCACGCTTTCCTCCTCCGGAGGCTTTCCAGCGCCGGCCTCCAACCACGCACGACCGTCCTGCAAGGGGCCGGCGCCCGAAATCCTTCACCGCTGAAGTGTGATCTGGCTCACAGCAGGATCGGGAGAATTCGGGCAACAGGAGAATTGGGGATTTGTTTTTTTGAAAAGAGTTTGAAAGAGAAAGAAAGAGAGGGCGCATGTTCAAATCATTTACAGCCTCGGCGTTCGCCGCAGCGGTGGCAGCGAGCCTTTACGCGTCCGGACCGGCCATGTCAGGCGGACTTCCGCCTCAGAAAGAAGGGGATGCTCTATACCAGCCGATCCAGAGCATCAGCTACACGTTGGGCTCGAAGGCTATCAGCGGATATTTCGTGGAACGAAACTCGGTCTGCCTCGTGACGCTGATGGTGATCGAGAAAAGCGACCCCGATCTGCCGTCGACGACGGCGGCTCGCGTTCGTCTCATGCTGGACCCCGGTCAGGTCGCCGGCGTAGATAGCGAGGAGGGCCGCTCGCTCAACCTTACCTGCGGAGACGGCGCTGCGACGCTTGTGGTCACCTACGGCGAGAGATCCAAACTCGTGGCGCAGCAAGGCCTTGCGGCGACGAAGAGGATTGCCGAGCGGGCTCAGCAGTAGGCTGGCCGAATTGGCGCCACGGCCGCTGTCGATGAATCGCGGCGCGTTCGCCGGCGGTCTGCGCTCGCCCTCGTCAGCGGTCGTTTTTGGTCAGCGAATGTTGCTGGGGGTTGTTCTGTGCATCGCAGCTGTCAGCTTGGACGCTGCTGCGCAAAACGAAAGGGCGCCAGGGAAGTTTTACCGGATCGTGGGCGGCGAGGTCGACTCGCGGACCTATTCCGGCTTCCGGCGCTACCATGCAGTTTGCGTCCACTGCCATGGCCCCGAGGGAATGGGCTCGACGTTCGCCCCTTCGCTCGTCAGCGATCTGCCCGACAATGAGAGCTTCCGGCGCATTGTCCTCGAGGGGCGAAGAAGTGGAGCGTCGGTCATGAAGGGCTTCGCCGGCGATCCCAATGTCGCGCCGTACGTGGACGACATCTACGCATATCTTCAGGCCCGCTCCGACGGCGCGCTCGGCCGCGGTCGTCCGGTCAAACTCGACGAATAGCGAGGTCGGCTAGACGCGCGGTTCAGGCTATTCGTTCGCGCAGGCGGATGAATTGCGTGTCGTTGACGATGACGTTGCGAAAGCGCTCGGCTCGGCCCGCGCGCTGAAGGGCGACAAACGCGCCTATCAGACGCGGCCAACTCCAACGAGGCCTTGCGCGAGGTCGCGCTCGTCATCCGCCGGGTGGCGGACGAATTCGGCGCGCCGGCCCTCGCCTATGAGGTGAGCGGCGAATATTCCGATGATCGCGGCCGCGGCGCTGAACGGCTGGATCGATGGCGACAAGGCGATGATGGAGAGCCTCATCGCCTTCAAGCGCGCCGGAGCCGATGGGGTCTTGACCTACTTTGCGCCGCGCGCCGCGGAGAAGCTGAGGAACGGATGAGGCCGGCGCGCCCTTAAGGCCGTACTTTCGTTATCGGCGATCGCCCTCCCGTCAACCGGGGCGCGCGGAGGCGGCGCCCAGACGGGGTCGACCGCGACGAGACCAAATCGCGCCCAAAGCTGCAAAACCGATCGCGCAGAGGGTCCACGTTTCCGGCTCAGGCACTGTCGAGGGTAGGGCGGAATACGCCACCCCAATGTCCCACCCGCCGGTATCGTCGCCGTGGATGTCGTCGTTGTAGCCAAAAGAGAGTTCGGTCGCGCCGGTTGGAATTCCGATCGAATACGGCGCTTCGCCCGTCGCGAAAGGCGCAAACGGGTGGCCGACGACCACGCCGGAATTGTCGGTGAATGCGGCAATCAGCGCACCCTCCCAGATAGACGGCCCAACATTGTTGGGGTCGATATAGTGACAGGGCATTATGCCTTGAGAGCCGAAACCGCCTGTCGAACCCGGCCCGCAGCCGAAGGGCCCGACGTACGGACCCCAGGGATGGTTGGGATAGCCCTCGGGGCCCGCCAGCGGCCAATAAATGCCGGTGCTGGCGAGGCCGCCTTGATAGGTAAGCGTGACCGAATTTGCTCCCGACGCGAGTCCCGACGCGAGCAAGTGTATAGCCGGGGTCGTGTGGTCGTTGATTCCGTAAGGCATGGTTGGGTTGGTCGAAATCGACCACGGACCGTCGGTAGCCGCTACGAAAATCGTGTCCGCCGCCGCTGCGCTCACGCCCATCGCCGCGAGCAAGAGAGTCGTCACAAGGGCTTTGCGACCTCATGCTATCCTCCCAATACCGTTTTATCGTCCGTTCACTCCTCCACGCATGACAAACTCTTTCAACAGACTTCTTGTCGCACCTAAGGAGGACAATTGGACCAAGAAGACGGTCCTGTCGTCGCTTGAGTGGGTCGACGGCGACAGGGCGATGATGGAAAGCCTGATCGCCTTCAAGCGCGCCGGCGCCGACGGGGTTTTGACCTACTTTGCGCCGCGTGCGGCGGAGAAGCGGCAAAAGGATTGAGCGGCCGGCGCGCTCTATCGCTCACAGATCGCCATTCGTTCCGCGCTCTCCCGCGCCCCTGCCCTACCCGCGCTGCACCGCGCGCGCCTGACATATTTGCGTCGGGCGGGAGTCGCATGGTGTCCGCTGTCGATCCGGCGGTCAGATTAATGGGAAGGGAGATCAGGCAATGACAAAAATGCGCGCGATGGTCGTTCAGAAGGTCGGCGGGCCGCTGATCGCGGAGGAGCGCGAAGTTCCGGCGCCGGGGCCGCAGGAAATGCGCATTCGCGTTCACGCCTGCGGCGTTTGCCACAGCGATTCCGTGACGGTTGAGCGCCTGTTTCCGTTCATTCAATATCCGCGCATTCCCGGCCACGAGGTGATCGGCCTCGTCGATGCGATCGGCGCCGGCGTTCAGGGCTGGAGCGTCGGCGCGCGCGCCGGCGTCGGCTGGTTCGGCGGCTCCTGCGGCTATTGCCGCCATTGCCGGCGCGACGCGGCTTTCGCCTGCGAGAACGTGCATGACGTCACCGGCGTCACCCGCGACGGGGGCTACGCCACGCATATGGTCGCGCATGTGTCGGCGGTCGCGCATGTGCCGGACGATCTCGACGCCGTCGATTCGGCCCCCCTGCTCTGCGCCGGCGTCACCACCTTCAACGCGCTTCGCCACGCCGGCGCCGGACCGGGCGACGTCGTGGCGGTCCACGGCGTCGGCGGCCTCGGGCATCTCGGCGTCCAGTTCGCGGCGCGGCAGGGATTTCGCACCGTCGCGGTCAATCGCGGGCGCGACAAGGAGGAACTCGCGCGGAGCCTCGGCGCCAGCGACTATATCGACAGCGCCGCCGAGGATCCGGCCAAGGCGCTGACCGCGATGGGCGGCGCGAAAGCCATTCTCGCCACCGTCACCAACGGCGAGGCGATGCAGGCGCTCGTCGGCGGCCTCGGCCCAAACGGCGTCCTGATGGCGATCGGCGCCGTCGGCCCGCTGACCGTCAATTCATTCGAACTTATCCAGAAGAGCGCGGCGGTCAGAGGCTGGTATTCGGGGATCGCCAGGGATTCCGAAGACACGCTGCAATTCAGCCTCATGAACAACGTCGCCTCGATGAACGAAGTCTATCCGCTCGAAGAGGCCCAGCAAGCCTATCAGCGCATGATGAGCGGCAAGGCGCGCTTCCGCGTCGTCCTCAAGATGGACGCGTGACGCGGGTCGCATTTCGACAAGGCTCGCGGGTTGGCGACGGCTCGGAGCCCGACTGCGTCTCGGTCTCCTTTCCGGCTCGCGAACGCGCCCGCAAGGCGAGCTATATCCGCTCGGTGCTTGACCGGCGTGCGGGACCGCCTTCTGTCAGGGACGCATTTTTTTGGCTGCTGTCGAAACGAAGCGGATTGAATCGTCTCTGTCTCGAGCGCGACGAAGAGCCCGCGCGGTTACAAGGAGAAAGTCCATGCAGTACCTGTTGATGATCCATGCGGACGAGAAGGCCATGCTCAACGCGTCGCCGGAACAGAACAACGCAAGGCTGGCCGCCTACGGCGCCTATATGCAGGCGATGTCGGAGGCGGGCGTCAGCAAAGGCGGCCAGCGTCTTCATCCGACGTCGACCGCGACCACGGTCAGGGTCAAGAACGGTAAGACGTCGGTCCTCAACGGCCCTTATGCCGAGGTCAAGGAACAGCTCGGCGGCTATTTCCTGATCGACGCGCCCGACCTCGACGCCGCGATCTCCTGGGCGGCTCGCTGCCCGGGGGCCGAGGACGGCGCGATCGAAGTGCGGCCAATCTGGCAGATGTGAGCCGAACTCGGTTCGACAATTCAGTCCGGTTGTTCCGGGCGGAGCGAAGGTCGGGGACCGGACATGGCCAAGTTGGCCTTCGCGCCCGGTTCCCCAGTCAGATTTGCATGTAAAGCATGAGAACTGACCATGAACTATATTAAATGACTTGTAAAACTGAATCTGTTTGAGCTAGCTTTGAGGCGTCCATTTCTCAAACTTAGAAGTCGCGCCATGCTGGAATTCAAGCTTCAGATTGGAGACGGTGTTTGAAACCAGACGGGCGTCACAAGGTTGCGGATTTTGACCGGCCCGGGCAAATTCCAGCGGCTGGAGGGGCTGCGCGACGAGCATTTCGCTTTTTTGCCCTTGCGCGCCGCTAAAGGTTTGAAAAGGCTCAAAACGGCAATGGGCGACTATTCCGCTAAGTTGGCATGGATGACGTGTCGGCGCCATCTGCGCTTCGTCTTGGCGACACGCGGGCTTGGTCTCGGCGCCGTCCGCGGGATCGGCGCGCGCCCGCGCGCTGCGTCCATCCGCATTGCGCCCGGATATCCGCGCCGGCTTCTGATTTTGGCGCCCAAGCGATTGTATAGAATGGAGCGGCGACGGAAATGACGCCCCCGGGAACCGAAAGGGCGCAGGTCGCGCAGGCTCGCAGGGGCTCGAACGCTTCGTCCCGGCCGTCGCCCCGCGCGAACGGCTCTCATCGACCGAATCCGGAGGCCGAAGCGGCCGCGCGCGCCGTCGCGACGCGGGTCGCGCGCGAGAGCTACGGCAAGCTCGTGGCCTATCTCGCCGCTCCGAGACGAGACGTGCCGGGGGCTGAGGACGCGCTCGCCGACGCCTTCGCCGCCGCGCTGACCGTCTGGCCGGCGCAGGGCGTTCCGGCCAATCCGGCGGGCTGGCTCGCCAGGACGGCGCGGCGGCGCATGATCGACGCTTCGCGTCGCCGGCGCACCGCCGAGGCGTCTTGCGACGCGCTGGCGCTGATCGCGGAAGAGCTCGGGGCCGCGACCGACGACGAGGCGTCGATCCCCGACCGGCGCCTTGCGCTGATGTTCGCCTGCGCCCATCCGGCGATCGAGGAGACGATCCGCGCGCCTCTGATGCTGCAGACGATCCTGGGCCTCGACGCCGCCGCGATCGGATCGGCCTTCCTGGTCTCGCCGAGCGCGATGGGCCAGCGCCTGTCGCGCGCCAAGGCCAAAATTCGCCTGGCGGGGGTGCCGTTCAGGATCCCGGAACGGGCGGATTTGCCGGAGCGTCTGGGCGCGGCGCTGGAGGCGATCTACGCCGCGTTTTCGCACGGCTGGGCGGAAACCTTCTCCGACGATCCGCGCGGGCGCGACCTCGCCGACGAAGCGATCTGGCTCGGCCGCCTCGCCGCTGAGCTCGCGCCGAACGAGCCGGAGGCCAAGGGGTTGCTGGCGCTGATGCTCTACGCCCATGCGCGGCGCCGGGCCCGACGCGATTCCTCAGGCCGCTACGTTCCGCTTAGCGAGCAGGACACAGCTCTTTGGGACCAGGCGGCGATCGAGGAAGCCGAAGAGCTGTTGCGCGCCGCCAGCGTTTCGGGGGCGCCCGGCCGATTTCAGGTCGAGGCGGCCGTCCAATCCGCTCACGTCGCGCGTCGTTTTACTCATGCGACAGACTGGGAGTTGATCACAAGCCTCTATGACGCATTGTTCGAAATGACCGGCTCGCCTGTGGTCGCCGTCAACCGGGCGGCGGCGGTCGCGCGCGCCCGCGGGGCCGCCGCGGGTCTGGCGCTGCTGGAAGAGGTCGGCGCGAAGGGCGGGCTCGACGCGTTTGAACCCTATTGGGTCGCCCGGGCGGACCTCTGCGCCAGGGTCGGCGACGCCGAGGAAGCGCGCCGCGCCTACACAATGGCGATCGGACTGCAACCGGACGGCGCCGAGCGCGACTTTCTGATCGAGCGCCTCAGCGTGCTCGCATAACATTATGAAAAACAATGTTATTGTGGCGGACAGCGCCTTCAGTTCAGGTTTCGAGCCGCCACAGCCCCGGATATGTCTTCACAAATCCGCTTGCCGCGATTTCGAGCAGAGCTTCGTATGCAATCGTCGGCGCCTCATACCAGAACGTCGCGTCGCCGCGTCGCTCATAAGTCTGGGGCAATTCGATCAGAGAGGCGCTGTCCAGATCAAACCAGACGACGGGAAGGCTGATCTTTTGGCCGGGAGACGGCGCCGCGCGCAGCAGTTGCAGGATATTCGTCGCCGGAGTGAAGCCGTAGTCGAGATCCGCCAACTGCCCCAGACCGTCGACGATGGAGCCGTTCAGGCGCCAGCCGTCGCGCTCGCGGCGGATCTCGTGCTGAAACGCGTTCTCGCCGAGAAATCCGCTTAAGTTTCCGCTTTTCGTCCTCAGGCCGGCGTCCACTTCCACTTGGTAGGCGACGCTCGCGGGTCCCCCTTCATGCACGAACGCCGCCGTGCCCTGAAGCAGCCAGCCGGAATCGTGCCGGCGCAAGAGAGCAGCGTCATGACCAGGCCGATCGAGCCGCCTCCAGATCGCGGGTTCGGTCATTTCAGTTTCTCGTTGCCGGATAGGGCGCGCCCGCGAACCGCTCCGCGTGATAGCCCTTGGCGCCGATCAGTTTTGCGAGCGGGCCGCGGACGTCGCCCGTCTCGATGAGGCGCTCCATGACGGTCTGAAAGCTCCACTTGGGCCGCCAGCCCAGCTCCCGCCGCGCCAGCGAATTGTCGTAAACGCGATCGATGCTGGGAAACATCCGCCATCCGCGTCGCGCATATTCGGCTTCCCAGCCGGGCGCGCGGAGGCTGACGACGGCAGGCGCTTCGAACCTCAGGCGCGAACGATCCTCGGGCAGGAACGGAGCCGTTGCGCTGATGATATACCGGCCAAACCCTATCGTTTGCGCGCGCTCGGCGGCAAGCAGGTGCGCATCGACGACGTCCTCGATAGCGACGCGGCGAAACAGATATTCGTTCGCCTTGGCGTTGTCGTCCGAATAAGCCTCGCGCGCTTTCGGATCGTCGTCCGCTTCCGGAAAGAAGCGCGAGGTTCTCAGCACGACGCAAGCCAAGCCTTCGTTGCGATGGAACAACTGGCAGAGATCCTCGGCCGCGCTCTTGGTGACGCCATAGATGTTTTTCGGAACCGGGGCGACGCTCTCGTCGATCCAGACCGCCGGCTCGCCCGGCGGAGGTCTCAGCGCGTCGCCGAAGACGCTGGTCGTGCTGGTGAAGACGAAGGCGCCGACGCCCGCTCGCACCGCTTCTTCGAGCAGAATCAGCGTGCCCAGGATGTTCGTTGCTACGAAGGCGTCACGCGAATGAGTGCCGACATGCGGCTTGTGCAATGTCGCCGCATGGAAGACCGCGCGGGCCCCGTCGATGCGTTGGGCGACTTGCGCGCGCTCGACGATCGAACCGACGTGGTCGGTAAACGGCCCGGGGAGGACGTCGAGTCCGACCGCCTCCCGTCCGGCCGCGCGCAGGGCGCGCATCAGCGCTTCGCCCAAATGTCCGGAGCTGCCTGTCACTAGAATTGTCATGGTCGGGCTGGACTCCGTGCCGCCGCGCCGGCGACCGATAGGGGCTCGAGGCGCCAACCTCAAGCGTGTTTGGGGCCGTCGGGACGGTTTGTGCAGTTGACGCTGTCACCCCAGCCCATAAGTTGCGTAGCGATGGTTACGCCCGCGGACTTCTCGCCGCCGCGCGCCGGCTCGCCGGCGGCGGTCTTTGGCGGCGTAGCCTGCGTCATCTTGCTGATTGCCCTAGGTCTGCTGGTGGGGTGCTCGCCTGCGCTCGAGACCGACCAGGCGCGGCTCTGCCGCATGGCGCTGCCGGCGCTCATGCCGCCGGATGCGCGGATCGCCATTCTCGCTCAAACGCCCGACCCGGATGGGCGAGGCCTCAGTGTCGCGTTCAGCGCGGAGACGGCTGGAGCGAAGCCCCGGCTCCACGAAGCGGCGTGCCGCTTCCGCGAGCCGGGCCGGCCGCACGCCTCAAGCGATCTGACTTCGTTGGCGCTCGACGGCCGGCCTCTTTCCGACGCAAGGCTTTTGTTTCTGATCCGCTATTGGCTGGCGACCCCCGAGGGTCGCGCAGCAGATCCTGCGCCGCTCGGCAATGTCGAAGGCTTGCTCAACCTCCCCCACAGGGTCGCCTACGGCCTGCAGATGGCGCTGGACGCACTGCCGCTAGCGACGATTTACGCGCTGCTGGCGACCGCATATTCGCTGATCTACGGCCTTATCGGGCGGATTAATTTCGCTTTCGGCGAACTTGCCGCGGCCGGAGGCTACGCGGCGGCAATGACGGCGTTCGTGCTAACCGGCACTCCGCCCGGACCTCTGCTGGCGGCCGCCTTTGTCTTGGCCGCCGTTGTCGCCTCGATGTGGGGTTGCGCCTCGGCGGCCTGCGTCTTCATTCCGTTGCGACATGCGAAAGGGCAGCAGGTGCTGGTGGCGACTGTCGGTCTGGCGCTTTTCCTGCAGGAACTGCTGCGACTCGCGCAAGGCGATCGATCGAGTTGGATGAGCCCGCAGCTGAACCAGCCTTTTGCAATCGTCCGCGCCGGCGATTTCGTCACCGTCGCTACGCCGATGACTTTCGTCGCCAGCGCGGTGGCGCTCGGCATCGGCCTCGGCCTGGTCCTGATCTTTCGCTGGACCCGCATGGGTCGCGAGTGGCGGGCCTATGCCGACGATCCGCTCGCCGCCGAAATGATGGGCATCAGTCCGTCGGCGGTGACCGCCAGAGCATTCGCGCTTTCGGGCGCTCTGGCGGGCGTCGCGGGCGCAACGATGACGGCGGCCTATGGCGCGGTCGGATACGGACTTTCGGCGACGCTGACCCTCAAGGCGCTGGCGGCGGCGATCGTCGGCGGCATTGGCTCCCTTCCGGGCGCCTTCGTGGGCGGGCTCGTCGTCGGCGCTTTCGAGGCGGGCTGGTCGGCTCTGTTCCCGATCGATGATCGCGACCTGGCGGTCTACGCGCTGCTGGTGATTTTCATCGCCTTGCGCCCTTCCGGCCTGCTGGGTTCGCGCGAGTCAGTAACGCACAACCTGCTTCCACGACGCTCTTGACTTGACGCGGTCGCGTCCCACATCCTTGACGCGTGCTCGGGGTGAGCCGCGCCCGGAGGTTTAGATGTCCAATTCGCTTGCAGCGACGCCAGTTCAGCCGTTGCGCGGCGACGCGCTGGCGGGGGTGCGCGCGCGCCGCATCCTGGCGGTATGCTTCGATCTCGTTCTCGTCAGCGTCCTTGTCGCCCTCTTATGGATCGTATCGATCGTGCTGACGCTCGGCTTGGCGCTGTTCTTCCTGCCGCCGCTCTATCCGATCGTCGCTTTCTTCTATAACGGGCTTTCGGTTTCCGGGAGGAAAATGGCGACGCCCGGCATGCGGGCGATGGACCTCGAGATGCGGATGCACGACACTGGAGCGCGCGTGCCGTTCGTCAACGCGGCGGTGCAGGCGGTGCTCTTTTATGTGAGCTGGTTCTTTCCGCCGATCTTTCTCGTGTCGCTGGTCGATGCGGAAAAGCGGTGTCTGCACGACATCATTGCCGGCGTCGTGATCGTGCGAAGGTTGTAAAGCCCAAGGCCGCTATTGAGTCCGGAGAATTGGAAGTGGCGCGTTCAATGGGGAGCTGGGGGACAGCGTGACGAAGGAAGTGCGCGACGCGCCGCAGTTCTATCTCACGGCCCCGTCGGCCTGCCCCTATTTGCCTGGACAGCACGAGCGCAAGATTTTTACCCACCTCGTCGGAAAGCGCGCGGCCGCGCTCAACGACCTTCTGACGCAGACCGGGTTCCGTCGATCGCAGACGATCGCCTATCGACCCGCCTGCGAAAGTTGTCGCGCCTGCGTCTCGGTGCGCGTGCTCGTCGACGATTTTTGTCCAAGCGCCTGCCAGCGCAGAGCGCTGCGCGCCAACGCTGATCTGACCGGCATTTTCGTCCCGCCAAAGCCGACCAACGAGCATTTCGCTCTGTTTCGTTCCTATCTCGACGCCCGCCACCCCGACGGCGGCATGGCGGACATGTCATCGCTGGATTTCTCGATGATGGTCGAGGACACCCACATCGACACCCATCTCGTCGAGTACCGCCTCCGTTGCGCCCCCGAGGAGGAATTGCGTGCTGGCCCGCTCTACGCCGTATGCCTGACCGATCGCCTCGCCGACGGACTGTCGCTCGTCTATTCCTTCTACGAGCCGGACGAGGCGCGCCGTTCGCTGGGAAGTTTCGTCATTCTCGATCATATCGAGAAGGCGCGCCGCCTCGGCCTGCCGCATGTTTATCTAGGCTATTGGGTCGAGGGTTCAAAAAAGATGGGCTACAAGGCGGCCTATCTGCCGCAAGAGCGTCTCGGGCTCCACGGTTGGAGTCGGGTCGAGCGGTAGGACGCCGCGCCCTCAGCATTCGACGAAGTTGACCGCCAGGCCTCCGAGCGAGGTCTCCTTGTATTTCGACTGCATGTCGGCGCCGGTTTGGCGCATGGTCGCTATGACGCTGTCGAGCGAAACGCGGTGCCGGCCGTCGCCGTGCAGCGCCAACGAGGCCGCTGTGATCGCCTTGACCGCGCCGAAAGCGTTGCGCTCGATGCAGGGGATTTGGACTAGCCCGCCGACGGGATCACAGGTCATGCCGAGGTGGTGCTCCATGGCGATCTCGGCCGCGTTTTCGATTTGGCCGTTCGAGCCGCCGAGCGCCGCGCAGAGACCGGCGGCCGCCATGGACGAGGCGACGCCGACTTCCCCCTGACAGCCGACTTCGGCGCCGGAGATCGAGGCGTTCAGTTTGAACAGTCCGCCGATGGCGGTCGCAGTCATCAGGAAACTCGAGAGGCCCTCGCGGGTTGCGCCGTCGCAATGGTCGCGATAATAGCGCAGCGTCGCCGGAATGACGCCGGCCGCGCCGTTGGTCGGGGCGGTGACGACGCGCCCGCCCGCCGCGTTCTCCTCATTGACCGCCATGGCGTAGACGCTGACGAAATCCATGATTTCATGCGCGGGACGCGCATTGCGCAGCGCGCCCTCGCCCAGACGCTCATAGATCGCTCTGGCGCGGCGCATCACCTTGAGCCCGCCTGGCAGCGGTCCTGATCGGGCCAGCCCGCGGTCGACGCAATCGAACATGACGCCGATGACGCGACTGACATGCGGCTCGACCGCCGCGGCCGGCCGCAGGGCGAACTCGTTTGCGCGCACAAGGTCGGCGATGGAAAGCCCCAACTCGCGCCCGCGGGCCAGCAGTTCCGCCCCCGAGCGGTACGGATAGGGAACCCGCGCCTCCGCCGCAGTTGAGTCTTCCGGAGCGCCCTCGCGAACGATAAAACCGCCGCCGATCGAATGCCAGGTCTCGTCCGCCAGCGTCGCGCCGCTTGTGTCGCTCGCCATCAGCCGCAAGGTGTTGGGATGGCGCGGCGGCGGCGTCAGAACATCGAACGCGATCGCGGTCGCGGGATCGAAAGCAATGGCGCGCCTCCCACCGAGCCGCAGCCGCTTCGCAGCGCAGATCTCGGCGAAGGTCGCCTCCGCCGCGTCGGGGTCGACGCCATCCGGCTCGAGGCCGGAAAGGCCGAGCGTCACGGCTTTGTCCGTCGCATGGCCCTTGCCGGTGAAGGCGAGCGAACCGAAGAGCGTGACGGCGGCCGCCGCCACCCGATCGATCGCGCCATTGGCGGCGAGGCCGCCCGCAAAGGCGGCGGCGGCCTTCATCGGCCCGACCGTATGCGACGACGACGGTCCAATGCCGATCTTGAACAGGTCGAACAGGCTGATCATCACTGCGCCATGACTTGGCCGGCGGCTCATTGCCCGCCATGCCACCATAAGCGATCGCAGGCGCTGCTGTCCGCCAGGACCAACACCCTTTTCTCGCCGAGGCTGCGCCAAAATCAGATGGACATTCGGTCCCGGACTCAAATCCTTGCCTCGGCGCGCCTTCGCGCCTATCTACAAGGCCCGGAGGCGTAGATCCCATGTTCATTCAAACCGAAGCGACTCCCAATCCCGCGACGTTGAAGTTTCTACCCGGAAGGGTGGTGATGGACGAAGGGACTTTCGAAGCGCGCGACCCGGCGCAAGCCGAACGCTCGCCGCTTGCTAGGGCGCTGATGCAGCTGCCGGGCGTCGGCGGCGTGTTTTTCGCTTCCGACTTCATTTCTGTCACCAAATCTGAAGGCGAATGGCAACACCTGAGGCCGGCCGTCCTAGGCGTCGTGACGGAATTCTACCTTTCTGGCGCGCCGCTGATCGAGACTGGCGGCGCAGATGCGATCGCGACCGGCGAGTTCTTCGACGCCAAAGACGCCGAGACGGTGGAGGCGATTAAGGAATTGATCGAGACGCGCGTTCGCCCGGCGGTGGCGGGCGACGGCGGCGATATCATATTCAAGGGGTTTCGCGACGGCGTCGTCTATCTCAAAATGAAGGGCGCCTGCTCCGGCTGCCCCTCCTCGACCGCGACGCTGAGGCACGGAATCGAAAACCTGCTCAAGCACTTCCTGCCGGACGTTCAGACGGTGGAGCAGTTCGAGGCCTAAGGCCTCGCCGCATCGAGGGTCGGCGGGATGGTCTATCGCTGGTTCTTCCCCGTCCTGTGGCTTGTCTTTATAGCAGTCTGGATCGCGATGGCGCGCGGCGGCAAGGCGGTCGCCGAGCGCGAGAGCGTCTATTCGCGGTTATCGCATTACCTGCCGCTGGCGTTCGCCGTCTATCTGCTCGCGGCGCCCCATGTTCCGATAGCTGCGCTGAACGACCGCTTCGCACCCTTGGCCCTGTGGCTCGTCCAGCTCGGCGCGGCGCTGACGTTGGCCGGCGTCGGCTTCGCCATCTGGGCGCGGATGCGGCTCGCGGGCAACTGGAGCTCCGACGTCACGCTCAAGCGCGACCATGAACTCATCGTCGCCGGTCCCTACCGCTGGGCCCGCCACCCCATCTACACGGGAATTCTCCTCGCTCTCTTCGGAACCGCGCTGGCGCTCGGCGAGTGGCGCGGCCTGCTCGCCGTCATTTTCGCGGGCGCGGCATACTGGCGCAAGCTCAGGATCGAGGAGGCCGTCATGCGCCGGCAGTTCGGCGACGCCTACGCTCGTTACGCCGAGCGCGTACCGGCGCTGATTCCCTTCCTGCTATAAACCCGGATCAATCCATCTCCTCCACTCTCCCCTCGCAAATCGTCACCCGCCGGTCCATGCGGGCGGCGAGGTCCATGTTGTGGGTGGCGATGAGCGCGGCGAGCCCGGTCGCCTTCACCAGCGCCGTCAAAGTCGCGAACACGAGGTCGGCGGTCTTGGGGTCGAGATTGCCGGTCGGCTCGTCGGCGAGCAGCACCCGCGGCCCGTTGGCGACTGCGCGCGCGATGGCGACGCGCTGCTGCTCGCCGCCCGAGAGCTCGGCTGGACGATGGCTCTGCCGGGCGCCTAGGCCCAGATAGGCGAGCAGTTCACCCGCACGGCTCGCGGCCTCGCTCCGCGGCAGTCCCGCGATCATCTGCGGCAGGACGAGATTCTCCAGCGCCGAGAATTCCGGCAGCAGATGATGGAATTGATAGACGAAGCCGATTTGCGTGCGCCGGAGCGCTGTGCGCTCGTCGTCCGTCATGCCCGAGGTCGACGCGCCGGCGATGATCACCTCGCCGGCGCTCGGCCGCTCGAGCAGGCCCGCCAGATGCAAGAGCGTGGACTTGCCCGCGCCCGACGGCGCGATCAGCGCGACTGATTGGCCGGAGAAGAGCGCGAGAGACGCGCCGGTCAGCACCTCGACCGTCGTTTCGCCAACGCCATAGCGACGCTCGACCCGATCGAGCTCCAGCGTGGTAAAGCGCGCGGCGTCATTCATATCGCAGCGCCTCGACCGGATCGAGCCTCGCCGCGCGCCAGGACGGGTAGATCGTCGCGGCGATCGACAGGAATAGCGCCAACCCGACGACCGCGATGACGTCCGTCGCCTCCACCCGTGAAGGCAGTTGCGACAGGAAATAGAATTCGGATGGAAACAGGTTGGCGCCCGTCAGCCATGACAGGCCCCTGCGGATCGGCTCGACGTTGTGCGCGACCAGGAGGCCGAGGATGAGGCCGACGCCGGTGCCGACGACGCCGATCGTGGCGCCGGTAATGAGAAAGATTCGCATCACCGCGCCGCGTGTCGCGCCCATCGTGCGTAGGACCGCGATCGCCCGCGCCTTGTCCTGCACCAGCATGATGAGGCCCGATATGATGTTGAGCGCGGCGACCAGCATGATGAGCGCCAGAATGGCGAACATCACGTTGCTCTCGACCGCGAGCACGTCGAAAAAGCTCCGGTTGAGCTGGCGCCAGTCGGTGTCGATCATTGGACGCTGCTGCGCCGGTTCAATTCTGCGCCGCATCGCGTCCATATTGTCGGGATCCGCGACATAGACCTCGATCACATTGGCCTGGCCCTCATAATTGAAGAAGGTCTGAGCCTCGGCGAGCGGCATGAAGATGAAAGTGTTGTCAAAGGTCGACATGCCGATCTGGAAGATGGCGGCGACGGTATAGGCCTTCATGCGCGGCGTGACCCCGAACGGCGTCTCCGCCCCGTGAGGCGCGATCAACGTCACCTTGTCGCCGACCCGCAAGCTCAGGTGCTCGGCGAGCTTCACACCGACAGCCACCCCCTGCCCCTGGTCGAAGCCCTTGAGCGAGCCCTGGATGATATGGCCGGCGACGCCCGGCAGGCGCTCGAGGTCCTTGCCGCGGATGCCGCGCACCAGCGCGCCGGATGAACCGTAAGGCGAGGTCGCGAAGGCCTGCCCCTCGACTAGCGGCAGGGCCAGCGTGACCCCCGGAACCTTGCTGACGCGCTCGGTCACCGCTGCGTAATCGGTCAACGGCGTCTCGACCCCTTGCAGGAACATGTGGCCGTTGAGGCCGATCATCTTCTCCATCAGATCGTGCCGGAAGCCGTTCATCACCGACATCACGACAATCAGGGCCGCGACGCCGAGCACGATGCCGAGAAACGAAAACCCGGCGATGACCGAGATTGAGCGCTGGGCATTGCGGGCGCGCAGGTAACGAAACGCCACCATCCATTCGAAGGCCGCGAAGGCCCTCGTCGACGGAGATTTCGAGGAGGCGTCCGCCTCGACGGCGGAGGCGGTCAATTCGGGCCTCCTTGCCATCCGCCCATACGGCGGCGAGCGACCCTCATCCCAAGCCCACTCCGGCACGCGGGCGAGGGGCTTGGAGCCGCCGCCGCTTTATTCTCCGGCTCGCGGAAGAATACGGCCGGCGAAGCCGGCGGGATGAGGGCCAGCCGCTCCATCACGCCCTCCCGCCCAGCAGCGCGATCGCGGCGTCTACGCTCGCGAGTTCTCGTTCGCCGTCCCGGCGCGCCTTGAGCTCGACCTTGCCTTCCGCGAGGCTCTTGGGGCCGACAATGACCTGACGCGGCGCGCCGATCAGGTCCATGGTCGCGAACTTCGCGCCTGGCCGCTCATCGCGGTCGTCGTACAGAACGTCAATTCCCGCTCTTTCCAGCGAGGCGTGGATGTGCGCCGAGGCGCCGTCGCAGGCCGCGTCGCCCATTTTCAGATTGATGAGCCCGACCCGGAACGGCGCGACCGCCTCCGGCCAGATGATTCCGGCCTCGTCGTGGTTCGCCTCGATCAGCGCCGCCGCGAGCCTGCTCGGGCCGATGCCGTAAGAGCCCATATGCACAGAATGCTCCCTGCCGTCCGGTCCGTTGACGACCGCCTTCATCGGCAGTGAGTATTTGGTTCCGAAGTAGAAAATATGGCCGACCTCGATCCCGCGGGCGGATATCTGGGCAGGCTCCGGAAGCCCGGCGAAGGCGGCCGGATCGTGCTTTTCGGAGGTCGCAGCATAAAGGGACGTCCATTTGTCGAACACCTCCTGCATCGCCTCAGCGCTGTCAAAGTCAATCCCCTCGGGCGGCGTCCGAAACGCCAGATAGTCGCGATGGCAGAACACTTCGCTTTCGCCGGTTGCAGCCAGAATGACGAATTCGTGCGAAAGATCGCCGCCGATCGGGCCGGTGTCGGCGCGCATCGGGATCGCGGTCAGGCCCAGGCGCGCGAAGGTGCGCAAGTAAGCGGTGAACATCCTGTTGTAGGAGTGGCGCGCGCCAACCTCGTCGAGGTCGAACGAATAGGCGTCCTTCATCAGGAATTCTCGACTGCGCATCACCCCGAAGCGGGGCCTGACTTCATCGCGAAACTTCCACTGGATGTGGTAGAGGTTGAGCGGCAGGTCTTTATACGAGCGAACGGAGGCGCGGAATATTTCCGTGATCATCTCCTCGTTGGTCGGCCCGAACAGCATGTCGCGGCCGTGCCGGTCGCGAATGCGCAGCATCTCCTTGCCGTAATCGTCGTAACGACCGGATTCGCGCCACAGCTCCGCCGGCTGGATCGTCGGCATCAGCACTTCGATCGCGCCCGCGCGGTTCTGCTCCTCGCGCACGATGGCGCAGATCTTGTGTAGAACCCTGACCCCCAGCGGCAGCCAGGCGTAGATCCCCGCCGCCTCCTGTCGGATCATGCCGGCGCGCAGCATCAGCCGATGCGAGACGATCTCCGCCTCTTTCGGCGTTTCCTTCAGGATCGGCAGGAAATAGCGGCTAAGACGCATGGGCGACGCTCATCAGAACCGAATCGAACGCGAGAGAAGCGCCCGCGCGCGAGCGCCTTATGGCCTCAGCGACGGGAAAAGGGCAAGCCGGCCGGAAGCGTCTTCAGCCCGCGAGCCGCCGCAGGAAGTCGATGTCGACCAGACCCGCCTGCTGCTTGGCGAGCTTGCCGCGGTCGAACACGATCAGAGTCGGAATGCCGCGGATGCCGTAGCGTGCGGCGATCGCCGGCTCCTCGTCGACATTGACCTTGGCGAAGCGGGCCCGCGGCTCGAGCTCCTTGGCCGCGCGCTCGAAGATCGGCGCCATCGCCCGGCAGGGGCCGCACCAGGGCGCCCAGAAATCCACGATGACGGGCATGTCGTTGCGCTCGACATGCTTGTCGAACGTCGCTGCCGTCAGCGTGATCGGCTCGCCCGTGAACAGCCGCGCTTTGCAGGCGCCGCAGACCGCCTCGGCGGCGGGTCGGTCGGTCGCGACGCGGTTGACCGCGGAGCAGCGGGGGCAGACGGTGGTGACGGAGGACGACATGGGAAGGGACGCCTTTGATCCTAAGGATCCCTCCTATTTGGCGGCGCCGGCGCATGCATTCAAGCCCTCGAATGTGTCCATTCATGGCCTGGAATGCGTCGCGGAATCGTCCCGCTTGTTGCGATCACGATTTTGTGATGGGTTCCGCCGGTAACCGACGCGGCGCCGGGGCGAACGCTTCAATGCTGGGCCGAGAGGCTCCGCCGATCAGCCCGGCGTCCCGCCGCGCATGACCATAGCTATTTGTGCAGACGGAGGAATTTGCCCCATGAACGCCAAGACCGCCATCACCGCCGCCACGCTCGCCGGTTCGCTCGCCGTGGCCCTCGCGACCGCCGCCAAGGCGGGTCCCGCTCCGATGCAGCCGGGCGCCGACAAATGCTACGGCGTCGCGCTCGCCGGTAAGAACGACTGCGCCGCCGGCGCCGGCACGACCTGCGCCGGCACTTCGACCGTCAACTATGACCCGCACCACTGGAAATACGTCGCCAAGGGCACATGCGAGAGCATCAAGACGCCGAACGGCCATGGCTCGCTGACCCAGATGTGAATTTGAAGCGTTCCCTCCTTTTCGCTTGCGGCCCCGCTTCAGACGAGCGGGGCCGTCTTGTTTCGTCATTGCGCTCCCGTCGGCAAATATTACGTCACATAAGCGTGATAATCGACCCAAATCCAAGAGTTTCCAAGTTTTTCCAAATTATTTCCAAGCTTTTCCAAGTTTTTCCAAATCTGCTCGCGTTGAAATCATTGGAGTTTTTATTTGGAAAAATTTGGATTTGCTTGGATTTCCTCGTGCGAATCGGGGCTTTTCAAGGGGCTACGCCGGCCTCCGGGCAAAAAAATGCGGTCGCGATCTTCCGGCGGCCACAACCAACGGTTCAGCCGTGTGATTGACCCCGCCGTGCGTCGCGGCATAGGCGTCTGGGTGCGCAGTATCGTTCGGATCATTCATGGCGAGGGAGACCGTAACACAGATTTCTGTTTTGCGGAAGAAATTGCTTCAAAAAAGCGATTGGCAGGCCGGCGACAAATTCGCGGCCCGCGCGAGCGGCGATTTCGGCCGCGTTCGAGTTTCGATGAGCGGGCGAGCGGCAAAAAATCTCACCATTGGTTCCCGCGACGCTCGTCCGTATGCGGGCAAAACGGCCATGCGAAGACGAACGAGCGGATGACAGCCGCTCTGGATGACGGACGCTCGGCAAGGCGCGCCGGAGATGGGGCGCCCGTCGAGTTTCGCCGCGCCGTCGACGCCGCGC
Source organism: uncultured Alphaproteobacteria bacterium (assembly GCA_963835955.1). Classification (GTDB taxonomy): domain Bacteria; phylum Pseudomonadota; class Alphaproteobacteria; order Rhizobiales; family Beijerinckiaceae; genus Roseiarcus. Next base: position 143,903 of record CAWIHZ010000023.1, on the reverse strand, counting down.
GCTGCGCCGTCGAGGTGCGGAACGCGATGATCGGGCGCAACGTCGCCGCGCCGGCCGATCGCCGCATCGCGTTCCGGATTGGCGTCCCTCGGCGTGCGACCGCGAGCCGGCCCTCCCTGAAGTATATCCCGAAGATGGGGAGACCCTTCGGCTCGCCAAGTTCCTTGTCGGCGGCGATGGCGGGATAGGGCCGCCATTTGGAGAATGCCGGAGCGGCGAACGACGCAGCGGCGGCGAAAGTCGGTCGCGGGAGCGCGCGCCTGGTTGATGGTCGCGTTCATCGCCGATGTCTGCTAAGATTCGCTTTTGAAGCAACGGATCCTGCGGAGGAGGATTTGATGCGCCGGTTTGTTCTTTCGCTTGTCATTTTAGTCGAGGCCGGATTTGCGGGTTACGCCCAGAACGACTCTGGAGCGCTCCAGGGGGTTTACGCCCCCCCGACGTCAGCCCCCGGCAAGCTCCGCGGGGCCTACACTCCCTTGCAGTCGGTTCCCGCCCCCGCGCCTCTCCCGTCGACTGTCACTGCGCCAGACTATAGCGCTCAGCGCGGTCCGAATGTCTCGCTCCCTGGCTCCGCTGACCCGGGTCAGTCGCTGCCGGAAAGCGTCAAACCAAGTCCGATCCCGGGCCGACCTGGCTATGGCCGCGCCATGGTCAATGGGCGTCCCGCCATAATTGACATGGGCGACAATCGGATCGTCCAGTATTCCGACTAAGCGGGATTTCGGCTCAATTGTTTCCTTTCCCCCATGATGCGACGTCCACCGCCCGCGGTCCGGTCTGACCGCTTGCCATCGCGAGCGGCAGTTCCGCGCAAATACCGCTCGTTCCCAGACGGCTCGTCGAATGGGCATCATCATCCATTAAAAGCCCGTAGGGCCGGGTGCGGCCTCGCCTATAGGCGCGCCTCTCGGAAAGGCCGCCCACGCCCTTCCTTAGGCGTGGGCGGCCATTCGCGACTTCACAACGCCGCCACCGACCAATCGCTCAAGGGTGTGCAGAGGTACATGTTGCCGCCTCCCTTCCGCGTGCGACAGTCGAGCGTCTTTCTGGAGCGCGCGAGCAAGAGCCACTTGGCATTGACCCTTGTTTGCGAACTCAGGAACAAAACCTTTGTTCATCGTGTAAGCGCCAGTACCGTTGCTCCACCCAAGGGTAAGCATCACCCAATCATTCTGCGAATCCACGTCCCGCGCGCTCGCGCTCAAAGTCAGCGCCAGCGCGGCGACGGCGGCAGTGAGGTACTTTTTCATTTTGCCTCTCCATATCGGGCATGATTCGCTCGTTCATGCATCCGCGAGGGAACACATGCGCTTGCTTCGGTCGGCGCGTGGCCAATTGGCCGCGCAGAAGATCGACCGCTGCGCCAGAGAGCGGCCGCCTTCAGGACCGCGATCCGGTATGTCCGCAATACGTCGATTCCCGTCATTCGATCGCCGGCGACGAGTGTGCGCGTCAGGCGGCCGCGGCCTCTTTTGGCTCGGCCGCAAAGGCAGCAGAACACTCATGCCTGACACTCATGCCTGTCGTCCGCGATGGCCGCCTGCGCTCACCAACGGTCTCGCGATCCGAGCGCCAAACGCCTGAATTCGCCCGCCTTCGCCTCCGCTACCGCGCCCCCGGCGCCTTCGCCCCGTCCGCGTCGCCCAGCGGCCTGACCGCCCGCGCGGCGTCGACCGCCTCGTGCAGCGTGGAGAAGATGCAGTCTTCTCCGATTTTCGCGGCGACGCCGTGCCGGTCGAGATCGGCGCGCAGCGAGGGGCCCACCCGACCCAACGCCACGACGACGTTTTTTGCCGCGAGATCGCGGATGAGGTCGAGGAAGGTGCGCGCGGCCGAGTAGTCGAGGTCGGTCAGCGCGCCGGCGTCGACGACGAAGCGCTTAACCGGCGCGGGCGCCGCGTCGACGAGCGAGCGCGCCTCGTCGGCGAAGCGGTCGGCGTTGGCGTAGAACAGGTCGGCGCCGAAACGGTAGACGATGAGGCCGGGCTCGGTCTGCGTTCCCGGCGCGGCCGGCGCCGGCTCCCACCGGCCGGAAGCGTCCGGCACGAGCACCATCGTATGCGGCCGGTAGCTGTGACGGACGTGCCGGACCAGCGAGAGAACGATCGCGAGCAGAATGCCTTGCTCGACCCCGATCGCCGGCACCGCCGCGGCGGTGAAGACCGCAAGACGGTATTCGCCCGGGCTTTCACGCCGGATGGCGCCGAGGCCCTTCAGGTCGATCATGCCGACGGCGATGGTGAACACGATGCTCGCCAGCACGCAGCGCGGAAGATATTGCAACGGGCCGGTCAGAAACATCAGGACCACGAGCACCACAGCGGCGAAGGCGAGCTGGGCGACCTGGCTGCGGGCGCCCGCCTCATTCGCCATCGCCGTCTGGGTCGGGCTGCCGTTGACGACGAAGGCCCCGCTGATCGCCGCCGCGGCGTTGGCGGCCGCCAGCCCCAGAATGTCCGCGTCCTCGTCGACTCGCTCCTTGTGGATGGTCGCGTAGACGCGCGACGTCGCCGCGCTTTGCGCGATGATCATGACGAAGCACGACCCGGCGACCGGGATCAGATCCAGGGTCTCGCGCCAGCTCACTTCGGGCCATTTGAGCGACGGCAGGCCGCCGGGGACCGGGCCGATGACCGCGAAGCCGTGGTCAGCGAGATGGAACCAGGCGCTGGCGGCGATCGTCCCGACCACCACGACCAGCGAAACTGGAAAACGAGACGCGAAACTGCGGCCGAGCAGGATGCTCGCGACCACCAGGATCGAGAGCGCGGCGCTTTCAGCGCTGAATGCCCCCGCGCCTCTGAGGAGCTGCCAGAGCTGGACAAGCGTTCGGTGCGAGGCGACGGTGACCCCCAGCATGCCGCCGAGCATGGCGACGCCGACCTGAACCCCGACGCCGGCCAGAAATCCGGTGAGGACGGTGCGGGAAAGGAAGTCGGCGAGGAAGCCGAGCCTGAAGATGCGCGCCAGCAGCAACAGGCCCGCGGTCAGCAGCGTCAGCATGCCGACCAGCGCCATGTATTTCGCGCTGGCGAGCGGCGCCATTTCGGAGAGCGCGCTGGAGAAGATCGCGGCCGTTGCGGAATCCGCCGCCACCACCAGATGGCGCGAGGAGCCGAACAGCGCGAAGCCCACCAGCGGCAAAAGAACCGTGTAAAGGCCGGTCACGACCGGCGTGCCGGCGATCCGGGTGTAGCCGAGCACCTGCGGAATGTTCATTGAGGCCAGCGTCAGGCCGGCGAAAACGTCCTTCAGCGCCGCGCGCGGCCTGAGCGGAAGAAGGCCGCCAAGAAGTTTGAATTTCATTTCCTCGCCCTTGCCCACCCGCGTCGGCGCGCGCTTGCCCCGCCTTCATTCCCTTGGCAAGCGAGTTGATTCGGCCGTCGTTTTATCATCACAATCGCCGGGCGACGACCTGCCGCGACCTTGCATGTCGGGCGACGAAGGCGACTCCGACCTCGGCGCGCCGCAACCCGGCGCCGCGCGCCGTTCGCGGTCCAATCGAGTGCAGGTCAAGGCGGCGACGAGGAATTGAATCATGGACTATCGCAAGAAATTCGTGGTCGACCCAGGCGACAAGCCGAAATTGAAAAAACTCGATCCGGGCTACAAGGGCAAACATCAATCGGAAGCCGCGGCGCGGGAAGAGATCGAGACCTACCGCGGGAGGCTCGAACGCGAGCAGGTCTTGCTCTACGCCGAACACAAGCACTCGATCCTTATCGTCCTGCAGGCGCTCGACGCCGGCGGCAAGGACGGCACGATCAGACATGTGTTCGGCTGCCTCAATCCGCAGGGCGCGAACGTCACCCCTTTCAAGGTCCCGACCGCCTCCGAACTCGCCCACGACTTCCTCTGGCGCGTCCATCCCCATGCTCCGGGCCGCGGGGAGATCGCGATCTTCAACCGCTCGCACTACGAGGACGTGCTGATCACGCGCGTCCACAAGATGATCGACAAGGCGACCTGGACCGCCCGCTATCAGCGCATTCGCGACTTCGAGGCCCTGCTGGCCGAAAACGGAACCACGATTCTCAAATTCTTCCTCCATATCAGCAAGGAGGAACAGCTCGCGCGCTTCGCCCAGCGCCTCGACGACCCTCAGCGCAACTGGAAGATCAGCGAATCCGATTATACCGAGCGGGCCTTGTGGGACGACTATATCGAGGCGTTCGAGGACGCGATCCGCGCCACCAGCACAAAGGAGGCGCCGTGGTATGTGATCCCCTCGAACCACAAGTGGTTTCGTAATCTCGCGGTGTCGCAGGTCATGGTGGAGACCATGGCCGATCTGCGCCTCGCCTTCCCTGCGCCGTCGGTCAACCTCGCCGACATCCAGCGCCGCTATCATGCCGCCGTCGTCAAGGAGGAGAAGGCTTCCGGCAAATAAGGCGGGACGCCGCGCCTCGGCGCGCCATTTCCATAAAAGCGCCACGAATGATAAGAGACGCAGTACGATGGGGCGGGATCGCCGCCGGCGGAGTGAAACGCGCGTCGAAGGACAGGCGCTGCGAAGGATGGAACTATTGTCACTCTGGCGCGAAGCCCGCGAACGCATCGTCTCCGTTCTCAGGTCGCCCTCGAACGCGGTTTTGCGCCGGCTCCTGACCGATCAGGGGGCCAGGCACTGGAAGGGCTACGTCTTCGCTTTCGCGATGATGGGCCTGATCGCGCTGACCACCTCGCTCTCGGCCTGGATCATCGGCAAGATCGTCGACAAGATCTTCGTTGGCCGAAATCTGAAGGCGGTTTGGGAGATTACAGCGGCGATCGTCGCCATTTATACGGTCAAGGGCGCGGCGACCTACGGCCAGCAGGTGATCCTGTCCCGGGTCGGCAACAGCATCGTCGCCGATATCCAGAGACGCATCTTCGACCAGATGCTGAAGATGAAGGTCAGCTACTACAGCCGCGCGCATTCGTCGGAATTCATGGCCCGCCAGGCCTTCATCGCCCAGTCGGCCAGCAGCGTGCTGAACCTTCTCATCACCACGCTCTCCCGCGACACGTTGACGATTGTCGGGCTCGTGATCGTGATGGTGTCGCAGGATCCCCTGCTCTCGCTGCTGGCGCTGATGTTCGTTCCGCTCGCCGCGGTCGGCGTGCGCAAGATCGGGCTGCGGGTGCGCAAGATCATGGCGAGCGAGTTCCAGGGCGCGATGCAGATGATGGAGTCGCTGCAGGAGACGGCGCAGGGCATCCGCATCGTCAAAGCCTTCACGCTCGAGGGCTTCATGCGCGACCGGCAGGCCAGGGCGATCGAAAGCTTCCGGACGGCGGCCAACAAGCTCGCGCGGGTCAGTTCGCGCACCAGCCCGATCATGGAGAGCCTCGGGGGCTTTGCGATCGCCGCGGTCGTGCTCTACAGCGGCTATACCGTCATCATCCGCGGCAACCCGCCCGGGGGCCTCTTTTCCTTCATCACCTCCGTGATCATGCTCTACGAGCCGATGAAGCGGGTGGCGCGGCTCCATGTCGATCTGTCCTCCGCCCTGTTCGGCGTCAGCATGCTCTACGACTTCCTCGACGAGCGCGATTTCGAGGAAGACCCGCCGCTGAGCCGCGAACTCAAGATCACGAACGGCAGAATTGAGTTTCGCGACGTGGTGTTCGGCTATCGCGCCGGGGAGACGGTGCTGCATTCCATCAGCTTCGTCGCCGAGGCCGGCAGGACGACGGCGCTGGTCGGCCGCTCAGGCGGCGGCAAGTCGACGGTGATGAACCTCATCCTGCGTCTTTACGACGTCGGCTCCGGCCAGATCCTGTTCGACGGCGTCGACACCGCGACCGTCACGCGCGAATTGCTGCGCCGGCAGATCGCCTATGTCGCCCAGGAGAATTTCCTGTTCAAAGGCTCGGTGCGCGAAAACATCGCCATGGGCCGCCCCGGCGCGAGCGACGAAGAGATCGTCGCCGCCGCCAGGGCGGCTTACGCGCACGACTTCATCATGGGCTTCGAGCATGGTTATGACGCGCCCTGCGGCGAGCACGGCATGCAGCTTTCCGGCGGCCAGCGCCAGCGCATCGCGATCGCCCGCGCCTTCCTCAAGGACGCGCCGATCATCCTGCTCGACGAGGCGACCTCGGCGCTCGATTCCGAATCCGAACAGGCGATCCAGAAGGCCTTGCGCACGCTGTGCGAGGGCCGCACGACCATCGTCATCGCCCACCGCCTGTCGACGGTCGCCCAGGCCGACGAAATCTGCGTCATCGATCGTGGCCGGATCGTCGAGCGCGGCCGCCACGCCGAACTGCTGGCGCAGGGCCATACCTACAGCCTGATCGCCCAGACGCAGTTCCCGCGCGACGCGGCGTAGATCGCCCGGCGACGCAGCGTCGGCGTCGAAATGACCCAAAGGAATTGAGGAACTTGCCGAATCCGGCCGCAACGGTTACGGTCTTTTGACTGGAGCGGGAGGGATAAATAATGAAAGTTCGTTTCGGCCTGGCGGTCTTGGCTGCGTCTCTCGCCTGCGCGAGCGCGCCCGCGTCGGCCTATACGGCGCTGTACGCGTTCGGCGACAGCCTCTCCGACGCCGGCAATCTTTATGCCGCATACGGCGTTCCCGCCCCGCCCTACGTCGACGGCCATTTCAGCAACGGGCTAACCTGGGTCGAAGACCTCTCCGTGCAGCTCGGCCTCGGAACGCTGACGCCGAGCCTCGCCGGCGGCACGGACTTCGCCTACGGCGGCGCGCAGACCGGAGCGACCCTCATCAACCCCGCGAATCCGCTTCCGATTGATTTGCCTGACCAGATCGTGGCGTTTCAATCGGCCGTTCCGACGCCGGCTTCGGGCGCGCTCTACACCCTCGACATCGGAGCCAATGACATCCTCAACGGACTTTCCGCTCTGGCGAGCGGCAACATTAATCTCATCCAACTCGGAACAGTCGTTTCGCAGGCCGTCGCCAATACCGTTTCGGGGATCGCCGATCTCTATAACGGCGGCGCGCGCAACCTTCTGTTCTACGACGTCCCCCAGCTTGGCCTGACCCCGGATTTCAATACCCAGCCGCTGGCGGTCCAGGCATTGGCGGACCAGCTCGCGCAAAACTTCAACGCGGCGGTGCTAGGCGCTCTCGCGCCGCTGGAGAACAACGGACTCAAAGTGTTCAACCTCGACACTTATGATCTGCTGGGCGGCGTCGTGAGCGATCCGTCCACTTACGGCTTCGCCAACGTCACCGATCCGTGCCTGAACGCCTCCACCGGCACGCCCTGCTCGACCGATCCTGGCGTCCAGAACACCTATCTGTTCTGGGACGGGGTCCACCCGACCGCCGCCGGGCATCTAATTACGGCCGGTTACGCCTATGCGCTCACGACCCCCGAACCGTCGACCTGGGCGATGATGCTGATCGGATTCGCAGGTTTGGGCTTCGCCGCCTTTCGCCGCTCGCGCAACCGCGATCCCTCGATCGTCTCCGCGTAAGCGCGCGTCGGAAATCAAACTCGCGAAAGACCGCGCTCGCGCGGTCTTTCTTTTTGCGCCGGCCCCACGACTTCACAAGCGCCGCCAAGGGCCTGGCGGGCGATCGCGGAAAGTGGCCGCCGTCTGTCACGCTGACCGTACAGCGGGGGTTCCTTTGCCTCGTGAATAGCCAATGGAGATGAGCGTCTTTGTGACAAAGGATCGGTTAAGCGAGGGCGACCGACACGGCGGATCGCCCTGGCCAGGATCCGCCTGGCTGCCCGAAGTGACGAGCTTGCCAAAGTCCGTCAACGTCGACAAGCTCAACCGTCATGGGGCTGTTATTGGGCGGATCTCGGTATTTTTATTGGGCGATGCTCGGATAATCGCACCGTTCTCGCGTGATCGGGCGCCGTACGGACTACGCAGCCATGCTCGATGTCGTCCTCGTTCTGGCCGTTTTCGCGACCTTGCTGGTCGTTGTGGCCCTGAGCCAGCCGCTCGCCGGGCGGCTGAAATTGGCGCCGGTGGTCCTCCTCGCCGTGATCGGAGGGACGATCGGCGCGGTTTCGGCCGTTCTTTTGCACACGCCGCTCTCGCCGCGATTCGGCGAGATCGCCAGGCTGTTCGCCGATCTGCCCCTGGGTTCCGAAACGTTCATCTACGTATTCCTGCCGTTGCTGATCTTCGAAGCGGCGTTCACGAGCGACGTACGCCGCATTCTGGAGGATGCGGCGCCGATCCTGATGCTCGCGGTCATCGCGACGGTCGTCACCGCCGCGGTCGTTGGCGTGGCGCTTTGGCCGTTCGCCGGGTTGCCGCTCGTCGTCTGCCTGCTGCTAGGCGCGGTGGTCTCGACGACCGACCCTGCCGCGGTGATCGCGATCTTCCGCGAGGTCGGAACCCCCGGCCGTCTGACCCGGCTCGTGGAGGGGGAAGCGCTTCTCAACGACGCGGCTGCGTTCGTGCTCTATGCGGTCCTGCTCGGGATCATCGTCTCAGGACGCCAGCCCGACGTCGCAAACGCCGCCATCGAGTTCGTCCGCTCCTTCCTCGGCGGCGCCGCGCTTGGAGCGCTGGCCGGCCGCGCTTTCCTGCAAATCATACCGTGGACGCGTGACGACCGGCTGGCCGAAGGGACGCTGACAGTCGCCCTCGCCTATCTGACCTTCATCGCGGCCGAGCGCGCCATGCACGTCTCCGGAGTGGTGGCCGTCCTGGCGGCCGGCATGACGGTCAGCGCCTTTGGACGGACCCGCATCGCGCCTTACAACTGGACGTTCCTCACCGATCTCTGGGAGCAGATAGCATTTTGGGGGCACTCGCTGGTGTTCCTGCTGGCCTCGATCCTGATTCCAAGACTGCTGTTCGACGTACATTTCCGCGACTTGGCCTTGGTGGCGGTCCTTATCGCGGCGGCGTTCGGCGCCCGCCTGGCGGTGCTGTTCCTGCTGTTGCCGATGCTGAGCTTGGCCAGACTGACCCAGCCGATCAGCACCGAGTACAAACTCGCGATCGCCTGGGGCGGGCTCAGGGGGGCGCTGACGCTGGTGCTGGCGCTCTCGGTCACTGAGAATCCCGCGTTGCCTGACCAGGTGCGTCACTTCGTCGCGGTGCTCGCGACCGGCCTTGTGATGTTCACGCTGCTTGTCAATGGCCCAACCCTGCGGGCGGTCATTCATCTGCTCGGGCTCGATCGCCTGTCGCCGATCGATCAGCTGTTGCGAGACCGCGTGCTCGAGCTGTCCTATGCCGACACGAGCGAGATGATCGCCAAGACCGCTCGGGACTTCGATCTGCATCCGGCCGCGGTTGCGAGCGCGCTGGCGCCCTATGAGGCCTGGACGAAGGCGGCCGGCGTTCGCGACGCGGCCGAAGAGGACGAACTGACCGAGCGCGAGCGGCTGACGATCGCGCTGGTCGCGCTCGGAAACCAGGAGCGGATGCTGGTCCTCGAGACGCTGGCGCGACGGGCCGCCTCGCCCGCCGCATTGCAGGGGTTGATGCGCAATGCGGAAGCCCTTGTCGAGCGGGCAAGGAGCGGAGGGCGACTTGGCTACAAACGCGCCGCCGAGGCGGCGCTCGCCTTTCCGCTTTCGTTCCGGATCGCCTATTTCTTCTATCGGCGCTTCGGCGTCCGCCGGTTTCTCGCGGATCGTCTCGGCGACCGGTTCGAAACCCTGCTGGTGACGCGGCTGCTGATCCAGGAGCTCGCCGGCGGCGCCGCCAAACGCTCGCGCTCGATCTTCGGGGAGCGCATCGGCGCGCTCATCGACGGCGTTCTCAAGGCTCGCCTCGAGCAGACCAAGTCCGCGCTCGACGCGCTGCGCCGCCAATATCCGGATTACGCCGCCGCGCTCGAAGCGAGGATCTTGCGCCAATCCGCCTTGCGCCGCGAAATGGGGCGCTACCAGGCGCTGTACGAGGAAGGGCTGATCGCTTCCGAGGTCTACCGGGATCTCACGAGCAACGTCGCAGAGGCTCAGGACGCCGAGGCTCGGCCGCGCTTCGACATGGGTCTCGACACCCGCCGTCTCGTCGCGCGCCTGGACCTGTTCGCTGGCCTCGACGACCGGCAGCTGGACAGTGTGCAGAAGCTGCTGCGGCCTCGCTTCACCGTGCCCAACGAGATGATCGTGCGCAAGGGCGAGCGCGGAGACGCGGTGTTCTTCATCGCCTCCGGGGCGGCGGAGGTCATCTTTCCCGACCGCCGCATTCCCCTTGGCAGCGGCGACGTCTTCGGCGAGATGGCCCTGCTCACGGGAGCTCCGCGCCAGGCCGACGTGAAGGCCCTGACCTATTGCCGGCTGCTGGCGCTGCGCAAGGCCGACTTCGATCGCTTCATGCGCGACAACGACGATGTGCGTTTCAAAATCAATCAGATCGCGGATGCGCGATTGTCGGTGAACAGGCCTGACGCGCCGGCGGCGGCGCTATAGAGAATTTTTTTCACCCTGAAGTGAGCGACGATCTTGGCGGCGGCGTTGACGGCGGCGCGGAAGATGATCGCGGCCGCGCCTTCCGCGTCCACGCCAGAGGACTTTGGGCCGCAATAAGCGTCGCCCGGGCTCACAGGTCCGGCTCCCGCCAGTCCAATTGCCGAAAGCGGGCATAGTCGTGATCGTAGGTGATCCATGTGCAGCCGCGCTCGATCGCAAGCGCGGCGAACCAGGCGTCGGCCACAATCGGCCCGCGAGCGCCCGATTGGACGCAGAGCCGCGTGAATATCGTCCAGTGCCGCGCGCCGGGCCGCACGACCTCGCAATGCGGCTGATGCAGAAGATTGTCGCAATAGGCGAAAGCTTCCTCGATCGGGCTTGGGTGGACGAAGATGCGCGGGTTGCTCACGATCCGCGCCACCGCGCTCAGCGTCAGCGGAGAGACGCCGAACTGCGCGTCGCCACGAACGACTTCGTCGAGCCAGGGCTTGCAAATCGAATGCCGCTCGGGAATCCCGACGGAACGCGTAAATCAGAACATTGACGTCGGCCAGGATCACCTGCCCCGCCTGGTGTCGTCGAGATCGTCCAATTCCTGCAGGCCTGCAGCGCCGAAGCGTTGTCGCGCTTCTTTCCGGGGATCTCGAGCTTCTTGTCGCTCGAAAACGCAGTCGCTTCGACGCCGCCGCCGCGGCGACGAGCATCGTCACGCCGTCAGCGCCTGATCGAGGTCGCGGATCAGATCGTCGGCCGTCTCCAACCCGATCGACAGGCGAATGACGTCGTCCCCGGCGCCGGCCAGCGCTCGCTGCTCGTCGGTCAATTGGCGATGCGTGGTCGAGGCCGGGTGCAGGATCAGGCTTCGCGTGTCGCCGATGTTCGCAAGATGCGAGAATAGCTGCATGGCCTCGACCACCCTGACGCCGGCCTCATACCCGCCCCTGACGCCGAACGTGAACACCGCGCCCGCCCCTTTCGGCAGATATTTCCGCGCGAGATCGAAATACGGGCTGTCCTTGAGGCCGGCGTAGGACACCCAGGCGACCTTCGGATGCGGGGCGAGGAATTCAGCGACCTTCCGCGCGTTCTCGACGTGCCGCTCCATCCGCACGTGCAGGGTTTCGATGCCCGTGATCGTGAGAAAGGCGTTCATCGGCGAGAGCGCGGGTCCGAAATCGCGGAGCGCCACCGCCCGCGCCTTGGTCGTGAAGGCGAAATCGCCGAAGTTCTCGAAGAACCTGAGGCCGTGATAGGCCGGTTCCGGGTCGGTCAGCGACGGAAAGCGGCCGCCCCGCGACCAGTCGAACTTTCCCGACTCGACCACGACCCCGCCAAGCGCGTTACCGTGGCCGGAGAGGAACTTCGTGGTTGAATGCACGACGATGTCGGCGCCGTGCTCAATCGGTCGGCACAGGTACGGGGTCGCCAGCGTGTTGTCCACGATCAGCGGAACGCCCGCCTCATGCGCAATGTCCGCGACGCGCTCAATGTCGACGACAATGCCGCCGGGGTTGGCGAGGTTCTCGATGAAGATCGCCTTGCACTTCGGGGTCAGCGCCTTGCGGAAATTCTCCGGCTCGGCCGGGTCGACGAAATGGCAGGACCAGCCGAGCTTCTTGAACGACAGCCCGAATTGCGTGAGCGAGCCGCCATAGAGGTTGCGCGAGGCGACGAATTCGTCGCCCGGCTCCATCAGCGTGAAGAAGACCAGAAACTGCGCCGCGTGCCCCGACGCGGCGGCGACCGCGGCGCGGCCGCCCTCGAGGGCCGCCACCCGCTCCTCCAGCACCGCGACGGTCGGGTTGGTCAGACGGGAATAGATGTAACCGAAATTGTGGAGATTGAAGAGCGAGGCGGCATGGTCGACATCCTCGAACACGTAAGCCGTCGTCTGATAGATCGGGGTCGAGCGCGCGCCGGTCGTCGGGTCGGGCGCCGCGCCGGCATGGATCGCCCGGGTCTCAAAGCCGTATTTGAGGTCGCGCGGCGGCGCGGGGCGGCTCTTGATCCGGCGCGGCAGCGGCGGCGCCGGGGGGCGGTTGCGCATAATGCCGCTGTTGACGCCGCTCCACGACAATTCGCCGCCGAGCCGCCCGAATTCGATCTTCGGGCAGCGGTTCATGATGACTTCGATCCCGGCGGCCTCGGCGGTCGCCGCCGCTTCGTCGTCGCGGACGCCCAATTGCATCCACACGACCTTGGCGCCGATCGCGATCGCGTCGGCGACAACGCCGGGCGCTTCGTCGGGGCTACGGAACATGTCGACCATATCGACCTTGTCCGGGATGTCGCCCAGCGACGCGTGGACTTCTTCTCCAAGCAGGGTCCGGCCGGCGATGGCTGGATTGACCGGGATCACGCGATAGCCCTTCCCCTGCAGATACTTCATCACGAAGTAGCTCGGCCGATTCCAGTTCGGCGACGCGCCGACCATGGCGATCGTCCGCACCCGTTCGAGGATCGAGCGGATTTTAGAATCGGGATAGGGGATCGTTTCGAGACTGGCCATGGCCCACGCTCCTGGCGAAAGCGGGCATACCCTACCCCAACGCCGCGTAAACCTCATACCGGCGAGACTCGCAACCGAGCCGCTCCCAGTTCGTGCGCGCCGTGGTTAGCGCGGAGCGGGCCGTCCGCGGCGTGCCCGAGAGTCCAACCGAGGCCGAGTCGACGCCCGCCGCATTGACAATTTGGTTCGGCGGGTGACGATCACATTCCGGATGGCTATGCTGGCAAAAGCAGTCGCGAAACTTCGCCCATGAATTACCAGCGCATCATTACCTTCGAACCGGGCAAGCGCGGCGGGCGGCCGTCCGTTCGCGGTTTGCGCATCGCGGTCGCTGACGTCCTCGGCTGGCTAGCCGCCGGCATGTCGCACCAGGAAATCCTCGCCGACTATCCGGAACTGACCGAGGAGGACATCCGCGCCTGTCTCGCCTACGCGGCCGACCGCGAGCGACGCATCGTCACCGCCAAGTGAAGCTTCTGTTCGATGAGAACTTGAGCTTCAAGCTGTGCCGTCAATTGAATGATCTGTTTCCAGATTCGAGCCACGTGCGCCTGCTTGGACTGGAGCGTGCGGACGATCGCGCGATCTGGAACTATGCGAGGACGAACGAATTCGCACTCGTTACGCTCGATGCCGATTTCGTGGAGATGGCAGGGCTGCTTGGCCCGCCGCCAAAGGTCATCCGGCTCCGGTGCGGCAATCAGGCGACGACGGCGGTCGAGACGCTCTTGCGAGATCACGCTGGGCTGATCGCGGATTTTGGGCGCGACAATTCCGCCTGTCTGGAAATCTATTGACCACCTGAAGCCTCGCCTCACAGCGGAATGTTGTCGTGCTTCTTCCACGGATTTTCGAGTTTCTTGTTGCGCAACATCGCCAGCACGCGCGACAGGCGCTTGCGGGTCGAGTGCGGCATGATCACCTCGTCGATATAGCCGCGCTCGGCGGCGACGAACGGCGACAGGAAGGCGTCCTCGTATTCCTTCGTCCTCTCAGCGATCTTGGCCGGATCGTTGATGTCGGATCTGAAGATGATCTCGACCGCTCCCTTGGCGCCCATCACCGCGATCTGCGCCGTCGGCCAGGCCAGATTGATGTCGCCGCGCAAGTGCTTGGACGACATGACGTCGTAGGCGCCGCCAAAAGCCTTGCGGGTGATGACGGTGACCTTGGGCGCCGTCGCCTCGGCATAAGCGAACAGCAGCTTCGCGCCGTGCTTGATGAGCCCGCCATATTCCTGCGCGGTGCCCGGCAGGAAACCCGGCACGTCGACGAAAGTGACGATCGGGATATTGAAGCAGTCGCAGAAGCGCACGAACCGCGCTCCCTTTCGCGACGCGTCGCTGTCGAGCACCCCGGCCAGCGCCAGCGGCTGGTTGGCGACGATCCCGACCGTCGTCCCCTCGATGCGGGCGAAGCCGGTGACGATGTTACGGGCGTGCGTCTCCTGAATCTCGAAAAAATCGCCTTCGTCCGCAACTTTGACGATCAACTCTTTGATGTCATAGGGCTTATTGGGATTGTCCGGGATCAGGGTGTCGAGCGACAGGTCGATCCGGTCGGGATCGTCGAAGCTCGGCAGCTTCGGCGGCCGTTCGAGGTTGGAGGCCGGCAGGAAGTCGATCAGGCGCCGCATCTGCAGCAGAGCCTCGACGTCGTTGTCGTAGGCGCGGTCGGCGATCGAGGAACGGGTGGTGTGAACGAGCGCCCCGCCCAGCTCCTCGGCGGTCACGGTCTCGTTGGTGACCGTCTTCACCACGTCCGGGCCAGTGACGAACATGTAGCTGGTGTCGCGCACCATGAAGATGAAATCGGTCATCGCCGGGGAATAGACGTCGCCTCCGGCGCAGGGTCCCATGATCAATGAAATCTGAGGGATGACGCCTGAGGCCAACACATTGCGCTGAAAGACCTCGCCATAGCCGCCGAGCGCGGCGACGCCTTCCTGGATGCGCGCCCCGCCGGCGTCGAACAGGCCGACGATCGGCGCCCGGTTCTTCAACGCCATATCCTGAATCTTGGTGATCTTCTGGGCGTGCGTCTCGCTAAGAGAGCCGCCGAAGACAGTGAAATCCTTGGCGAAAACATAGGTCGTGCGGCCGTTGACCGTGCCCCAGCCGGTCACCACGCCGTCGCCGGGAATCTTGGTCGCCTCCATGCCGAAATCGTCGCAGCGATGCTGGACGAACATGTCGAACTCCTCAAACGAGTTGTGGTCGAGCAAGAGTTCGATCCGCTCCCGCGCCGTCAGCTTGCCCTTGGCGTGCTGGGCCGAAATGCGCTGCTGGCCGCCGCCGAGGCGGGCGCGTTCGCGGCGGGCGTCGAGGCGGGCGAGCATGGGCTTCATCGGCGGCGGCTCTCGGATGTTCGAGGCGTGGACAATCGCGGCATAGCATGCCGCGCGCGGCGCCGGAACGGCGAGTGCGTGCTACATTGAAATGACGCGCGCCGTCGCCTATTCGCGATCCGCATGCAAATAGGCGCGCGGAGACGAGCGCGGCGCGCGCTTGGAACATTGCGCTAAGAAAGCGGCCTGGACGCGGTGGCGGGCCAATCGGCGGCGGCTTACTAGTGGCTTCCGCTTCCCGGCGCAACGTCCGGACGGCGAGTGAGGAAGAAGCTTTGAACGACAGCTCTCGAGCCGCCGTCGCCCGCCCCGGTCCCGCAGGACTGGCTCTGCCGGTCCTGTTGGCCGCAAGCGTCTGCCATTTGCTCAACGACGCGATGCAGTCGCTGTTCACCGCGAGCTTTCCGGTGTTCAAGACCGGTTTCGATCTCAGCTTCGGGCAGATCGGCCTTCTTACGCTCGCCTACCAGCTTGCCGCCTCCCTTCTTCAGCCGCTCATCGGACTTCTTACCGACAGACATCCGGCGCCCTATTCCCTGCCGGTGGGAATGGCCTTCTCGATGGCGGCGCTGATCACGCTGGCCTTCGCGCCGAACTTTCCCACGCTCATCGCGGGCGCGGCGCTGCTGGGCGTCGGTTCCTCCATCTTCCACCCGGAATCGTCGCGGCTCGCCCGTCTGGCTTCGGGCGGCTCGCACGGCCTTGCCCAATCGATCTTCCAGGTCGGAGGAAACATCGGCGCCTCGATCGGGCCGCTGCTGGTCGCATTTGTCGTCCTGCCCGGCGGCCGCGGCCGCCTCGCCTGGTTTGCGGTGCTCGCGCTCGGCGGCGCGGCGATCCTCACCCGGCTCGGCCGATGGTACCAAGGCGTGCTGCTGGAAAGACCGCGCTCGCATGAATCGACGGCGGGCGGCGCGGAGCGCCCGGCGCGGGGCGTCGTCCGCGCCATGGCGATCCTCGCCGTCCTGATGCTCTCGAAATTCTTCTATATCGCGAGCTTCACGACCTACTACGTCTTCTACCTTCAGCACCACTTTCAGGTCTCCGAACGGACGGCGCAAATCTGTCTCTTCGTGTTCCTCGGCGCGGCCGCGGTCGGAACCCTGATGGGCGGCCCGGTCGGCGACCGGATCGGCCGCAAGACGGTGATCTGGGGATCGATACTCGGAATCCTGCCCTTCACCCTCGTCCTGCCCTATGCGAGCCTGACCCTCACCATCGTCTTGAGCGCGATCATCGGCATGATCCTCGCCTCGGCCTTCTCGGCGATCGTCGTCTTTGCTCAGGAGCTGGCGCCTCACCGGGTCGGAATGGTGTCGGGCCTGTTTTTCGGCTTGGCGTTCGGCTTGGGCGGCCTCGGCGCGGCGCTTCTGGGGGTCCTGGCCGATTGGACGAGCATCGAGTTCGTCTACAAGGTCTGCTCATTCCTGCCGCTTCTCGGAATGCTCGCAGCCCTGCTCCCGGAAGCGAGAACGAGTTCACGCAGCGGCGCCCGCGACAGCCGCGGCTCGATAGCGGGCTTGCGGTTCCCTTGAACTCGGCGCGGGCGCGTGCGTCTCGCTAAGGGAGCCGCCGAAGACGGTGAAATCCTTGGCCTGGGGCCTTGTGGATGCAGTCGATAACGGCGTTGAGCGGCGCTCGGCGAACGCGGCTAAAGTCGCGCCGCAGCGAAAACCTCCGCCGCCGCCTCGAAGTCCCGCCAGCGCGCTTCGCGCCGCGCCCTCGCCTCCGCGTCGACGCCCCATCGCTCGCTCTGGAAATCCTCGTCGAGATGCGCAGCCGCCCAGGCGTCGGCTGGCCCGGAAAAGCCGCGCGCGACGGCAAGCGCCAGCAATGCGGAGCCGGTGAGGCTCGTCATCACGCTCAAGGCCGCCAGCGCCGCCGGGTCCTCGATGGCGTCGAGAGCGGCGCGCATCGACGCGAGCGCCGCCGGCGGCTGCCCCACATGCACGACCCCGGCGGTCACGGCGAAGCGCGCGCCAAAAGTCTGGGCCGCCCAGCGAAGAACTGGATCGAAGGCCACCGCCTGACGCGCAACCAGCGCCTCCGGCGCCTCGGCGCGGTAGCACAGGAGGTCGGAACCGGCGTAGCGAGCGATCTCGGCCCGCGTCTCGGCCATGGCGCCCGCGACGCCATCGATCGCCGCGTTGAGCAGCCGCGTCAGCGGCATGTCGGCGAAATCGAGCGTCTCCTCCTGCCGTCGCCATTCCTCGGCGACCCGCAGCATCACCTCGCGGCTCGGCGCGGCAAGCGCGGCGCCGGCGGGCGTCCGGGCGCCGCGGCCGTCGAGGGTCAGAATGCGCCGCCCGTCCTCGTCCTCCCGCACCTCAACCGACCGATAAAAGCGTCTAACCGTCGGCCGACGCATGTTGGCCTGGGCCGCGCGCATCGGATCGCCCGGTCCCTCACTCATCGGGCGCGTCCTCGATCGGGTCGCGCTCGGCGGCGTCGAAGCCGAACATCTCGAAGCTCTTTTTCATATGTTCGGGAAGCGGCGCGGTCACGTCGATGACGCCGCCGCGCGGATGCGGCAGCACCAGCCGCCGCGCCAACAGATGAAGCTTGGGCTCGAGGCCTGACGGAACGGCGCGCAGGGGGTCGTTGCGCGCAGGGTCGTTCGGCGCCTTCCGATTGTATTTCGGATCGCCGACGATCGGATGACCGATCGCCTCGCAATGGGCGCGCAGCTGATGGGTGCGGCCGGTGATCGGGCGCATCGACAGCCAGGCCAGGCGCGGCGCGACTTTGTCAACGACGGCGTAGTAGGTCAGCGAATGCTGGGCCTCCGGGTCTCCGTGCCTGGCGACCCGCATCCGCTCGATGTCCGCCCTGCCCGGCCGCCTAGCTCGTTCCTCGCCCATGCCCTCGCCCTTGGCGAGAAACATCGAAATCCGACCCTGCGCGGGCTTAGGCACGCCTTCGACCAGCGCCCAATAGATCTTGCGCGCCCGACGCGAGCGGAAGACCTCGCCGAGATCGGCCGCAGCTTTTCGCGACTTGGCGACCAGCAGCACGCCCGAGGTGTCGCGATCGAGACGATGAACCAGAACCGGGCGCTCGCCGTTCCGGCCGGCGAGCGCCTCCAGCATGCCGTCGATATGGCGCGTGGTGCCCGATCCTCCCTGGACCGCCAGGCCATGGGGCTTGTTGAGCACGATCACGTCGCGGTCCTCGAATAGGACCATCGCCCGTATCGCCTCGAGGTCCTCCGGGTTGGCGCGCCTGGCCGCCGGCGCCGTCCCCCCGCCGGAGAGCCGCAGCGGCGGCGCCCGCACGCTCTGACCAGCCTCCAGCCGGGTCGAGACGTCGGCGCGCTTGCCGTCGACCCTCACCTCCCCCTTGCGCACGATCTTCATCAGGTGCGACTGCGGAAGGTCGGGAAAGCGGCGCCGGAACCAGCGGTCGAGCCGCATCCCCGCCTCATCCTCGCCGATGGCGTAGAAGGCGACCCTGTCGGGCGCGGTCGCCACGCCGGAGCCGCCGACCGGCTTGCCATTTTTGCCCATGTCGCGCCTCATAGCGCAGCCGCCCGGAGCGCGATAGGGCGGGACCGGGCGACGACCGCGTTCGCTTGCGCGAGCGGCGATCCGCCGGAGAGTGAACGCAACTTTCGAAAGGAAATCGTTATGCCCGGGCATTTTCACGCCGTCGTGTGGATCGATCACAAACAGGCGCGCATCTTTCACTTCAACGTCGAGGAAGCCGACAAGACCGTCATCCGCCCGGATCACGCGGTCAGGGACATTCACCACGGCGAGAAGCGCACCGGCCATCGGATCGCCGAAGACCGCGCGTTTTTCGAAAAGGCGGCGGAGGCGATCGCCGACGCCGGCGCGATTCTCATTGTCGGCCCGGGAGGCGAAAAGCACGAGTTCGCCAAATTCATCGCCGACAGGCATCCCGCGATCATGACTCATATCGAGGGGGTCGAGTTCGAGCGACCATCCGACCGACGGCGAGTTGCTTGATTACGCCCGCCGCTACGCCAAGGCCGCCGACCGCATGCGGCCTTAAGACGTGAGCATCCTCCTCCCCGCAAGCGGGAGAGGGGACTTAAGGAGACACGAATGGCGTATGAGCTCTATTATTGGCCGGGCATCCAGGGGCGGGGCGAGTTTGTCCGCCTCGCGCTCGAAGAGGCGGGTGCGGCCTATACCGACGTCGCGCGCGAGACGTCGAAGAACGGCGGGGGCGTCAGGGCGCTGACGGCGATGCTCGAGGGCGGCGCCCGCCCGCTTACGCCTTTCGCCCCGCCTTTCCTGCGCGATGGCGAGATCGTCATCTCGCATGTGGCCAATATTCTTCACCATCTCGCGCCCAAGCTCGGACTCGCGCCCAAGGGCGAGGTCTTGCGCCTCTATGCGCACGGATTGCAGCTCACCATCACTGACCTCGTGGCCGAGGTTCACGATACCCATCACCCGATCTCGACTGGGCGATACTATGAGGACCAGAGAACCGAGGCCAAGGCGCGCTCTTCCGTCTTCCTGGCCGATCGCGCGCCAAAATACCTCGGCTATTTCGAGCGCGCGCTCACCGACAATCCCTCAGGTCCGGCGCACGCGGTCGGCGACGCCCTCACCACCGTCGATCTGTCGCTGTTCCAGGTCTGGGCGGGACTGAACTACGCCTTCCCGCGCGCGTTCGCGGGCGCCGAGAAGCGTTATCCGGCGCTTGGGGCCCTTGCGGTCCAAGTCGCCGAGCGCCCGAACGTCGCGCGCTATCTCGCCTCGGACCGCCGCGTGCGCTTCAGCGAGTCGGGGATTTTCAGACATTACCCGGAGCTCGATCACGGGCCTGCGGAGAAGAGAGGGCGGTCTCGGGCATAGCGGCGACCATTACGCGAGAGCGCCGAGTGACAGTCGTCGTCAAGCGCCGCGGACCGCGCCCGCCACGCGTCGCGGAAAACTGTGGGTTTCGCCGATCGCCTGCAGGTTGCCGTTGCGGCGCAGCCGACACTCGTCTATGCGGAGCCGGAAGACAACGGAATCGGAGGCGCCAAGGATGAAAACGCTCGGACTGATCGCGGGGATTTTGATGCTGGCGCCCGCCGCGGCGCAGGCCCAGGTCGAATTGAACACCTATGAGGACGCCAACGGCAATATCGACGTCCAGAAGCTGACCTGCGCCCAACTCGCCAACACCTTCCAGGAAGACGCCGACTTCATGACCGTCTGGTACAGCGGCTGGTACAACGGCCTGGCGAACTTCAGCAAAATGAAGGTCGACCGCGCCAAGGAGCTCGAGCATCGGGTCATCGTCTATTGCAAGGCCCATCCGGAGAAGAAAGTCATCACCGCGATGGACATCCTGATCAAGCAGATGCGCAAGGAAGCCGGCATCAAGGTCAAGGACGAACAATAAAGATTTCCCCGGGCGCGTTCGGCGATGAACCCGCCGCCGCCGGCGGCGTGGCCGCCTGCAGGCCATGGATGGGCTTCGCGCCCTGGCGGAGAACGCTTCGGCGCCAAAGAGGCAATTCGGTTTCGGAATCAGGGAGTAAGAAGATTATGATCAAGTCGAACAAGAGAATTGGCTGGGAGTTCCTGGCCGCGCGCGGCCGGGCCTTGAGCGTCCTTGGCGTCGCGGGAGCGGCGCTCGCCGCTTCGGCGTCGGCCTCGCAGGCCCAGGTCGAACTGAAAACCTACGCCGACGCCAAGGGCTATCTCAATGTCAGGGCGCTGACCTGCGCCCAACTCGCCAACACCTTCCAGGAGGACGCCAATTTCCTCGGGACCTGGTACAGCGGCTGGTACAACGGGCGTCTGAAGAGGCATTCCATCAACCCGACCCGGGTCAAGGAAGGCATCCATCAGGTCATCGTCTACTGCAAAGCCAATCCGGACAAGAAGGTCGTCGACGCGGTCGCAAACTTCGCCAAAGAGGTGAAAGCGGGCAAGCAGTAGGACTTGGGGCGGGATCGCCGTTCGTTTCGGCCCGCCTCGGCGCCTGATCCGGGGAGTGTCCCGGGAGTTGCGGCGACGCTTATTGCCAAATTCCCATCGTGCCGGCGCACGTAGGGCTTCAGGTAAGCCGGCGGCATCATCCGCGCGTCATGGCCCAGTTTGATCAACTCGCGCGCCCAATGATGGGCCGACCCGCACGCCTCCAGACCGACGAGGCATTTGGGCAGGCCCGAGAAGAACGCCAGCAACTTGTCGCGCTTGACCGACTTGTTGAAAACGACCCTGCCCGCGACATCCACGCCGTGGACCTGGAAGACGTGCTTGGCCAGATCAAGACCAACCCGCGTGACAGACGAGAATTCGGTGATAGATTTTCCCATGGACGGCGCTCCTTCAAATGGTCGCTCCAACGACAACCATTTTGGCACGGTTCCAATCCAGAACCAGATGCCGCGCGGGCGCCGTCCACACCATCACCGTAATCCCCGTCCACCACCTCATCACCGTAATCCCCTCGTTGAAACCGGCGTCGGGCCACCCTCGTCTCCTAGCCGGCCGGACTGGATCGCAGGACGGACGCTGAGGCCGCCGCACCCTTCGTGCGCCGGCGCGCCGCCGTCCGGAAACGAAAGGGTCGGCTTTTCGCCGGCCCCTCCACGTCTCACTTGAACTTGTCCATGTTGGCCTTGGTGACCAGGGCGGCGCCCAAATCGATCAGCGGCTCCACCTTTTCTCCCTTAATCGACTTCACCAGCGCAACGACGCCGAGTTCAGCCATTTTCGCCGGGAACTGCGCCACAGAGGCGTCCTCGATTCCGGCGGCCATGGCTTCCGCCTCGCCACAGCAGAAATCGAAACCAACCAGAATGACGTGGTGATCAAGCTTGGCGTTCTTGATCGCCTGCGCAGCTCCGGCCGCAGGCGGGCCGCACGCCGAATAGATCGCCACCAGATGCGGATTCGCGGTCAGGATGTCCTGGGCGACGTTGATCCCTTTTTCTTCAGTGCAGCTGGTCGCCCCTCTTCCGACGATCTTGACGTCGACGCCTTTGAGGCCTTCGAGCATCCCGTTCACGCGATCATCGAGCGCCGGCACGCCCGGAACGCCTTCAAGAACGCCGAGCGTATCGCCGTCCTTCAACACCGACTTGAGATATCGTCCGGCGATTTTGCCGGCTTCGAGATTGTTCGTGGTCGCAAGCGCGGTCTGGCCCTTCCAGTCGGGAATTTTGTTGTCCATGAGGACGACCTTGACGCCTTGGGCGACCGCCTTGTCCAGCGTGGCCGCCACCGTCGGGTCGACAGGCGTGATCGCGATGCCCTGCACGCCCTTGGTCACCATCAACTCGATGAGCGCGATCTGACCTTCGATGTCGGTCGCGGAGGCTCCCTGGCCGAAGGCGATCTCGAACTCCGGGATGATCCGCCGCGTAGGCTTTGGCGGCGTTCTCCATCGTGGCGTAGAACGGAACCGGAAACTTGGTGATGAAGCCGATCTTGATCGGCTGGTCGGCCAGGACAGGCCCGGCGATCGCTGCGGCAAAGGCAACGCCGCCGACAATTGATGTCAGTCTCATGCTTTCTCCTCCCTTTCCCTCTCCTTGAACATCGCTCCGAAGGGAGCGATCTCTGTCTGCCGCCCGCCCTGCGGCTGAAACCAGTTCACGCCTCCGCGCCGACGATCATGGCGACGAGCTCCTTCTGGTTCGCACGGTCCGGTTTCAGCTCCCCAACCTTGCGTCCCTGGCGCAGGACGATCGCCCGGTCGGCGAGCTCGACGACGTGCTCCATGTTGTGGGTGATCAGAATGACGGCGTTCCCTTCCGAGCGCAGTTGCGCGATGAGGTCCAGGACCTTGCGGGATTCGCGCAGGCCAAGCGCAGCGGTCGGCTCGTCGAGGATCACGACCTTGCGGGCGAACACCGTCGCCCGCGCAACAGCAATGGCCTGACGCTGGCCGCCCGACATGCGCGCCACCGGCGCATCGAATTTGGGCAGCTTGACTTTCAATCGATCGAGCACCGCTGCCGCCTGGCGATCCATGGCGCGGCCGCTCAGGAACCTGAGGCCCCGGGGCAGCCACTCGGGATAGGCGATCTCGCGGCCGCAATAGAAGTTCTGCGCAGGCGTGAGGTTGTCGAAGAGCGCGAGGTCCTGATAGACCGTCTCGATTCCGGCGCGGCGCGCGGCGGCTGGCGAATGGATCGCGGTCGGCGCCCCGTCGAGAAGGATCTGGCCTTCGTCGAGCGGGTAAACGCCGCTGATGCATTTGATCAGCGTCGACTTTCCGGCGCCGTTGTCGCCGAGAAGGGCGAGCGCTTCGCCGCGATGGGCCTCGAGGCTGACGCCCTTGAGGGCGCGGACCGCGCCGAACCGCTTCTCCGCATGTCGGATCGCGAGCACGGGGACTTTGGCGGTCGGATTCATCTAAGTCCCCGCCGCCTGAATGGCTCGCGCCCGCGCCTCCAGATGACTGCGCAGCACGTCGGCCTCCACCGCCACGACGATGACCAGGCCGATGGCGATCATCTGGAAGAACACATTGACATCGAGAAGGTTGAGCGCGTTGCGGATCACTCCGATCATGACCGCCCCGATCATCGCGTGACCGATATGGCCTCGCCCGCCGAGAAAGCTCGCTCCGCCGATGATGACCGCGGCTATGGTGTCGAGCTCGAGCAGATTGCCGTAGAGCGGAGAACTGGCGGCGGTGCGGCCGGCGAGAACGACCGCGCCGACGCCCGCGCAGAAGCCGGAAATCACGTAGGTCGAAAGGAGCACCCCTTTAACCGGTATGCCCATTTCAAGCGCCGCTTCCGGATTGCCGCCGACGGCGTAAATCCAGCGGCCCCACACCATCGCCTTGGTCATGACCAGCCCGGCGAGGGCGACCGCAAGGACGACGAAGAAGGAGTTCGGCAGCCCGAAAGTCTCCGACCCGCCGATCGCCGCGATCGCGTCGGGCATGCCGCGCATCGTCGTATGGCCGATGGCCAGCTGGAGCGCGAGGCCGCGGCAGATGCTCAAAGTCGCGAGCGTGATGATGAACGGATGCGGAAGACGTCCATAGACGTAGACGGCGCCGTTGATGACGCCGACCAGCATCGCGGAGCCGAGCATCGCGAGGGCCACGACGGGGGCCGAATTGTCGATACGAAACACCAGGCCGCCGATCACGGTCGCGAGGGCGAGATTTGAGCCGACCGACAGGTCGATTCCGCGGGTGAGAATGACGAGGTGCTGCCCGATCGCGACGATCGCGATTACGGCGGTTTGCGCGAGAATGTTGCTGATATTGACCGGCTTCAGAAAATAGGGCGTCGCCTGGCTGATGACGGCGATGAGCACGATGAGGATCAGCAGCGGGCCGACCCCTAGCAGCCTCAGGGCAAGCGAGACTGAAGAGAGGCGCACCGCGGGGCGCTCTTTAGGAGAGGGAGCCGTTTCCTGACGTTCGGTCGCAGCTTCCGCCACGTCACCCTCGCGAAGTGTTTCTTATAGACAAAAAAACTGCATCCGCCGCGTCCGACGAACTGCCGAGGCTCCCGGCCATCCTTGGCGGCATTGCACAATCAGTATCTTTTCCATAAAAGACCATTTGTCGTTACGATGGTCAAACTGTTTTTTATCGACAAATGAGCATGAAGAGTCCATGCGTTAGATGAAGACGGACGCCGTATTCAAGCGCGCCTTCAACGACGCGGTCGATCTGATCTCCAAGCTCGGAGACGGCGAACCGCTGCCGTCCGAGAACGCGCTGTGTCCGATGCTCGGCGTCAGCCGCACGACGGTGCGCAAGATCATCGCGACCCTCGCCGCGCGCGGCGTCGTGACCGGAAGCGGGCGTCAGCGCACGGTTCGTTCGAGTCGCAAGCGGATGCAGCGGTTTCCCGAGGCGGAGACCGTCTCCTCTTCCGCTCAGCTCGAGAGAAAGTTCATGGAATGGATGCTGCGGGAAAACACGCTCCCGGGAACGACGATCAACGAGCTCGAGCTGGCCCGCCGGTTCGGCGTGGCGACGACCGGAATCCGGGAGTTCCTGAACCGGTTCCAGAGATTCGGCCTCATTGAAAAGCGGCCCAACGGCGGCTGGGTGCTTCACGGCTTCACGGCGAGCTTCGCCCTCGAACTCTTCGAGATCCGGGAAATGTTCGAGCTCCGTTCAGCGACGGCATTCGCCGCGCTGCCCGAGTCTTCTCCGTTGTGGCGGCAGATTGAAACGCTGCGCGAGGAGCATCTCTCGCTGCTGAAGGACATCGAGCGCCGCTACCACGACTTTTCCGATCTCGACAGTCGTTTCCACCAGCTCATCAATTGGGCGCTCCGCAACCGGTTCATCGACGGCTTCTACGACATCTTCACGCTCATCTTCCACTACCATTACCAATGGAACAAGCGCGACGAGCGGCAGCGCAACGAGGCCGCGATCCGAGAGCACCTCGCCTACATCGAAGCGCTGCTCAGCCGGAACGCCGCCGCCGTCAGACGCGCCTGCAGGGCGCATCTCTCGTCGGCAAGGACGACCCTGATACGTTCCACGTCAGAGCATCGGTCTCCGACATAGGGGCAAACCCATGGTCCGCTCCTGTGCGCATTCCCTGCGAACCGGGAACGGCAGGAGCGGGTCAACTCCGGCCGGTCGTCGCGGGCGCCATGCGTCAGATATGGCCGCTAGCCGCGGCCTTGCGGTTCGTGCGCTACCTAAACCGGACATATCGTGTGCTACCAACATTTCTTCGACAATCTCTTTGAGAAAATCAGAAGCCGTGTTACGGTCTTCCTCGTCTCTGGATCGAGGCGCGCCTGCCGCGCCGAGGGCTGCGGCCGCTTTTAAGGCTTCACGCGGGCTCACGGGTCCCCGCGGAAGGCCTCGCGGCCGACGAATGGGCGCCGAATAGCGCTGCAAGCGATTGAAAAGATGCAGTCCGTGACTGGAAAATGGCGCCGGCCGCTTGCGGACCTTAGAGAACGGTTTCGGGAGCCTCGGGAGGACGAAAGAACGAAAGAGGGACGCCGAGCGGGCGCTAAAGCGGCAGAGAGAAGATTCTAATTTGGATTCGCGCATAAGCCCTTGAAAAGTCTCGATTCGCGGAAACAAAGAACTTTCTTTTCCTTCCCTTTTCCTTTCGCGGGCTTCCCCTTTGTTTTCTTTTGCTTCCACATTTGCTTTCGCTGGCTTCCCCCTGATGTGCTTCGCTCCGGCCCTTCGGGCGCCAGCGCCGCGCCTCGCGCTTACGGCATGACGTAGGTCGCCTGCCCCTTCCCCAGGAGCGCCAGGGGGATCGCGCCCGGCTCGTTGACCGAGAAGACCACGATCGGGATGCCGTTGTCGCGGGCGAGCGCGAAGGCGGCGGTGTCCATCACCTGCAGGTTTCGGCCGATCGCCTCGTCGTGGGTGAGCTTCTCGAACCGCGTGGCCTTGGCGTCCTTCTTGGGGTCGGCGGTATAGATGCCGTCGACCTGGGTCGCCTTCATCACCGCGTCGCAGGAGAGTTCGCAGGCGCGCAACGCCGCCCCGGTGTCGGTGGTGAAAAACGGGTTGCCGGTGCCGCCGGCGAGGAGGATGACGCGGCGCTTGACCAGATGCGCGAGCGCCGCCTGGCGCGAATAGGGCTGGCAGAGCGAGGGCATCGCGACCGCCGAGAGCACCCGCGCGGGCTGGCCGATCTGCTCCAGCGCCCCTTCCATCGCCAGCGCGTTCATCACCGTCGCCAACATGCCGATCGAGTCGGCGCGGGCCCGCTCGATGCCCTTGTCGGCGCCCTGGAGGCCGCGAAAGAAATTGCCGCCCCCAACCACGACCGCGACCTGCACCCCGAGGTCCGCCGCGGCCTTGAGGTCCGCGGCCATCCGGTCGACCGTCGGCGCGTGCAGCCCGTGCGTGTCCGGCCCCATCAGCGCTTCCCCGGAGAGCTTGACGACCACGCGCTTGAACAGAGGCTTCGGCGGCGTCGATGGCATGGGGGCCTCCTCAAAAGCCAATTCTAAGGCGCGTCCGACCGTGCCGCGCCGCCCGGCCCCGCGCAATCGGCCGTCAGGCGTTGTTCAGACATAAAAAAGCGGCCCTCAAGGCCGCTCCAGAGTATGAGGCCGCCTCAAGGCTCCTCGGCCGGCTTTTCGACGCCCTCGCCGAGGGCGTAACGGACGAAGCCGACCACCGCGACCGGCGCCCCGACCGTCTTCTCGGCCTCTTTCAGCGCCTGGGCGACGCTCTTCGCCGGATCGTGGACGTAGGCCTGATCAAGGAGGCAGACCTCCTTGAAGTAGGTCTTCAGGCCCAACTCGACGATCTTCTCCAAGACGTTCGCGGGCTTGCCGGCGTTCTTATCGGCCAGCACCGCCCGCTCGCGCGCGACCGTGGCCGGATCGACGCCCGCGGCGTCGATCGCCGCCGGGCTCGCAGCCGCGACATGCATGGCGACCTGACGACCGAGCGCGACCAGCGCGTCGTGGTCGCCCTTCGACTCCAGCGCCACGATGACGCCGATGCGCCCGAGCCCCTCCACGATCTGGCCATGCACATAATGGCCGATCGCGCCCTTGGCGACGTGCAGTCCCTGCGCCCGGCGCAACGTCATGTTTTCGCCGATCGTAGCGATGGCGTTGGCGATCGCGTCAGCGACGGTGCCGCCGCCCGGATAATGGGCGCCGAGCACGGCCTCGACCTCGACATTCGGAGCCTTGTCGAGCGCAACCGCCAGGACTCCGCGCACCAGCGCCTGGAAGTCGTCGTTTCGGGCGACGAAGTCGGTCTCGGAATTGACTTCGGCAACGACGCCGAGATTGGCCTCGACCGCAACGCCGACAAGGCCGTCGGCGGCTATGCGACCGCTCTTTTTTGCCGCCTTGGCGAGGCCCTTCTTGCGCAGCCAATCGATCGCCGCCTCGATATCGCCATCGGTCTCGTTGAGGGCGTTCTTGCAGTCCATCATGCCCGCGCCGGTCTTTTCGCGCAGATCCTTGACCAGTCCGGCGGAGATCGTCGCCATGGGTTCCCTCGCGTTGTCCTCGAGGCGTCCCGCAAGCATGGCGGCGACGCAAATTCAGCCTCAACCACGCGTCCGGCGACAGTCGTCACAGGCCGCGCGGATCGCGCCCTTCTTCAAAAGGCCAGACCCTTACTCGGCGGTCATCAGCGCGCGGGCCTGTTCGCTCCACTTGTCGCGGGCGATGCGGCCGTTGAATTTCAGGTCCGAGTCGAGTTTGGCGGCCTCGGCCGTAGTCATCGCGGCCAGCTGCCAGTAGTGGAACACGCCGTGCTCATTGAGTTTCTTGACGATCTGCGGACCGACCCCGGTCAGTTTGGCCAAATCGTCCGGGGCGCCGCGCGGCGCGGCGAGCAACTCGAAATGCTCTGTCTGGTCGGTCGCCGAAGCCTCTTCCGGCTCCACAGCCTCTGGCAGTTGCTCGGCGATCGGCGTTTCGGCCGCGCCGAGGTCGACGCCCTGCGCGCCTTGGCCGCGAGAGATGCCGTCGATCGCGGCGCGCGCGACAAGATCGCAATAGAACTGGATTGCGCGGCCCGCGTCGTCGTTGGCCGGCACCGGATAAGCGATGCCATCGGGGTCGCAATTGGTGTCGAGGATCGCGATCACCGGAATCTTGAGCCGGCTCGCCTCCTTGATCGCGAGCGCCTCCTTGTTCGTGTCGATGACGAAGACAAGATCAGGAACCCCGCCCATGTCTTTGATGCCCCCGAGCGCGGTCTCGAGCTTGTCGCGCTCACGCGACATCATCAGGCGTTCCTTCTTGGTCAGGCCCTTGGCGCCTTCACTCAGCATCTCGTCGAGCTTGCGCAGACGCGAAATCGAGGCGGAAATGGTTTTCCAGTTCGTCAGCATGCCGCCAAGCCAGCGAGCGTTGACGAAATACTGAGCCGACCGCTTCGCCGCCGCCGCGATCTCGTCAGACGCCTGCCGCTTGGTTCCGACGAACAGAACGCGCCCGCCCTTGGAGACGGTGTCGGAAACGGTCTTCAGCGCCTGATGCAGCAGCGGCACGGTCTGGGCGAGGTCGATGATGTGAATGGAGTTGCGCGCCCCGTAGATGTAGGGCGCCATCTTCGGATTCCAGCGATGCGACTGGTGGCCGAAATGTGCGCCCACTTCGAGCAATTGGCGCATGGTGAAGTCGGGGAGTGCCATGGAGCTTGTCCTTGTCCGGTTAAGCCTCGGCGGATCGATAATAGCGAAGCGAACCTCGCCACCGGAGCGGAACCTTGAACAGGAGCCGCGATGAATCCGCCTGTGGAATGACGCCGCATATAGGCGAGCGAAGCGGGAAACGCAAGCGGCGGTTCTGAATCTGAACCAAACCCGTCCAGAAGGGAGTTAGGGAATATTTCTCGACTGGGTTGGGAACTGCGCATGTACGCTTTTGGAAACAATCGACTCCCGCTCCAGTCCTGGTCCTGCTAGCGTCTGTTCGCGGATGGGGCATCGTCGCTCGCGATTCCCGCGGGCGCTTCGCACGCCGACCGTAACAATAGGAGTTCTGCAATGGCTTGGACTGCCCCGGTTGTCACCGAAGTCTGCGCCGGTCTGGAAGTCACCGCCTACCTGACCGCGGAGATGTGAAAAGTCGCGGATCGTCCTCTCGCGGTCGATCCGCGAATTGGTCCGCTCGTCCAGAGGGCGCCGATGTCGGTCGAGACCGCCGTTGATCGGCGCCGGCTTGATATCGCTTTGCCGGCGTCGGAGCGCGAAGCGGCGCCCAAAGTCCCCGCCAGTCCCTGATTATTAGCGCGTAAATCCGCCGCTGGCTCCGGCGCGCCGGAGCCGACTGATTCTGTCGTCATCCTGTCATATCCCG
Source organism: uncultured Alphaproteobacteria bacterium (assembly GCA_963835955.1). Lineage (GTDB taxonomy): Bacteria > Pseudomonadota > Alphaproteobacteria > Rhizobiales > Beijerinckiaceae > Roseiarcus. The sequence continues at coordinate 113,974 of CAWIHZ010000023.1, read as the reverse complement.
ACGCCAAGGCTGCGCAAGCGGTTCCAGTGGGCCGCCGGTAGACTTTTCGATTGCCTCGGCGTCGCGAAATGTGTCCTATGCGTCGCGTCCGATTGGCCGCCCGCCGTCCTTGCCACCGCCGCCTTGCGCCTCTCGGAAATCGCCGATGCCTCGTCTGAACACCTTTGTTTCCGCGGGGCGACGCGTCCTGCCGAATCAATGGGATCTTATCGCGCTGGCGGCGATTCTGGCGGTCCTGACCGCAGTCGCGCGAGCCTACCACGGGATCGCCGCGCCCCTGCCCGCCCCGAGCGAACAGCCAATTTCGCTCGACTATTGGCGGTTGCCTTATTACGCGCTGCGCACGACGTTGCGCATGTTCGCCGCACTTGCGGCGTCGCTCGTGTTCACTTTCACCTACGCGACGCTCGCGGCCAAGAGCCGGCGGGCGGCGATGGTGATGATCCCGTTGCTCGACGTACTCCAGTCAGTGCCGATCCTGGGCTTTCTGTCGTTCACCGTGACATTTTTCCTTGGTCTCTTTCCGGGAAACACTCTGGGCGCCGAACTGGCTGCAATCTTTGCGATCTTCACCAGCCAGGCCTGGAACATGGCTTTTTCGTTCTACCAGTCCCTGCGCACCGTGCCCCGCGATCTCGATGAGGTCGCACGCGGGTTCCGTCTCACCGGCTGGCAGAAATTCTGGCAGCTCGAGGCGCCGTTCGCGATGCCGGGCCTAATCTGGAACACGATGATGTCGATGTCCGGCGGCTGGTTCTTCGTCGTGGCGTCGGAGGCGATCACGGTCGGCGACACGACGGTCGCTCTGCCCGGCGTCGGCTCCTACATCGCCAAGGCGAACGACGCCGGCGACTGGTCGGCTGTCGGGGCGGCCATCCTGACAATGGCCATCGTCATCCTACTCTATGATCAACTGTTGTTCCGCCCGATCGTCGCCTGGGCGGCGAAGTTCCGCGTCGAATTGTCGGTCAATCAGGATGTGGAGACATCCTGGGCGCTCGATCTGATGAAGCGCACGCACTGGATCCGCCTCGGCATTCTGCCAGTCTTCGCCGCGTTGCGGAGCGCTAGCTTGGCGCGGTTGCGCTTCCCGCGCCTGCCGCTGGGGAAAGGGTCGACGTTTTCGCGACAGCGTTCGCGAGCGATCGACGTGCTCTGGATTCTGATCATTCTGGCCGTCGCTTTATGGGCCGCGCAGGTTACGATTTCCTATGTCGGCAAGGAGGTCGGCTGGAGCGAGGTGCTGCACGTGGTCGTGCTCACGACCTATACGCTCATTCGCGTCGCCGCGCTGATGGCGCTGGCGACGATCGTCTGGGTGCCGATCAGCGTCTGGATCGGCCTAAGGCCGCGTTGGGCGGAAGCGGTCCAGCCGATCGCCCAGTTCCTGGCGGCGTTCCCAGTCAACCTGCTGTTCGGGGCGGCGGTCAGCCTTGTGCTCGCCTTCCGTCTCAATCCGAATATCTGGCTGAGCTTCCTTATCGTCTTCGGTACGCAATGGTACATCGTCTTCAACACAATCGGCGGCGCGGCGGCCTTTCCCAATGACCTTCGCGAAGCGGTGGCGAATTTCCGCATCCGCGGCTGGCGTTGGTGGACGCAGGTCATGATTCCCGCGGTCGCGCCCTATTATCTGACCGGCGCGATTACCGCCTCCGGGGGCTCGTGGAACGCCTCGATCGTCGCCGAATACGTCAAGTGGAAGGACCATACAGTTGTCGCCCAGGGTGTTGGCTCCTATATCGCCGAGGCGACCGACAAGGGCGACTTCCCGAAGATTGTGCTCGGCGTCGCTGTCATGTCGGTTTTTGTGACGCTGTTCAATCGCCTGTTTTGGCGCCAGCTTTACGCCTACGCTGAGCGGCGGCTGCGCCTCTGAGCTCGCTGTCAATCGAGGATTTGGCCGATGTTGGACCCGACGATCACGACGCTCTTGAACGTCGACAAAGTCAGCCAAGTCTATTCCACCGGATCCGGCGAGATGCGCGCGCCGGTGCTGAACGACGTTTCGCTGACGCTTAAGACCGGCGAGATCGTCGCGCTGCTTGGCAGGTCGGGCTGCGGCAAGTCTACGCTGCTGCGCATCATCGCCGGGCTGACGCGGCCAAGCGCGGGAACGGTGGCGATTTCGGGCGAGCCGGTGATAGGTCCGGCCGAGAACGTGGCGATGGTGTTTCAGAGTTTCGCGCTTTTCCCTTGGCTCTCGGTCCTCGACAACGTCGAGATCGGTCCGCGCGCCAATGGCGTTCCCCTCGATGAGACGCGCAAGCGCGCCCTGAAGGCGATCGACACGATTGGGCTCGACGGCTTCGAATCGGCCTATCCGAAAGAGCTGTCGGGCGGCATGCGCCAGCGCGTCGGCTTCGCGCGCGCCCTCGTCATGCAGCCGACGATCCTGCTGATGGACGAGCCGTTCTCGGCGCTCGACGTTTTGACCGCCGAAACCCTGCGCACCGACCTTCTCGACCTGTGGCAGGAAGGGCGCATTCCGATCAAGGCCATCCTGATGGTCACACACAACATCGAGGAAGCGGTTCTGATGAGCGACCGCATTGTCCTCCTCGCGTCCAATCCCGGCCGCATCGCCTCCGAAATCCGCGTCTCGATCCCGCACCCGCGCGACCGCCTCGATCCGGAATTTCGCGCGCTTGTCGACAGAATTTACGCTCTGATGACCCAGCGACCCGACACGACCAAACCCGCGGCGCGTGAAGCCGCCGCGGCGACGGGCCTTGGGCTCGCCCTCCCGCTCGTTTCCACCAACTCGCTGGCCGGGATGCTGGAAGAAATCGCGGCGCCGCCCTACAATGGCCAAGCCGACCTGCCGCATCTCGCCGACTCCCTGCAACTCGAAATCGACGACTTGTTCCCTCTCGGCGAGACCCTGCAGCTTCTGCGACTGGCGGATTTCGAGGAGGCCGACATCAAGCTCACGCCGCTCGGCCGGCGGTTCGTCGATATGGACGTCGACCAGCGCAAGAGGGTGTTCGGCGACCAGCTGCTGGCGCAAATTCCTCTCGCCTCCCATATCAAGCGCGTCCTCGACGAACGCCCGACGCACCGCGCGCCAGCAAGCCGCTTCCGCGAAGAACTCGAGGACTACATGTCCGAGGATTATGCCGAACGGACGCTGCGCGCGATCATCAATCTAGGCCGCTACGGCGAACTCTTCGCCTATAACGAGAACGCCCAGACATTTAGTTACGAGAATCCGGAGTAGTCCCTCGGCGGAGCCGGTTTTGGTTTGACTTGCCGTCGCCATTGCGCTGCAATAACTATATTGCAGGTGCGAACGCGCAGCGGGGCCTAGCGGAGACGATCGATGACCAAGACCTCGGCGACCATCACGATCGGTCAAAACTCCGTCGAGTTGCCGATCAAGACCGGCACGATCGGCCCCGCGGTGGTGGACATCGGCAAGCTCTACGCCCAGACGGGCATGTTCACCTTCGACCCCGGCTTCACTTCCACGGCGAGCACGGAATCCAAAATCACCTTCATCGACGGCGACGCGGGCGTGCTTCTTTACCGCGGGTATCCGATCGACCAGCTCGCTGAGCACGGCGATTTCCTCGAGACCTGCCATCTGCTTCTGTACGGCGAGCTGCCGACGGCCGCGCAGAAAGCGTCGTTCGACTACCGCGTCACGCGCCATACGATGGTGCATGATCAAATGAACCGCTTCTTCAACGGATTTCGGCGCGACGCCCACCCGATGTCGGTGATGGTGGCCAGCGTCGGCGCGCTTGCCGCCTTCTACCACGACTCGACCGACATCACCGATCCCTGGCAGCGCGAGGTCGCCTCGATCCGAATGATCGCCAAGGTGCCGACGCTCGCGGCGATGGCTTACAAATATGCGATTGGTCAGCCGTTCGTCTATCCGAAGAATGACCTTGAGTATTCGTCGAATTTCTTGCGTATGTGCTTCTCGGTCCCATGCGAAGACTACAAGGTCAATGCCGTGCTGTCGCGCGCTCTCGACCGCATTTTCATCCTTCACGCCGACCACGAACAGAACGCTTCGACCTCGACTGTGCGCCTCGCGGGATCGTCGGGCGCCAACCCCTTCGCCTGCATTGCCGCTGGCATCGCGTGTCTTTGGGGGCCGGCGCACGGCGGCGCCAACGAGGCGGCTCTCAAGATGCTGGGCGAGATTGGCAGGGTCGAGAACATCCCCAAATTCATCGCCAGAGCCAAGGACAAGAACGATCCGTTCCGCCTGATGGGCTTCGGCCACCGCGTCTACAAGAATTACGATCCGCGCGCGAAAATCATGCAAAGGACGGCGCACGAGGTTCTCAATGAGCTCGGCATCAAGGACGATCCGCTGCTCGACGTGGCGATCGAGCTGGAGCGGATCGCGCTGCACGACGATTATTTCATCGAAAAGCGGCTCTATCCGAACATCGACTTCTATTCGGGCATAACCCTGAAGGCGATGGGCTTCCCGCTGGCGATGTTCACTGTTCTGTTCGCAGTCGCGCGCACCGTCGGCTGGATCGCCCAATGGAAGGAAATGATCGACGACCCTGATCAGAAGATCGGCCGCCCCCGCCAGCTCTACACCGGCTCGCCGCAACGCGAATACATGCCGATCGGCAATCGTTGAACTCACGCGGCCGCGACGGCGGCGAAATCCTTCTCGCCGAGCCCTTTCGCTTCGGCGCGTGCGAAGACGGCCTCCGCGGCGACCGTCATGTCGGAGGCAACGTCGACCGTCCTCGCCAACTCAACCGCATAACGCGCGTCCTTCAGCATCAGACGGAGAGCGAAGTCCGTCTGGTCGAAATGGCGGTCGAGCATGCTCGTCAGCTTGGCCTTCACTATCGGGCTCGCGCCGGCGCCGTTGAGTATCAAGTCCGAGATCTGTTCCGGCTTGAATCCCGCCTTTCGCGCGAGATTGGTCGCTTGCGCGAGCGCGGCGGTCTGGGCGGCGATGAGTTGATTGTTGATGAGTTTCCAGGTCGCGCCGGCGCCCACGGGGCCGAGCGCATTGATCTTGCCGCCGACCGCCGCCAGCGCCGGCCGTGCGGCCTCGAGCGTCGCTTCGTCGCCGCCGATGAAGAAGACGAGCGCGCCCGACGCCGCGGCCGCACGGCTGCCGCCGACCGGCGCATCCAGAAATCCGCAACCCTTCTTACGCGCATGCGCGGCGAGTTCACCCACCCAGCCGGGCGTCAGCGTGCTCGACTCGACCGCGATCGCGCCGATTTTGGCGCCGGCGAGGGCGCCGTCGGGGCCAAGCCAGATTCCGCGTGACGCGGCGTCGTCCGCGACCATGGCGAAGACGAAATCCGCGTCCAAAGCGGCCTCGCGGGGAGTCGTGGCGACCTTGGCGCCCCTCGCCGCAAGCGGCTCGGCCTTGGCCGCGGTGCGGTTCCAGACCGAAAGCGCGAAGCCCTTGGCCAACCAATTGGCCGCCATCCCCATTCCCATCGTGCCGAGACCCAAAAGCGCGATGCGTTGCATTGGAAAGCTCCCTGACTGCGGCCGATCTGGCGGACCGGCCGCCAAGCTCGCTTACTTTATCGGCACGCTGAGTTCGTCGGCGAGCTTCTGCAGTTCCAGCTTCCACAGCCGCACGCGTGAGCCGTTGCTGCCGCCGCCGTCGGCCGTGATCAACAAACTGCGGGCGTTCGGATAGCGCTCGCGCCCCATGAGCCTCCACCAGGCGCGAATGGCGTTGACCGCGAAGGCCGCCGTGTCGTGGTCGACGCCGACACTGACCCAGCCGGCGTTGCCGGCGATGTCGTAGACGCCGTAAGGCACGGCCCGCCCGAGTTCCGGGATGACGAAGTCATGAACGCGGACTTCCTCAGGCGAGCCCTGCGGCCGCCATTCGCGCCCGGCGTTCTTGAAGTCGCCGACCAGCTCCTTCTTCTTTGTGTCGACGGAGATTGCTGGTTCGCCTGCAGCGAGCGCTTCCTTCACGCGATCGTTGATATAGTGGAACTGCGCGTCGCGATCGGGATGGTTCGAGCCTTCCCGCGTCTTGCGATTGGACTGCAAGCTGTAGTCGAGCTTGCGCAGGAGATCGCCCACAAGCGTGCGCCCGACGGTGTGGCCCATGTCCCGCAAGCTCTGGCTGAGCTTGCGAAGGCTCTTGCAGGTCCACAATAGCGGCGATTGCGGATCGCCGCGCGTCGTCGGCTCAAGAAGAGAGCGCAGATCCTCCAGCAGGCTCGCGTCCGTCTCGCTCGCCGGCTTGCGGCCGCCGCCCGCCCGGCGCACGCGCTCCGCGTCAACCTTCTCGCCGCCGCGCAACTCGCTCAGCGCCCGCCCAATCGTGCTGCGCGCAAGCCCCGTGGCCCGCGAAACGGCGGCGATCCCGCCGCGTCCCGCACTCAGCGCTTCCGCCGCCGCAAACCGTCGCCGACCGCGCTCATCGAGCACCGGATCGAGCGTCGCAAACCGCAACCGAATAGCCAATTCATCAATCATGCCAGCATGCTATAGAATGCCGTCCGCCGACGAAATCCATCCAACTCAAATCTGACCTAAAACAATTCAACTATTCGCGGACGGCGCCTTAGCGTCTTTAACACTTCGACCCGCTCGAAGTCCCGAATGTCGCGGAACTCCGACCCCTGACGAGGCGCGCCTTAAGTTTGATTCGCAATGCCAGTGACGGCGCGGCGCCGAAAGCGGCGTTTCGCCCACGGCGCTCCGCCGGCCCGCTGGGCGCTGGGCTCCACGCACAAGCGGCGCCGAAGCGCGGCGAACCTGGCGCCGGAGCGATCCGGAAGTGGCGCCAGTACATCATTCATGCCAACTTAGCGGAATAGCCGCCCATGGTCGTTTTGAGCCTTTTCAAGGGCTTGGCCGGTCGCGGTCGCGATTCCCGCCCTTGGTCTTCCTGAGGCGGCCCGCGAAACCGGCGGCGTATTCCGCGGTCCGATCCTCCTACACTGCGAGACGCGATGTTGGACGTCGTTCCCTTGGGCGAGGAGGATCGAATGTCTCGCTCTTTCGATCGTCTGGATAACCGGCAAGCGACTATTTCGCCGTTTCCCTCTAATCGCGGCCGAGATAGCGTTGGATGACGTCACGCCACCAGGGTCCGCGCAGGTCGTCAATCATCGCGATGTCGATTTCTTCGCGGAGAGGCGAGCCCTTCGGCACCACGATCGCATAATTGTCGCGCGCGAACGCCTTATCTTGCACCTGGATGTCGTCCCGGAATCCGTTGCGGACATTGTATTCGAGGATCGGCCGGTCATAGACGAACGCATCGAGCTTTCCAGCCTTGAGGGCCCGAAGCCCGGCGGTCACATCCGGATAGGCGCGAACGTCGACATGCTCGCCTTTCAGGTAGTCGAACCCGCTTGTCGAACTGACGCTGCCGGTCCGCACGGACGACAGGTCGGCCGAGGTTCTTACCGCCGCGGCGAGACGTTGCGCGGCAATTTGCGACGTCATGCCGGCAGTGAAACTAGCGATGATAATGATCGAGGTGATCATCCACAGCATGCCCAAGAGACGTCCCCAAAGCGTCGCTGGCGCCTTATCGGCCGCTGCGGCCTGGGTCATCGCCGATGCCGACCACCATAGGCCGGTGCCCAGCCCGGAAGCGCCTTGCGAGAAGTGTGCGGTATGGCGACGCTCCATGAGCCAGATCAACAAGCCGACCGTCATCGCCGTCGAGATCAGGATCAGGATGGCCTCGAGGAAACGCAGCGTGAGGACGTTGCGGAGGATCCCAAACCAATCGATTTGTCTGTTTGCGGGAACCGCCGCGCCAAGCCCGGAGGCGTAGTACGGTTGGGTGAAATCGACCTCCTTCTCGCGCGCCGAGGTTACCGAGATCGCGGCGATCGCGGCGCCGGCCTCGCCTCTGGAAACCGCCGCGAGCATCTCCGGCACGGTCTTGTACTCGCGAAACGTCGTGTGAAGGTGGAGCTTCTCTCCAATTCGGGTCCAGAGTTCGATAGCGATTCCAGTCCATGCGCCTTCCGCCGTCTTCATTGCGAATGGCGGCGCCTCCTTGGTGGCGACGACGATTTCCTTGGATGCGGGCGCGGCCGTTTGCGCGCTTGGCGGCGCCAATGCGGCGCCGAACGAAATCGAGCAGGCGAGCGCAAACAAAAGCAGCCCGAGCGGCGCGGCCAGACGCCGCAGCCGGCGCCCCCCGTGGCCACAAACTCCCTCGCCCGACATTCCTTGACCTGCCTGGATGATTCGATCAGCGCTTACGTCTTGCGGTCCGAGGAACCGCGCGCCCTTAGGCCGATCGCAATCGCCAGCAAGAGCGCGGTCAGGATCAGTTGGCGCGGCGGGTGACCGGGCGTGCTGCGCGCCACCAGCGATACGATTTGGGGGAGCGTCGTCGGGTCCACGGGTTGGGGCGGCGGCGGGCTACGCTTGAAAGCGAAGGGCAGCAGCGCCAAAAGCCCGAGGACGAACGCGACGGCGGTGACGATCAAAGAGGCTGCGAGCGGCCCATGCGCGGGGGCGAGCCAGAAAAACAGCGCGGCGAAGAGTCCGGCGACCGCAAAAAGAAAGAAAATGGCGACCGCGAGCCCAAAAGCTGCGGGAACGGCGGCGCGCCGAACCGCCGTCGTCGCCTGGCGCCGGACGAACGCGACGATCTCGTCGATCATCGCCTCTACCTGCAACTCAATAACGCAAGAATGAGACCCGCCGTGAAAGCCACTCCTACGGCCGCCAGCGGGTTCTTGCGGATCGCGTCGGTCAGCTGCGTCTTGGCCTGCGTCAATTCGTCGCTGTTGGCGATCAGGTCACGGCCTCCCCGATAAAGCGACGTCGCCCTATCCGAAGCCTTCGCGCCCAGTTCATGGAGATCGGCCCCCGCGACGAACCCCTTGGCGCTCTCCATCGCGCGCTGGGCCTGTCTTGCGGCAGCTGACAGAGCGCCTTGCGGCGACCCCGGATCCGCGGGGGCTTCGCCGCCGCCATCCTTTTCGTGCTGAGTCGACATAGCGTCCTTCTCCCGTGCGTCGGTTGCGAATTCGCACCGGCTCGCCAACCATCGGGTGGTTCGCGCGATCGCCGCAAGATCCTCGGCCGATCGAGCTTTTGCCCCACTTCCGGGCGACCGGCAAGCCCGCGCCCCCGATCATCGGCGGGCGGGGGCCGCGGTCCAGATGAGAGACGGCCGACCCGCTAGGGCGCGACCCGAACAAGCGCGCCCGATGTCATTTCGCTGGCTCTGACATGAGCGTCACGGTCGTGACGCCGCCAGCAATGTTGAGACCTGTCTGGCCCTGGACCGAAACCGGCTGCAGCGAAAACGCACGGCCGGTTCCTCCGACCAGCACGTTGGCGCCGAGGCCCGCGCCGGCGGTCGCCTGGGCGCCGACCCCGGTATAGGTCCCCGCCAGCGCCCCATGGGGGAGGCCCGAAGAGGGCGCGATGACGCCCCAGATCATTTGCCCCTGCTGAACGGCGCCGAGAGCGACCCCAAATTGGTCGATCCGGCCGGAATAGGCTTCGGCCGGGCCTCCGTTGGCGGGCGTGAAGATACAGTTCATGGTCTGCTTCTGGGTGATGATCATGCCAATTCCGGCGGAGACGTCGCAGGAGAGCGTGCCGACTTGCGCGGCCGATTGCGCCGGCGCAGTGGAGGCGGCCAGCGCGCCCAACGTGGCCGCCGCAGTCATGGATGCGAAATAGCGGATGGTCATGTCATGTGCTCCGACAATGGGCGCTGTCGCGCCGGTAAAACCCAAGCCAATCAGGCAGACCCCGTAACGCCTATCATTGATGCATGTCAAAAACGCGCCGGAATGGAGGACGCCGACGTCGTATCGCAGGGCGGCGATGTCGCGGGCCTATGCGCGCTGTGCTGAGGATTGTTGCGGGAGGTCGCGCTTGAGCCACAGGTCGGCGGCCGCGCGTCCGCCGTTGTGCAGGCGATCGAGAAAGTCCCGATCGAGATTTCCCGCGCTTTCGCCCTCGAGGCCGACAAATTGCTCGTCGGCGGATATCCGTCCAATGCGCAAACGTCTCAGCTTTCGAGCCGCGCCGATCATTTTTCCGTATTTGAGCGCCTCGAGTTCGCTGTTCAGGGTCGCGTTGAACTGGATCTGCTCGATTCGCGCGGCTATTTCGCGCGCCGACCTGGGCAGCCGCGTCGTCGTCGCCGGCGTGACCTGAACGATCAGCATGTGCTGGGATTCGGAGGCCCGAACCAGCGGAATCAGCGGCGGATTGGCGGCGTATCCGCCGTCCCAGCACGGCTCGCCGTCGATCTCGATCGCCTGGTGGAGGAAAGGCAGACATGCCGAAGCAAGGACCGCGTCGACCGTCAAGTCCCGATTGGTCAGGATCTTCAGCTTTCCGTCGCTGACCCGCGTCGCGCCGAGCAGCAGTTTGATCTCCGATCGTTTGCGCAGCCGCTCGAAGTCGACCGTCGCGGCCAGCGCCTCGCGCAACGGGTTCACGTTGAGCGGGTTGAACTGATAGGGCGACATCCAGCGGGCGACCAGTTCGAGGCCCGCCCCGAGCGGCGAGTCCGCTGGCGCCCGGGGCAAAAGCGCGGCCGCGCCGCTCATTCTCCTCCAGAATTGCGACAGCCGCGCCCGCGCCTCCTCGCGCCCGCCGTCGATCATGCCCGCGGCCATCAGCACCGCGTTGACCGCGCCGGCGCTGGCGCCGCTGACGGCGTCAAAGCCGATCATCGGCTCTTCCAGCAATCGGTCGAGGACGCCCCAGGTGAACGCGCCGAACGACCCGCCGCCTTGCAAGGCGAGCGAAAGCCTCTCCGGCGGCCAGCGGCGCGAGCGGTCCGCGCCGCCGATGAGGCCAAGCGCTATGTCGATCAGAGTCATTGTCTTGTCCGTTCGCTGGAAGTTCCGACGCTGTTCTGCGGCGGCTTTGTGACATTCTCCGGCTAGCGTTGGAGGCGCCGGAGACGGTTCCAGAAAGGGCCGCGCGCTCGGGGATTTGAGCCGCCCGCCGCGCCGCCGGCCGACCGTCGCAACACTCTCGCCATCCGGGCGCCGGTTCGGTAGACAGGGCCGTTGCGGAGCCCGCCATGTTCGCCAACGTCCTGATCGCCAATCGCGGCGAAATCGCCTGCCGGATCATCCGCACGGCGCGGTGGATGGGAATGCGGTCGATCGTCCTGCATACGCCCGCCGATCGCGGCGCGCTGTTCACCCGGCTCGCCGACGAAGCTCTCGAGACCGGCGAAGCCGCAAGCGGCTATCTCGATCAAGACGCGATCCTCGCGCTCGCGCGCAAGGTCGGCGCGGAATGCCTCCATCCGGGCTACGGGTTTCTGTCCGAGAACGCCGAGTTCGCGGAAAGCTGCGCCGGCGCCGGCGTCGTCTTCGTCGGCCCGCCGCCCGAAGCGATGCGGACGATGGGCCTGAAGAACTCGGCCAAGGCGCTGATGCAAAGGGCCGGCGTCCCGATCGTGCCGGGCTATCATGGCGACAATCAGGACGCGAGGTTTCTGCGCGAGAAGGCCTCTGAGATCGGCTATCCGGTTCTGATCAAGGCGATCGCGGGCGGAGGCGGGCGAGGCATGCGCCGGGTCGACGCGGATCGCGATTTCGACGCCGCGCTCGAGAGCGCGCGCCGCGAGGCTGAGGCGGCCTTCGGCGACCGGCGGGTGCTGATTGAAAAGCTTGTCGCCTCGCCCCGCCATATCGAAGTGCAGATATTCGCGGATGCGCACGGAAACTGCGTCCATCTCTACGAGCGCGACTGCTCGCTCCAGCGCCGGCATCAGAAGGTGGTCGAGGAATGCCCGGCGCCGGGACTGCCGGAAGAAACGCGCGCCGCGATGGTCAAGGCCGCGACCGGAGCCGCGCTGGCGGCGGGCTACGTCGGGGCCGGCACGGTCGAGTTCATCGTGGACGCCTCGCGCGGCCTTGGCGTGGACGGATTCTATTTTCTCGAGATGAACACCCGCCTCCAGGTCGAGCATCCGGTCACGGAAGCGGTGACCGGGCTCGATCTCATCGAGTGGCAGTTCCGGGTCGCGGCGGGCGAAAGGCTGCCGCTCGCCCAATCGCAAATCGCCTGCGACGGCGCGGCGATCGAGGCGCGGGTCTACGCCGAGGACCCGGAGCATAATTTTCTCCCCTCGCCCGGCCGCATCCACGCGATGAGCCTCGGAGGCGAAAGCGGATCGAATGGCGTCAGGGTCGACGCCGGCGTCGCCGCCGGCGACAGCGTGACGCCGTTCTACGACCCGATGATCGCGAAGCTGATCGTCCACGCCCCGACCCGCGCGCAAGCGCTGGCCGCGCTCAATAGGGCGCTCGACGAGGCGATCGTGATCGGGCCGAAAACCAACCTCGCCTTTCTGCGCGCGCTCCTGCGCAGCCCCGAGGCGCTGGAAGGCTCGTTCGACACCGGCTTCATCGACGCCAATCTCAAGCGGCTTGGCGCGGCTCCCCACCCCGCCGACGGGCCCGCCGTGCTCGCCGCCGCGCGTCTGCTGCTGGCCAGGCGGGACCCGACGCGGGCCCCGCCCCTCGCCCCGGCCGATCCGTGGGCGGTCGCGGATTCGTTCGAACTCATGGGCGCGCGGCGGGTCGGCGTCGACGTCGCCGTCGACGGCAGACTTGAACGCCTGCACATCGTCGGGACCGGAACTTCGCCCGACGCCGCAGGCGGACGCGGCGTCGAGCCGGACGAAGAGCCGAAGGTCACGCTGCACGAGGCCGCCGGCGGGGTCTACGCCTTCTCCGGCGGCCGGCAGGCGTTCGTCGCGCTCGTCGACCCGCTGGAGCGGGGGGCGCTGGGATCGGACGAGGGCGACGGCGCGATCCGCGCCCCGATGAACGGCCGGGTGGCGGCGCTTCACGTCGCCGACGACGACTCGGTCGAAGCCGGTCAGCGCCTCGCGGTGGTCGAAGCGATGAAGATGGAGCACGCCCTGACCGCGCCCTTCGCCGGCCTGGTGCGCGATCTCGTCGTCAACGTCGGCGATCAGGTCGAGATGGGGGAGAGGATCATGCGGGTGGTGGGGGAGGCGGGGTAGAGCGCGGACGGCGCCTTGGGCGGTTGGGGGGTTGAGGGGCCGCGATCGTAATTACGAATGACGTCTGCGCTAATGAAAACGCTCATTCTCTCCAGGCTCGCCCAAACTTTTCCAAGCCGATCCAAGCCTAACCAAACAAATCCAAGAAAAACCAAAGAAAAAAGCGCTTGGATTTGCTTGGATTTGCTTGGATTCCTTCGTCCGAATCCAGACTTTTCAGGGACTTACGGCGAATCCAAACGAAAAAAAATTGTCAGGGTTAATGACGACCATGTGTCTTCTGTGATATGCGTGCGCGCGGCGAACCGGCGGCCTCCGCCTTCGTCCCTTGGCTTTACGCTCGCGATTGCTTTGCCCATGATGAGAGGCACTGTAACACGTCTTTCTATTTTCCGGAAGAAATTGTTGCGCCATGACCGTCGGCTATTGGTCGGGCGAAATCGCCGGCATGCTTTCGATCCCTTGTCGACATGGCCAGGCTCGTCCCGGCCATCCAAGCGGCGCTGCTGCAAAGCCCTACGGAATTGAGGCTTTTCGCCGCCGCCGCTCTTCGGGAGAGATTTTTGACAGAAAACTCCCGGAACCATGGCGCGCCGCCGTCGAGTCCGCGCCGACCATGACGCTAGTGGCGGGGGCATTTCCACCAGTCGCCGTCCCCCTGCTAAAGATAGCCCCTGCGCTTCAGCCTCGCGCCGATCTGGTCGCGCTTCTTGCACGCCTGCAACGTCTTGCGGTCATCGCCGTGGCCGTCCTTACACTGCGCGTTCGCAGCGAGCCACACTGTAATCAATGGCGGCTGAGCGTGGGCCGGGGCGGCAACGTACTACCGTGAGCGCCCCTCAGACCAGTTTCACCGTCGGCGGCAACAGCTTGAGGTCCTCCCAGAACGCGTCGCGCTCGTAGCGGGTGAACAGGTCGGGCGGCAGGATGGGCTTGCGCTCCCGCGCCTTGACCGAGCGGCCGACGTCGTGCAGCCCCGGCGTGCCGAGCCGCTGGTCGAACTCGATCATGTCGTAGCAGGGCTCGATGTGAAGCGGGTCGTGCGGGTGAAGCTCCTCGCCGATGAAGCCGTAGATGGCGGCGAGCGTCCCGAGCGGGTTGGCGGTGAGGCTCTCGTAGCGCACGATGAGCAGCCGGTCCGAATGAGGACCATAAACCGCTTCCCGCAACGCGCTGAAAGAAAAGCCGAACATGCCGGCGGCAGAGGCCAGCCCTTCCACTCGCGAATAGACCGTTCCGCCCGAGTCGAAGCTAAAGATGCCGGAGAGCTCATAGGCGTTGCGGCGGATGAGGCTCTCGACGCTGTCCAGGATCCAGGCCGGATTGCGGACGCAGCAGATTATCTTGGCGTCCGGGAACAGCTCGACCAGGGCCGGCAGCTTGGTCGTCCAGCCGCGGTTGGTGTCGAAGATCACCGTCTCCGGCTCGGCCTCGGCGTAATAGGCGTCGAACACGGCCGTCAGCAGACGCTTGCGGATGTCGTTGTCGATGAACACAGACCCCTCGTTGCGGGCGCTGGTCTCGTTCAGCATCGCGCGGAAGAGCGCATGGACGGGGCTGCTCATGCCGGCGGAAAAGCGCGGGTTCTGCCTCAATAGCGCGGCGAGCAGGGTCGAGCCCGAGCGGGGCAGGCCCGAGATGAAGTGCAGGGGGTTGTGCATGAAAGGACTCGCACGAAAGGCGCCGCACAAAGCGCGCCGCCCCGGCTATAGCGCAGTCGTCGAGTTGCGTCAGGCCGGCGAGGCCTTGCGCCTGCGCATCCGCGCCAGCCAGCCGAGGCCGGCGAAGCCGGCAAGCGTCATCGCCCAGGTCGAAGGTTCGGGAACGGCCGTCAGCAGATCGATGCTGATCGAGCCGTCGCCGCTATTCACGCCCGAAGTCAGGACCGGATTGGTGAATACGCTCGCCAGATAGGAGCCGCCGCCTCCGCCGGCGTAGCCGTTGGCGGGGCCGCCGCCGCCACCGCCGCCGCCGGAGAACCCGCCGCCCCCGCCGCCGCCAAGGGAGCCGCCGCCGCCGCCGCCGCCGTAGCCGCCGGCGCCGCCGCCCGCGCCGCCGGCGCCGCCATTGGGGAATTTCCCGCCGTATCCGTCGGTGCCGCCGTCGCCGCCACCGTACCCCGGCGCGCCGGGGCTGACGCCCGCGCCGCCGGCGCCGTTAAAATTAAGGGAATAGTAGTAAGTATAGGTTCCCGCGCCGCCGCCATTCCCATTCGCGCCGCCCGGCCCGCCGAAGGGCCCTACTCCTGATTCGCCGCCGGTCGTGGTCAGCCCACTGCCGCCGTCAGCGAAGTCGTTGCCGCCGGCGCCGCCGCCGCCGCCGGCGGCGGCGAGGACATTGGTCGCCAGGAAGACGAAACTGCCGCCGCCACCGCCGCCGCCGTACCCGTCACTCCCGCGGCCGCCGACATAGAGAGCGAGATTATCGCCCGCGGTGAGGAAAACGTCGCCGGAAACTTCGGCGCCCAGGCCGCCTGGCGCCCCGCTAATCGTGCTGGCGCCGCCGCTCGCGCCGAGAAGCTCGAGCGCATATTCGCCGCTGACCGGCGCGGTAAAGGAAAACATTCCCGGCACGGGGAAAACGTCAGCGTTCGACTCGGCCGCTGAGGCCAAGATCGCCAGGGCCGAGACCCCGGCCAGCAACAGCTTTCTGCTCATGATTTCCTCCCCTGGCGCCCGGCGGAATTCTACTTGATTGCGGTGCGGAACTAAGTTGGACGCGGAATTCTGTCAAGCGATGAGCGTCAGGCCGGCGAGGCCTTGCGCCTGCGCATCCGCGCCAGCCAGCCGAGACCGGCGAAGCCGGCAAGCGTCATCGCCCAGGTCGAGGGTTCGGGAGCGGCCGTCAGCAGGTTGATGCTGATCGAGCCGTCGCCGCTATTCACGCCCGCAGTCAGGACCGGATTGGTGAACAGGCTCGCCAGATAGGAGCCGCCGCCTCCGCCGGCGCCGTAGCCCATGCCGCCGCCGCCGCCGCCGCCGCCGGAGAACCCGCCGCCGCCGCCGCCGCCAAGAGAGCCGCCGCCGCCGCCGCCGCCGAAGCCGCCGTCGCCGCCGGCGAAGCTGCCGGAGTAGCCGGCGCCGCCATTGGGAAATTTCGCGCCAAATCCGAACGAACCTCCAGCGCCGTCGCCACCGTACCCGGCGGCGCCGAAGGCGACGCCCGCGCCGCCACCGCCGTCAGAGTCGCCCAGGGTTCCCCCGCCGCCGCCGCTCCCATTCGCGCCGCCGGCCCCGCCGTATCCTCCCCCTCCCGCTCCGCCGCCGGTCGTGATCAGCCCATTGCCACCGTCAGCGGGGAAGCTGACGCCGACGCCGCCTCCGCCGCCGCCGGCGACAGCAAGGACTTGTGTCCCGAGAAAGACGAAACTGCCGCCGCCGCCGCCGCCGCCGCCGGTGATGACGCCGGTTTTGCCCCGTCCGCCGACATAGAGCGTCAGATCCTCTCCCGAGGTGAGGAAAACGTCGCCGGAAACTTCGGCGCCCAGGCCCCCAAGCGCGCTGGAGACGGGGCCGTCGCCGCCGCTCGCGCCGAGAAGGTCAAGCGCATATTCGCCGCTGACCGGCGCGGTAAAGGAAAACATTCCCGGCACGGGGAAAACGTCAGCGTTCGACTCGGCCGCTGAGGCCAAGATCGCCAGGGTCGAGACCCCGGCCAGCAACAGCTTTCTGCTCATGGTTTCCTCCCCTGGCGCCTGCCCTGGCGCCTGGCGGAATTCTCCTCGATTGCGGTGCCGAACTAAGTTGGACGCGGAATTGCCGCTGCTGTCAAGCGATGAGGTCAGGCCGGCGAGGCCCTGCGTCTGCGCATTCGCGCCAGCCAGGATTACGGTGCGGTGACGCGTCATCCTTTGCCTAATTGCAGTCTCGGATCGAAGGCGCAGCCGGTCGAATCGAAGTGGTAAAGACGGGCGCGTCACCATGATTGCGCTGTAATTGGAGGAGCGAGGAAAACGCATGTGTCGGTTTGACGCCGAACTCGCGTTGTCGCGCGAAGCGCTCGCGAGGATCGATGCAATCGGCGAAAAGAATGATCAATGACCGCCGCTGCCGACTCGTCATAGGGTCGAGGAACGACGTTGCGACGGTTCTCCTCGCCTACTCGACGAAATAGGCCTCGTCGATCCGCTTGACCTCGTAGACGTCCTTGGTGCGGACGCCGACCCGGTGGCGCATCATCAGGGTCGCGAGTTCCTGTCCGTCGATCAGCACCACGCGCTTGGAGACGCGGGTGATGAAGTCGTGGGCGGTCGAGGGAAAGAAGGACGTGGTGACGAACACCCCCTTGCTCGCCCGGTGGCCCTCCAGGCCGCCGACGAAGTCGCGGACCTCGCGCAGCGGCACGCCCTTGTCGCGGTCGAGGCGCTTGGCCTGCACGTAGACGACGTCGAGCCCCAGTTCGTCTTCCTTGATCACGCCGTCGATGCCGCCGTCGCCGGTTCGGCCGAGCGCGCGGCCCATCTCCTGGCGCCCGCCGCCATAGCCCATGCGCACCAGGAGATCGACGATCAGGCGCTCGAAGAAGGCCGGGGTGAAGGAATGCACCCTTTCGATAATCTCGCGCGCCAGCTCGGAATTGAGGAACTCGAAACTCGAGGCGATCAACTCGACCGGGCTCTCGCGCGCCGGACTTGGCTCGACTTGCGGATCCGACTTCTGCTGGCTGTGCCAGGCGCTGAATTCCGGATAGCGCTCCAGCACCCCGAGATCGATCTCGTTGACGCCCATGGCCAACAGCTCGCGGCCGCGATCGGTGGCGCGGAAATAGCCGCGCCGCGGCGCCTCGATCAGCCCGGCCTTGGAGAGGTAGGAACGCGCCCAATTGAGCCGGTTGGCGAAGATGGTCTGTTTGCCGCTCGGCAGAGCGCGTTCGCGGTCTTCGGAAGAGATCTGCAACGACCTCACGATCTCGTCCTCCAGCCCCGCGATGCTGAGTTCATCGTAGCGCTGCCCAAGGACTTGCAGGGCTGGCAACATGAGCTGTTGAAAGCTGGGCAATACCATGTTCGTTCAGGGCTCCTGATCCGGGCCTACATGCGAAAAACGCCGAACCGCGTCGGTTCGAGTGGTGCGTTGAGGGTGGCGGAAAACGCCAGCGACAGCACCCGCCGGGTTTCCCGCGGCGCGATGACGCCGTCGTCCCACAGGCGGGCGGTCGCATAATAGGGGGAGCCTTCAGTCTCGTATTTGGCGCGGATCGGCGACTTGAAGGCCTCTTCGTCGTCCTTCGTCCATTCGCGGCCTTCCGCCTCCAGCGCGTCGCGGCGCAAGGTCGCCAGAACGCTCGCCGCCTGCTCGCCGCCCATTACGCTGATGCGCGCGTTCGGCCACGCGAACAGAAAGCGGGGACCATAGGCGCGCCCGCACATGCCGTAATTGCCGGCGCCGAACGATCCGCCGGCGATCAAGGTGATCTTGGGCACGTTGGCGCAGGCGACGGCGGTGACGAGCTTCGCCCCGTCCTTGGCGATCCCGCCGGCCTCGTAGCGCTGCCCGACCATGAATCCCGAGATGTTCTGGAGGAACAGCATCGGCAGCCCGCGCTGCGCGCAGAGCTCGACGAAGTGCGCGCCTTTGAGGGCGCTATCGGAGAACAGCACCCCGTTATTGGCGAGAATGCCGATCAGCATCCCGGAAAGCCTGGCGAATCCAGTGACCAGGGTCGTTCCGTAACGCGGCTTGAATTCGTCGAACTCGGAGCCGTCGACCAAGCGCGCGACGATCTCTCGAGCGTCGACCTGTTGGCGCAGGTCGAGCGGGACGATGCGCTCGAGCTCATCGGCCGGATAGTGCGGCTCGACCGGCGTCGTCCATTCGGTCTCCCGCTTGGGCGCCCGATTGAGATTGCCGATCGCGCGCCGCGCCAGGGCGAGCGCGTGGGCGTCGTCGCGCGCGAGCGTGTCCGCCACCCCGGAAACGCGGGTGTGGAGATCGCCGCCGCCCAACTCCTCCGCGCTCACGATCTCGCCGGTGGCGGCCTTCACCAGCGGCGGCCCGGCCAGAAAGATCGTTCCCTGCTTCTCGACAATGATGGTCTCGTCCGACATCGCCGGCACGTAGGCGCCGCCGGCGGTGCAAGACCCCATCACGACCGCGATCTGGGCGATTCCCGCCGAGGACATGCGCGCCTGATTGTAGAAGATGCGGCCGAAATGCTCGCGGTCGGGAAACACCTCCGCCTGATAAGGCAGATTGGCCCCGCCGGAATCGACGAGGTAAACGCATGGCAGCCGGTTTTCGGTCGCGATTTCCTGCGCCCGTAGATGCTTCTTGACCGTCATCGGGTAGTAGGCGCCGCCCTTGATCGTCGGATCGTTGGCGACGATCATCGCTTCACGGCCGTGAACGAGGCCGATGCCGGTCACCAGGCCGGCGCCGTACACATCGCCTTCATACATGCCGGAAGCGGCGAGGCCGCCGATTTCGAGAAACGGCGAACCGGGATCGACAAGGCATGCGACCCGCTCGCGGACCAAGAGCTTGCCGCGCGCGACATGGCGTTGACGCGCCTTGGCCGAACCTCCCTCGACGGCCGCGCGGCGGCGCGCGCCGAGTTCGTCGAGGAGCGCGCGCCAGCCGGCGGCGTTCGCCTCCTCTTCTGCTGATCGAGCGCCCCGCGCGCTGCTGATCCGTGCCATTTCGACCACTTCCCCGGGTCGGTTCCCAATATGACGCATTCGCGATGATTGACGTTGCGTCATAATGGAATGGAATCCGTTGCCAATTTCATAATTTTGCCCAAATGAAGCCTATTTTTTGACAGATGGGGATAAGCGTCTGGTCGAATTGAGTTTTGCGTAATCGATGTGGCGTATCCCGTGATCGTCGATCCAGATGATGTCGACGAATTCGTGACCGACCTGGACGTCCTGCGCGGCAAAGGTGGCGCGCGCATGCACCGTCTGGCTCGAGGTCTGGTCGAAGCCGACCAGGCTGACGACGAAATTGATCTCGCTGGCGTGAAGCGTCTGTTCGTCCATCCCAAACAGCGGACTGTCCGGGTCGACCGGGTGGAACAGGGTCCAGCTCAAGGCGAACGTCGGGTTCTCGGACTTGATCAGACGCAGCGGCTGGAATCCGACCAGCCGCCTGCCCTCCTCCGACACCGTCGCGCCGATCAGCCAAAGCTTAGCGGTCGCCTCGCTGATGAAGTTGCTGCGCGCGTTGGCGAGCCGGATCATGAGGGTCAGCGCGCCATTATGCTGGGCCATTACCGGGTATTTAGCGAAGAGAATGCGGGCCCGCGGACGCGAGATGCGCGCGAACACTAGGCCGGTCATCATCGCCAACAGCATCAGGCCGACAAAGTTCTCCACCGTCGCGACGATATGGCCGTAATCCGTCTGCGGATGCATGTCGCCGTAGCCGACCGTCGAGGTCGTCTCGACGCTGAAGAAGAACAGATCGGCGAGCCCGCCGCGGGCGTTGGCGATCGGAGCCGAACCAAGGTCATAGACCAGCGCAAAAAGGAAATTGAGCGCTACGAACGCGGCCGCCAGGGCGGCGATGAAAGCCGGCCAGGAGGCGGTCATCGCATTGAAATAGATGTCCTTCCACAGATTGCCTTCGAGTCCTTCGGCGATAATCCGGCGGTTGCCGATCCTGCGCACGCGCGTATGCGCGCGCCGTTGGGCGTGCGCGGGCGCTTTGTCGTTCGCGGCTCTTTCCTCGGTCTCGCTCAAGGACGGGCGCCCCGCCCGACGGCTTCGTATTTCTCGATCCGCCAGGGCTCGGCCGCGGCTCCCGCGATCCAGGCCTTCCATTCAGGGAGTTCCATCATCGCTTCCATATAGGCGCGCGCCGGCGTGGCGACCGGAACTTCATAGACATGCAAGCGGTTGACGACCGGCGCGAACATGGCGTCGGCGGCCGAAAAGCGCCCGAACAGGAACGGACCCGACCTGCCGAAGGTCTCGCGCGCATGGCGCCACGCGGCCTCGACCCGCGCGACGTCGGCCCTGACCGGCTCGCTCAAGGGGATCGCGCTCGGCGGACGGCGAAAATTGCACGGACAGGCTTCCCTGAGCGCCATGAACCCGGCGTGCATTTCGCTCGCCAGCGAGCGCGCGTGAGCGCGCGCCGCCTTTCCCCTCGGCCAGATCGGCTTCTCGGGGCGCGTCTCGGCGACATATTCCATGATCGCCAGCGACTCCCAGACCGCGATCGCGCCGTCCTGCAGCGAGGGGCACCTGCCGCTCGGCGCGTATTTGAGGATGTTCGCGTGGGTCTCGGGCCTGTCCAGCGGGATCACGACCTCTTCGAACGGAATCTTGAAATGCGTGAGCAAAATCCAGGGCCGCAACGACCACGACGAATACGCCTTGTTGGCGATGATGAGCTTCAGCGGCATGGCGCGCTTTCCCGCGATTGTGCGCCGCGATAGATCGGCGCGCGGCCGGGCCAAGTCAAGCCGGCGCTCCCCGTGCTGGCGTCGCGCGCATTGACGCGACCGCTTCGATGCTTAGAAAAAGCCGCGCCGACTTATCGTGGAGTCTTGGGGGCCTGGTGTCGTCGAACAGCGCAGCGCTTCTCGTCGTCGCCGCCGGCCGCGGAGCGCGGCTTGGCGGTCAGCGGCCGAAGCAATATCTGCCTTGCGCCGGGCGGCCTCTCCTCGCCCATACGATCGAGGCGCTGACCGCCGCCTGGCCGTTCTCGGCCGCCGTGGTCGCAATCCACGCCGATGACCGCGCCCTCTACGACGAGACGCTGGCGCATCTGACGCCGGGCGCGGCGGCGGCGCTCGCCGATCCCGCGATCGGCGGGGCGACGCGCCAGAGAAGCGTGATCGCCGGGCTCCAAGCGCTCGCGCCGGCCGCGCCGGAGATCGTGCTGATCCACGACGCGGCGCGGCCCTTTCCCTCGCGCGGCCTGATCGCCCGCGCGGTTCAAGCGGGCGAACGCTGCGGCGCCGCGGCGCCGGGACTGCCTTTGAGCGACACGGTCAAACAGATCGACGCCGACGGCCGCGTGCTCGCGACCCCGCCGCGCTCGCTATTGCGCGCCGTGCAAACGCCGCAGGCGTTCCGCTTCCCGCTCATTCTGGAGGCGCACCGGCGCGCGGCGGCCGAAGGGGTCGCCGACCTCACCGACGACGTCGCCGTCGCCGAATGGGCCGGCGCGGTCGCTTATGTGTTCGAAGGCGACCCGGCCAACATCAAGGTGACGACGATGCAGGATTTGCGCGCCGCCGAGGCGCGGCTGATGGGCGCGGCGAACGAGACCCGGGTCGGCCAGGGCTTCGACGTTCACGCCTTCGCGCCCGGCGACCATGTCTTTTTGTGCGGCGTTCGAATTCCCCATCCGCAGGGCCTGAGCGGCCATTCGGATGCGGACGTGGGCTTGCACGCGCTCGCCGACGCGATCTACGGCGCGCTGGCCGAGGGCGACATCGGCGCCCATTTTCCGCCCTCCGACCCGCAATGGAAGGGCGCGGCGTCCAAGCTCTTCCTCGCCCACGCGGCGGAGCGGGTGCGCGCGCGCGGCGGCTTCATCGTCGGCCTCGACGCGACCCTGATCTGCGAGTCGCCGAGGATCGGCCCCTGGCGCCAGGCGATGCGCGAGCGCGTCGCCGAAATCGCTTGCGTCGACGTCGCCCGGGTCGCGGTCAAGGCGACGACCACCGAACGCCTCGGCTTTGCCGGCCGCGGCGAGGGAATTGCCTGCCTCGCCCTGGCGACTTTGCGCCTGCCGTAGGCGGGGCGCGGCGGCGGAGCGCCCGGCGCCGCCCATTTCCGCCGACGCCGCGCTCCATCGACTGAGGCGCCGGACGGCGTTTACCGCCGCTTTGTCCCCGTCGGGTCAATACTTTCAGTGACTTGACGCCCCGTTTACCGCCGCACCACCGGAGGTTGCGCCCAAACGCCTCGCGAACCGGCGCTTTGGGCCTCCTGGCGGCCGACGGAGAACTTCCGATCGCTGAATAATAAACACGAACAATATGTTATAATGACTGCCGCCGCCTCGCGCCCGCCGCGCCGCGCGCAATCGCGCTTGACGATCTGATGGCGAGCGGCGACGAATGGCGCCAGGACCGCATTTGGCGCGGCCATGGGAGGACGAGATGGCGAAGGGCCAGGTCAAGAAAAGCAAGGAAGCCAAGAAGCCAAAGGCGGACAAGCCAAAGGGTCCCGGTTCGGCCTACAAACAGGCCCAGGGCAAAACCGGCCAGGGCTTCAGCATACAGCCGGCGAAAAAGGCCTGAGCGGGCGGCGCCGAGGCCCGGACGCGAGAGACATCCGGACGCGCCCGCGTCGCCGTCATGGCGGCGACTGTCGAGCGCGCCGGTTTCATCGGCGGCTGCGCTATTCCGGCGCACGCGTGCGCTAGCGCATGTTGCGTTCGGGTGGAATCGTCATCGCGAGGAGCGAAGCGACGCGGCGATCCAGCGCGACCGGCGCCGCCCGTCGTCTCTGGATCGCTTCGCTTCGGTCGCGATGACGACATCGGTTCGATCAAATCGCGTCATGCTCCCTCCCGCCTCACTCCTGTCGAACCGCCTGCGCGCCGGGGCTCGGCTCCTTCTGTCTTTGCCGGATCTCGCCCAGATCCCGCTCGAGGAAGTAGTTGAGAAAGGTGCGGATGACCGCGATCGCGGCGATGCGCCCGACCGCGTCCCAGCTCTCGGTGACGGCGGTCGCGAGAATGTCGGCGGCGAGCTGGAAGGTGAGGCCTGCGACCAGCCAGCGCGCGTAGCGAAGCCAGACGTCGCGCCGCTCATGGCCGGCGGCCGACCACAACATCGTCCGCAGCCCGCCGAAAAACGTCTCGACGGTGCCGACGACAATGACGATCAGCGCCATCCCCTCGATGACGGTGACCGAATAATCGGTCGCGACGAACAGCCATTCCTTCACGTCGGCCATCCTCTGTCATCGATCGCGGCATGTGGCGCGCGACGCGTCAAAGACGACTTGGTCGTAATTCCAAAGGCGCTCGAAGAACCGCAGCGCCCGACTCTCGCCGTCGCCGTCGGGCGAGGCAAATCTCATCATTTCGCCAAGGGTTCGGCTCCCGTCGATGACGCGCAGCAATTTGTCTTCGAATGAATTGACGGTCAGGATGAGGTCGGTGAATGTGTGCGACTGGTTGATCAGCACCGCGACGCTGCCGGGCGGCAGGCGCTCCCGAACGCACAAAGTCCAGGGCAGCGCAATGGGGATGTAGTCGCGCCAACTATTCCCCTCGAATGTGATCGGCTGGCTCACCTCGCCGCTGTCATCGCGACAGGCGATGAAACTATGCGACACCATTGTTCCGCGGAAAAGCTCGACCGCGGCGTGCTGCGCCCGCGACGGCAACGAAGCGAGGCGCGAGGCGTGCGGGCTGGCCGCCACCCTTCCGCATTGGGCCATATAGGGCGCCTGCTCGATCCACCGGCCGAAGGACATGCCGCACCGGTCCAGCCACGCATACAATTCGGGGACTGTGTAGGCGCGATCCTGGGGATGAAGAAGCGCGTCCGCCATCGCCTCCGGCCGCCAGAAATCCTTCGACCGGCGCAGCAGGCTCGAGATCGGATGATCCGCCGGCAACGCTTCGAGCGCGGCGCGCAGCGTTCCGAGCTCCGTCTCCGTCGGGTCGATTTCGAGCAGGCGGCAGTATTCCTGCATCATGTAGATTCCAGCCCGGCCGTACCGCGCGTAGACCATCACGCGCATCGCGCCATTCGGCCGCAGAACCTCGCGCAGCGCGCGAAGACCGTCGTCCGGAACGGGCAAGTGGTGTAGAACCCCGGTGCAAACCACCAGGTCGAAGGAGCGGCCAAGCTCCCGGACCCGCTCGATCGGGAGCTGATGCAGTTCGAGATTGTCCAGATTGTACCGGCGCTGAAGATCGCGGGTGTGGCGAAGACTGGCGTCGCTGACGTCGATCGCGGTGATGCGAGCTTCGGGCTCGCGAAGCGCGTATCTCGCGGCCTGCGAGGTGCCGCAGCCGGCGACCAGGATTTCCAGGTTTCCCCGCGGCTCCCTCGTCGGCCAGATCAGATTGAACTCGGCGCGGCTGCGGTTCCGGTTCTTGTAGAGGTCGCGATGCGCGTCCAGATTCGTGAGCGGGGCCGGATAGGGCATCCGTTCGTAGAAGTCGCGGACGTCCTCGCTACGGCTCACTCCGACCCTCCTCGGATGCCGGGCGCTTTTCGATCAGGTCGAAACGCGTCATTGGGAGCGAAGCGAAGCAATCCAGAGGCTGCCGCCGGCAGGGCGTTCGGATGAACGTCCTTCTTTCGACCGACTATGCCCTTCGATCCCTGGATTGCTTCGTCGTTTCACTCCTCGCAATGACGGCTCGAATCGATCGAAACTTGCTGCAAGCAGGATAGCGCCGCGCGCCCCGCCCGGCAAAGGCGCCGGGCGTCGCTCGCGGCCATCCTCGCTGGAGACCGCCGAAATCAGGCATTCCCGCCGTGGGTGGACGCCATCGCCAACACCGCGTCCAGGTTGAACGACGCCGGCTTCTGTCGAGGAGGGAACTTGATGAAGTTGTCGATCTGCGCCGCGACCACAGCCTGCATCAGATACATCTGAGGGATGTGGTCAACCATCCAATCGAAGTAAGTGTTAGAGTTGATATCAGCGCGCTCGAACGGGTCGCGGCGCAGGTTGTAGATCAGCGGGACTCTCAGCTTGACCAGCGGCTCCGCCCAGGCCTGCATTCTGTTGGCGCGTTGCACCGCCAGGTTGAACTTATAGTCGCCGACCCTGACCGCCATCACATCGCCGTCGTCGCTGAAATACATGATGTGGTTTCTGGGGCTCTCCTTCGCTGCGCCAGTCACATAAGGGATGACGTTGAAGCCGTCGAGGTGGACCTTGAAGGTCTTGCCGCCGACGGCGCAGCCATCGAGGAGCTTCTTGGTCACGTCCGGATCGCCGGCGGCGGCGAGCAGCGTCGGGAACATGTCGATGTGCGAGCCGATGCCGTTGAAGACGGAACCAGCCTTGATCTTGCCCGGCCAGCGCAGGAACGTCGGAACCCGCCACGCGCCTTCCCAGTTGGTGTTCTTCTGCGAACGGAACGGCGTATTGGCGCCGTCCGGCCAGGTGTCGTTCTCGGGGCCGTTGTCGGTCGAATACATGACGATGGTGTTGTCGGCGACGCCCAGTTCGTCGAGCTTCTTCAAGAGCTCGCCCACCTGCTCGTCGTGCGTGACCATCCGGTCGCTGTAGTCGTCCTGACCGCTCTTCCCGCGGTTCTTGGCGGCGAGGTGGGTCCTGAAATGCATCGCGGTCGAATTGTACCAGAGGAAGAACGGCTGATTCGCCTTGGCCTGCTTCTCCATCCAGACGAGGGCGCGGGCAGTGATCTCCTCGTCGATGGTTTCCATGCGTTTCTTGGTCAAGGGGCCGGTGTCCTCGACCTTCTGCCCGCCCTTGCCGTCAGCGAGGCAGTGGAGCACGCCGCGGGGCCCGAACTTCTTCTTGAATGCCGGATCCTTGGGATAGTCCGGCAGTTCCGGCTCCTCCTCGGCGTTGAGGTGATAGAGATTGCCGAAAAATTCGTCGAACCCGTGGACGGTCGGCAGATATTCGTCGCGGTCGCCGAGATGGTTCTTGCCGAACTGGCCGGTGGCGTAGCCGAGCGGCTTCAGCATTTCGGCGATGGTCGGGTCTTCGGCGTGCAATCCGACCGTGGCGCCCGGCATGCCGACTTTGGTCAGGCCGGTGCGGATCGGGTTCTGACCGGTGATGAAGCACGCGCGGCCGGCGGTGCAGCTCTGCTGGCCGTACCAATCGGTGAAGGTCGCCCCTTCTTGAGCGATCCGGTCGATGTTGGGGGTCTGATAGCCCATCATGCCTTTGCTGTAATGGCTGATGTTCCAATAGCCGATGTCGTCGCCCCATATGATGAGGATGTTCGGCTTGTCGGTCTTGGGCATTTCCTTCTCCTGTGGCTTTAAAGAATTGAGTGTTGACGATGATCCCCGCAATAAGGCGAGCGCGCGGGGTCGCGAATGCAATCATCCTGCGTGTGTCGCCGCCTCCTCTTTAGTTGAATGGTCCAACCTGAAACACCATGCTGACGATCGCGGCGACGCCGATGACGAGCAGAACCGTCGCCGTCACCAGCGTCAGCGATACTGGAAAGACGCTTTCGCCGTGGATGAGCCCTTCCTCCTTCATCGACGCCCGCATGTGGCGCAGGCCCAGCATGAACTGGATGTGGTAGACGATGCCGAGAATCAGCATGCCGACGCCGAGCAAAACCAGCGCAAGGCCGAAGTGGCGCGCCGACGACGAACTCCCGATGACGCTTTGCTCCCGCATCTTCCGGAACACCTGAAAGATCGTGAAGCCGAAGCTGATCAGCGACAACGAGGTGCGGATGACCGACATCAGCGTCCGATCGGCGCTCATGCGCGTGCGCTGAAACGACATGCCGGTCCGGCGCGCCGCAAGCTCGGTGTTGACGTCGAACTTAAGATCGGGAGTCGCCATCGTCCACGCTAGTTCGAATTGATCAACCGGACGCCGGTCGAGCGGTCCAGTGACGCGCGACCCGTTCGATCGGCCCGCGCAGCAGAAGATAGGGAAGAAACGCCAGCAACACCGAGATCACCGCCGCCTGGCCCGGGTACAACGTGCCCAGAACGCTGAACTGATAGATGACGTCCATAACCACGCCAAGGATCAATATTCTCGCGGTCGAAATGATCCCCTCCCACAGGCGCCCGCCGCGTTCCTCGACCGCGTACGATCGCCGAGAGATAGGGCGTGCGCCCGAGTCGCGCGTCGTTGACTCCGTCGCGCAACGCCGCAATGACGGCCATCGCCGGCTGCAGAATGAAACGGAAGGTCATCGGGCCGCCGGGTCGCGCCAGAATGTCTCTCCAAAGACGATCCAGATTCTCGACCGAAAAGCCGTACGCCAGAGCGCCGAGAACGATCAGGCCGATGAGAAGCGCGACCGCCAGACGCGCCTGAAAGATCGCGCTCTTCGAAGGCGTTCCGGTCAAGACGCCGAACCCCGGCGCACCACGCAGCGGAAGCCGACATGGCTGGTCGAGGTGTCGATCGGCTCGGCGTGGCGGGCGGCCGGGCGATAACGGCGGCAGTAGTTGGGCGCGCACAGATGCGAGCCGCCCTTCAGCACCTTGCGCGGAATGCGGATGGCGGGCTGGCAGGGATCGTAGCTGTCGGCCTCCGGCCCGCCGCGGGGATTGACCGGCGCGCAGCAGGGGCTGGCCGCATTGGCGGGATGACGCGAGGACCAGAAGTCCGAGGTCCACTCCCAGACATTGCCGATCATGTCGTAGAGGCCGTAGCCGTTGGCCGGGAATGAGCCGACGGGCGACGTCCGCGCCCAGCCGTCGGCCTTGGCGTTCTGGTGCGGAAACTCGCCCTGCCAGGTGTTGGCCATGTGCTTGCCGCCGGGCGTCAACTCGGACCCCCAGGCGTATTCCGCCTCCGCCAGGCCGCCGCGCGCCGCGAACTCCCATTCCGCTTCCGTCGGCAGCGCCTTTCCCGCCCAGGCCGCATAGGCCTCGGCGTCGCGATAGGCGACGTGGACGACCGGGTGATCGTCGAGCCCCTTGATCGACGAACCCTGGCCGTAGGGCTTCTTCCAGTTGGCGCCGAACTGGAACTTCCACCACTGCGACCAATCGCTCAGATCAACCGCGTGCGCGGGCGGGTCGAACATCAGCGAGCCGGCGCGCAGCATGTGCGGCAGCGCGCCCGGATAGTCCTTCGCCTCGGGCGCGATTTCGGCGAAGGTGACGTATCCGGTCGCATTGACGAACCTGGCGAACGCGCGATTGGTGACCGGGGTCTCATCGATCCAGAATTCGTCGACCTTGACGAGATGGGACGGGCCCTCTTCCGGATAATGGGCGTCCGATCCCATGCGAAAGACGCCGCCGGGGATATGCGCCATGCCGCGCGGCGCTTGCCAGGACTGAACTTCGCTCTGCATCGTATCGGACACGATCATCTCGCCTGAAGGCTGTCGAGGAGGCGGGGACGGAGCGCGGCGTCGGAAACGCGCATTCGCTCATTCGGCCGGGACCGTAGCCTCGCATTTGCGTCCTTTCAAGGGCGGCGCGCCGCCTGACAGCCTCCAATCGCCGCCCGGTCGCCAAGATTGAATTCGAGACTGTAAGACGCAAGAAGCGGCAGGCGCGCGCCAACGGCCTCCATTGCGGCGCGTCCCCTCATGTGGTTGGATGAAAGCCAGGGTGGCGCAGCAGGCTTGAAGGACGCCTGTACGTGGCCGCGAATTCGCGCGGCAACAGAATAAACGCCCGGGCGCCCGTGTTTGAGTGTGGGATATTCGGCAGGAGGGACTCATGAAGCGCTTGACGACACTGCTCATCGCAATGGCTTTCGGCGCAAGCGCCGTATGGGCCGCCACCGACGATATCGCGCAGCGGCGCGCCCTCATGCATAACGACGGGCTCGCCGCAAAGAAGCTGTTCGATATGGTGAAGGGCAAAGTTCCCTTCGATTTGGCGGCCGCGCAAGCGGCGTTGAAGACTCTCGCCATCGGCGCTTCGAAGACGCCAACGCTGTTTCCCGACGACAGCAAGACCGGCGATCACACCGCGGCGCTGCCGGCGATCTGGGAAAACAAGGCTGACTTCAACGCCCGCTTCGCCAAATTCAGCAAGGATGTCGCCGCCGCCGAGGCCGAGACCGTCGACGAGGCGAGTTTCAAGAAAGCCGTTCCCCCGATCTTCAAGAATTGCGGCGGCTGTCACGAACTCTACAAGGCCAAGAGCAGTTGAGGACGGCGCGACGGCGTGAAGATGAAGCGGATAGGCTTCATCCTCGCCGTCTTCGCTCTCGGCAGCGCCGTGCTGGCGTGGATACTCTCCGCGCCAAATCCGCGATACACGCCCGCGCAATGGCGCGCCGCCGCCCCGGCCGGCGACGCCGCGGCGGGGCGAATTGTTTTCTTCGCCGCCGGCTGCGATTCCTGCCACAAGTCTCCCGGCCAGACCGACCCCTTGCGGCTCGGCGGCGGGCTCGAGCTTAAGACCCCGTTCGGCAGGTTCTATCCGCCCAATATTTCGAGCGATCCGGTCGACGGGATCGGCGGCTGGCGTTCGGTCGATATCGCCAACGCTTTGCTCTCGGGCGTCGCTCCGCACGGTCGGCAGCTTTACCCGGCTTTCCCCTATACGTCCTATCAGCGGATGACGCCGAAGGACGTCGCCGATCTGATCGACTTCTTACGCACGTTGCCCGCGATTCGCGGCCGGGCGCCGGCCAATGTCCTGCCGTTTCCCTTTTCGATCCGGCGGGCCGTCGGCCTGTGGAAGCTCCTCTTTTTCGACAACGCCGGCCTTCGTCCCGATCCCGCCCGCAGCGCTGAGTGGAATCGCGGCCGCTATCTGGTCGAAGGACCCGGCCATTGCGGCCAATGTCATACCCCGCGCGGTCTGCTGGGGCAGATGGATGAGAGCCGGCGCCTCGCCGGCGCCCCATTGCCTGCAAGCAAGGGCAAGTCTGCGAACCTCAGGGGGAGCGAAATCGCCAAGTGGACGAAGGACGACATCGTCGAGGCTCTCACCAGCGGATTCACCCCCTCGGGCGACGTCCTTGGCGACGGGATGACGGACGTGGTGCGCAACATGGCGCGGTTGCCTCAATCCGATCGCGAGGCGATCGCCGTCTATCTCAAGAGCCTGCCGCCGCTCGCCGGCCATTGAGCGCCGGGCCGAGATACAGAGCCGCCGCCGGATTGCTTCCGCTCCAGGCGTCGGATGTCGTGACCCGGCGCGCTCCGGTTACCTGTTGCGGATTGCGCGCAGCATCCCCTTCACCAGCCCCGGCTCTTCGAACCGCAGCCGCACCGGAAGCGTCAGAACCGCGCGGGCGAGCGGGGCCGCAAGCCGGACGTGGTCTTTTTCGGTCGTCGCCAAAAGCGCGCCGCGCCGCCCCGCCTCCTCGATCAGTTCCTCGATCTCGGACGGCGCAAAGGCATGGTGGTCGGGAAAGTCATGGGCGGCGACGATCTGTGCGCCGACTCGGCGCAGGGTCGAGTAGAACTTCTCCGGCCGAGCGATGCCGGCGAAGGCGACGACCTCGCGCCCGATCAGCGGCGCCGAAGCCAGCGCGTCCGGCTCGAGGGTCGCGAGCAACAGCGGTTTTCCGGGCGCTTCGGCCGCGATCGAGGCGATCGCCTCCTCGTCGCCGCCGATGACGATGAGCGCCTGCACATGGCGCGCCTGAGCCGCCACCGGCGCGCGCAGCGGGCCTGCGGGAACGCAGAGCCCGTTGCCGAAGCGCATCTCGCCGTCGATCACGGCGAAGGCGAGGTCTTTGGCGAGCGCGGGATTTTGCAGGCCGTCGTCGAGCACGAGCGCGTTCTCGCCCGCCTCGACCGCCGCCTCGGCGCTCTTGACCCGATCGGGCCCGACCCAGCACGGCGCGACCCTGGCGAGCAGCAGCGGCTCATCGCCGACGATGGCCGCATCATGGACGTTCGCATCGACTCGCACGGGCGCGGCGCGCCTTGCGCCGCCGTAGCCGCGCGACAGGAAGGCGACGCGTTTGCCATCGGCGATCAGCATCCGCGCCAGCGCAATCGCCGTCGGCGTCTTTCCCGCGCCGCCGGCGACCAAATTGCCGACGCAGATCACCGGCGCGCCAGCGCGCTCGCCCTGATCCGCCATCCTCCGCGCGACCGCCCTGCCGTAGAGCGAGCCGATCGGCTGAAGCGCGCGCGCGAGCAGGGTCGGCTTACGGGCGGCCCAGAAGCCAGGCGCCCTCACTGAGCCGCCCCGGCGGCCGCCAGAAGCGGCGCCAGCGCGGCCATCGAACGGTTGACTGCGCCCGCCCGGCGCTCAACCGTCTCGCCGGCCGAGCGCGCGATCGCGCGCAGGCGAGCCGCGTTGGCGAACAGGGCGACCAGCGCATCCCCCAGATCTTCCGGATACGCGATTTCGAGCGCGCCGCCGGCCTCGTCGAGAGCCGCGTAGGCGTCGGAGAAATTTCCGACCAGGGGTCCGTGCAGGATTGCGCAGGCGAGCCTCGCCGGCTCGATCGGATTTTGCCCGCCCGCGCCGGCGAAGGACTTGCCCAGGAACACGACGCCCGCAAGCCGATAGAACAACCCGAGTTCGCCGATGGTGTCGATGAGATAGACCGCGGTTTCCCGCCCTGGCCGGTCGCCGCGCGAGCGCA
The DNA here is from genome assembly GCA_963835955.1 of uncultured Alphaproteobacteria bacterium. Lineage (GTDB taxonomy): Bacteria > Pseudomonadota > Alphaproteobacteria > Rhizobiales > Beijerinckiaceae > Roseiarcus. Next base: position 81,887 of record CAWIHZ010000023.1, on the reverse strand, counting down.
AGGCGCAAGCCATGCCCAGGCCTTCGAGCTGGCGCAGAATCGCCTCGCCGCGCTCGGGATGACGGGGAGCGATGAGAGCCAGCGCATCGGGAAACACCTGGCGCAGCCGCTTCTGCGCCTCGGCCGCAATCAGTTCCTCGCCCTCGTGCGTCGAGGCTGCGACCCAGATCTGCCGGCCCGAGGTCAGACCCGACAATTCCGCCAGCTCCCGGCGGTCGGCCGGCAGCGCCGGCGCATCGAATTTGACGTCGCCGGCGACCAGAACGCGTGGCGCGCCGAGCGCGACGAACCGCTCGCGGTCCTCCTCCCCGCGCGCCAGACAAAGATCGAAATTCGACAGCAGCGAGCCGATGACGCGCGGCGCCCTGCGCCAGCGGTTGAACGATCGTTCACTGATCCGGCCGTTGATCATCGCCAGCGGCAGGCCTGCGCGCTTCAGCTCCATGATCGTGTTCGGCCACAGTTCGGATTCGGCGAAGAGCGCCGCGCCAGGCCGCCAATGGGCAAGAAAGCGGCGCAGATAGACTGGATTGTCGATCGGCGCATATTGATGCAGCGCCCCGGCCGGCAGACGCTGCGCCAGCAGCGCGGCGGACGTCACCGTTCCGGTCGTCACAAGCGCGTTCATGCCCGACCGGGTGATGCGCTCGACGAAGGGCAGCAGCGAAATGGCTTCTCCGACGCTCGCGCCATGCAGCCAGACAAGCCGCCCCGCCGGGCGCGAGAGGCCGGCGCGGCCCCGCCGCTCGCCGAGGCGCGTCGGGTCTTCCTTGCCGCGCCTGACCCGAAACGACAGATAGACGCCAACCAGCGGCATCGCGAGCGTGGTCGCCAGCCGGTAGGCGTGGAGCGATAGGGGCGCCGTCATTCCTGTCTCAGATGGGCGCCCGGATCGGACGCGCCGACCATGGCGTAGGCTTTCCGGTGCGCCTCGTCGAGCCCGTCCTGGACCGCGAGCCTCGCGGCTTCGGTCGCCTGATCGTCAGCGTCGGGGGGGACCCGGATAAGATCGCCGACGACCACCGCCGCGCGGCCGAACGGCAAACCGAGCGTCGCGCGATCCCACGTATTGAACTGAATGCGCCGGCTCGTCGCCACCGCCGTCGGGACGATTGGGCGCCCCGAGAGCCGCGCCAGGGTCACGATCCCAGGTCCGGCGACGCGAGCGCGCTTGGGCACATCGGCGGTCAGCGCGACCGAGGTCCCGGAATCGAGTTGGCGGATGAGTTCGCGCATGGCCGGCGCGCCGCCCTTGTAGTAGGCGCGGTCGGCCGGGCCGCCTGATCCGCGCACCGGCGTCACGCCGAGGCGCTCCAGGGCGGCGGCCTGCGCGCCGGCGTCTTCGTGGCGCGAGACCAGCGCGGCCATGCGGTCGATCGCGTCCGGCCAGGCGAAGGACATCATCAGATGCTGGCCATGCCACATGGCGACGATCACCGGCGTCTCGTCCTTGACCGCGGCGTCAATGTCGACAGGATCGGTCGTGAATCGATTGGTGCGCTGAACCAAGCGCAAGTAAGTCGCCAACAGGAAGCCGACCGCCTCCTGCGAGAGCCGCGACCTGCCCGGACGTCTCGGCATAAGAGCGGCTCAGGCGATCCGGGTCGAGGGAGCGAGATCCGGCTCCAGAAATCGATGCAGATGCACGATATAGTAGCGGGTTTGAGCGCTGTCGACCGTCGCCTGCGCCTTCGCGCGCCACGCCCGCTCGGCGCTGGCGTAATCGGGAAAGACGCCGACGATGTCGATCTTCCAGGGGTCGCGGAATTCGTGGCCTTCGAGCGATTTCAGCTCGCCGCCGAACACGAGATGCAGACGCTGCGGCTTCTCCTGATCGCGAGCCTTCGGATTGGTGGACGTCATGGTCGTGTTCCTTCAGCGATCGGGCGCGCCGGCCGGCGCCGCGCTTTGCCCCCGCCGAGGCAAAAACGCAAGTCGCCCGTCGTCGCGCATTGTCCGCTCATTGTCCGCTCATTGTCCGATCATTGCGGCCGCGCGGCGGTCGCGGCGCGAAAGGCCTCAAGCAACCGTGGCGCCAGCGCATCGGGCGTCGCCAAGAGGGCGCCCCGGCGCACGATTCTATTGTTGTAAACCAGCCGCTCTCCCGTTTCGTCGACCAGACGCGCGCCCGCCGCTTCGAGGACGCAATCGGCCGCCGCAATGTCCCAATCATGCGAATTCTCTCCGGCGACCGCGAAATCGACCGCTCCCCGCGCCGCAAGACAAAGGCGATAGGCGAGCGAGGGCACGCGCGGCGAAATTTCCATTGACACGCTGAGCGTCGCCGCCATCGCCTGGACGATCGGCTTCGGGCCGACCGCGCCCAGCCGCGGCCAACCGCCGCCGGCGGACGCGCCAATCGCCGCGCCGTTGAGCCCGGCCCCCGCGCCGCGCGCGCCCATATAGGTTTCGTCGAGCGCCGGCGCGTGGATGACGCCGGCGAGCGGACGTCCGTCGACGATCAGCGCCGCCGACACCGCCCAGCGCGGATCGCCGGCGACGAAGGCGCGGGTGCCGTCGATCGGATCGACGACGATGAGGCTGCGCCGCGACAGGCGCCCGAGATCGTCGGCCGTCTCCTCAGAAAGCCAGCCGGCGTCGGGGAAGGCCTCGCCGAGGCGGCGCCTCAGCAGCGCATTCGCGGCGAGATCGGCCTCCGTCACCGGCGAGCCGCCGAGCTTCGATTCGACATGCGCCGAAGTCGTCGCGCCGAGCCGGAAAAACTCGAGCGCCAGCGCCCCGGCCTCGCGGGCGGCGGCGGCCAGCAAATCGCGCGCGGCCACCGCGCTCCGATCCGCATCGACGATCAAAGACTTTGTCCAGGGCGTGAGAATGAGCTCGCGGGGTTGCTTTAGCTCGTGCGAGGGAGAGCGCGCAATCGCGAATGCCCGTCCGGCGACTTCGGCGGATCACGGGTTCGGATTTCGGCCGCGCCCGGCCCGACAGGGCGGAGCGGCAAGCCCGCCGGACGTCAGGCGAGCCCTCAAGGGGCACAGGACATTCGCTCGAGATTGCTGCATAAGCGTCGCCTGGCGATCGGAGCGCTTCGACATGGACTGGGAACCCGGGCGGAAATTCGGCGTCGCGCCGCGCGAGGACATCGCGCATTTGACCGGCCTGGAGTTTTTGCAGGCGATCATCGACGGGCGCCTGCCGGCGCCGCCGATCGCCAAGACCCTGTCGTTCAGTCTGGTGGATGTCGGCGACGGCTTCGCCGTGTTCGAGGGCGTGACCGGTCCGCATCTGCTCAATCCGCTCGGCGGCGTGCACGGCGGCTGGGCGCTGACGCTGATCGACAGCGCCACCGGCTGCGCCGGTCACTCGACCTTGCCCGCCGGCGTCGGCTACGCAACGGTCGAAACCAAGGCCAATCTCTCGCGCGCCATCGCCGCCGACACCGGCCGCGTGCGCGCCAAGGGGCGCGTGGTCGGCCGGGGACGAACCATCATCTCCGCCGAGGGCAGGATCGTCGACGCGAATGGGCGCTTGCTTGCGCACGGGACCTCGACGCTGCTGGTGATGCGCCCCGGGAAAGATTGAAGCGCCGCGCCCCCGTGCTTGAGAGCAACGATCAGCTGTTCGATCCCCGTCGCGGCGACGCCGAGGACGACGCCTCGAGCACCAAGGAGAGGTCGCTGCTCGCGATCGCAGGCAGCCTGCTGGCGGAAATCAGCCTGCCGAAACTGTTTTTCGCCTGGACGGTCTCGATTCTGCTGCCGGCCGCTCTGCTCGGCTTGGCGCCGCTGGCCGCGACAGCGTGGTTCGCCAAGGTCTCCACCAGATTCCTGGAGCTGACGGGGATCGGCGCCGCAATCGTCTTCCTCGCCGTCCTCGGCGTAGGCTGGATCGGCTGGCGCCCCCTCTTTCGTATCGCCGAGGCCAATTTCTGGGCGCTGAACGCGCTGTCGGTTCAGCCGGGCTACGCCCTGTGCCGCGAGGCGATCCGGCATCTGAGCGAACGGGCGTTCAACCCGCGCGACCCAGCCGGATTCGCACGCCTGCGCGCGATCGGTTGCGCCGGCGCCGGGCTGCTTCTTTGCGCGGTCGCAGCGTTGGTCGCAATCGTCGTGTGGCCCGCGACCCATTGGATCGGAACGGCGTCGGATCTCGCCGCGCCGCAGCATCTGATCGCGCCCACGATCGCCAATGCAATTGTCATCATGTCGACCTATCTGGCGGCGGCCTCGCTTGTCTGGGGCTTCGCCGACGCGACCATGGACCAGCCGCTCGGCCTCGAGGCCTACGACGCCGCGGCCCCAGGCGCTCGGGTCTGGCGGGTCGCGCATCTGTCCGATGTGCATGTCGTCGGCGAGCGATACGGCTTCCGGATCGAGAGCGGGCGCGGCGGCGCGCGCGGCAATCGGCGGTTCGAACAGGTCATGGCGCGAATCGAGGCGTCGCATGCCGTCCGCCCGGTGGATCTCATCCTCGTCACCGGCGACATGACCGACGCCGGACGTTCGGCCGAATGGGCGGAATTCCTCGACATTCTCGCGGCGCATCCCGATCTGGCCGCCCGGGCGCTCATCCTGCCCGGAAATCACGACCTCAATATCGTCGACCGCGCCAACCCGGCTCGCCTCGATCTGCCGTTCAGCCCGGCAAAAGGCCTGCGCAAGATGCGCGCGCTGTCGGCGATCGCGGCCATCCAGGGCGATGTCATGCGCGTGATGAGCTCCGGCGCCGAAACGCTCGGCCCCACCCTCGCCGAAGCGCTCGCTCCGCATCGCCAGGCGATCGGGGCGTTCGCGGATTTGGGCGGCTTGCGCCGATCCGCCGGTCTTGCGCGCCTTTGGGACGAGCTGTTTCCATTGATTCTGCCGCCGCGCGAGGAGGACGGCCTCGGAGTCGCCATTCTCAATTCGAACGCCGACACGAATTTCTCGTTCACCAACGCGCTGGGGATGATCTCCGCCGGGCAGGCGCGCCGACTCGCCGCCGCGCTCGATCTTTATCCCAAGGGCCGATGGATCGTCGCGTTGCATCATCACCTGATTGAGTATCCGATGCCGGTGACGGCGTTCTCGGAGCGGATCGGGACCGCGCTCGTCAACGGGAGCTGGTTTTTGCGCATGCTCCAGCCTTACGCCGACCGCGTCATCGTGTTGCACGGCCATCGTCATATCGACTGGACCGGCGCCTGCGGCAAACTCAAGATCGTCTCCGCCCCATCGCCGGTGATGGCGCCCGAGGCCGAAGCGACGCACTTCTACATCCACGCGCTCAGTCTCGCCCCGGACGGACACATGCGGCTGCTCGCCCCGGAGCGGGCGGATATCGACGCTCCGCAACCGGAGGGCGAAGGCCGATAGGCGTTCTCAGACCCGCGCGCCGAAGACAGCGCCGATCCCCGCGGTCACAGCCATCGCAAGCGCTCCCCAAAAGGCGACCCGGACCGCGGCCTTGAGCATATCCGCGCCGCCGATCCTGGCGCCGACGACGCCGAGCAGGGCGAGAAACAACAGCGAGGCGACAGCGACCGCCTCGACCACCAAACTGTCGGGCGAGAACAGCGCCATCGCCAGCGGGAGCGCCGCCCCGATCGAAAACGCCGCCGCCGAAGTGAGAGCCGCCTGAATCGGCCGCGCCGCAGTGGCGTCGGATATCCCCAACTCGTCGCGAGCATGAGCGGCGAGCGCGTCGCCCGCCATCAGCTTCTCCGCGACCTGCCGGGCGAGCGTCTGGTCCAGACCGCGCTTGACGTAGATTCCGGCCAACTCCCTCAATTCGCCTTCGGGATTATCGCTCAGTTCCTGACGTTCGCGCCCGATGTCCGCGATTTCGGAATCAGATTGGGAGCTGACCGAAACATATTCGCCCGCCGCCATCGACATCGCGCCAGCGACCAGACCGGAAACCCCGGCGACCAGAACGCTGTGACGGCCGCCCTGCGCGCTCGCGACGCCGATGATCAGACTCGAGGTCGAGAGGATGCCGTCATTGGCGCCCAGAACCGCCGCCCTGAGCCACCCCAGGCGTCCGACCGCGTGGCGTTCCAAATGACCTGGACGACGAGCCATTGCCTTCTTCCCTGTTCGCAACGCCGACAACTCGTTTTGACCGACAGCCGACGCCCGCGACCACAAAAAATCGCGGCCAGGACGCCGGCGCCTTTAGCCCCCGCGCCCGGCGCCGGCGCGCTCCGCGATCGTCTCCAGGACCGCGCGCGCCGCATGCGCGCTCGGCGCGCCGCCGTCCGGCAGGCGCATCAGCTGATCGAGCCGCGCGAGCGCCTCGAGTTGATTGCTGCGCCTCGGCCCGTCGCGGACGAGTTCGCCAAGCGCCGCCGCGAGCGCGGCCGGCGCGCATTCCCTCTGCAGCTTTTCCGGGATCGCGCGCTCGCCCAGGATCAGATTCGGCAGCAGGATCGAGGGGACCTTGATCAGATATTTGAGCTGTTCTTCGACCAGCGAGACCTTATAGGCGCCGACCGTCGGCACGCCGGCGAGCGCCAGCTCCAGCGTCACCGTGCCGGACGCTGCGAGCGCGGCGCGCGCGGCGCGAAAAGCCTCATATCTGGCGGCCTCGCCGATGACGATCCGAGGGGCCTGCGGCCACAGGGCGGCGAGCGCGCGCACTTCGGGCTCGATATGCGGGAGGGTCGGCAGAATCGGCGCGAAGGGACCGATCGATTCGCGCAAATGCCGCAGCGCGCCGCCGAAATCTTTCATCAGGCGGCGGATTTCGGAGCGGCGCGAACCGGGCAGCACGACAATGATCGGCGGTTCGGCGGCGCGGCGGCGCGCCTCGTCCTCGTTCGGACGCAATTCTTCCAGCCGTTCGATCAGAGGATGGCCGACATAAACGCATCGCGGGCCTCCCAGCCGAATGTAGGCGTCAGGTTCGAAGGGCAGAAGCGCCAGCACGCAGTCGACGTAGGCGCGCATCGCCTTGGCCCGGCCCGGCCGCCAGGCCCAGACGCTGGGGCTGACGTAGTCGACGATCGGCAATTTGGGCGTCTTCGCGCGCGCGCGACGCGCGACGCGATGCGTGAAATCGGGGCTGTCGATGATGACGAGCGCATCTGGCTGCGCAGCGACGACCGCATCGGCGGTCTGGCGGATGCGCGCGATCAGCTTCGGCAGGCGCGCGATGACCGGCAGCACGCCCATGACCGCGATGTCTCCGATCGGGAACAGGCTCGTCAGGCCTTCGGCCGCCATCGCGTCGCCGCCAACGCCGGTAAATTCGACGCCTTCCGGCTGCGCTTCGCGCAGCGCGCGCATGAGTTTGGAGCCCAGCAGATCGCCCGAATGCTCGCCGGCGACGAGCGCCACTCGCAACGGCTTCATTCGGCCGCGCTCATGACGGAAAGCCGTAAACGAACAGGCCTGCAGCGTCGGCCTCGCGCGCGCAGCGTTCGCGCTCGGCCACGAGGACGCGGCCGGCGGCGAGCGCCACTCCGCGCAACCGCGCCTTGGCCGCACCTTCGATCGTCCTCGGCCCGACCGCCGGCATGTCCAGCCGCAAATCCTGGCCGCGTTTGGGCGCTTTCACCATCACGCCCGCCGGACCCTTGAAACTCAGCCGCCCGCTCGCGCGCAGGTCCGCGACCCGGGCGAGCATCGCGTCGGTTCCTTCGGCCGCCTCGACCGCGAGCACCCTGCCGGCGGCGACCACGACGCCCTGCCCCGCGTCGAAGCCAGACAGCGCATCGAGAAGAGCCGCGCCGGAGGCCATGTCCTCTTGATCGTCCGCCGAGGCCGCACGCGCGCCGATCGGGCCGGCGGGCGCGACCAGCCTCGGCGCCGCCTCATGCGCGCCGACGACCCGGATATGCTCGCGCTCGAAGATCGCGGCGAGCCCGACAAGGAGACCGTTGTCCCCCCGGCGAAACAGTTGGGCGAGGCCTGCGGCGCGCTTCACCGCGCCCCAGTCTAGCCTGAGGTCGGAGAATTCTGGCCTGGTCATCGCGCCGACAAGCACGATTTCGGCGATCCCGCGCCCTTTCAGCGCGGCGAAAAGCTTGCCGACCTCGCCCATGCGGACCCAGACGTGCGGATAGGCCTCGATCGAGACCTCGGACGCGCCGACGACCCCGATGAGGAACGGCTCCCGTCCGCCGGCGCGCGCGTCCGCGGCGACCTCGAGCGGAAAAGCTCCTGAGCCGCACAGGATCGCCAGCGGCCGGGCGCCGGCGTCCCCGAAACCAGCGGCGACCGCGTTCACGCCTCGTCTTCCTTGCCGGGACGCGGGACGCAGATCGCTCGGTCGCCGCCCTGGCGAAGAAAGGCGACGATCTGCTGCACGGCCTCCTGGTCGGGGAAAGCTTCCGCGACGTCGCCGATGCGCTCCTTCAATGTGCCCTTGCCGTTGAACAGCATCTTGTAGGCGCGCCGTAGCTCGTAGATCGCCTCGCGCGAAAAGCCGCGTCGCTTGAGGCCGACGAAATTGAGCCCCGCCAGCGCCGCGCGATTGCCCAGCGCCATGCCGAAGGGAATGAGGTCGTGCTCCACGCCGGCGAGGCCGCCGACGAAGGCATGCGCGCCGATGCGCACGAATTGATGTGTCGCCGCGCCGCCGCTCAAAATCGCGAAATCGCCGATCTGGCAGTGGCCCGCGAGCATCACATTGTTGGACAGGATGACGCCCTCGCCGATGCGGCAGTCGTGCGCGACATGCGCATTGGCGAGAAAGGCGCCGCGCGGGCCGATAATGGTTTCCGACCCGCCGCCCGCGGTGCCCGGGTTCATCGTCACCCCTTCGCGAATGAGGCAGTCCTCGCCAATGATCAGACGCGATGGCTCGCCGCGATACTTGAGATCCTGCGGCTCGTGTCCGATCGCCGCGAAAGGAAAGATGCGCGTGCGCGCGCCGACCGTCGTGTCGCCCGCCAGACTGACATGCGAAATCAACCGCGCGCCGTCGCCGAGCGCGGCCCTCGGTCCGACATGGCAGAAAGGCCCGATCGCGACGTCCGCCCCGAGCCGCGCGCCGTCTTCGACGACCGCGGTCGGATGGATGCGTCCGCTCATTCGCGCACCAGCATCGCCGAGACTTCCGCCTCGCAGACAAGCGCGCCGTCGACCTTTGCTTCGCCCCGGAACCACCACATGTTGCGGCGCTTGGCGGTCCGCGTCATGTGGAATCTCACCTGATCGCCGGGAACGACCGGCCGGCGGAACTTCGCCTTGTCGATCGTCATCAGATAAACGACGCTCGGCGCCGCGGTTTCCGGTTGTGAGGCGACGCAGAGGGCGCCTGCGGTCTGGGCCATCGCTTCGATCAGCAACACCCCGGGCATGACCGGGCGGCCGGGAAAATGCCCCTGAAAATGCGGCTCGCTCGCGGTCACGTTCTTGATTCCGACGCCGTATTCGTCGCCTCGCGCATCGACGATGCGGTCGACGAGCAGGAACGGATAGCGGTGCGGCAGCAGCGTCAGGAGCTTCTGAATGTCGTAGCTCTCGAACGCCCGACCCGTCGTTTCGTTCATTCCGGCCCCCGTTCCGTCGTAGCCGCTGGCGTCAAGTCCGTCGCCTTCAGCTTCGATTTGGCCTCGCCGTTCGGCTCTCTGGCGGCGAGCCTCCTGAGCGCGGCGACCTCGCGAAAGAATTCGCGGACCGGCTTGGCCGGCGCGCCGGCCCAACGCTGGCCGGCGGGAATGTCGTGCATCACGCCCGCGGCCGCCGCCACCTGCGCGCCTTCTCCGATCTTCAGATGACCCGCGACGCCCGCCTGACCGCCGAGCGCGGCGAAATCGCCGACCGCGCTCGACCCCGAGACGCCGGATTGCGACACCAGAACCGCGTGCCGGCCGATGACGACGTTGTGGCCGATCTGAACGAGGTTGTCGATCTTCGCGCCTTCGCCGATGACGGTGTCGCGGTTCGCGCCCCGATCGATAGTTACGCCGGCGCCGATTTCGACGTCATCCTGGATGATGACCCGTCCGATCTGCGGCACCTTGAGGTGGCCGCTCGCGCCGAGCGCGAAGCCGAAACCATCCTGGCCAATATGGGCGCCGGGATGAATGATCACCCGGTCGCCGATCAGCGCCGCGGCGATCGTCGTCGACGCGCCGATCGCCCCGTCGCGGCCGATCCGGACATCGGGGCCGATAACCGCGTTGGGGCCGACGACCGTGCCGGCGCCGATCTCGGCGCCGCGTCCGATCACGGCGCCGGGATCGACGATCACCCCGGCCTCGAGCCGTGCGGAAGAATGGACGAAAGCCGCCGGCGAAACGCCGCTCTCGCCGAACACCGACCCCGGTTTGACCGCCGTGGGATAGAGCTTCGCCATCACCGTCGCCATCGCGCGATAAGGCTCGCGCGCCAGCAGGACGGCGCAGCCCACGGGCGCCGCCTCCGCGTATCGCGGCGCGACCAGCGCCGCCGCGGCCCGGGTCGACCGGAGAGCGTCAATGTAACTCGGATTGTCGAAGAAGGTCAGATCGCCTGGACCCGCCTGATCGAGAGCGGCGACGTCGCCGATCGTGCGCTGCGCGTCGGCTTCCGACGCCAGCGCGGCGCCGCACCAGGTTGCGATCTCGGCGAGCGATGGCCTGCAACTCGGCGGAAAGAAGCGAATCTTGGCCAAGGGAGAATTCCCGACAGATGCGACAACGGGCGCGCCCGTCGCCTGGCGCGCCCGCTCTGATGAAAGCCAGCCGGTCGAGCTTAGAAGGTCGTTCCGCCGGAGAACGTGAAGAACTGCGTTTGGTCGTATTTGCCCTTGGTGATCGGAAGCGCGAAATCGAACCGGATCGGCCCCATCGGCGAGGCCCAGATCAAGCTCGCGCCGACCGAGGTGCGGATCAGATTCGGATCCCAGACGTTGGCGCAGCTCGGCTGGGTGATGAGCGCGGTCCCTCCTGGCGGACAATAGACGTAGCCAAGGAAACTCGCGAAATTCGTTTGCCCTGAATAGCCGATCAGGTTGCCGGCGTCCGCGAACACGGCGCCCCTCAGCCCAATTTCTTTCGGCAGGCCGAAGATCGGGAAGTCCACCTCGGCCGACGCGCCATAATAGGTCGTACCGCCGAGAGAATTGGCCTGAATGTTCTCATAGTTCGAGACGTCGCGCGGACCGATGCCGCCCGGAGCGAAACCTCGCACCAGGGTCGGGCCCATTACAAAATTATTGATGATTTCCAGCTGGTTGCCGCCGAAGCTATTGATCTGGCCCGCCTGCAGATGGAGGATGCCGGTGAAATCCTCCGTCAGCGGATGGAAATAGCGCGCATCGAACGTCTCGCGGAGGAAGCGAGACACCCCGCCGAGACCCGCGACGTCCTGCTTGAAGTTCAAGTAATAGCCGGATGTGGGGTCCTTGGGATTGTCGAGGGTATTGTACAGGATCGAGAACCCGGCCAAAGAAGTGACCTGCGTGCCCTCGGCGGCCGCCTGCTTGATTTCGACCGGCGCTTCGCCGTTGGTCAGGCAGTTGATCAATACGGTCGGAACGATCGGGATGATGAGCCCACCGGGAAACCACGTCTGATTGGGTCCGACGCAGTCGTCGTAGGGCTGCGACGACGTGTTCGGGATGGCGATTTTCGACTCGTACAGCGAATAGAAGGGCTGGAGCGTCAGATCGTCGGTCACCGGCACGCCCAGGCGCAGCGTTCCGCCAGTCGTCCAGTTCTCGTACAGCGCGTATTGGTTGTTGTTGTTGACCTGATGGTAGAGGTCGAAGCCCGCCGCCAGGCGCTGACCGAGAAAATAGGGCTCTGTAAACGAGGCCTTCCACCCCTGAGTGTACTGCCCGTCGGAGACGCTCAGGCGCACATATTGGCCGCGGCCGAGGAAGTTCGTTTCCGTATAGGCGAGTTCGGCCAAGAAGCCCTGCGTGGTGGAATAGCCGCCGCTGATGCTGATCGAGCCGGTCGGCTTGTCCTCCACGTTGACAACCACGATCACGCGATCGGGAGCCGAGCCCGGCCGGGTCGAGATGTGAACCTTCTTGAAGTATCCCAGCGCGTTGAGACGCCGCTCGGCCCGCTCGATCATGACATGATTGTAGGGGTCGCCTTCGCCGATTTCGAACTCGCGACGGATGACAAAGTCGCGGGTGCGCGTATTGCCCACGATATCGATCCGCTCAATGTAGACTTTCGGCCCGTTGTCCACGGTAAACAACAATGCTATCGTGTGGTTTGCCTCATCGCGCTGACCATGCGGGCGCGCTTCCGAGAACGCGTAACCTTGTCGCGCGACGTCGCGCGTGATTGCGTCCACGGACTTGTCGACCGCGGATGCGTCATAGACGTCTCCGGGTCGCAAAGCGACAAATCGTGTGAGGGCGGACCCGTTGACGTTGGCGATATGGGACTCCACCGACACGCCGGACACATGGTACTGAGGGCCTTCCTCCATCGTAATCGTGATCACGTAGCCGGGAGGATTGGCCTGATAGGCGACATCGGTATTGGTGATGCGAAAATCAGCGTAGCCATTCTTCATGTAGAAACGGCGAATCGCCTCCTCGTCAGACGCGAGACGATCGGGGTCGTAGACGTCGGTGTTCTTGAACCAAGAAAGCAGATTCATTGTGCTCGTCTGCATCAGATTGTGCAGGCGATAATCTGAATAGTCGTGGTTGCCGACGAAACGAATCTCCCGGATGCCAGTCTTCTCGCCTTCATTGATCGTGAAGACGAGATCGACGCGTCCGTTTGGCAATGCGACGAGCCGCTTGGTCACAATCGCAGCGTTGCGGCCATATTTCTTATAGGCGTCTTTGATGCGGCCGATATCGGCCTCGGCGGTCGCCTCGTTATAGGCCGTGTGCGGTTTGGACTGCACTTCGACTTGGAGCTGATCGGTCTGGATTTTGTTGTTGCCCTCGAATGCGACCCGATTGATGATCTGGTTTCCGCCGCCGAGCGTAACCACAATCTTGCCGTCGACCAGCCTGGCGGAAACGGACGAATAGTATCCGGTCGCCTTCAGATCCTCCACGCCGCGCTGCAGAGAGGCCGGATCGGTCCCGCTAAAATATGGCTTTATGGTCGAGGGATCGACGTGGGCGCCCTCCACCACCACCTGTTGCGCGAACGCCGGCGCTGTCGAGAGGAACGCGCCGAAACCCAACACAAACGCCAGAACCAGAGCGCCGAAGAAGCCGACAATCCTTTGCTGCATTTGGCCCATGGTCCCTCTTGGCGCCGACGCCGTTTCGCTCTGACGCCGACGGCGCTCCAGCCTGATCCCGCCCGGCCACACCGCGCTCAAGAGCCCCTGGCGCCGTTCGCTTGCAGCGCCGCTGGCGCGACGCCCTACTCCGCCCCCGCAAGCGCAAAGGTCGGAACCGTTAACGGGTTTTTACAATTTTTGGTCGCTCCCGCAAGCCGTTATTGGCCAAGCCTACACCATTTCCGGCGAGCGTTGCCCTGAGGACACGCAAACATGGTCGACGGTTGGTTAATTGCCGTTGGCGACAAGGCGCAGAATGTCGTGCGACGTTGTGAAAACCAATAGCATGGCGACCAAAGCAATGCCGATCCGCAGGCCGATTTCCTGGGTGCGCTGGCTCAAAGGACGTCCGCGCAACGCCTCGAAGGCGTAGTAGACGAGGTGCCCGCCATCCAGAAGCGGGACCGGAAGCAGGTTCATGAAGCCGACGGAGACCGAGAACCACGCGGCGAGGCTGAACAATTCCCACAGGCTGACCTTCGCCATTTCGCCCGCCATTTGCGCCGCTCCGATCAAGCCCGACACCTGATCGGTCGATTCGCGGCCGGCGAATATGCCCACGATGTAGGATCCCGTCGCCCTGACGATGAACCACTCCTGGGCGCCGCCCCAAACCGCGCAAGTCGGCAGCGAACACCGTTCGATCTTCACGTCTTTCCGATCGGCGGCCGAGGCGAGGCCGAGATGGCCCATGCGGCGTTTGCCAAATACGCCCTGATCGACGACGGTGATTTTCGGCGTGGCGGTCAGGTCGACCGGGCTTCCCTGGCGCTCAACGACGAAATGCATCGGCAGACCGGTGCTCATCAGCGTCGCTTCCTGCAGCGCCTCGAAACTGTTGATCGGCTCGCCGTTGATCGACTTCACCACATCTCCGGCCTGAAAACCGGCCGCGGCCGCCGGGCTGTTCAGTTCAACCCGTCCGATGCGAGCTGCGTGTTCGACCCGGCCAAAGGCCATGAACATGCCAGTGAAGATCACGAACGCCAGGATGAAGTTTGCGACCGGACCAGCCAGCACAATCGCGGCGCGGTTGAGCAACGGCTGCCCGGCCAGCGTAAGGGAGGAATCGACCGAGGGGTCGGCCGAAGGCGCGCCTTCGACGCTGGCGACATTGGCGTCGCCGTGGAATTTGACGTATCCGCCCAGCGGAAGCGCCCCCACCCGCCAGCGGGTGCCGCGCGAGTCCACTCGGGCAAACAGCTCCGGCCCGAAGCCAAGGGAGAAAGCGTCGATTTTGACCCCGCTCCAGCGCCCAACCAGGTAGTGGCCGAGTTCGTGAACGAACACGATCACGCTCAGGATCACAATAAAGGGAATGACGTACCACCCCAGCCAGGCCACGAGGTCCGAAACTGGATTCATGAGCGCCATCAAACCTCCGGCACCGGCCGCTCGACCCGGATTCGCCCCGGCTGCGGCTGGATAATGGTTAGCAAAGCGTTACAGGACCCGCTCGCTCACGCCAAGAGCCGCTGGGTCCTTTCTCCTGCGATATGGTGAATTGTTAACGCTTGCGCAATGTTGGCCGGGCTGCCGAGTTCGCCGGCCTCTTCCATCGTCGACAGCGTCGCTGCGACCAGGCGCGCGATATCGCCAAAGCCGATCCGCCTCGAAAGAAACGCCGCCACGGCGACTTCGTTGGCGGCGTTGAGCGCGGTTGGAGCGCCGGCGCCGGCGCGCAGAGCGTCGATGGCGAGGCCGAGCGCAGGAAAGCGGGCGAGGTCCGCCCGCTCGAACGTCAGGCGCCCTAGCGAGGCGAGGTCGGGCGCGCGGACCCCGCAATCGATTCGCTCGGGATAGGCGAGGCAATGCGCGATCGGCGTGCGCATGTCCGGCGACGCCATGCCGGCCAGCAACGATCCGTCGGCGAAGGCGATGAGGCCATGCACGATCGATTGCGGATGAACGACAACGTCGAGGCGGCCGGCCGGCACGCCGAACAGATGATGCGCCTCAATCAGTTCGAGCCCCTTGTTCATGAGCCCCGCCGAATTGACCGTCACTTTCGGTCCCATCACCCAGTTGGGATGGGCGAGCGCCTCCTCGCGCGTCGCGCGAGCGATGCGCTCGGCGCTCCATTGGCGAAACGGGCCGCCGGAGGCGGTGATCGTCATGGTCTCGATTGTTTGCGGATCGCGGGCCCCGATCGCCTGAAATAGCGCGTTATGTTCGGAATCCATCGGCAGCAGCAGCGCGCCGGCCCGCCGCGCGGCCTCCATCACCGCCCCCCCAGCGCAAACCAGCGTCTCCTTGTTGGCGAGGGCGACCGTCCGGCCTGCCGTGATCGCGGCGAAGGTCGGCTCGAGCCCGGCGGCGCCCACGATCGCGGAGACAACCAGGTCGGCGTCGCGCAGCGCGGCCTCCCGGATCGCCGCAGGACCGGACGCGACCTCGACTTCGACGCCGGCAAGTCCCGATTTGAGGTCGGCGTAACCCCGCGGATCCGCGACGGCGGCAAATTCGGCCCCGAGCTCGATCGCGCATCTGGCGAGCGCCGCGCCGTCGCGTCCGCTCGCTACCGCCGCGACCGAGAATCTCCCCGGCGCCGCGGCGATCACCCGTGCGCAAGAGCGTCCGATCGACCCCGTCGCCCCCAGAATCGCCAACCGCTTGGGTCGCGCCTCGTCCGCCCTGGCGGGGGCTGGCTCGCGCGAACGATAGGGCTCGGGATGAGCCAGACGGGCGGGGATCACCATTGAAACAGTCCGCTCGCGATGAACGAGCCGTTTGTGTTCGCGCCCGCGACCAGCGCGGCGAAGAGCGAGGCGGCGATAAAGGCGTCGAGCCGGTCCATCAACCCGCCGTGGCCGGGGATGAGGGCGCTCGAATCCTTGACCTTGAAGCGCCGCTTGATCGCCGATTCGAACAGGTCGCCGAGTTCGGACACGATCGCCGCGCCGAGGCCGACCACGAACAACGTTCCGACCCGATTGGTCCAGGCCGCCAGGGCGAGGCCAAGGGCGGCCCCCGAAAGCGCCCCTGCGATCGCGCCCGACCAGGTCTTGCCCGGGGAAACGGCCGGCCATAGCCTCGGGCCGCCAATGAGGCGGCCGGCGAAATACGCGGCGACGTCGGCCCCCCAGACGACCGCGAACAGCCACAAAATCGCGGCTAGGCCGTAGTTCGGGCTGGCCCGAAGCAGCCCGAGGCTGACGACGAGCGCGCCGGCGTAAATTATCCCCGCCGCCGCCCAGCCTTTCGACCCCGGCCGCGCGATCCAGGCGACCGCCGAAGCGCCAAGAGCGAGCGCGATCAGGGCCCCGAGCACAGCCTCGCCCAGAGAAAACACATTCTGCATCGCGTAGGCGGAGGCGACGACGAGACCGAGCGCGCCCGCGGCCACACGCTCGATGAGACGATCCGCGCCCACAAGCCGCTGCCATTCCCACAGCACGATAATTGAGGCGACGCACCAGAACGCCACGAAAACAAAACCGCCGGCCCACGCCGCCACGAGCGCGACCGTCCCTAACGCAACTGCCGCTGCGACCCGCGGCCACAAGTCCCGGCCGATCCGCGAGCCGGACGAGCGAGCCCTCTGGCCGCCATTCGGGCCCGCGCCGTTCAGGGCCATGCGCGTGTCCTCACGATGCCGAAAGGATGGCGGCCGGCTCGACGAGAGCCCCGAACCGCCGCTCGCGCGCCGCGTATTGATGAAGCGCCGCGACGAAAGCCGTGTCGTCGAAATCCGGCCACAGGATCGGCAGGAATACAAGTTCGGCATAGGCGGACTGCCAGAGCAGGAAATTCGAGAGCCGCATTTCCCCCGACGTTCGGATGATGAGGTCGGGGTCGGGCAGCTCGGCCGTTCCGAGGCCGGCTGCGAATTCGTCCGGGCCGATCGAATTGGCGTCCAGACGGCCTTCGCGGACCTCGATCGCCAATCGCCGCGCCGCCTCGACAATCTCCTGACGGGCGCCATAATTGAACGCGACGACCAGCGTCAGCCCGCGATTGTCGCGGGTGAGAGACTCGGCCTCGTTGAGCAACGACGCGATGTCCGGAGCGAGCGTTTCGCGCTCGCCGATGATCCGCACGCGCACGCCGTTCCGGTTGAGCTCGGCGAGATCGTCGCGGATGAACCTCTTCAATAGGCCCATCAGCATCGCCACCTCATCGGGCGGCCGCTTCCAGTTTTCGGCTGAAAAGCTGTAAAGCGTCAAGTAGCGCACCTCGTGCTCGATCGCGGAGCGAACGGCCCGGCGCACCGCCTCGACGCCCCGCCGGTGGCCCTCGATGCGCGGCAGACCGTGCGCCTGCGCCCAGCGGCCATTGCCATCCATGATGATGGCGACATGCGCCGGCGTCTCAGTGCGGCGAGCGATCGGTTTGGAGCGGAGATAGGGCATTCGACGGCCTCGGACAAAGCATGCGATCGACTAGACCTGCATGATTTCCTTTTCCTTGGCGGCGAGCGACGCGTCGATCTCGTGAATGGCCTCATCGGTCGCCTTTTGCACCTCGGTCTCGTGACGCTTTTCGTCGTCTTCGCTGATCGCATGCTCCTTCAGCAGCCTCTTCAGGACGTCGAAACCATCGCGGCGCACATGCCGCACCGCCACCCGAGCGTCTTCGCTGTATTTGTGGGCGATCTTCACCATTTCCTTGCGCCGCTGCTCGTTGAGCTCGGGAATGCGGATGCGCAGGGTGGTCCCTTCCACGGTCGGACTGAGGCCAAGGTTGGAATCGCGGATCGCCTTGTCGACCGCGTGCACCATGCTTTTGTCCCAGACGGAAACTGAAAGAGCGCGCGGCTCCGGCACGCTGATCGTCGCCACCTGGTTGAGCGGCATGCGCTGGCCATAGGCCTCCACATGCACCGGCTCCAGAAGGCTGATGCTCGCCCGGCCGGTGCGCAATCCGCCCAGCTCATGCCTAAGGCTGGCGTGCGCGGCCTGCATGCGGCGCTTGAGTTCCATAAGATCGAATTGAGGCAATTGCGCCATCGGAGTTCCACAAGTTCAAGGCCGGGCGGGGCTGATGCGCGCGGGAGAGGCGGCCAAATGCGAGTCGGCCGCGATTATATCCGCGCCCTGGCGCCTCATTAGCATAGGTTTCGGCCTCTGACAGCCTTCGAAGCAGACTGCGGGCGGAACGCGGCCTTTGACGTCGCGGCCCTGGACCTCCTCGCGCAGTCTACATTGCTCGGCCTATTGCCTTCCCGCCGCCCGCGCCTCGGCCCGCGGCTTTTCGAGTTTCGCCGCCGCCGCAAGCGCGGACAATGCCGGGTGCGCTTCCGGCTGGATGAGGCCGGCCGACATGATCAGCTTGGCCGCTTCGTCCGGCGAAATCGGCAATTCGATCACCTCGTCCGCCGGAACGAAGAAATAGAAGCCGGTGGTCGGGTTCGGCGTGCATGGAAGGAACACCGAGATCATCGGCCTTTCCCCCGGCAGGACGCCGGAAACGACCTCGGCCGGAGCCGAGGAGACGAAGACGATCGACCAGCTTCCCTTGATCGGAAACTCGACCAGCCCGACCTTGCGGAACTGGCTTCCGGACTGACTGAAGACGGTCTCGAAAATCTGCTTCACGCCCTTGTACACTCCCCGGACCAGGGGCGTGCGGTCGAGCATCGCCTCGCTGATTCCGACCAGCGAGCGGCCGACGATGTTGGCGGTCAAGAAGCCAAGAAGCGTCAACCCGATCAGCGCGATGACGACGCCGAACCCGGGAATGTGGAAGGGCAGATAGTCGTCCGGCGAAGCGCTCTGCGGCACCCACGGCTTCACCCAGTTGTCGACGGTGTTGATGACCCAGAGCGCGATATAGGCGGTCACCGCCACCGGCCCGAACACCACGAGCCCGGTGAAGAACCACGCGCGCAGGCGGGCGGCCAGCGAGCGATGGAACGGGGCGGGCTTGGGTTCAAGGGACATGATCGACTCGCTGCGGCGCGCCGGGCAAAAATGGCGGTTCGACCCGGCGAATGCAAGGCGAGCCTCGGCACGCGGGATAGCCCAGTCCCGCCCGACGCCGCCACCAGCCGAACAGGAATCTGGCGCTACCCTTCCTCCCCCGATCCGGACTCGAACGCCTCGCAGGAGCGCCCGAAGCTCGAGAGCGCGTCTTCGAGATATTCCGGCAGCAAGGATATGCCGGTGAGATACTTCCAGGTCGGCCCAATGGCCCGCTCCCTCGCCTGGGCGACGGCGCTCTTCCAGTCTTCCGGCTCGAAATCGCCGCGGCCGATCCACGCGAGGGCGACGAGCGCGGCGGACTCGTCGACGTCCAGATCCTTCAGAAATTCGACGAGTTCGTAGCGGATCGAGCCGCCGGCCTCCTCGGTCAGGATGACGCGCTCGCCGTCGTCGGCCGCGTCGGACGCATCGGGCTGGGCCCCGACATCCTCGCTCAGCAGCTCGCGCGACTTCTCGATGACGAAGCAGACTTTGGCCGGATTGATCTCCGGCATCGGGCGCTCGCCCTCATCAATTCTACGCATCGCCGGCCCCTCCTCGTTTCGGATATTGCCGCCGCGGCCGCGCGCGCATGTTGCGGCAGATCAACCGAGCAGGTGAAACAGGGCCCGCGCCGCCGGTGGATCAACGAGGATATAGGACATTGCGGCGAGACTTACAGGTCCCCGGGCCTCACTCCACCGTCACCGATTTCGCCAGATTGCGCGGCTGGTCGGCGTCTTTGCCCATGATGACGGCGGTGTGGTAGGCGAGCATCTGGATCGGGGCGGCGTAGACGATGGGCGCGAAATTGGCGCCCATGTCGGGCATCGCCAGGAAATGCTCGATCGCGACCGAGGCCTCCTCGGCCGCGTGCCGCTCGCCGATCAGCATGATCCGCCCGCCCCGCGCCGCCACCTCCTGCATGTTGGAGACGACCTTTTCAAACAGGGCGTCGCGCGGCGCGATGACGACGACCGGCATCGCCTCGTCGATGAGCGCGATCGGCCCGTGCTTCAGCTCTCCAGCGGCGTATCCTTCGGCGTGGATGTAGCTCAGCTCCTTGAGTTTCAGCGCGCCCTCGAGCGCCAGCGGATAGGCTTGCCCGCGGCCGATATAGAGCACGTCGCGCGCCCGCGCGATCGCATGGGCGAGCGTCTCCGCCGCAGGCTCGAGCTTCAGCGCCTCGGCGAGGAGGCCCGGCGTCGCAATGAGCTCCGCTGCGAGCGCCGTCTCGCTCGCCTCGTCGATCGTCGCGCGCGCCCGCCCCAGGCTGATCGCGAGCGCGGCGAGGGCAGCGAGTTGGCAGGTGAAGGCCTTGGTCGAGGCGACGCCGATTTCCGGCCCGGCCAGCGTCGGCGCGGACGCATCGGTCAGCCGCGCGATGCTCGACGTCGGCACGTTGACGACGCCGACCGTCTTCGAGCCGTTGTCCTTGACGTAGCGCAGGCACGCCAGCGTGTCGGCTGTCTCGCCCGACTGCGAGATCACGATCGTCAGCCCGCCCCGGTCGACCGGAGCCTCGCGATAACGATACTCCGAGGCCACGTCGACCTCGACCGGGACCCGCGCGAAACGCTCGATCCAATATTTGCCGATGAGCCCCGCCATATAGGCGGTGCCGCAGCCCACGATCGAAATTCGCGTGAGCTTCGCCGGATCGACCGGCCAGGCGAAGGGCTTCAGCCGCATCGCCGCCATGTCGAGATAATGCGCGAGCGTATGGCCGACCACTTCCGGCTGCTCATGGATCTCCTTGGCCATGAAGTGCCGGTAATTGCCCTTCTCGGCCAGCAGGCTGCCGGCTGGGCTGCGCTGAATTCGCCGCTTGACCGGCTTGCCGGAGGCGTCGCGGATGTCCGCGCCCTGGCGCGTCAGCACGACCCAGTCGCCCTCCTCGAGATAGGCGACGCGGTCGGTGAAGGGCGCGAGCGCCAGCGCGTCGGAGCCCAGATACATCTCCCTCTCGCCATAGCCGACCGCGAGCGGCGCGCCCTCTCTCGCCCCGATCAGAAGATTCTCCTCGCCTTCGAACAGATAGACGAGCGCGAAGGCGCCGCGCAGGCGTCCGAGCGCCGCGTGAACCGCCTCTTCAGGCGTCTTGCCCTTCGCGAGTTCGTCCTCGACCACGAAGGCGGCGACCTCGGAATCGGTCTCGGTCGCGAATGCGTGGCCCTTGGCGCCGAGCTCCTCGCGCAGCGCCTTGAAGTTTTCGATAATGCCGTTGTGAACGACGGCGAGCCGGCCGGAGGCGTGCGGATGGGCGTTGGCCTCGGTCGGCTTGCCGTGCGTCGCCCAGCGGGTGTGGCCGATGCCGATCGAACCCGCGAGCGGCTCGGCGGCGAGCCTGGCCTCGAGGTTCCTGAGCTTGCCCTCGGCGCGCCGGCGGGCGAGCTTTCCCCCTTCGAGAGTCGCGATTCCCGCCGAATCGTAGCCCCGGTATTCGAGGCGCTTCAGCGCATCGATGATCGAGCCCGCAACCGGTCCAGTTCCGAGAACGCCCACTATGCCGCACATCGGCTTTTGACCCCGTATGACCCCAACCCGGACGATGCAAGCGTTAGGCCAACGACCGGCGCCCTCACAAATCACAATGGATGAAGGATTGTGAAGGCCGGGCGTTTTGCCGCAGGGCTGACGATTGCGCGGGCGGAGGCGTTCGGTTACCACTGCTTACGGAGCCGGACCGAAGTCGGACCGGATCGTCAGGGCGTTCAGGTGAACAGCCGGGGCCGGAGGCAAGGACGTCGAGCGCGGCGGGCGCGTCCCGGCGGCGCGTCGTTTCGTTCGCCGTTGACGGCGCTCATGGTCGCGCTGTCGCTTATCATACAACTCGTCGCCATCCCCTATCACCAGGCGCGGGCCGCGCCCGAATTCGCGGACGCGGACACGGCGGCGGTGGTCGCGGATCTCAAGGCGACCTTCGGCGACGTCGCGTTCCTGTGCGTGCAAGTCGACGACAAAGGCGCGCCGGCGGGCCATAACCGAAACGGCCACTGCAACGATCAGTGCCCGCTGTGCCGGTTCTTCGCGCAGATGGGGACGCTCGTCCCGCCGGATGTCCCCGCTCTCCCGAAGCGGTTCGACCTCGATCGCCGGCCGATCAGCCCCGCGCCGCAATTCGGCGCCTTGGACGCCTTCCTGGCCCCAGCCAACCGCGCCCGGGCGCCGCCTCTCGCCGTCTGACGACGAAACCGCATTCGCCGCGCCTTTTTGAGGGCGCTCGAGCGCATTTCCATCAGACCCGAGGCATTTCATCCATGCTCACTCCCTTCACTCGCCCGGCCGCGAGCGCGCTCGCCGGCGCAACCCTCGCCTTATGGCTGACGCCGGCGTATCCGCACGCCATCTGCGGCGACCGCATTTTCCCTGCTACGCTCGCGATCGACGATCCGGGCGTCGGCGACGAGCTTGCGCTGCCGACCCTGACCTGGCTGCCGCAGAATTCCGATGGCGTGCAGGAATTCGACGCGAGCTTCAGCTGGACAAAAACGATCACGCCGAACCTCGGCTTGTCGATCTCCGACGGCCCGACCTGGCTGCATCCCGGCGGCTACGGCTGGGGGGCTCTCGACACCGAATTGAAATACAAGTTCCTCTGCATCCCCGACGCCGAGTTCATGGCTTCGGCCGGCTTCGACGTCAGCTGGGGCGGCACGGGCACGGGCGCCCAGGCCGGCTCGCCCAACGGCTACAGCCCCGTCCTGGACGCGGGCCTCGGCTTCGGCGCTTTGCCGAAGAGCCTCAACCTCCTGCGTCCCTTCGCCATCACGGCGGAGTTCGGGACCAGCGCGCCGGGACAGGACTTCACAGACGGCAGTCCGAACGCCACCACGTTCAACTGGGGCTTTACCCTCCAGTACAGCCTGCCCTACTACAACTCGCAGGTCGGCGAGATCGGCAACGATTTCCTCAGGCATCTGATCCCGATCGCGGAGTTCGCATTCTCGACGCCGATCCACAACGGTGGGCCGGGCGCGCTGACGACCGGAACCTTCCAGCCCGGCGTGGTCTATTCCGCCGCCTCTTGGCAGTTTGCGCTTGAAGCGGTCGTTCCTATCAATGGTGAGAGCGGTCACGGCGTCGGTGTCGTCGGCGAGTTGCATTTCTACTTCGACGACATTTTCCCCAACAGTCTCGGCAAACCGATCTTCACAGGAGGCCTATAATGACAAACACGCTCAAAATCAGGATCGCCGCTTCGCTCGTTTTCGGCCTTGCCGCCACGGCGGCCTATGCGCACGCCCAACTGCAAAAGGCGACGCCTGCCGTCGGCGGCAC
This sequence comes from uncultured Alphaproteobacteria bacterium, assembly GCA_963835955.1. Taxonomy (GTDB): domain Bacteria; phylum Pseudomonadota; class Alphaproteobacteria; order Rhizobiales; family Beijerinckiaceae; genus Roseiarcus. Next base: position 58,564 of record CAWIHZ010000023.1, on the reverse strand, counting down.
GGTCGCGTCGGCGAGCGAAATTCGGCTCAAGTTCAGCGAGGGCGTCGAACCGCGCTTTTCAGGCGTAACGTTGACGGCGGCCAACGGCTCCAAAGCGCCGCTGGGTCGACCGAAAGTCGAGCACGGCGACAAAAGCGTGCTGATCGTGCCGATCGCCAAGCCGCTGGCGCCGGGCGTCTATACCGTCCACTGGCATGCGGTTTCGGTCGACACCCATCATACCCAGGGCGACTTCAGCTTCACCGTGAAGCCCTGATCGCTCGCGCGGGACGTGCGGAGGCGTCCAGGAAACTCGATGACAATGTCTCAAACCGGAAAGGTCCCAGCCATGACGCGTTTTCAAGCCTTCGTCCTGGCGCTCGCGCTGATCGTGGGCGCATCGCCGAGTCTTCGCCCAGGAATTCAAGGCCGGCGACATCGTGATCGAGAAGCCATGGGCGCGCGCGACGCCGAAGGGCGCCGAAGTCGGGGCCGGCTATCTGACCATCCTCAACAACGGCGCGACGCCCGACCGCCTGACCGGCGGCACGGCCGATTTCGCCACGGTCGAGGTCCATGAGATGAAGAAGGCGGGCGGCGTCATGCAGATGCGCGAACTCAAAGGCGGCCTCAACATTCCCGCCCACGGCTCGGTCGGGCTCGCGCCCGGCGGCTATCACCTGATGTTCACCCATCTGACGCATCCGCTCACCAAGGGCGAGGCCGTCAAGGCGACGCTCGCCTTCGAGCATGCCGGTTCAGTCGAGGTCCAGTTTCCGGTGCTCGGCGTCGGCGCCTCGGGCGGCGGCGCGATGAAGGGCGGGACAGATGGGCGGCATGAAGAAGATGTGACCGACAAGATGCGCGGGCGGGCGCCGTCGCGGCGCGCGGGCGGGCGCGCATGACCGCGCTCGCCATCTGCCGTTTCGCGCATTTCATGGCCGTGATGCTCGCCTTCGGCGCAAGCGCTTTTCTTTGGCTCTATGCGCCGGAAGGCCTTCGACGCCGGCTATCGCCGACGATCTGGCGTATCGTGGCGACGTCGAGCGTCGTCGCCCTCGTCACCGCAATTCTGTGGCTGGCGCTGGAGGCGGGCTCGATGGCCGGCGACTGGAGCGCGGCGACCGATCCGCGCGTGATCGGCGAAGTCCTCGCCGGCACCGGCTTTGGAAACGCCTGGGCGCTGCGGCTCGTCCTGGCGGCCGTGCTGGTCGCCGTCGTCGCCGTCAGCCCGCGTGACCGCTGGGCGCCGGTCGGGCTTCTCTCGGCGGCGCTGCTCGCCAGCCTCGGCCTCGTCGGCCACGCCGCGATGCAGACCGGCCTCGTGGGCATTGCGCATCGCGCCAATCACGCCGTCCATCTGCTGGCGGCCGGCGCCTGGCTTGGCGGGCTCGTTCCCTTCGTCATGTGTGTGAAGGCCTATGGCGACGACGATCTGCGGCCGAGCGCGGTCCGCGCGATGGCGGGCTTTTCCTTCTGGGGGCAATTCGTCGTCGCGGCCATTGTTCTCACCGGCGTCATCAATATCGCGCTGATTTCCGGCCGCCTCCCGATCCCGCCGACGACGCCCTACCGCGCGCTGCTCGACGCGAAGATCCTGATCGTCGGCATCATGATTTCGCTCGCGCTCTTCAACCGCTATTATCTCGTGCCCAGGCTGAGGCCCGGAGCGACCGCCCTCGCCGCGCTGCGCGCTGCGAGCGTCAGCGAAGTCGCGCTCGGAACCATCGTCGTCGCCCTCGTCAGCGTGTTCGCGATGCTCGATCCGGCGTGAGGGTCGGGCTCGCGGGGATTATGCTGACGCTTGCACATTTCCATAAACGCCGTTCGATGCAGGGTCCTCAGCTCATCGGCGAGAACGCCGCCGGCTGGACGGTCAGCTTCGGGGTCCAGTCCATCCTCATTTACCTTTTTGCGCGCCATGCGATATTGTCCTATACCCGCCTCAACCGCATCGCGCCCCCGCGACAGCGGATCGCCCGAAACCGGAAAATATGCAGGCGGCGCCGTATTTTGGAAAACATGCACGTATCGCGGTAATTCTGGTAATGCTGGTTGTCCTTTATCAAGCCGTCAAGGGGGCCCCGTAACGGCTTCAGAATGAGAGATGACTTTTCCCCGCACAAGCAGTTTATCTGGCGGGCCTGCGCCACCTATGCAAATGCACTTCCATACCGGCACAAAAGGGAAGGCTTTTGCAACAGGGCGGGTGAACAAGGCTAAATTGACACTATCCTTGAATGGTCGTTGTCGGTTCGTCCACCAGACCGAGGCGGCTGTTGATGTGGTCAATATCGACCTCAACGGCGGCGATAGCGCGTTACAGCCGCAGAAAATCGCCTCTCGTGGAAGTCGCCACGCAGGGAGACTTGCCCGGCCTTGAGTTCTTTCAGGTCGTGCTCTTTCCCGCAAAGCCTCTTTTCCGGGCTTCGGCAACTGCGATGCTCGGCGTCGACGTGGCGACGCTCCGGCGTCGGCAAGAAAAACAACCTCAAGTCAACGGGATACGCCTTCGCCACATTGCGCATCGATAGCGGCGAGTAGGTCCCTTTCCACGGTTTCCGACGAAGAATTGCGCTTTTGATACAATGTTTTAGCCAAATTCTGCAACGGTACCGGTAATATAGTTTCTAAATGCTCATCATCCGGATGGTTGGGATCCGGCTCCTTCTTCAAAGTGAACTTGTCCAGAATGCACTTCTCTCCCTCAACATTGCCCGCATCATTGCCCACGTCTACAGCCACGATTGACGCAGCATGCTTAGCATGCCGAACAAATCCCCCGGGCTAATTTTGCCTTGTTCATCGGTAACCCTGCAAACAATTCCTTTACGGACGTTGTTAGTTTTGGAGGTTGCTCCACGTCTGAACCAGATCCCATGTTATTCATGGGACAGGAGGCATCAATAGCCCCTAAAATATAACTTTCGACGCTTTCGTTTGTTTTATTTAAGGAACCGGCAATTCGCCTAACCATAGGATCGAAATCGGGGCCTCCTTTTTTGTCCTCTGGGAATAAGCCTCTCTACAATACAAGACTCTCTTGAAAAATCATTGACTTGGTGGCTTCTATAGCCTCAGTGTCTGTCCGGGAAGATATTGAATCGGTTGAGTCATTTGTGATTCAAGGGAGGCGGCCTGATCTTTGGGGAGCCGCCGCCGATGTGGACGAAGGAAAACCGCGCTCGCTACGATCGCAGCCGCCTGCGCTATCCCTCTGACCTGACCGACGAGGAGTGGGCGCTGGTCGAGCCGCATATTCCACCCGCCAAGCGCGGCGGCAACAAGCGAACGGTCAAGCTGCGCGAGGTCGTCAACGGCCTGATGTACATCCTGAGCGCCGGTTGCCAGTGGCGGGCGATCCCGAAAGACCTGCCGCCACGCTCGACGTTGTACGATTATTTTGATCTGTGGAGTTGGGACGGCACGCTCGATCGGATCCATGACGCCCTCTATGTCAAATGCCGCGAAAGAGCAGAGCGCAAGGCTTCTCCGACAGCGGCCATCATCGACAGCCAGAGCGTGAAAAGCGCTGAAAAAGGGGGGCTCACGACCCGCATGGCTACGATGCGGGCAAGAAGATCAAAGGCAAGAAGCGGCATATTCTCGTCGACACGCAGGGCCTCCTGATGCACGCCATCGTGCATGGCGCCGATGTTCAGGACCGCGACGGCGGCGTGCTCGTGATGGCGACCTTGTTCGGCTCCTATCCCTTCCTTCTGAAGCTCTACGCCGATGGCGGTTATCAAGGGGCGCAGTTCCGGATACGCCCAAGGCCATTCTCAAGCGCGTGAACGTCGAGATCGTCACCCGCTCCGTTCAAGCTCCGCGCTTCATCGTCTTGCCCAAACGATGGATTGTCGAGCGAACCTTCGCCTGGCTCGGACGATGCCGAAGGCTCGCCAAGGATTGGGAGTGCCTCAATCGCAAGGCGCTCGCCTTCCTCAAGCTCGCTTCTATCCGCCTCATGACGCGAAAACTATGCAATTCCAGATGATGTTCCCGGACAAACTCTAAGTCGTTGCGCAAGCAAAAGTCCACCTGTCTGAGCACTCTCGGAAAAATAGTTATCATCCAAAAAATGCTGATGGAATAAGCTTGGCGGGTGCAGCCATAACCATGGCCCCAAGCCAATGCCGGCCGCCACAGATATAGAAATATTCCTCATGGCTTTCACCGTCTCAGATCAGGATGCGCTCCACCTCGTCCAGGCTGACGTCGTCCCGTCGCCTCATAGTGCTGCGTCGTCCGCGTTGAGGCGTGGTTCGCCATGGCGGCGGCTTTTTCGAGCGTGCCGCCGTTCTTGAGATAGGCCGTGATCCCGGTCGCCCGGAAAGTGTGATTGCCGATTTTCGTCGTGATGTCGGCCGCGTCCGCTCGCCTGCCGATCATGGCGTAGGCATTGGCCTGGTGCAGAGGCGTCGTCTCAAGGCGTCGTGCCTCTGCCAATCGTGCGAAACAACGGCCCCTTGCTCGCTCGCGAGCCGCAGCCGTCGATATAGGCGGTAGGTTCTCGAGATTGTGGTGGCAGGGCATATCCCGCAATATGGCTCGTCCGCCGGCGTACGAGCGGGCCTTTCACCCCTTCCACTCCACCCGCCGCCAATCGCCGGCCCAGAACTCCGGCCCCGCCGGCCGATGCTTCGTCCGGGCCAGGGCCTCATGCGGTCGAGTTCGACCTGGTCGTCGCAGCGGCCGCCGGGAAGAGGGTGAGCTCGGCGAGATAGTCGGCGAGCCAGGGGCGGCTTCAGGCAGCCAGACGAAACCGTTCTCGATCGTCGCCGTCTGGCCCATGCAGGCGCATGATCTTGTCGCCCTCCGGGGCAAAGCGTGTTGGCGCGGACCGTCGCGGCGACTGCGGCCTTGCGAATGTGGAAAGCTTCTTGCCGCGCCCGACGAATACGGGCATCGTGCGGGACGCGCTCATCGTTAGCGCGTTGGGGGGCGGATCGAACATGGCACGCAACGCGATCGTCGCCATGCTCTTCGCACTCTCGCTTCCTCTCGGAGGCTGCGGCGGGGGGATGGGCCTGGCCGTGGGCGTGGCGACGCGGGTCGCGGGCACTGGCGACCCCTACGCCGCCTGGAAAGCCTCGGCGCGGCCGATTCCGCCTCAGGCCGGCCGCCTGATCGTCTACGCGCCGAACCGGCAGATGTCGGTATGGACCTCCGACTGGGCGACCGGCGGAGAATATGTTTTCGACGTCGACCGAGACGTCTGCGACGTCCTTGGAGACAGTTTCGCGTATCTCGATCTTCCCCCCGGGGCCTATTCGGTGTCCGCGAGCGATATCAAGAAGTTTCCCGGCGGATTCCAGAAAGGCAAATACGCCGTAACGGTAAAAGTTGTCCGAGGACGCTCGGCGTTCGTGCGCATCGATCCGGTCGCAGGACAGGCGACGCTGGTCACCGTCGGGGGGCCGGCGGTGCGGCCGGTCGTGGTCGGCAGGGCGACAGCGGAGGCTGAAATGGCGAAACTGCCTCTCGACACCCATGTCGCCTCGTTCGCCTGCAAGCCAAGAGCGGCCGAGGATCGTGGCTCCTAGGGTTTTTACATCGCCGCGACTTCGCGCAATTCCGGCGGCTGCCGCGGGCGGCGGTAAACGGGGGTCTAACTGATTGAAATGATATGACCCGTGCGGCAAAACGGCGGTAAACCATTCCTGCGCGCTTCCCGCGCCGCCTGGCCAACCTGCCGTCACGACTTCTTGTTCCTCGCCCGGAACGCCTTCGCCCAGCCGGCCCTTGTCTTCTGCCGGCCGCGCGCGACCGCCAGCGCGTCGGGCTCGACGTCCTTGGTGATGACCGAGCCCGAGCCGACATAGGCGCCGTCGCCGATCGTGACCGGGGCGACGAGGGAGGAATTGGAGCCGATGAAGGCGCCGGCGCCGATGTCGGTTTTGAACTTCGAATGGCCGTCGTAGTTGCAGGTGATCGCGCCGGCGCCGATGTTGGCGTTGGCGCCGACGCGCGCGTCGCCGATGTAGCTCAGGTGATTGACCTTCGCGCCCTCTTCGATCCTGGCCTTCTTGATCTCGACGAAGTTGCCGACTTTCGCCTTAGCGGCGATGTCCGCGCCTGGCCTCAGCCGCGCGAAGGGTCCGACCGAGGCGCCGCTGCCGATCCGGGCGCCTTCGAAGTGAGAGAAGGCGTGGATCACGGCGCCGTCGTCGATGACGACGCCGGGGCCGATCACGACATGCGGCTCGATCAGAACGTCGCGGCCGATGATCGTGTCCCAGGACAGGAACACCGTCTCGGGGGCGATGAGGGTCGCGCCCTCGACCATTGCGCGACGGCGCAGCCGCGCCTGCACCGCCGCTTCCGCCGCGGCGAGCTGCAGCCGGTCGTTGACGCCCGTGACCTCCCGCGCGTCGGCGGTAAGGGCTCGCGCGCTGAGCCCGCGCTTGTTTGCGATCTCGACCAGGTCGGTGAGATAATATTCCTTTTGCGCGTTGTCGGGCGTCACCGCCTCCAAAAGGCTGAGCGCCTCGGCGCCGGCCAAGGCTAACGGTCCGGCGTTGCAGAGCGGGGCCGACTTCTCCTCGACGCTCGCGTCCTTGTCCTCGCGGATCGCGACCAGGCGGCCGTCCCGCTCGATGAGACGGCCGTACCCGGTCGGGTCGGCGGGCGCGAACCCGAGCGCGACCAGGTCGGCGCCATCCGCGAGGCTTTGGCGCATCGCCGCGAGGGTGGCGCCCGTGATCAGCGGAATGTCGGCGTAACTGACGAGAATGTCGTCGTAGCCGCGCTCTATCATCTCTCGCGCCGCCAGAACGGCGTGGGCGGTGCCGCGACGCGCGGCCTGAACAAAAATTCGCGCTTCCGGCGCGGCCCTTCCTACTTCGGCCGCGACGTCCTCGCGACCAGGCCCAACGACGACGGCGACATCGCCCGGCCCCGCCTCGCGAACGGCCGAGAGCGCGTGAGCGAGCATGGATCGGCCCGCGATCAAATGCAGGACCTTGGGCCGGCTCGAGCGCATGCGGACCCCCTCGCCGGCCGCGAGAACGATGGTCAGACCACGGCGGACGTCGGAACTCATGCGCTGCTCCCATTCGAAACGGCTCTCCGGCGGCGAAAGCCACGCTTCGGGCCGCTCGTGGATCTTCGCGCAGCGCGATCCGATCGAAGTCGGATCGGGATTTCGTTCGACCCGCCCCGGACGCGGAATTGACCATTTTCCCAGGAGGCCAAATTGCGTCTCGCTGCGTCGCAAAAAACCATATACAACCTATGCGCTGGGGATGGAACGTGGCAGATTTCCTTCTCTAAGGCGCTGATCTTTCACCGTGTCTTAAAGAGACCCGGTTTAGGGCCGCCTGACGCGGCCAGCTTTGACGGAGAGCGAACGAAGACCACGATGGCGCATACCCAACGTCGTGAATTTTTGACTCTGGCCGCGGGCGGCGCGCTCGCGGGTTTGAGCGCGCGCTCGGACCTCGCGCCCGCTTCAGCCGAGCCAGTGGGGAAGCCCGTCCCATTTTCGTCGGCCGCGGTGCTCAACATGGCGATCGCACTCGCCCAGAAGCCCTTCAAGCCGCCCGAAGCGCCTCTTCCGAGCGTTTTTTCCGGACTGAACTTCGAACAATACGCGTCGATCCGCCGCATTCCGTCGACCGCGATCTGGAGCAACGAGAAGCTCGGATTTTCGCTGGAGCCGCTGCACCGCGGATTTGTCTATACAACGCCGGTCGAGATCAACATTGTCGAGAACGGGCTGGCGCAAAAAGTCATCTACGACCCGGCCGATTTCGACTTCGGCAAGTTGAAGACGCCCGCTGCTGTCGGCGATCTCGGATTCTCCGGACTGCGCGTCCTCGCCGCGTCGGACCACGGCTTCCAGGACGTGGCGATCTTTCAGGGCGCGAGTTTCTATCGTTCCCGCGCCCGCGGCCAGAATTTCGGCGTGACCGCCCGCGGCCTTGCGATCCGGACCGGCGACGAGCCGGGCGAGGAGTTCCCGCTGTTTCGAGCCTTCTGGGTCGAAAAGCCCACCCCGGCGTCGGACACGCTGACCATCCACGCGCTGCTGGATTCGGCGAGCGTGACCGGCGCGTTCAGGTTCACGCTTCATCCGCTGGAGACGACGATCATCGATACCGAAATGACGCTGATCTCACGCGCGGCGGTCGACAAACTGGGTTTTGGAGCGATGGCGGCCGCTTACCTGTTCAGCCCGCTCGATCACCGCCGCCCCGACGACGCGCGCTCGGCCGTCTATGAAACGACCGGCCTGCAGATCCTCTCCGGCAGCGGCGAGTGGCTCTGGCGCCCCGTGTCCAATCGCGAGACCCTGCAGATTTCGGCGTTCGCGGACCTCAACCCGCGCGGGTTTGGAATGCTGCAGCGGTCCCGGACCTTCGACGCCTTCCTTGACGACGAGACGCATTGGGAGCTGAAGCCGACGCTGTGGATCGAGCCGATCGGCGACTGGGGCCAGGGCGATCTGCGACTGCTGGAGATTCCGGCGGCGTCGGAAAACAATTCCAACATCGTCGCCCAGTGGCGCCCCAAGGCCGGGATGGCGATCGCGAAGAGTCTATCGATCGCCTATCGCCAGTTCTGGTGCTGGGAGCCGCCCTCACGGCCCCCGCTGGCGATGTGCGTGTCGAGCCGCAGCGGCAAGGTCGGCGACCGGCGGCGCTTCGCGGTCGAAATGGCGGGAGACCTCTTCGCCGATCCGGCGAAGGCTGCGGCGGCGACCGCGGACGTTCAGTGTTCGCCCGGCAAAATAGCGTCGGTTCGGCTGTTCCCCTACAAGGACAGGCGGTCGGTTCGCGTCGTTTTCGATCTTGACCCCGGGTCGGAATCCTACTCCGAGTTGCGATTGACCCTCAACTTGGACAAAAAGGCGGTCAGCGAGACATGGCTCTATCGATGGACAGCTTGACGCTCGCCCAGGCGCAGCCGCCGCGCGACGCGGGCTCGTCGTGGGGCTCGTCGATGCCCGGTTTTGCGCCGCTCCCGATGCCGGCGCAGTCCTTCAGTGGGTTTTCGCCCGGCGACAGGCGGGCCTGGATCGACCCGCGTTCCGCCAGGCCGCCAATCCTGACCCGCTTCGTCGTTTTCGGCGGCGCCGTCGCGCTCAGCGCATACGGCGCCTACCAGATGTACAGGGTCGTGGGAGTCGGCACGATCACCGCGCTGGAATGGGTTCTGGTTGTCCTGTTCGTCGTCACCTTCTCGTGGATCGCGGTTTCTTTCTCCGGCAGCGTCGTCGGCTTTTTCTGGCTCCTCGCTCATCGGCGCTGGGCCGCGCCGGCGCCGGCCTCGCTTGCGCAAAAGACGGCGGTCGTCATGCCGATTTACAACGAGGCGCCGTCGCGCGTCTTCGGCGCGATGCAGGCGATAATCGAGGACGTCGAAAGCACCGGCCTGGGAGGCGCGTTCGACTTTGTCTTTCTCTCCGACACCACCGACGCCGATGTCTGGATCGCCGAGGAGCGTGCGTTCGTGGCGATGCGCGATCGGCTGCCAGAAGCGCGAATCTACTACCGCCGCAGAAGCAGGAACACCGGCCGCAAAGCCGGCAACATCGCCGACTTCGTCACCCAATGGGGCGGCCGCTATCCGCACATGGTGGTTCTCGACGCCGACAGTCTGATGACGGGCGAAACGATCGTCCGTCTCGCGGCGGCGATGGAGAAGGACCCGGACGCCGGCATCATCCAGAGCCTGCCGCTCATCGTCAACCGCAACACGATGTTTGCGCGGGTGCAACAGTTCGCGGCCCGCATCGCCGGTCCGGTCATCGCCGCCGGCCTTTGCGCCTGGATGGGACGCGACGGCAACTATTGGGGCCACAACGCGATCGTCCGCACCCGCGCCTTCGCCGACCATTGCGGCCTGCCGGACCTGCCCGGCAAGCCGCCATTCGGCGGCCACATTCTCAGCCACGATTTTGTCGAAGCGGCGCTCATGCGGCGCGCTGGATATTCCGTCTACATGCTGCCGACGCTCGGCGGCTCATATGAGGAGAGCCCGCCGTCGCTGATCGACTTGGCCGCTCGCGACCGGCGATGGTGCCAGGGCAACCTCCAGCACCTGCGGGTCATCGGCGCCGACGGCTTCGTCCTGGCGTCGCGCCAGCACTTCGCCACCGGGATCATGGGCTATCTCGCATCGCCCCTTTGGATGGCGCAGCTGCTGGTCGGCATCGCCCTGGTGCTGCAGTCGCACTACATTCGACCCGAGTATTTCACCGCCGATTTTTCGCTGTTTCCGACGTGGCCGCGGTTCGACTACGAACGTGCGCTGCAATTGTTTGTGCTCACGATCGGCATCCTGCTGGCCCCGAAATTTCTTGGCCTCGCCATCGCTCTCATCGACGGGCCGACCCGAAGGGGTTCCGGCGGCGCGCTGGCGCTGATCGCCTCGACCCTGGTCGAGATCGTGATCTCGGCCGCTCTGGCGCCGATCATGATGCTGATCCAGTCCGGGTCGGTGGCGCAGATCGTGTCGGGACGGGACACCGGCTGGAATCCGCAGCGGCGAGACGATGGATCGATCCCATTCCGAAGCATCGCCCGCCGCCACCGCGCGCATGCGGTTCTCGGGCTGGTCACGCTCTTCGCCGCGGCGCTCATTTCGCCCTCGCTGGTTCTGTGGATGTCGCCGACGATCGCCGGCCTCATCCTTTCCATTCCGCTCTCCTGGGCGAGCGGGCAATTGTGGCTCGGCCTCGCCTTGCGCCGCGCGGGCCTGCTGCGCACGCCGGAGGAAACGTCGCCGCCGCAGGTGGTCGAGCGCGCCAACGCGCTCGCCGCCGAACTCGCCCGCGCCGGCCATGACGACGACGACGCGTTGATGGCGATCAGCGCCGATCCCACCCTACGCGCCATTCACGAAGCGTTCCTCCCCGAAGCGGCCCGTCGCCGCCTGGGCGATGTCGACGTCGACGCCGCCGTGGCGACGGCCAAGCTCAACGACGCCGAAACGATCGAGGACGCGTGTGCGTGGCTCAGGCCGCGGGAACGGGTCGCGGTCCTCAACGACCGTGCGCTGATCGCGATGCTGGCCCGTTTGCGCGGCGCGCCGGATTGGGTCGAGAAAAAGGGCGGCGCCTAGCCCTGCTCATTCAGGGCCGGGCGTGGCAGCGGCGGGGGATCGAACAGGTCGAACAGCAGAAGACCGGAAAAAAATCCGCCGAGATGGGCGACCCATGCGACCGGGGCCTCGGACAGACCCAGCGCTTGCGCGAAGGCGCCGAAGACGAAATTCGTCGCCAGCCATATGCAGAGGAAAATCAACGCGCGACGGTCGACAAAGAGCCCCCGCAGCGTCGCGGCCGGAACCGGTTCGATCTCGGCCCGGCGCTTGGCGCCCGGCGGACCGAGCGGCGCCCCAGGTTCGAACATGAACCGCGTCGCCGCGCCCATCAGTCCCGAATCTGAGCCCGACGCCCCGATCAGGGGGACAAATTCCATCGGCGCGCTGACCCAATGCGCCAGCGCGCTCGCGATCGCGGTCACGGCCATGAAGACGAGAAACCGTGCCGACCCGAACCGGCGGGCGACCGGCGGCCCGAATGCGAAAAGCCAGATCGTGTTGAGGAGCACATGGGTCCAAGAGCCGTGCAGGAAGGCGTAGGTCAGAAGCGTCCACAGCATCGGCCCTGCGCCCAGGGCATGGAGATCACGCATGTCGCGCGCCTGTTCGAGGGCGACCGGGTCCGTGTTCGCGCGCACCAGCAGGTCGATCGCCCGCGCCGGCCATAATCCGATCGTCAAACGCCCCGGCACAAAGGCGAAGTCGCGCAGGACCGCGTCCTGGATCGTCGCCGGCGCCCAGTCGAAGGCGGCGTAGATCGCGAGAAACACAAGGGCGAGAACGACGACGACGGCCGGCACGTCGAAAATCGGCTCGTGACGTTGCGCCAGGCGGGGCGGCTCGACAGCGTTCATGACTCGTTCAGGCCCTTCGATCGAACCGCGGCGCGGCCGGCGCGCATCCGCGCCCCGCGCCAGGCGCGAAATCGCGTCTACGCGTCGAGCGGGAGGGCGACGCCGGTCGGAGGCGAAGCGTTATCCCTTCGAGGGGGCCGCCGGCAAGGGAGGGAAAAAAGAAAGGGAGAGCCCGGAGCACAGGCCCTCCCTCGCTTCCTTTAGGCGCCGCGTCCCGACCGTGACAGGAGCATGGCCACGATCGTCACGCCGCAAATCCAATTGCGCGTCTCGGGGACGGTTCCCATCCGCGGCGCCCGTCGCCACGCTCTCAGTTTGCCGGAGCACGCAAACCTTGAACGTCGCGGTTTCGATCTCGAAACTATGACAAAGACCGGCCGGCTCCGCAATCTCGGATCAATATTATTGTTAACACAACTTCCCTTGCGGAAGGCGTGACTGGATTCCCTGTCCCGCCGCGTCACGGCATGGTCCCTGCTTCGCCGCTTCCGATCCGGCGTCGACCGCCGAAAAGCGTCCCTTTGTGAGACGGTTGTTCCCACAAAGGGGTCGCGGAGGGAGAGACAATGAAGCTCGCGGTCACCTTGGAGCTTTACGCCTATTGGAGCGCCTTGAGGGGCGCGCGCAGCGCCCCTGAGCGAAACGACATCGACCCGGGCGCCATTCGCAGCGTTCTGGCCGACACCTTCGTGCTCGACTTCGACGCTCAGAGCGGGTTTCCCCTCCGCATTTCCGGATCGAGGGCCAATGCTCTGTTCATGATGGAGCTCAGGGGCTTTTCCTTTTTGCGGCTTTGGCGCGAAGCCGACCGCAAGGAGATCAAATCGATTCTCGAAAGCGTCGCCGACGAAGCGCAGCCGTTTCTCCTCGGCGCCGAGGCGCTGCCGTCAGGGCTGGGATCGATCGACATCGAGGTTTCGCTGCTGCCGCTGCGTCATCATGGACTGACCCATTCGCGCATTCTCGGCTCCATCGCCGTCAACGCGGCGCCGGATTGGCTCGGACTTGTCGGCGCGGGTCAAATCAGGCTGACGTCGTTGCGCTCGCTCGATCCGAAAATGTCGCCGCCGCCCGCGCGGCAACCAACGGCGAGCGACTTTTCCGTCCGCAATACGCCGACCCGACACGGGCACCTGTTCGTCTACTCCCGCGATTGAGGCGCGATCTGACGCAACGTAATCGCTTTCGTGTAACAAGGCCTTAATTCATCCGGGATAGATAGTCGATGATTACCCTCGCGGGTGCGATTCATCGCCCTTTTCACTGATCGGCGTCGGCGCGCCGAAGCACGGGAGCGCGGTCTTGGGCGCTGTGGCATGGAGCATAGCTGAGCCCTCACCCGTCGAAAGGCGGCGCCATCAGCGGGTGCGAGTTCGTCTGACCGGACGGTTCATGCGGTCCGACCGCAAGGAATTCGACTGCGTCGCGATCGATATGTCCCCCGGAGGAATCGCGCTGTCGTCCGACGCCGGCGTCAATCCTGGGGAGCGGATCATACTCTATTTGAACCAGATTGGCCGAGTCGAGGGAAGGGTCGCGCGCAGGTTCGTCGGGGGCTTCGCGGTCCAGATGCAATTGACGCCCGTCAAGCGCGACAAGCTGGCCGATCAGTTGACCTGGCTCGCCAACCGCAATTCGCTCGGTCTGCCCGAGGATCGGCGGCATGAGCGCTTCGCGCCGCGTGATCGCTACACCACCCTGAAGCTCGCGAATGGCCGCGAATTCGCCGCCAGGCTGATCGACATTTCGATGTCGGGCGCGGCGCTGAACGTCGATTACAAGCCCCCGATCGGGTCGCCGGTCGTGGTCGGGTCGACGGCGGCTCAGGTGGTGCGCATTCTCGACGGCGGAATCGCGGTTGAATTCCTGCGGATGATTCCCCTCGAGCAATTCAGCGCTGACGTCACGATCTGATCGAGAAGCGCCTCGCTCGCGATCAGCCCGCGGCGGCGTCGCCGATCGGCTTCAGTCCCGCGGCATAGCGGCGCCAGTTCTCCACATAGCGCCGGGCGGAGCGGCGCAGGTCCTCGATCGCCTCCGCCTCGAGCGTGCGGACTGCGCGGGCGGGCGAACCCATGATGAGCGAATGGTCGTCGAAGGCCTTTCCCTCCGTCACCAGCGCCCGCGCGCCGACCAGGCATCCCCGGCCGATTCTCGCTCCGTTGAGCACGACCGCGCCCATTCCGACCAGCGAACCCTCGCCGATCGCGCAGCCGTGCAGGATCGCGTGGTGGCCGATAGTGCAGTCGTCGCCGATGATGAGCGGGTAGCCCATGTCGGTGTGCAGCGTGCACGAGTTCCTGAATGTTCGTGCGCGCGCCGACGGCGATCGGCTCGTTGTCGCCCCGCAGCACGGCCCCAAACCAGACGCCGACGTCGATTCCAACCGAAACGTCGCCGATCAGGCAGGCGCTGGGGGCGATCCAGTAGCGGCCCTCCGCCGGCAGCGCCGGCGCCCGGCCCTCGAGCGAGTACAACGGCATCGGCGAATCCTCCAGATATGGCGGGGCGGCGAAGACAGAACCCGGCGAAGACGGTCGCGATGTCTGTCCGGACGGGCGACCGCCCTTATAGCAACGCTCGGGCCGTGGCGCCTGTTCTCCCGCCGCGCGAGCGAGCACAATGGGGACGGTCCGGCGATTCGCGACCCCGGGCCGCACGGTCCGGCGCTGGCGCTGGGAGGGTAAGCGGAGTTGGGCGGACGAGGCATCTTCCTGTCGATCGCGGCCGCCGGAGCTCTGATCGGCGCCGGCTACGGCGCCTTCGCCATGTTTAATCGCGCGCATGACCGGGTCCATATCGTCGAGGCCTCGGTCGGGGCGGCGAAATTTGCAATTCTGAGTTCGTTCCTGCGTCCCGCCTCGCGTCAGGACGGGCCGGCGACGGCGATCGAGGCGGCGCTTTTCTTTCCCGATTTCACCCCCGCCGGAGATTTCAACGATGTTACCGGAACCACCGACCTCGACCAGCGTCTCGCGGAGACCATTTTTCTAACAATCAGAAGACCGGACCCTCTCCTCGACCCCGCGGAGCGCACCGCGCGGCTCTACGAACGCTTCCTGGACGAGACGTCATGGAGCCAGCCGGGCGGCCTCATCGCCCGCGCTTTCGTCGACAACAGCCCGTTTCGCGGCGACGAGCTCTATTTCACCGCGCCGGAGGGCCGCGGATTCGCCGCGCGATGCCGAAAGCCCGATCCTTCGGCCGTGACCCCCAACACCTGTCAGGCGGACATGCGCATGGGCGACGTCGACGTCGAGATCCGATTCTCGGCCGCGCTGCTGAGCGAATGGCGACGTCTCCGCGACGGCGCGCGCGGGTTCGTCGCGGCGGCGCGGCGCTGACCCGGTCCGCCCGCGCTCCTTAATCCTGGTCGAGGTCGATATCCAGGATCGCCATCTGAAGCGTGAAGCTGGAGCCTTGGGAATCGTCGGCGGAAATAACCCCTAGGAAGTCGGGGCCGTTGTTGAGCTCGACCGAATCCGCCTTTTTGAGCCGGGCGGCGATCGTTAGCTTATCGTTCTCGAACAGGCGGCGAAGGTAATCTTGCAGCACCGGCCGGCCAACGGGCAGCGGCATCGCAAAGGCGAACGAGCGGTCGCCATCCTCGTCGTCGACCGTGATCGCGCCGATCCTGCGCTCGCCGAGCGAAACGTCGGCAGCCTCGGCCGACTTCGAGTTCGGAGCGACTTGAAGCGCCGGCGCGCCAAAGGAGCGGCGCAGAAATTCGCGCAGCTTCGCGATTTCGGTCTTGTCCATGCGCCTCGTTCCTCGCTCGCCTCGAGAAGGGCGAGGCTTTGCCACGAAGCCGCTTGCCCTTGCAAGACGCCGGTCAAACCGATGAGGCGCGGCGACCCCGCGCCCCTCGACTGTTACGGCCGTTCTCAGACGTCGATCGCCTTGTCGGCGAGGATCTGATTCATGTCGCGCGCCGGTTCGGCGCAGCCGGCTTCGCCGACGATGCGCGCCGGCACGCCGGCAACCGTCTTGTTGTGCGGCACCGGCGCGATCACCACCGACCCCGCGGCTACGCGGGCGCAATAGCCGATCTCGATATTGCCGAGGATCTTCGCGCCCGCGCCGATCAGGACGCCATGGCAAATCTTGGGATGGCGGTCGCCCAACTCCTTGCCGGTGCCCCCCAGGGTCACGCCCTGCAGGATCGAGACGTTGTCCTCGATCACCGTCGTTTCGCCGACGACGAGAGAGGTCGCGTGATCGAGAAACACGCCCTTGCCGATCCGCGCGGCGGGGTTGATGTCGACCCCGAACGCCGCCGAGGCGAGGCTTTGCAGGCTGAGCGCGAAATCGCGCCGGCCCGCCTTCAACAGCCAATGCGACAGCCGATAGGCCTGCAAGGCCTGGAAGCCTTTGAAATACAGCAAAGGCTCCATCATCCTCAGGCAGGCCGGATCGCGATCGGCGACGGCGATGATGTCGTCGCGGAACGCTTCGCCGATCGAGGAGTCGCGCGCGATCGCCTCGCCGAAAGTCTGGCGAATCAGCGCCGCGGAGACGTCCGCATTGTCGAGCCGCGCCGCCACCCGGTAGGCGACCGAGCTCTCCAGCGTCTCGTGGTTGAGGATCGTCGTCATCAGGAACGTCGCCAGCTCCGGCTCGCGCCGCATCGCCTCTTCCGCTTCGTGCCGAATGCGCGCGAACAGCGGATCGCCGCCGGCGATTCCAACGACCCGGGCAGTCAAACCGTGCGCCATCGCCAACTCCAACTTTCGGCCGTCCCCAGAGAACGACCAAACGTCAGTCTACCACAACGGCGCCTCATTCGCGAATGCGGCGCACGCGCGCCGCATTCGCGTTTTTTCCACCACGGTCAGCGCGTGGTCGCGCCAATTCCTCGCGGCGGCGGAAGGTCGTTTGTCTTCCCCCGGCGCCGGAATGACGAAGCCACGCGCGCCGTCTTCACCGGCAGACGGATTGGCCGCTAATCCGGGCAATTCGTCGTCTGGCTGGTGGCGCTGTGGCCCATGTTGTCGGACCTCGTTGTCGTCCGAGTGCTGCACGGGACCACGGGTACGACCGGAACCGGGGCCGGCTCCACCACGGTCGGACCAGGTCCGGACGCCACGCCGCCGATTACGCCGCCGGCCGCCGCCCCAACTGCGGCTCCGACTGGGCCGCCGACAATAGCGCCGGTCACCGCGCCGCCGGCAGCGCCCGTCACCGCGCCCCCGCTGTCAGCAAACGCAAAGGTCGGCAAGGCGCAAATTCCCAGCGCGGAAAGTCCAATAATGATGCGATGCATGAGATCCTCCTCTGTCGCGATTTCAGATGGAGAAACGCCACGATGAAGGAGAAGGTTCCAGCGGCGTCGACGCGCGGTTCGAAGTTCTCGACCCGAACCAATAGGTTCGAGGGAGGAACATTTTCTACGCGGCCGCATTTACTACTCAGTCCGTTCTGGGATGTTGCGGACGGAAAGAGGAGAATTAAAATGCGCAAGTCCCTGATCGTCGCCGCGTTCGGCGCAACGGCGCTGGCGGGGGCGGCCTACGCCGCCGTCGCCGCGCCGCAATTTGTCAATTTGCAGAAATCGGACATGCTGAGCTCGAATATCGTCGGGCTCGATGTGTACGACTCGGCAAATCACGACATCGGCAAGATTCAGGACATCGCCTTCGATAACTCCAAAACGGTGAAAGGCTATGTGCTGTCGGTGGGCGGATTTCTCGGCATGGGCTCCCATTACGTCGCCGTCGACGCGGGCTCGGTCAAAATCATGTACAACCCGAGCGACAAGAAATGGCGTGCCCACATGAACGCGACCAAGGCTCAGCTCACCGCCGCGCCCGAATTCGAGTATGGAGGCAAATGGATCGCCAGCCAGAGCTGACGCGGCGCCGGCGCCCTCAGCGCCGCCTCGTCGGCGCGGACCCTCGCCTACTGCGACGCTTCGCGCGAATAGCGTCTGACTGGAGCTTGCGGCCATGCGCGTGTTGATCGCCCTGATCGTGATCGTCTACCTGGTTGGCGTCGGGGTCGCCCTGTCGCCGACATTTCGTTCGCAATGGAACAGCGCTCCGGCAGCGAATCTCTTCGCGAGCGTCATGCAGGAATTGCCGAACGCCCTCGCTTGGCCCGCCCGGGCGATCCGAAGCGTGACCGAGCGCTGAGGCGAACTTGGTCGGATGAATCCCAGCCTCGCCGGCCGGCTCGCAATCGCGATCCGGTGCTCAGGAGCGCGGCCTGTAGCTCGGCCACATGCGCGTCAGCACCGTGTCGCGCTTGATCGCCGAGTGCCAGACGACCGCGGCCAGATGCAGAGCCAGGAAGAGTCCGATCGCCCAAGCGAACACGTAATGCGCCTGTCCGCCCGCATGGCTCAGCGCCTTATTGTCCGGAGCCAGCTTCGGAAAGGAAAAGAGACCGAACCACGGGGACCGCGTGACCGCCAGCGCTCGACAGCACGTAGCCGCTGACCGGCATCGCGATCATCAGAGCGTAGAGCGCCGCATGCGCAGAATGCGCGGCGGCGCGCGTCAGCCGTCCGAGCGGCTCGACGTAGGCCGGCGCGCCGGCGATGATGCGCCAGACGACGCGAAACGCCGCCAGCGCGAGGACGGTCATGCCGATCGATTTATGGATGACGAGCACTCCGTCACGCAGATCGCCGCGCGGCAGTTCGTGCGCCCATACTCCCAGCGCAAGGCCGACGAAGATCAGCGCCGCCATCGTCCCGTGAACAGCGCGCTGAAGACGGTCGTAGACGCCGATGCGCGGGGTCGGGGCCGGGGCTCTCATCGGCGGCCTTTCATGAGATCATGCCTGCGCCGCCTCTTCGCGGTCGATCGCGACAATCTCAAGGCGCAGGCCAGGTGCGGCCGTTCACTCTTCGATGATCGCGACTGCCCGGGTCCAGCCGGCCGATGCGCGCTCGATCTTCACCGGAAAACAGGCGACCGTGAAGCCGGTCGAGGGCAGCGCATGGAGATTGCCGAGCTTTTCGAGATGGCAATAGCCGATGTGACGTCCCGCCTTATGACCCTCCCAGACGATCGACGCGTCATGCGTCTGAGCGTAGCGCGCGGCGGTATGGACGAATGGCGCGTCCCAGCTCCAGGCGTCGGTTCCGGTCAGACGCACGCCGCGCTCGAGCAGATAAAGCGTCGCCTCCGCTCCCATGCCGCAGCCGGAAGCGAGATAGTCAAGGCGCCCGTATTTCGCGCCGGCGCTGGTGTTGACGATGACGATCTCCAGCGGCCTCAGCGCATGGCCGATCCGCTTCAGTTCCGCCTCGACGTCGGCGACGGTCGCGACGGCGCCGTCGGCGAGATGGCGGAAGTCGAGTTTGACGCCGGGCTGGAAGCACCATTCGAGCGGAACCTGATCGATCGTCCAGGCGCGCTCGCCCCCGTTCATCGTCGAATGATAGTGCCAGGGCGCGTCGAGATGGGTGCCGTTGTGGGTCGTCAGTTGCACGGTTTCGATCGCCCAGCCCTGCCCGTCCGGCAAATCCTCGGCCGTGAGCCCCGGGAAGAACGGCAGGATCTGCGGCAGGCTCTGCTGGTGGTCGATATAGCTAATCTTGGGGCGCATCATCGGAGGATCGACTTCCACGTCGTTCTGCAGCGGCGTTGAAATGTCGATGATGCGGCGAGCCATTGGTTGCCCCCTTGTTGTTCCGATCTTTCGAGAACGGACCGACGGTCGATAGAGCGATAGAGCGAAACGGCCAAGACGGCCGCTCATCCCGACCTGAGCCAGACCGCCGCGAGAAATCCGGCAAGCACGACGAAAATCAGCATGTCGGAGACCATCGCTATGTTTTCAAGCGCGTTCCTCTTCGCTCTCAGCAAGTGGTTGATCCCCGCCAGTCCGTAGAACAGTCCTCCGGCGATCGCCGCGGGAACGATCCATCCCGGATCAATGAGCGCAAGCGCGCCGAGGAGTCCGATCGAGAGATTGCCGAAGCCGAGCTCCTGGACGATCGGCAGCGCGGCCTTGTCCTGCGCGCCGAAAATGGTCTCGGCGGTGAAGGACGGATTGATCGTCTGTCGCAATCCGGCCAGAATCAGACGAACGCCGACCGACCAGAATACAAACCACCTGCCGATCAGCAACACCGGATCGGCGGCGCCATGCTCGGCGAGAAATTCGACCACGATCGAAGCGACGGGAAGAGCGCCCATCAACAAAATGATTGCCGCGAGATACATGACGATCGGCTCCGCTCCTCACTTCCCGTCCTGTGACCCTCTAGTGATCAGGGCGGCCGATGGGTTCGAACCGGGCGGTGAAGTGCCGCAAGGCCGGCGGCTCCCATACGATGCGGTAGCCTGCTAGCCGCTCCTTGGCGGCTGCGATCTCGGCAAAGGTCTCGACGACATAGTCGGCGTGCGACTGGGTGTAGACGCGCCGCGGCATCGCCAGACGCACGAGGTCCATGGCGGCCGGCCGCTCGGTTCCGTCCGCCTGGCGCCCGAACATCACCGTGCCGATCTCGCAGGCGCGAACGCCGCCGACTTCGTAGAGCGCGCAGGCGAGCGCCTGCCCCGGATATTCGAGCGGCGGAATATGCTTGAGCCAGCCGCGGGCGTCGACGAACACGGCGTGCCCTCCGGTCGGCTGCACGATCGGGACGCCGAGGCCGACGAGCCGCTCGCCGATATAGGCGTTGGTGCGGGCGCGATAGGCGAGATAATCCTCATCGACGATTTCACTCAAGCCCTGCGCGATCGCCTCCAGATCGCGCCCCGCCAGTCCGCCATAGGTTGGAAAGCCTTCCGTCTGGATGAGGCGCGTGCGCGCGCGCTCGGCCAGCTTATCGTCGTTGAGCGCCAGCCAGCCGCCGATATTGGCGAAGGCGTCCTTTTTCGCGCTCATCGTCATGCCGTCGGCGAGAGCGAACATATCGCGCACGATGTCGACGACCCGCCGCCCGCCCTGCCCCGGCTCGCGGCTCTTGATGAACCAGGCGTTCTCGGCGAAACGGCATCCGTCGACGATGAACGGCTTATCGAAGCTGTGCGCCAGCGCCGCCGCGGCGCGGATGTTTTCGAGGCTCGCCGGCTGGCCGCCGCCGGCGTTGTTGGTGATGGTGATCATGACGCAGGGAACGGCGGCCCCATGCTCCTTCAGGAACGCCTCCAGGCGCGCGCAATCGATATTGCCCTTGAACGGATGAGGCGTCGCCGTTTCGCGCCCCTCCGGCGCCGGAAGGTCGATCGCCTCGGCGCCGGTCGCCTCGATATTGCCGCGCGTGGTGTCGAAATGGGTGTTCGAGGGGATCTTGCGGCCAGGCCCGCCGATGAGATGGAACAGAATCGCTTCCGCGGCGCGGCCCTGATGGGTCGGGATGATATTGCGGAACGGCATCAGGTTCCTGACCGCCGCCTCGAAGCGTCGGAACGAGGGCGAGCCGGCATAGCTTTCGTCGCCGACCATGATCGCCGCCCACTGGCGCGCGCTCATCGCCGAGGTGCCGGAATCGGTCAGAAGATCGATCAGAACGGTCTCGGAATCGAGCGCGAACAGATTGAAATGCGCCGCGGCCAGATAGGCCTTGCGCTCGTCGCGGGTGGTCCGGCGCAAAGGCTCGACCGATTTGATCCGGAAGGGTTCGATGATCGTCTTCACCTCGGGCATCCTTTCCGCGCCCCGCGCCTAACGTCGAACGGGCCTCTTGCGCCGCGGCCGACCGCCGCAAAGACTTGCCCCGCGATGCGGCCTGACCGCAGAGTTGCTCGCGTGCGCGGGCCCCTTCACGGCGCCCTCGCGAACAGCCCGATCGTCAGCGCGATCCCAATCGCGACGACGGCGAGCCGCAGCAGCTTCTCGTTGACGGTTTTGAGCATCACCGCTCCGGCCCAGCCGCCGAACGAGGCGCCGATCGCGGTGACGACGGCCTGAAGCCAATGGACGTCGCGAGAAAAGACGAAGATCGCGACCGCGGAGGCGTTCATCACGCCGGCGAGGATGTTCTTGGCCGCTCCGGCGTTGCGGACGGCAAGCCCCGCCATCGTCAGCGCCGCCATCATCAAAAGGCCGATGCCGCCGCCGAAATAGCCGCCGTAGACGGAAATGAAGAATTGCACGACCCCGGCGCCCCAGGGCGGCAAATGCGCCTCGCCCGGCGCCGGGGCCTTGCGGAAGAAGCTGCCCCAGGCGAAGAGAACGGTCGCAAACAGCACCAGCCAGGGGACGAGGCGGGCGAAGATCGTCGGCGGCGTCCACAGGAGAATCAGCGCGCCGAGCGCCCCGCCGACGAGGCTGATGGCGAACAGCACACGCATCGACAGGCCGGGCGGGCTCCTTGAGTCCGAGCGGCCGGTGAAGCCGGTGACGAGCTGCGCCGGAAACAGCGCCACCGTCGAGGTGATGTTGGCGGCGCGCGCGTCCATGCCGGTCAGCATCAGCGAGGGCAGCGTGATGAAGGAGCCGCCGCCGGCGAGCGCGTTTTGCGCGCCCGCCCAGATCGAGGCGACGAACAAGACTGCCAAGGCCGTCATGGTCGAGCGCTTTCTCCGATCCCTTCAGGCCTTGCCACGCCCGGCGAGGCGTTGCGCCGCAGCCGTCTCATGCGAAGTCCCGCGCCGCGCGCTTATGCTCGGCGATCAGCGCCTCGAGGTCGAGCCCGACCGGCTTTCCGTCGACGACCCGCCAATCGCCTGCGACCATCACCCGGTCGGCCCGGTGCGCCCCGCACAGCACCAGCGCCGCGAGCGGATCATGCGCGCCCGAGAAGCGCGGCTCGTCGAGCGCAAACAGCGCCAGATCGGCCTCCAGGCCCGCGGCGATCCGGCCGATGTCGGGGCGGCCGAGGCAGCGCGCCGAGCCTTCCGTCGCCCAGCGCAGGACGTCGAGATGCGTGACCTTGTCGGCGCCGTAGCGCAGGCGTCCGATCATCAGCGCGTGGCGCAAAGCCTCCATCATGTTCGAGGAATTGTTGGAGGCCGAGCCGTCGACGCCGAGGCCGAGCGGCGCGCCCGCCGCCTCCAGTTCGCAGGTCCGGCAGATGCCGGAGGCCAGCACCATGTTCGAGGCCGCGCAATGGCAGACCCCGACGCCCGCGCGCCCCAGCCGCGCGATTTCCTCGGCGTTGAAATGAATGCCGTGCGCGAGCCAGACGCGGCTCGACATCCAGCCCGTCACCTCCAGAAGGTCGACCGGCCTGAGGCCATAGGTCCGAAGGCAGAACTGCTCCTCGTCGTCGGTTTCGCACAGATGGGTGTGAAGCTGGCAATCGTAGGCTACCGCCAGACGCGCGCTCTCGCTCATCAGATCCCGGGAGATCGAAAACGGCGAACAGGGCGCGAGCGCGACCCGGATTTGCGCGCCGGCGCTTCGATCGTGGAACAGCTTGAGCACCCGCTCGCTGTCGGCGAGAATCGTCTCCTCGTCCTGGACCACGCTGTCGGGCGGCAGGCCGCCGTCCTTGACCGAGAGATTCATCGACCCGCGACTGACCGTCATGCGGATGCCGAGGCGTCGCGCCTCCTCGACCTCGATATCGACCGCGTCCTCGAGCCCCTTGGGATAGAGATAATGATGGTCGGCCGCGGTCGTACAGCCCGACATCAGAAGCTCCGTCAGCGCCAGCCGGGCGGCGAGCCGCAGATGGTTCGGCTTCAGCCGCGCCCACACCGAATAGAGCGCCATGAGCCAGGGAAAGAGCGCCTTGTTGATCGCGTCCGGGTGGGCGCGGGTCAGCGTCTGGTAGAAATGATGGTGGGCGTTGACGAGCCCCGGCAGCACCACATGGCAAGAGGCGTCGAAGACCGCGTCGACGCGCTCGGGCGTCTCGCCCCGCCCGACCAGGCCCGCGATCCGCGTCCCCTCGACGATGACGCCCCGCTCCGCGCCGTCGGCGAAAATCGCCAGAGGGTCCCTGATCCACGTCCGCATGCCGCCCCGCCCCGATCGCCGGTCCCCTATAGGGAAGCGCCGGCGGCGCGTGTCAACTGCGGTTGCTTCAGCGTCGCCTGCCTGCGCACCAGTCGGCGCCGTATTGCGGCTTCACCAGATTATAATAGGCGCCAGCCAACCGGCGAAAGACGCCGCCCGGCGCGGCTGATCAAATCCGCGCCGCCGTAGCGCCTTCACGTCGGGGCCCGTACCGTCCGCCTCGGTCCGCGAGCGCGTTTCCCTTCTTCACGGGAAGCATGCCGTCGCTTGGAGCGGCAGGCTGACGTTGGTCAGGACGGCCTCGAGCCGAATCGTCACAGTGGCCGCGACCTGATGCCCGCACGCGGGCGTCGAGGCGGTGAAGGTCGGGCTGTTGATTCCGTGGTACTGGCTTTGCGCATAGACCTGCGCCGCCGAGGCGCTGCCGCACTGGCCGGCGTTCACCGAATAGCAGCGCGCGCCTTTTTCGACCGCATTCTGCAGGCTGACGTTCGAATACAGCAAAATGCTCCCGCTCACGCAGCCGATGACGAGGGCCAGAAACACCGGCATGATGAAGGCGAACTCGACCGCTGCGGCGCCTTCGGCGCTTGAGACGAATTTGCGCATGGGTCGACCGATCACCCGCTATTGCAGCCGCATCCAGCTGACCGCGCTGAGCGAAGACACCCCCCACCGCCCGACCACGGTGAGGCCGGGGAACAGGGGCTCGTAGGGAAGCGTCACGCCGATCTGAACGTAGTCGCCGGGCGATGTGGCCGCCTCGCCCGCGGCCGAGCAATCGGCAGGCTTGCTGGCGAGACTGCCGACTGACTGCAGGACGCCGCTCGCGTTGACGCAGTAAAAGCCTTCCGCCGGATAGCCCTGCGCCAGGGTGACGCGCGAACCCAAAGCCGTGCTCTGAATGGCGGTCGTCACCGCGGCGCTGAGACCGGTGCAATTTTGCGTGGCCGGAAGCATGGAGGGCGAGTAGCAGGTCTGCCAGGCCGTCTGCGCGCCGATCTGGGCCGCGTCCGCGACCTGCATCCCCCGGTACTCGTAGACGCTGAAATCGACCGCGTTGGCGAGGCAGGCGACGAGGAGCATCGCCGCGGCCGCGAATTCGATCGCGGCCGTGCCGCGCGTGTCCCGACGCAGGAAGGCGCGCATGAATTGAGCGTTCATCGCGATCAATTCACCAGCATGCCGCGGCCGCTGCCCTGCGGCATGTCGAGCCCCGAGGACTGGCATTGGTCATCGTTGGCGAAGATCGAGCCGGTGCCGTTGATCGTGATGTTGTCCACGACCATCGCGAAGCATCTCTGGCCCTGGCTCGACTTGTTGACTGCGCCGCTCAACTTGACTTTCGCATGCGGCAGATAGACCAGGCCGGAGAGATTCCAGGTCGGGCTGTTGCCGGCGGCGGAAACATTGACGTTGGTGGTCAGACTGGGGTCCTGGTAGAGCGCGACGCCGCTCCAGGGTCCGGTCGTCGGGGCGGCGATGTCCAAAGTTCCGCCGCCGGTCGGGACATGCTGATAGCTTGCGCTGTTGGACCCGCTGAAAACGACCGTCAGCCCTGAGCCGGACAGAGTATAGCCGTTAGTGTCGAGCCGGCCGTTTTCGATCACCAACACCGTATTGTCGAGCGTGGTGTCGCCGGTCAGCTGCTGGTCGCCGCAGACCACCTTGACGCCGCTGACGGTCGAAGTGGCGCCGGACCACTGATTTGACGAAGGAAGCGCCGGGTCTTTCTTCTTTGCCGGCTCTTGCGGGTATGACCCGCCGCAAGTATCGGCCGGAATATTGGAAGCCAACGACGCATACGGATCGGCCACTGCCGGCACGCCCGACATCTGGGTGTTGCCGCAGCCGTTGTTGGCGCCATGGGCCGCGCCGATGGTCGCGTTCAGATTGTGGCCGTTGCAGGTGGCGGTGGTGTCGGACATCACGTTGCAACCCTGCAGGTTCGCTTTCGCCGCGCCGTTGCTGGTGACGCCTTGGGCGCCGCTGCTCGCCAGGGCCAGAATGCAGTAGCTCGCTCCGCCGGACTTGGTCGCGACCGAACTCGTGTCGACGCTGGTCATCGGCCGGGTCTTGACGGTCGACGTGCCCTTGTAGCCGACGATGGGCGAGAGAAATAACGGCACCTGGTCGGTAATCGCCACGGTGTAACAGTCCGACGTGCATCCGGGGGCCGACGACGTTTGGCTTACCGCGACGACGATGTTCCCGCTTCCATTGACGAAACCGTACTCGGCCGCGACGGCGTTCGCGACCGCGGCGTAGTTGGAGCCGCCCTCCATCGCCGCCGCGATGGCGGCGGAATCCGAGGCGTTCTGCATGGCGCGCTGATGCATCTGCCAATAGGACGCCTCGATCGCGAGACCGACTGTTCCGATCAGGACCGGGCTGAGGAGCGCAAGCGCGACCGAAACCGAGCCGCCCGATTGTCTGAAATAAGCACGAATTCGACCCAACGCATCATGATTCTGAACTGCGCCGAATCGTTTTCGACAGAGGGCGCGAAGACGCGACATTGTGACCGCTCCGAATTTCATCATTTCGGTTTAGGAACTCGAGCTTACAATCGAATTCCTGAAGCCATCATGGCTCACATGTAACGCTAGGTCATGGCGTCAGTACGAAAAAGACGCAGCAATACTGGCGTCACGCCTGAATAGAACGGTTACAATCGTCGGATGAAAAGAGTGAGAACGAGCGAGACCTCCCTGTTATTAAGATGGGTTATGGTTAACGAAAGACGACACTGGCCGCTTTGTCGAGAGTTGCTTCGCATCTATCGCCGCTGACGATTGGAATCTCGTGTCGCTCATAGCCTGACCCAAAAGGTCTCTAGCGTCTGCCGACATGACGTGATTCACGGCATGGCAGGTCCCGAGATGGTGAAGGGTTTCGGGCGCCGGCCCTTTGCGACGGTGGGACTGTGCCCGGGGCCGGCGTCCGAAACCCTTCACCGAAGCGGACCGAGCTTTTCCGGCTCGCGCGAGTTTTCGGCCTACCTTGTATTGACGCCAAGACAGACCTCATCACGCGGCAAGGAACGATTGGGCCGGGTCTCGAAGAGCGAGACTATGACGTGTTGCGAGATATTGCGGACCCATCCCCAAGTCCGAGGCGGTGTCGGCGCTTCTTGGGCGCGATGGTTGAGCGCCATGGTTGATTGGGCCAGAGATGACGCGGACAACATCAGGGCCAGCGGGACTTATCTTGTCCCCGCGCAAACAGGCCGGAGACATGACCGCACCCACGCCCTTCGCAACACGGCAAAAAGACCCTTGATCAGCGGGCGTCGTCCAGACATGACGCCGCCGCCTTGACGACCACAACCGGTTGCCAAAGATCATTCAAGGTGTGAAGTTCAGCGACGGGTGCGAGGTCATCGCCAAGCCAGATTGCGTTCAAACCCAAACCGCCACCGCCCGATCCGTCAGGCCATCACCAAAAATCGTCGATAGCTGCAAAAGGGCTACGCCGACTATCCCCCGCTGCCGGGGCTTGAGCTGCCGATACCGCAACCGGGAGACAGCGCTATGACCACAATTCACCACCGAGAATATTTGGTCGACCGCGTCGCCATGGGGCCCATACGATTAAAGCTCGGGTCCGCGAAAGGGAGCATTAATGGGCCAAGCGCCCGTAAGGCGTTCGACGAGATCATGGAAGATGTCCCGGCCGCTTCGGGAGTAACCTACGAGGCAGCGATCGTCGGCGGCGTGTCAGGATGGTGGTGCCGACCAGAGGAGGCGCTGAAAGGCGCCGTCATCCTTTATTTCCACGGGGGCGGTTATGTGGTTGGCGCGTCCCAAGCCTACCAACACTTCGTCGGGCAGGTCGCCACAAGCGCGAAAGTCGCGGCGTTCGTGCCAGACTACAGGCTTGCCCCGGAATATCCATTCCCAGCCGCGGTAGAGGACGCACAGGCTATCTACGAAGGCCAGGTTGCTGAAGGAGTTACAAACATAGCGCTTGCGGGCGACTCAGCCGGCGGCGGTCTCGCCCTGATCCTTCTTTCGTGGGCGGTCGCCAAGGCGCGCACCGGCTCCGGTCCCATTCCCAAGGGCGCGGCGGTGATATCGGCTTGGACCGACCTGGCGATGGCCGGCGAGAGCATGGTGACCCGCGCGAACGCCGACCCGCTCTCGACACCGGCGCAGCTTGCCGCCATGGCGCGGCTCTATCTGGCAGGCCGGGACCCGCACGATCCGCTGGCGTCCCCGCTTTACGGCGATCTTGCCGGTTTGCCCCCGGTCAGAATGCATGTGGGTGAGGACGACGTTCTCCTTGACGACTCCGTCCGCTACGGCGAGCGGTTCGAACGAGAGGGTGGGACGATCCAAGTGCATACTTGGCAAGGCATGATCCACGTCTTTCCGTCCAACGTCGCGCTCCTGAAGGCCGCCAAGGAGGCGCTGGATGACGTCGGCGATTTCCTGAACCGGCAGCTGCTCGAAGATCCGTAGCGGTCGCGGCATGTGACGTACGACAGAACAAGGGCCCAATTAGCCTCCCCGTCGCAAGATCATGGACCAGTGTTTTTCCGACGAGATATCGTGCGCGACTCGACGGTATCCACCAGAGCAATTCAGCCCGGCGGAGAGGCTCGATATTCCGTATGGCTAGCGTCAGGAGGCCGTCCCGTCGTCGGCCAGCACCTCTCGCAAACGGCCGGTGTCGACATCGAAAATGAAGCCCCGCACAGGAACTTCTTTCGAAATCCAGGGATGCGACCTGACCATCGCGATCTGGTCCTTAGTTTGCTGCTCCGCATCCTTGAAGGCAAAGAAGCGCATCGGGGCGGGTGTCGCGTCTCCAGTCAGCTTGGAGAATTTGGCGTTTAACTCTGCATCGGTAAAGGTCGTAAACCCGCAACCCGTGTGATTTAGAAGCATGATTTCTTTGCTGCCAAGCACCCGCGTCGATACCACCAGTTCCGCCAGAACTTCTTCGGTAACGTTCGGGCCCCCGGTTCGGATCGCGTCGATGTCGGCGTGCTTCAGTCCAAGAATTCCCGGAAGGTCCGAAAGACGAGGATCCATGCAGGTCACAACCGCAATTTGCGGCCGCGGCGGCCCTTCCCCCCACTTCGGATTATACGTCTTCGCATAGGCTTCATTGGCTTTCAGCGCTTGATCGATAATGCTCATGGCTGTCTCCATCCTGATTGCCCCACCTACCGGATCAAACCGGCAGCGTGCGCTCGTGCGCATTCGGAAAGGGACATCTCAGGGCAACACCGGAGACCAGCTACGCGGAGCGCCGGGAGCGCCCTCCTATTGATGGTGCAAGCCCTAAACCCTGAACCGGTTGATCGGTTCCTACCTAACACGGGAGTGGGCGATTTGCCACATCGTCGATGGCTTCGTCTTCGAAGCTGTCGGCCATCGATGATCAGTCGGTCAGGCCTTGCTCGATATCGGCCGCGACGTCTGCTTGGGCGCATTTCTTCCGTACCAGGACCGATCAGGAACCGCGGCATTGGGTCGATTCCGGACGTCCGGTAGCAAGGCGCGTCCGGGCGCCAAATGTCAGACGAACCGCTCGACTTTTGGGTCAGGCTCTCATTGGCTCCGAGGGTCCACGACGTACACTCGACCAGGCAGCGACCGCGGCGCAGCCCCGCCGCCGCTGCCCTGACCGAAGGCGTCAGGTTCCCAGCGGGCGCGGGCGATGGCGCGCGCCGCGCTCGCCGAGGCGGGCCTTTCGCAACGCATCGACGCGCTGGTCGGACAACTCCTCGACGGCGGATGAACGACCGGCCCGCTTTGCGAGGACGAGACGCGCGAGAGAGCCCGGAAAGTCAGCGATTCGCCCGGCCGCAGTTTTTTCTCCAAACAAATTCTTTCTGATAATCAAAAGTCGTGTTATCGTCTTCCCATGATGATTGACGCAATCGCCAACGCAGGCCGAAGGACGAGGGCGGACGCCGCCTGTTTGGCCCGCGCGGGCAGATATATAACACGATGTACACGGCCTTAATTAACCCTGACCATTTTTTTCGATCGGAGTCGCCGTAACCTGTTGAAAAGTCCCGATTCGGACGAAGGAATCCAAGCAAATCCAAGCAAATCCAAGCTTTTTTCTCTTGGATTTCCTTGGATTTGTTTGGTCTGGCTTGGATTTTCTTGGAAAAATTTGGCCGAACCCGGATCCAGTTCGGCGTTCGCTTAAACACACCAAAACGTCGTAGTTGCGCGCCGCCGCCACCGCGCGCGGGCCGGCTCAATCCCCCCGCAGCATCCGGTTGGTCGGCCCGACGGCGGTGACGACCTTGGCCTCGTTGCCGCGAAAGACCGCCAACTTGGCCCGGCCGGTCACGCCAGAGCCGGCGTCGAGGTTGAGGCGGAAGCGGGCGATCTGATCCTCATGCGAAGGGTTGGCCGTCGCGTCGTTGGGCGTGTGGCCATGGACGACGAACAGGCCGGAAAAGCCCCCTGGCCCAGGCGAATGCTCGAGGAACGGCCAGCGCACCCAGGCCCAGTGCCGGTCCTCGTCCAGCCTCGAGAGCGGCGTATCCCAGGGGGTCGCCAGAAAGGCCTCCAGGTCGATATGCGGATTGACGCCGGCATGGACGAACAGGACGTCCCCGGATCGCCAGTGCGAACGCGAGGAGGCGAGCCAGTCGCGCACGCGCTCCGGCAGCGCCACCCTGAGGACAGTGAGCAGTTCCTCGGGGTCGCCGGGGGGAAACTCGAAGGCCGCGAATTCCCGCACGGTCGCGACCCCGCCGTTGCGCAGCCAGGTGTCGAGCGCGTCGATCGCGACCTCCCACGGCGCCTTGGGATCGAGCGCCAGCCGCATCATCGCCTCGTGATTGCCGAGGAGCGCGATCGTCTCGCTCGCCCCGATCCGCTCGCCGGCGCCGATCGCCAGGTCGATCACGCCCAGACTGTCGGGGCCGCGGTCGACAAGGTCGCCGAGAAAGACGATCGCCCGCTTCTCGCGCCGGCGCGGCTCCTTGACCGCTTCGTCGAGCAGCGCGTGTAAGAGATCGATGCGGCCGTGAATGTCGCCGACGGCGAAAATCTCGACGTCGGCGGCGACCGATCGCGGCAACAGAAACGACTGACGATCGACGACGGCGGCCATGACCCCCTCAGGCTGCGTCCGGCCCCAACATTGCACGTCCGCAAGGGCGCGCGCTAGGATAGATCTCATGTTTCTGACCTTCTTCGCCAATCTGCGGCGGGCGCGCGTGCCGGTGACGCCGCGCGAATATCTCGACCTGATGCGGGCGCTGGAAGGCAATCTGGCGGAGAGGTCGGTCGACGAGTTCTACCGTCTCGCTCGCGCGCTGCTGGTCAAGGACGAGCGCAATCTCGACCGGTTCGACCTCGTCTTCTCCGAGACCTTCAAGGGCGTCCTGTCGCTCGCCATGGCGGTCGAAGCCAAGGAACTGCCGGAGGAGTGGCTGCGCCGTCTGGCCGAGCGCTATCTCAGTCCCGAGGAGCGCGCCGAGATCGAGAAGCTCGGCTTCGACAAGCTGATGGAGACGCTGCGCCAGCGCCTCGCCGAACAGAAGGGCCGTCATCAGGGCGGCTCGAAATGGATCGGCACGGCGGGGACGTCGCCGTTCGGCGCCTACGGCGATCATCCGGAAGGGGTGCGGATCGGCCAGGATAAGGGGCGCCGCGGCAGCGCGGTCAAGGTTTGGGATCGGCGCGACTTCAAGGACATGGACGGCGACGCCGAACTCGGGCCCCGCAACATCAAGCTGGCGCTGCGCCGTCTGCGCCGGTTTGCGCGAGAGGGGGCGGCCGATGAGCTCGATCTCGACCGCACGATCCGCTCGACCGCCGACAGGGGCTTCATCGACGTCCAGTTCCGCCCCGAGCGGCGCAACGCCGTCAAGGTTCTGCTGTTTCTCGACGTCGGCGGGTCGATGGACTGGCACGTGGAGGCGGCTGAGCATTTGTTTTCGGCCGCCAGGAGCCAGTTCAAGCGGCTCGAGCATTACTACTTCCACAACTGCCTTTACGAGAGCGTGTGGAAGAACAACCGGCGCCGACACGAAGAGCGGGCGCCGACCCGCGACCTCATCAATTCCTATGGGCGTGATTATCGCGTGGTGTTTGTCGGCGACGCCTCGATGAGTCCCTATGAAATCATCTCCCCCGGCGGCTCGGTCGAGCACTTCAATCCCGAACCGGGAAGGGTCTGGCTCGAGCGCGCGGTTCTAACCTGGCCGCGTTCGGTCTGGATCAACCCCACGCCGCCGAATCACTGGAGCCATTCGCAGTCGACGATGCTGATCGCCGCCATCTTCCAGCATCGCATGTTCGCGCTGACGCCCGACGGCGTCGAGGCCGCCATGCGCGCGCTGGCGGCCTGACCATTCGGCGCCGCCGTTCACTCTCTGACCACCAGCACCGAACATTGCGCGTGGCGCACGATCGTCTTGGCGTTCGAGCCGAGCAGGTAGTCGGACATCACCGGACGGTGCGAGCCGACGACGATGAGGTCGGCGCCCCAGTCCGTCGCCTCCTGCAGCAGCTCATGATAGATCCCGCCTGCCCGCGCCGCGACGCTCTTCCGCCCGGCTGGCAGATCGATTTCGGCGAGAATGGCGTCGAGCGCCTCCTTCGCCCGCTTTTCCTGCTCGGCGTCAAAATCCGCGGGCACATATTCCATGAATGTGGCGGGGATGACGGGTTGAACATTGACCAGTCTCAGTTCGCCGCCGCCAGCCTTCGCCAATTCGAGCGCCTGCCGGAGCCCCTTGGGCTCAGAGGCCGGCTCCGCGAGATCGACAGCGAGGATAATGCGCTTGTACACAGGAAAACCCTCCCCTTGGAAACGACGCTCCCCGAGCGGTCTCCGTTCCCGCCCACGCTGCAAATTGATCCGCGATTTACCCGATGGCAAGCGGTTTGCGGCAAATGGCGAAGGCAGGCGCCGAAGCCGCTGAATCTGACGCCAGCCCAGACGCGAGGCGGACGATAGTCATTGTTCCTTTATCGAGGGATCGCTATAAGGCGCCAAATTCCATGAGGGACAGGGATCACACATGAACGATGTCGCGGTTGAGAGCTACAAACCCTCGGACGGCGAACCGTTCATGAACGACCGCCAGCGCGAGTATTTTCGCCGCAAACTGGTCGCGTGGCGCGACGCGATTCTCGCCGAAAGCCGCGACACGCTCGCCGCTCTGCAGTCGGAAAGCGAGAATCATCCCGACATCGCCGACCGGGCTTCATCGGAGACCGACCGGGCGATCGAGTTGCGCGCTCGCGACCGCCAGCGCAAGCTGATTGCGAAGATCGAAGCGGCGCTGGCGCGAATCGATGACGGCTCATACGGGTACTGCGTCGAGACTGGGGACCCGATCTCCCTGCGCCGGCTCGACGCCCGCCCCATCGCTACGCTTTCGGTCGAGGCGCAGGAGCGCCACGAGCGGCGCGAGAAGATTTACCGCGACGAATGAACCTTCCCTATTGTGCGCCGACGCCGCGCCGAACCGGACTTACCTTGCGGCCGGACCGAGCAAACCGGCGATCGGCGCGTCGTCGGGACCGCGCACGCCTCGACGATCGAATGAAAGTCTAGAAGCGCCGTCAACCGGGCTTGTCGCGCCCAAGCAGGCGGGCCATTTCAGACTCGAGGGAGTCGAGGCCGGCGAATGGATCCTCGGCCTTCGGCGGCGCCTTCTCGATCGCTGTCGGACCGGCGTTTTTCGTCGGCGTGAAAATTTCGACCTTTCGCGGCCGCCCGTCGGCGGACGGGGATAGAGGCGCCGGCATTTCTTGCCTTGGGATCGCCGGCGCCGGGGCGGACGCCACGCCCGAGGCCGCCGGCGCGCCGGCGGCGTGGCGCGTCTCCGGCGGCGGGGGCGAGGCCGGAGACTCGCCCTTGGCCGGGCGGGAAGCGATGACGGCTGCGTCGGGCGACGCCGCGGGAGCGCCCGAATTGGTCGGCGCGACAGGATGCGCCCCCGGCCGGCCGGTCGCGTCCGCCGCGCGCGCGGCGTTCCCACGGCCCGCCGGCGCGCCGGCGGCCGGGATTGGCGGCGGCATCGATGGCCGCGCGGGAATCGAACGGATTTCGGGTGGGCTCGCGGGACCCGACCGGGTGGGCTCGGAGACTTTCGGGGCGATCGGCGCCGATGCGGCCGGCGCGGCGGGCTCGGCCGCGTGTGGAGCTTGAGCCGGGTGCGGGACCTGAGGAGTTGCCGCGGGCGGAATTTGGACAGCAGCGGGAGTTTGGGCCGCGGACGACAGCGTCCGCGCCCCCGAAGAAGACGCGGCAGGCGGCGGTCGGTGCGAACGAACGTCGCCCGCCGAATCACGAGACGAAGGCGGCGCGAGTTTATTCGCTGGCGCCGGAGCGACCGAGGCGGCCGGCGACACGACCTTCTGCGCTGCCGACGCCGCTGGAGCTGCTGGCGCGACTGCGACAGGTTCGAACTCGCCGCGCCAGCCCAACCGCCGCTTGAGGCTGCGACGCCTGACTGTTCTCGCGAGCTAGCGCGAGCGCGCGGTTGATCTGGGATTCGACCAGTACGTCGTTCGGGCCGCCGATCATGACGAGGTGTTCGACGTTGTCGCGTCGGACCAATACGAGCTGGCGCTGTCCGTCAAGACTGAAAGCGTCAACGAGGCCCAGCCTTGGCTGGCGCGTGCGTCCCCCCGGGACACGCAACCGATGCGCGAAAACCAGCCGGTAGACGATCGCCAGGACCACCAGCGCGGCGATGCCGCAAGCCGCCAAGAATCCAATCTGAACGACGCGGCTGTCGCCGAACGGAAGCTCATTTAACCACTGCATGCCAGGTCCAACGATTGCGCCGCCGACCGCGCAAACCAGATTTGCCGCCCCGGCCCTCGATCGACAGTCCAACAGACCATCGTCATCCGCCCAGAACGCATCCGGTGAAAATGGGCCATTGCGAAGCCTCCCAACCTCGCACCTGCGGCGCTGCGCCCAATGCGGCTCAAGGCGAGCCGATGGGGCACACATAACAAAATGCGATCCCGTTGAAAACTGGGGCATTCGCCGCATTTACGCCCCGATCAAACCCTTCCTCGCCAAGACATCGGTCCGGCGGCGTGCTAGCACTTGACGTGCGGGAGATCGACTGCGCCCGCTCGCGAAGGCGATGTGCTTGGGGTTTGATCTTCTTATGAAATCGACGCCGCCGCCTCCCCCAGTGGACCGAATCGAGCGAACTGCGAATCCGGTCGTCCTGACATTTCTCGCGCTTTGCCTGGTTGGCGCGATTCTCACGCTTTGGCTGGCTCCAAAGCCGGTCAGTTCGATGATCATTTCCTGGATGCTCGTCGTGCTGGCGTTTTTCGGCGCCTTCGGACTCCTGCTTATCGCCTTCGGTCTGTTGCAATTCCCGGCGCGGGCAGCGCGCTTCGACACCACCAAGGCGATCGCCGACTCCAGCCCGGACGGTCTGTTGGTCACCGACTCCGAGTTGCGAATTCGTTACGCCAACGATTCGTACCGCGCACTTTCCGGCGCGCGCACGACCAACGAGCTTCGTTCGATCGAGCGCCTCTTCACCGGTTCCCCGGACGTGTCGGAATCCGTCTATCGGCTCTCGCAGGCCGCGAAATCAGGCTCACGCGCAAGCGAGGAGCTGCGACTCGCCCCATCGCCCAGCGGGGAGGGAGATGTGGCTTGGTACCGAATCCGCGTTCGCCCGCTCGAAGGCGTCGCCAAGAGCGGTATGACATTGTGGACGATATCGGACGAGACGCGCGAGCACGACCGGCACGAGAGCTTCTTCCAGGACCTGCAGCACGCAATCGACTATCTCGACCACGCGCCGGCCGGTTTCTTCTCGGCCGAACCCGACGGCGCGATCGCCCACATGAACGCGACCCTGGCGGGTTGGCTCGATTATGATCTGGCCCAGTTCGGCGTCGGCCGGCTCAAGATCGACGACGTCCTTGCCGGAGACGGCGGCGCCATGTTGACCATGATGTCGGGGCAGCCGGGCGGGGTGACGACCCAAACATTCGACGTCGACCTGAAGTCGCGCCAGGGCAGGCTGCTGCCAGTGCGCATCATCCATAGAGTCGCCTTTTCCAGCGACGGCGCGCCGGGTCCCTCGCGCTCCGTGGTCATCAATCGCGCCGCGACCGAGATCAGAGGCGAGGACTTGCGGGCGGCGGAAGTCCGCTTCGCCCGGATATTCAATTCGACTCCGGTCGCGATCGCCGCTCTCGACTCCTCCGGCGCGCTGCTGCGTCCCAACGCCGCCTTCGCCCGGCTCGCTCCGGAGGCGTTCAAATCTCATGCCGGCGCGGAACGCTCGACGATCTTTGACCTGATCGCGGAACGCGACCACGCCGCGTTGCGAGCTGCGATCGAGGCGGCCGCGCAGGGCAAAGGGGAGATCGCTCCGCTCGACGTGACTCTCGAGGGCGCGGGCGCGGCCCGTTCGGCCCGCCTCTTCGTCTCCGCCGCCGATCCGCAGGGCGACGAAGGCGCAAGCGCGACCGTCTTCGCGCTCGACACCACCGAACAGCGCACTTTGCAGGAGAACCTCGCCCAAAGCCAAAAGATGCAGGCGATCGGTCAACTCGCCGGCGGCGTCGCGCATGACTTCAACAATGTCCTGACCGCGATTATCGGCTATTCCGATCTCCTGCTCGCCAATCACCGGCCCACCGATCCGTCTTTTCAGGACATCATGCAGATCAAGCAGAACGCGAACCGGGCGGCGGGTCTGGTGCGGCAACTTCTCGCCTTTTCGCGCCGCCAAACGCTTCGTCCGCAAACGCTGAGGCTCAACGACGTGCTGTCGGAGCTGCAGATGCTGTTGCGCCGGCTCGTCGGAGAGACGATCCAACTCGATGTCGTCCATAGCCGCGATCTTTGGCTGGTGAAAGCCGATCTCAACCAATTCGAGCAGGTGATCGTCAATCTCGTCGTCAACGCGCGCGACGCTATGACCGACGGCGGCAAGATCACCCTGCGCACGCGCAACTTCCCCGCGTCCGAATGCGCCGGCCTCAAGGACATGGCGGTCGCTTCCGCGGACTATGTGCTGGTCGAGGTCCAGGACACTGGCCACGGAATTCCCGCTGAAGTCCGCGCCAAGATTTTCGAACCCTTCTTCACCACCAAGGAAGTCGGGAAAGGCACCGGCCTCGGCCTGTCGATGGTTTATGGCATTGTCAAGCAGACCGGCGGCTATGTTTTCTGCGACAGCGAGCCGGGCGCAGGCGCCACCTTCCGCATTCTCCTTCCTCGTCTCGTCGAGGGTGAGGCCGAAGCCGAGGAGCCGGTCAAAAAAGAGAGCGCCAAAACGGCCGCGGATCTCACCGGCAGGGGAGCGGTCTTGCTGGTCGAAGACGAGGAAGCCGTGCGCGCCTTCGCCTCCCGGGCGCTCACGTCGCGCGGATACACTGTTCTGGAGGCCGAGACCGGACTGGAAGCGCTGCGCGTCGTCGAGAAGGCGGACGGGAAGATCGATCTCATTGTTTCGGACGTCATCATGCCGGAAATGGACGGTCCGACGATGCTGACCGAGCTGCGACGGCGGGGATTTGCCGCCAAGGTCGTTTTTGTCTCCGGCTATGCCGACGACGCCTTCGCGCGCAATCTTCCGGAGGGACAGGAATTCGTGTTCCTGCCCAAGCCATTCACGCTCAAGCAGCTGATTGAGACTGTCAAGGGAGCGATGGGTTGATCCGCCGCGCAATATCTCGTTCGCTCGAGAGGTTGGCCGTCGATGCGCTTTGAAGGCACGGCGACCTATGTCGCAGGCGACGAACTGAAGACCGCCGTCAACGCGGCGATCGCGCTCGAGCGTCCGCTGCTCGTCAAAGGGGAGCCCGGCACCGGCAAGACGCTTCTGGCGCAGGAGATCGCGGGCGCGCTCGGCGCGCCGTTCATCGCCTGGCACGTCAAGTCGACGACCCGCGCGCAGCAGGGGCTTTACGAATATGACGCCGTCTCGCGGCTGCGCGATTCGCAGCTCGGCGATCCACGCGTGTCCGACATCGCCAATTACATCCGCCGCGG
Source organism: uncultured Alphaproteobacteria bacterium (assembly GCA_963835955.1). Classification (GTDB taxonomy): domain Bacteria; phylum Pseudomonadota; class Alphaproteobacteria; order Rhizobiales; family Beijerinckiaceae; genus Roseiarcus. The sequence goes on along the minus strand of CAWIHZ010000023.1, from coordinate 20,837 downwards.
CAAACTATGGGAGGCCTTTACTTCCCTTGAACGGCCCGTGCTGCTGATCGACGAAATCGACAAGGCGGATATCGAATTTCCCAACGACCTTCTGCTCGAACTCGATCAGATGGAGTTTCACGTCTACGAGACCGGAGAGACGGTGCGGGCGCGGGTGCGGCCGATCGTCATCATAACTTCCAACAACGAGAAGGAACTGCCCGACGCGTTCCTCCGCCGTTGCTTTTTCCATTACATCCGCTTTCCCGACGCCGAGACGATGCGGGCGATCGTCGAGTCGCATTTTCCCTCGGTCAAGACAAGGCTGGTCGAGGAGGCGATGCGTTCCTTCTTCACCCTGAGAGAGACGCCCGGGCTGAAGAAAAAGCCGACGACGTCGGAGTTGCTCGACTGGCTGAAGCTTCTGCTCAACGAAGATATCCCTGTCGACGCCCTGCGCGAGCGGGACGCCAAGAAACTGATCCCTCCGCTGCATGGAGCGCTGCTCAAGAACGAGCAGGACGTGCATCTGTTCGAGAAGCTGGCGTTCCTGACCCGGCGGGAGCGCTGATGAATGGCGGTTGGCGGGCTTCGGCGCCGGCGCGCTTGCGCAATCGCGAGGGCTCAAGCAATCTTCGAGCATGCGCAGACTGTTTCTCGTTCGTCACGCCAAGGCCCAACCCGCTGCCGGCCAGGACGACTACCTCCGCGCTCTGACCGATCGCGGCAGAGCCGACGCGCGGCGGATGGCGCGCGCGCTCGCCGCTCGCCGTGTGCTGCCCGAGGTCCTGATCCACTCGGGCGCCGCGCGCGCCAGGCAGACAGCCGGCATTTTCGCCGCCGAATGGGCGGAGAGCGTCGAGGTGTTGGAGGAAGCCCGGCTTTACGACGCGGCGGCGCCGGCGCTGTTCGCCTGCGCCCGCGCGCTGCCGGATTCCCGCGCCCGCGTCGCCTTCGTCGGGCATAACCCCGGACTGGGCGATCTGGCGGCGTCGCTGGCGGGTTCCGGCGCGCATGCCGATCTGCGCCGCATGGCGGCCAAATTTCCCACCTGCGCCGTCGCGGCGCTCGATTTCTCCGTTCGGCGTTGGGCGGACATCGAGCCCAATGCGGCGTCGCTGGCCCTCTTTTTGACGCCTTCGCAACTGGAGAACGAGGCGGGGTGAATCCTCTGTCCAAACCGGCGCGCGGCCCCTAAATAGGCGCGGCGGATTTCACGCTCGGACCATGCCTTGTCGTTTTTCACCGATCTTGTTTTCGAGGCCGGGCTGGTCGCCCGCTCGCTTGGCGACTACTTTTCCGGCGGCGGCTTGCGGCTCGGCGTCACCGGCCTTTCGCGCTCCGGCAAGACCGTGTTCCTCACCGCGCTGGTCAACAATCTGATCGCGGACGCGCGGCTGCCTGTGCTTGCCGCGTCGGCCGAGGGGCGCATCACCCGCGCGAGGCTCGAACCGCAACCGGACGACGCCGTGCCGCGCTTCGCCTACGAGGACCGTCTCGCCAGTCTCACCGGGCCGGACCGTCATTGGCCGCAATCGACGCGGCGCATTTCGCAGTTGCGCCTGACGATCGAGTTCGAAAGCGCCGCCGGCTGGGGCCGGCGGAGCTCCAGTCTGGCGCTCGATCTCGTCGACTATCCCGGCGAATGGCTGTTGGACCTGCCGTTGCTCGACAAGACCTATGCCGAATGGGCGCGCGAGACGCTGAGCGCGAGCGAGGCGCCGGCGCGCGCGCCGCTTTCGGCCGACTGGCGGGCGGCTCTGAAGGGCCTCGACCCTCGCGCCGCGGCGAGCGAAGAAACGGCGCGGGACGTCGCCGAACGCTTCACCGCCTATCTGCGCCGGGCGCGCGAGGACGTGTATGCGCTTTCGACCCTGCCGCCGGGCCGGTTCCTGATGCCCGGCGATCTCGAGGGCTCGCCGGCGCTGACTTTCGCGCCGATCCCGCTCGGCGAAGGCGACGCGATCGGCGCCGGATCGATGGCGGCGATGATGGAGCGGCGCTACGAGGCGTACAAGGCGCACGTGGTCAAGCCGTTCTTCCGCGACCATTTCGCCCGGCTCGACCGGCAGATCGTGCTGGTCGACGCTCTATCTGCGCTCAATTCCGGTCCGGCCGCGCTGCGCGATCTCGAGGCCGCGCTCGCCGACGTGATGCGCGCGTTCCGGGCCGGACGCGCCTCGCGGCTCGCCTCGATCTTCCGCCCGCGGGTCGACCGCATCTTGTTCGCCGCCACCAAGGCGGATCATCTGCATCACACCAGCCACGATCGGCTGGAGGCGATCTTGCGCGCGCTGACCGCCAGGGCGATCGCGCACGCGGAGGGCGTCGGGGCCGAGATCGACGTCATCGCCCTAGCCGCGATCCGCGCCACCCGCGAAGCCCAGATCAGGGAGGGCGGCGAAACGTTGGACGCGATCATCGGCGTGCCCGAAGCCGGAGAGACCATCGGAGGACAGGTCTTCGACGGCGTCGCAGAAGCCGCGGTGTTTCCGGGCGAATTGCCGGCCGATCCGAATGCGATATTCGCCGGCGACGCGATCGCCGTGCCCGAGGCCGACAACGACTGGCGTTTCGTGCGCTTCCGACCGCCTCTGACGGCGCGCGGCGTCCCCGCGCCGCAGATCAGGCTCGATCGCGCGCTGCAGTTTCTGATCGGGGATCGTCTGGCATGAATCGCCGCCCGCCTCGCCCGCGCGCCTTCAGGCTCGACGATTCGCGCGTCGCGGTCGACGACGCCCCTGCCCCGTTCGCGCCGGCCGCGATCATTCAATCGCAGCACGAGCCGATTCCCGCCGCGACGGGATCGGCGCCGATCGACGAGGAGGAGCGGCAGGTCGAGGCGGCGCAGAAATCCGGCGTCATTTCCCGCTGGCGCTTCAGTCTCGCGAGCCTCGCCTGGACCGGCCTGGCCGGCCTCGCCTCGCTCGCCTTCGGCCTGTGGACCGCGACCCTGATCGAGGGATTGTTCGCCAGGGCGGAGTCGCTCGGCATGATCGGCGTCGCCTTCGGCGCGCTGTTCCTCGCAGGCCTCGCAGGCCTCGCCGCGCGCGAGATCGTCGCGGTCACGCGCCAGACGCGGATCGCCGAGATGCATGTCGCCCTCGCCAAGGCCCGCGCCGACGACGACGGCGAAGCGGGAAAACGCCTGGTCGGCCGCCTGATCGCGCTTTATCGCGACCGGCCGGAGACGGCGCGCGCGCGGGCGCAAGTCGAGGACGCGGCGCGCGCGATCATCGACGGGCGCGACCTGATCGACGTCGCCGAGCGGGCGCTCTTAAGGCCGCTCGACGACAAGGCAAAAGGCGAGATCGCCGCCGCGGCCAAGCGCGTCTCGTTGGTGACCGCGATCAGTCCGCGCGCGGTTCTCGACCTCGTCTTCGTCGTCGCCCAGATCGTCCGCCTGGTTCGGCGAATCGCCGAAATCTATGGCGGCCGGCCGGGATTCCTCGGCCTGATCAAGCTTGCGCGGTCGATCGGAGCGCATCTGGCCATCACCGGCGGCATGGCGGTCGGCGACAGTCTGTTGCAGCAGATCGTCGGCCATGGCGTCGCCTCGAAAATCTCCGCCCGCCTGGGCGAGGGCGTGCTGAACGGCATGCTGACCGCGCGGGTCGGCCTGTCGGCGCTTGCCGTCTGCCGCCCCGCCCCGTTCGCGGTCGACCAGCCGCCCCGCGTTTCCGACGTCGCGCCGTTCCTGTTCAGCGGCGGCAAGGAGGAGTGAGGCGAAGACTGATCGACCGCTTCGCGCTCATTGTCCGGACGGAAGCGTGATAAAGTCGCGCCGGGTTCGTACTGACGCACGTAGTTTGGTTTGGCGCGAGGCCAATCGCAGGAGGCCCTTATGTGCCGCAACATCCGTCCGCTGTTCAACTTCGAGCCGCCGGCCAGCGATGCGGAAATCCGCGCTTCGGCGCTTCAGTTCGTGCGCAAGGTGAGCGGCTTCTCCCGGCCCTCGAAAGCCAATGAGGACGCGTTCGAACGCGCGGTCGACGAGGTCTCCGAGGCGGCGCGCAAGTTGATCTCCTCGCTCCGAAGCGCCGCCCCGCCGCGCGACCGGGAGACGGAAGCGCAAAAGGCGCGCGAGCGGTCGCGGCTGCGGTTGGCCTGACGTTCCGGGCGCCGTCTCGTCCTCGCTTCCGCTTCGTCTCGGCGCTGCTCCGGCCTGGGCTCGGCGCGACGGCGGGCGTGAGCAACGCGCTCGAACCCGGCCGTTCGATTCAGCCGACGCCGAGCGCGGAATTGATCGCGGCGAATTCCGTCTTCGCCTTCTCGGCGTCGAACGGCTTCGGCGGCGCAATCGCGGCCAAGGCTTCCTCGGCTCGCCGCAACGCCGGTCCCGAAAGCGCGGGCGTCGCCGAGGCCACGGCGCGCGACTGATCGAGATCGCCGTTGCAGTGGAGAACAATGTCGAGGCCAGCCGCAATGATCGCCTCCGCGCGCTCCTCGTAGCGACCGCCCAAAGCCTTCATCGATATGTCGTCGCTCATGATCAGGCCGTCGAACCCGATTTCTCCCCGCATGACGTCCTCGACCACGATCGGCGAGGTGGTCGCCGGACGGCCGGGATCGATCGCGCTATAGACGACATGCGCGCTCATCGCCATCGGCAAATCCTTCAACTTGGCGAAGGGGGCGAAATCGCGCCTGAGCTCCTCGCGCGACGCGCGAACCACCGGCAGCTCATGATGGCTGTCCGCCCGCGCCCGGCCGTGGCCGGGCATGTGCTTGACGACGGGGGCGACGCCGCCGGCAAGAAGTCCATCGGCGAAAGCCCTGCCCATCGCGACCACGCGCTCGGGCCGGCGCGAAAAGATCCGGGCGGCGATGAAATCGTGGGTCTCGGGCTCGGCGACGTCGAGCACCGGCGCGCAATCGACTGTGATCCCCGCTTCCCTCAGATCATGGGCGATCAGGCGAGCGATGAGGCGCGCCGCATCCTCGGCGCGGGAAGCTTCAAAGTTCTTTTCCAGCAGGCCAACGGCCGGATAGGCCGGCCAGCGAGGCGGCGCCAGGCGCTGAACCCGGCCGCCTTCCTGATCGACAAGCACCGGCGCGTCCGCCCGGCCGACGCATTCGCGGAACTTTTCGGTCAGATCGCGCAGCTGATTGCGATCGCCGACATTGCGCTTGAACAGGATCAGACCCCATGGGTCGGCTTCGCGCAGAAAATCCTGTTCCTCGGCGCTGAGCGCAAGGCTCGCGCAGCCGCAGATGAACGCCCTCGGCATCGGATTCTCCGGAAAATGGCTCCCGCCCAGCGCGGCGGCGACGCGCCCCTACCTGGCGATAAAGCAGTCGCCGCCGTCGCCCTTCACCCGCGCGCACAACGCGGCCGCGTTAGCCTTGGACAGGCCGACGACGCGCAAGCGATAAATGGTCTCGTGCTTGACGAGGGCCTTATGAACCCCGATCGTCTCGCCGCTGAGCGCGGATGCGTATTTGGCGTTGAGGCGCTCGAGTTCGCTCTTGGCTTCCGCCTCAGTTCTTGGCGCGGCGAGCTGAACCGCCCAGCCGCCCGATGTGGTGGCGGACGTCGGGTCGACCGGTTGCCGGGGGGATGCGGCGGGCGGTTCGGCTTCGGCTCGCTCGGTTTTCCTCGCCTTCGCCGGCGCTCCGGACTTCTCCGCCTTCCCAGACGTCCCGAGTTGAAGGGGCTGGTTCGTCTCCCCCGCGGCGCCGGGCGCTGTCGTGTCGGTCTTGGCGACTACGACCCGGGCGGAGGACTTGCTTGAAAGCTTGGTCGGCAAATCGAGTTTCGGCGTCGACGACTGCGCGGCGCCGGCCGGGGCGTCCGGCTTCTTCGGCGCCGGCTCGGCCGATGGTTTCCGCGCATCGCCCTCATGCGACGATTCGCCTGAAGCCGCGGCAGTCGGGACCGGCGTCGCGATCGGCGTCCCGTCCGGGCGCAGCGAAACCGTCCGGACCGGCTTGGGCTCCGGAAACTGCAACGCCATCGGCGGAGGCGGAGTGACTGGCGGCGCCACGAACGGCGTGTTGACAGTCGCCGCGACCGGCGATGCGCTCGCCATGCCGGAGGGCGCCGCCTGGGTCGCGCCAGTATCGGCGGGCGCGCTCAGCTTCGGCTCGGGAGCCTTTGCAAGGGATGCTTGCGCATTAAGGTCGACCGGCTGCTCTTCGGTATTCACAACCTTCACATGCGCCAACTGGGCGCCGTCTCTCAACAGCGAGGCGCCCGCGTCGTTCGACGGCGCAACGGTCTCGTCGCTCGGCGGTTGGACTTTGGTCGGACCCTTTGCGGCGGCGATGAATGGCGGCGTCTTCGGCAGACCGGGCACGCCGCCCTTGAGAGCGAAAACCCCGCCGATCATGGCGACTCCGGCCAGCGCGAGCGCCGAAGCCTTGAGCTTCCAGCCTGCCCAAGGGCGTGGCGGCGTCGCCGCGGCCGGGTTTGGTTCTTGCCCATGATCGCTGAAGGCGCCGTCGTCCCCCGGGACCTCGACGCTGGCGGCCGCCGTCTCGATTTGTTCGACGTGCGCTTCATCGATCGAGGAGCGCAACGGCGCCATTTCGAGCGGTTCCGCACCCTCCCCAGCGGCCCGTCCGGAACCCGAAACGACGCGGGCGGACCGCGGACTCGTGGACGCCGGCCTCGATGATTCGACAAGCCGCGCCAATTCGGACAACGGGTCCTCGGCGCCTGGCTGCTGTGCGCCGGCGGCGCGCAAACGACGCTCGAATTCGTCAAGATTGATTTCTGCGGTCGCTCGTGATCCGGAAGCGTTCATTACCATCCTCGTCGATCGCGAATTGCGCCTAAAGCGCGCCTCATGCGCGCCACATTGAAGACCTCGCGCTAACGCATCTCCTCGGGGGCGCTAACCCCTAAAATTGACAATGCCGAGGCCAAAACAAGGCTGACCGCTGTGACCAAACACAATCTCGCATATGTCAGACTTCGATTGATTTCGTTAATGAAGCGCAAATCACGCGAATCTTTTCCCCGATTCCAGTGCGCATGGAAGCGCGTGGCGAGATCGTGAGCGAAGAACGCGATTCGGTGCGGCTCGTGAGCGTCTGCCGCCTGCAGCACTGCTCGCGGGTATTGCGCGAGCGCGCGCATCAATTGGCGTTCGCCGTCGTCAGCCAACAATGAGACGTCGGCCTCGACCAGCGCCGCCGGAGCGAGATCGAAATTGGGAAAGGCGGCTTTCCCTTGTCTAAGAACGCTATGCGCCCGGGCATGGGCGTATTGGACATAGAAGACCGGATTGTCCTGGCTCTGCTCGATCACCTTCGCCAGGTCGAAGTCGAGCGGGGCGTCATTCTTGCGCATCAGCATGATGAACCGAACGGCGTCCGCCCCGACTTCATCCACAACTTCCCGAAGCGTCACGAAGTCACCGGAACGTTTGGACATTTTGACCGGCGCTCCGTGGCGCATCAGGCGAACGAGTTGGCATAGGCGCACATCGAGCGCGGCCTTGCCCTCCGAGAGCGCCCTGACCGCGGCCTGCATCCGCTTGACATAGCCGCCATGGTCGGCGCCCCACACGTCGACCAGCGCCATAAAGCCTCGATCGATCTTGGTCTTGTGGTAGGCGATGTCGCTGGCGAAATAGGTGTAACTCCCGTCCGACTTGATCAACGGACGGTCGACGTCGTCGTCGAACAGGGTCGAGCGAAACAGCGTCTGCTCCCGGTCCTCCCAGTCGTCGGATGGCGCGCCCTTGGGCGGGGACAGACGCCCCTGATACACGAGGCCCCTCGCCTTGAGCCACTCGATCGCCTCGCGGACCTGGTCCACGCCGCCGTCGGCGCCGGTCAGCGCCCGTTCCGAGACGAAGACCTGATGGGTGACGTTGAGGGCCGCAAGATCGTCGCGGATCATCGCCATCATCGCGTCGATCGCGCGTTTGCGAACGAGCGGCAGCCATTCTGCCTCGGATTTGGCCGTCAGCGCCGGTCCGAACTCCCCCGCGAGCGCCTCGCCCACAGCCTTGAGATAGTCGCCCGGGTAAAGGCCCTCGGGGATCGGACCGATTTCTTCGCCCAGGGCCTCGCAGTAGCGCAGATAGGCCGAGCGCGCGAGCACGTCGACCTGGGCGCCGGCGTCATTGACGTAATATTCGCGCGCCGCCTCGCGACCGGCAAATATCAGCAGGTTCGCCAAAGCGTCGCCGAAGACTGCGCCGCGCGCATGACCGACATGCATCGGCCCGGTCGGGTTGGCGCTGACATATTCGACGTTCACGGGTCCGCCGGCGCCGGCTTCGCCAGCGCCGAATTTGGCGCCCTGAGTTATAATGAACTTTAGAATACGCTCGTAAACATCTGGTTGTAAAACGATATTGATAAATCCTTGTCCCGCGACTTCGGCTTTGAGAACGTCGGGCTCCCGCTCGAGGTCGGCGGCGAGGCTGCAGGCAAGCGCACGGGGGCTGGAGCCCGCCTCTTTGGCCTCGCGCGCATACACCATGGCCGCATTGGTCGACAGATCCCCATGCGCCGCCTCGCGCGGCGGCTCGACCGCGAAGCGGCCGAGGTCGAGATCGCGCGGAAGCTCGCCCGCCGCGATGCGCTTTTCGATCGACGCAGCAATGCGTGACTGGAAATCCGCAAAAACGTTCATTCTTTCCGCCAACTCGAAGCGTTGCGCGTCTAACGCAAGTCCGGAGGCCCGTCAAAAAGGCGGGCGTGCTCGTGGATGGCGAAACGGTCGGTCATTCCGGCGATATAGTCGGCGACCGCCCGGGCGCGTTCGCCGCGCCCGGCCTTCGCCGCCCAGTCGCGCGGCATGGCCGCCGGATCGGACATGAAGGCCTCGAACAGGCGCCGCACGATCGCGTCCGCCTTGTCGCGCACTTCTCGCACCTGCCGGTGGCGGTACATATGGGCGAACAGGAACGCCTTGATATCGCGGTCGGCCGCCTCGATTCTAGCCGAGTGGCCGACCAGGGTTCGACCTGCCGCGACGACGGCCTCGGGGCTGCCGACCCTCGAGTTGGCGATCCGGCGCCGGCTCTCGCTGGCCGCGTCCCCGATGAACTGGGTGATGACGCGCCGCGTCAGCTCGTGGATGACGCGCGGCTCCTCGAGCCCGGGGTGGAGGTCCGCGATTTCGCTGAGCAACCCTGCGACGAAAGGAACGGCCGCGCGGATCTCAGCGATCGAGAACAGGCCCGCGCGCAGGCCGTCGTCGATGTCATGCGCATCATAGGCGATGTCGTCGGCGATTGCGGCGGCCTGCGCCTCGAGGCTCGCATGGCGGCTGAGATCGAGCGACTGCCGCCGGTCGAACTGGACAACGGATTCTGGAACGCCCCTCAGCCGATACCGCTCAACCGGCGCTCCGGAGGCGTCGATGAGCGGTCCGTTGTGCTTGACGAGCCCCGCCAAGGCCGGTTGGGTCAGGTTCAGCCCGTCGAAAGCGGCGTAGCGGCGCTCCAGCTCGGTGACGATGCGCAAGCCGTGGCTGTTGTGTTCGAACCCGCCGTGATCGGCCATGCAGGCGTCGAGGGCTTCCTCGCCGGTATGGCCGAAGGGCGTGTGGCCGAGGTCATGTCCGAGCGCGACCGCTTCGGCCAGGTCGTCGTCGAGCCCGAGCTCCCGGGCGAGCGCCCGGGCGATCTGCGCCACCTCGATCGTGTGGGTCAGGCGGGTGCGGAAATGGTCGCCCTCGTCATGAACGAAGACCTGGGTCTTGTGCGCGAGACGGCGGAAGGCGGTCGAATGGACGATTCGGTCGCGATCGCGCTGAAATTCGCTTCGCGTCGGCGGCGGCGGCTCGGCGACCAGCCGGCCCGGCGAGCGCGCCGCGTCGGCGGCATAGGGCGCTCGGGTCCCGGCAGCGTCAACCCTTGGCATCCGTCCCTCGACATTGCGCTTTGGCGTGGCGTCCATATCTTAAATGTTTAAAATCAAGAAGGCGCGTCCGCTTGGGCGCGAGCGACAGGAGCGACAGCATGGCCGAGGCCAATTCTCCGGCGTTGGACGGCGTCTCGATCAGCGCCAGCGCCGCTCGGCGGCTGAACGCAATCCTCAAGGGCGAGGAGGGCGCGGCCTTGCGAATTTCCGTCAAAGGCGGCGGCTGCTCCGGCTTCCAGTATTCCTTCGACGTCGAGAAGTCCCGCGCCGACGACGACATCGTGGTGACTCGCGATGGCGCAACCGTCCTGGTCGACCCGGTCTCGCTCGAAATGCTCAATGGCGCGGAACTCGACTTTGTCGACGACCTGATGGGCCAGTCGTTTCGGGTCAAGAACCCGAACGCCGTGTCGTCGTGCGGCTGCGGCGTCAGTTTCGCGGTGTAGCCGGCCCCGCGCAGGCTTTCTTCTCACCGCGCCTCCCCGTGTTCGCCCCTACCCGGCCGCTTCGCTCGACAGCGCCCAGCCGTCGCCGCGAAGCCAATCGGAGCGGGCGGGCTCGGTCCCGAAACGCAGCGAGCGCACGCGCCCCGAGCCGCCGCGCCGGAACGCCTCGTCGAGCCGACGCCCCATCTCGGCGTCTTGCGCGCCCTCGCAGGCGATGAACACGACGCCGGAGAGGAAGCGCGCGGGCCAGGCTTTTCCCCGTTCCGGCCGCGTGATCAGCAACATGGCGCCGGTCGAATGCTCGGCCTGGAGCGGAAACAGCAACCGGCCGCCGACTTTCAGCCCGTCGAGCCAGGCGCGAACCGGATGCGAGGCGGCGGCGTTGACGTAAATGCAGTCGGCCGCCGGCAATTCGCCCGCGACCCCCGAAGTCGCGCGAACCTCGACCTGCGGAGCGCCGCTCAGGTTCCTGCGGGCGCGCTCGGCGATGTCCGGTTCGATTTCGTAAGCGACCACCCTGCCCGTCGGGCCGACGAGCTGGGCGAGGATCGCGGTGTAGTAGCCCGCGCCCGCGCCGATATGAAGCACCGTCTCGCCCGATCTCACGCCCAGCGCGTCGATGCAGCGCGCGTGCAGCGAGGGCTGGCCGTTGTTAATTCCCCGTCCCTTGTCGATCGCGACCAGGACGTCGGCGTAGAGGCGGGCGAGATCGTCGCCGCGAGCCCAGCCAAAGCCGCCGCCGCCGCCGACGAACCACGGCGCGGGGCCGGCGAAATTCTCGCGCGGGACGATAGCGAACGCCTGCTCGACCCTGGGATCGCGCACTCCGCCGCGGCGCGCGATCTCGGCGGCGTAGGCGCGGCGAAGTTCAGCGGATCGTTCCAGCAAGTGCGGACTGCCCCAATAAATTGCGCTAGGCAGATTTCCACGCCTTACGGCGCGCCGCAACCGGCCCGCGGGATTGATCCTGCGCGGATTTGGATCGAACATGGCGCCGACGAAAGGACGAGGCGGCCAATGAACTCACCCCTGGACGGCGGTTGCGCCTGCGGAGGATTGCGCTATCGGCTCGCCTCAAAACCAATGTTCGTTCACTGCTGCCATTGCAGGGACTGTCAAAGACAGACCGGCAGCGCCTTCGTGCTCAACGCGCTGATCGAGACGGCGCGGGTAGAGACGCTTTCCGGCGAGACAGTCGGGATCGAGGTTCCGACCGACAGCGGCCAGCCGCATGTCATCCATCGCTGCGACGCCTGCAAAACCGCGGTCTGGAGCCATTACGGCGGCGTGAGAGCGCTCTCCTTCGTTCGCGTCGGCACGCTCGACGAGCCGTCCGAGTTTCCGCCCGACGTCCATATCTACACACGCTCCAAGCTGCCATGGATCGCGCTGCCCGCGGGGGTCCCGGCCTTCGAGGCCTACTACGACTCGAAGAAACTTTGGCCGCCTGAAAGTCTGGAGCGGCGAAAAGCGATTTTCGGGTGAGCCTTTGGACGGGATAGCTCGCATCCATTATCGAAGCGCGACGGTTATCGCGTCGTTGGTCGTTGCGGCGGCCGCCGTCGCGCAGGAGGCGCCGCCGGCCAACACGCTGATGGACATGCGCCGCCAGTTCGCCGGCTGCATGTCCAGAATGCCAATCGGTCCAGCGGGCTCGCGCGTGACGATCGCTTTCATGATGAAGCGCGACGGCTCGATCTTCGGCCAGCCGCGAATTACCTATTCGCGCCTCGAGGGCGACGAGGGGGCGCGGCGGCGCTTTCTCGACGACGCCGAGCGCGCGGTCAACGCCTGCCTGCCGCTCAAGGTCACGCCTGCGCTCGGCGGCGCGATCGCAGGGCGCATCTTCTCGATCACCCTGGGGCGAGAAAAGCCGGAGCGGGGCGCTTGAGGGGAGCGAGCGGCGACCCAGCGCTTTACGAATGCCGGACCGGCTGTCGCCAGGATTTCAGCGAGAACATGAGCAGCGATGCTGAGATCAGCGCCAAGCCGTAGAAGAAAATGGGGTCGAAAGCAAAATGCAAAGCGGCGATCCACCCCGACATGACGAACGATATAACTGCGGTCAGCGCCGGGACCGAGAACCAGAACATCGTGACGAAGCCGTTATCGCCGCCGGTGACCGTCAATGCGACTTGATAGAACACGCGACCCACGGACGCCGCGATGATCGTGCCGACGATCATCAGAATCACCGCGGCGAACTGATTGCCGAATTGCAGCTCGGAGCGCTGGTACAGAATCAATACGGTCGCGGGTATCAAGACGACGTTGGCGAAGAAGAAATTCGCGGCGACCGCGGCCGATTCCTCGTATTTCGTGAACCATTTGCCGATCAGGGTTCCGCCCAAGGCCGAACACAGCGGGACCGGAATGGCGTAGACCCAGCCGCCGTGCAGGAAGTCGTCGGCCAATTGACCCATCGTCGGTTTGTCGGCGTCGCCGAGCTGGCTCCAGGCGACCGCCATCGCCCCGATGAACGCGGCCGCGAAGCAACCGAAAAAGATCGCCGGCGAGACAGGGATCGGAACCCTGGAGATGAGCAGCGCCGCCACGGCCGCCCAGAAGGGCAACAGGTTCAGGATCGCCGAAACAATGATGGGATGGGCGTTGCTGAGGCCTGCGTTGTACAGCAGCAGGCCGGTCATTCCGATCGCGAATATGACCGCCAGTTTTCCATAGTTCGAGGGGTCCCGGAGCAAAGCGACGAAGTCGCGGCGGCTGGTCGCCTGCGCGGTCACCAGGGGAATGGAGATCAGCAGGGCGATTTGGGTCAAGCACACGAATTGCATCGTGCTGAGGCGCCTGGCGGCGAGAAAGGAAAAAGGCTCCTGGACCGCCAGCAGGAAGCCGGTGAACACCGAATAGAGGATTCCGAGCCTGTAATTGATCGGGGACGCGGAAGACGGCATGTGCGGGACGCCCGTGGATCATGGGGGAGATTGAGCAGAGGCAGGCGCGGGGTCACGAACCTTTTCAAAAAATGTCGCGCGATTTGTTCGGCGTGGGTCCGCTGTCGATCGTTCAAGGCTGAATGCTTAAGTCCCAAGCGAGTGGATGAAATCTGACATTTGCATCCTGTTAGGGATTCCGTGCGGGACTCGGGGCGTGCGCGTCCGCGGCATGCGAGCCGGCGTCTCCCTTTCCGTTACGCCCTCTGACATGGACCGGCTCCGAGCCTTGGTCAAAGACCGCAACGCGCCGCAGAAACACGTGTGGCGCGCGCAGATTGTTGCTCTGAGCGCCGAGGGTTTTGGCACGAACGCGATCATGCGCGAGACCGGCAAATCCAAGACCTGCGTCTGGCGATGGCGCATTTTGCGCCCGAAGGGTTCGAAGGCCTTCTGCGCGACAAGACGCGACCCTCTCGCATTGCCAAACTCGATCCGCCACTACGCTATTTTTAGTTTGGATACGGACCCATAACCTCTTTGAGAAGACTCTGCCGCAGCCGGATTGCTTTAACCAAGTCTTCCGGACATCTGTCGACCACCCTTATTCCTAAGTAGTGGCCGGCTCCCACGAAATCATACGCAAACATTTCACCGCCCACGCCTTTATCTGAAACGCGCCGCGAGTACATGGCGCCGGTGAGGCCAACGGTTCTGAAAAACCTGAGCGGGGGAGGTTCCTGCGCCCAAAAATAAAACTTGGCTGTGCCGCCGATCCGGGCGGACTTGTTGTCGGCTGTGCCGTCGCCGGAGATCATGACGGTCTTCATGCCCTGATCGCGCATCTGGCGGATAATGAGGCCGCCCTCGGGGGGCAGGCCGCCCCACACCAGAAAGTCGGCGCCGGACTCCTTGATCTTGGAAACGATCGCGGAATAGTCCTTTTCGCCGGTGTTGACGCCTTCGTAGAGGACTTCGCGGATGCCGAGCTTGTGCATTTTGTCCAGGGCGGCGTCGGCGAGACCCTTGCCGAAGGCCGTCTTGTCGTGAACGACGGCGATCTTCTTGCCCTTGAGATGGTCGCGCGCGCTCTCGCCAAAGAGCGGAATGCGCCGCGGAAGTACGTCTGGCGCGGTTGCGTCAGGCCCGCCGCCGCGGCCGTAGACGCACTCATGCACTTTAGGCCTGATCTCCATCCTCTCCATCGCCGGATTGAGCCAATCCCAGTCGAACTCGACATCGCGGGATGAGATGAGTTTATATTTCGATGCTTCGGCTGTGGGTTCAGGAATGCACCAACGCGCGGTTGTCTTCGGGTTCATCAACATATTAGGTTCGCGGCAACTTTTGCGAACGGCTTTCTCCCAATTGACGTAATAGCTTGCACTAGAGAAGCACTGGCCGACTTTTTCTTGAGCCGCATATGTGTCATCAGCTCGTGGAGCGTTCAAGCCAAGATCTTTGGCGACCTGCACAAGTTCCATGTGGACCTTCTGCTTACACATATTGTAAACGAAATTATCAAAGTCTCTTGCCGTCGCATACGGAATATTACTTTCACACTGTTGCTGCCTCTCAGGTATTTGGTCGCTTATCGTGTAGCAATACGTCGCAATAGTATTTACTTTAATATTCATGTCATCCCAAGCCTTCTGCTCAGGGGACTCTTCGTCTGGCTCAATACTAAAGAATCTTTTCATGGCGTTCGCCCGAGCGTGCGAGATGGTGCCGTTAAACGCTAAATCATCTATTATCTCTTCTACTGTTGCCTGCGCCGTTTCACGGTTATGTAGCTCACGTTTCAGATCAGAAGAGCAATGATCGCCACATTTTGCAATTTCAGTTCTAAGAGCGTTCAATTGCTCACGTGATGCTTTACCCAAGGCATAAGCGTTCATCGCATTGCCTAATGTACTACCTATCTCCTGCCCCAGAACTGCGGAAAACAACTGGTCGCGTGGGACCATTTCAATTTCTTGAGCGTCAGCCCGCTGTGTGCTTATTAACACGATTTGCAGCAGAAGCAGAAGTATGCTGCAAAACATCAGCTTCCGCTCCATATGCGTTTCTCCCTAGTGGTTCAAATCAAACGCTTGGGACCGGCGATGGCCCAGTTGTCAGAGACCGTAGCCTGCATCCAACATCGCTCGCTTTCAATCAGTATTGGATCTGTAGCTCAAATAAGGCCAAACGCGAAACCGAATGGGCTGCCCTTCGTTGTCGAGCCAGTTCATTTTTTTTATGGCAGCCTGTGCTGCACACTCTTTCAGTACGACCTTTGTGACGCCGATTGGCGGGCGCCCAGGCGAACGTCCGTAGTGCGCCCTGTCACTGGTTTCCTGGAATTGGAGGTAGGCTTCGACGATCGCGTTGAACTGAGCCTCTGGCGGTAAGGCTGCAACTGGCGCTGTCTCCTGCAAGAATCTCTGCACCCACTCCACTTTATAATCAGGCACCCATGTTTTTAGACACGCCGCAACAGCTTCGCGAGTCACCGGAGTTTTCTCGAATTCTATGATTGCGGTCCGAATTTCCTTGCGCCATAGCTTAAGCTTTTTGGAGACGTCGGCGCGCTCCGTTTCCGGAAGTTCAAAGACCGCGGCCACGATCTCGGGGTCCAGTACGTTTTTGATGTAAGCGTCAGCACGTTGTTCGGGGCTTTGTGCTCTTGCCGGACCCGTCAGCGCCATTGCGCTTATCATCGCCAAGATGCCCAAGGATAATCTGCGCACGGGAGCACCTCCATTTGCGAAACGCAAATGTCGTCCTAGCTTTGGGCCGTTCCGACCAGTTGTCGAGGCGAATCCGTAATCGACGCAATTCCGTGGTCAGCAAGCATTTGGGCTGGTCCACTCGGTGATGGCGACGACCTTAACCCACCCGATTTTCCCAGGCAAATGGTCGAGTTGGCGCATGCGGCCCCGCACCGCCCAAGCTCGGAATTGAGCAGGGATTGGAATCGCAACCGCAACTCAGCAGATTAAAGGCCGCCATGGCTCGACTTCGGCGATCAACCGACCGGACTGACCGGGTGTGAAGCGAGAGATTTGCACCATTAAGCAGGATTTCGGAAAAGTGGACACCGGTTTTCCGATAAAAATCCCGCTTCTTCAAGGGACTCTAAGCAGCCAACCAGCGCCCGGGGGCGCGCCATTATGGATGAAAATGGTGGCGGCGCGTCACCCCCGAAGGCATGCTCGCGCCGCATAACGCCAACCCATCCTATGCTATTTTCATGGCAGGGCTTCGTTGGCTTGCCAATGAAGCCCTGCTTAGTGTCTGTCCGGGAAGATATTAAATCGGTTAGTCATTTGTGATTCAAGGGAGGCGGCCTGATTCTTTGGGGAGCCGCCGCCGATGTGGACGAAGGAAAACCGCGCTCGCTACGATCGCAGCCGCCTGCGCTATCCCTCTGACCTGACCGACGAGGAGTGGTCGCTGGTCGAGCCGCATATTCCACCCGCCAAGCGCGGCGGCAACAAGCGAACGGTCAAGCTGCGCGAGGTCGTCAACGGCCTGATGTACATCCTGAGCGCCGGTTGCCAGTGGCGGGCGATCCCGAAAGACCTGCCGCCACGCTCGACGTTGTACGATTATTTTGATCTGTGGAGTTGGGACGGCACGCTCGATCGGATCCATGACGCCCTCTATGTCAAATGCCGCCAAAGAGCAGAGCGCGAGGCTTCTCCGACAGCGGCCATCATCGACAGCCAGAGCGTGAAAAGCGCTGAAAAAGGGGGGCTCACGACCCGCATGGCTACGATGCGGGCAAGAAGATCAAAGGCAAGAAGCGGCATATTCTCGTCGACACGCAGGGCCTCCTGATGCACGCCATCGTGCATGGCGCCGATGTTCAGGACCGCGACGGCGGCGTGCTCGTGATGGCGACCTTGTTCGGCCTCTATCCCTTCCTTCTGAAGCTCTACGCCGATGGCGGTTATCAAGGGGCGCAGTTCCAGGATGCGCTGGGGGTCATTCTCAAGCGCGTGAACGTCGAGATCGTCAAACGCTCCGATCAAGCTCAACGCTTCGTCGTCTTGCCCAAACGATGGATCGTCGAGCGAACCTTCGCCTGGCTCGGACGATGCCGAAGGCTCGCCAAGGATTGGGAGTGCCTCAATCGCAAGGCGCTCGCCTTCCTCAAGCTCGCTTCTATCCGCCTCATGACGCGAAAACTATGCAATTCCAGATGATGTTCCCGGACAAACTCTTAGGCGCGGCCGCGGCGCTGAAATTGGAGTCGGGATCGCGGAATAGTCATTGGCGGGGTCTGGTCCGGAGGGAATGCGGAGAAGGCGGACCTTGGTCTGAGACTTTGCGGTAAGGCGCCGGATTTTGTTTTTTTAGAAAATTTCTTTGAGAAAATCAGAAGCCATGCTATGGTTGTCCTCGTCGCTGGATCAACGCGCGCCTGTCGCGCCGAGGGCGGCGACCGCTTTCAGCCTTCACGCGGCTGACCAGTTGACGCGCTCGAAATGGCGTAGGGCAAGGATTTGTAAGAAGTCGGCATGGATTTGGGGCTGGCGCCACGCCCGATCGGACCGAACCCGGAATCGGTTCGAGCGGGCGCCCATGCCGGGCTGTCTTGAAATCGCCCTGTCCGACCCTCGGTCCCCGGTCCAACCCGGGGAAGATCTGGGGCGAGCGCAACTCACGAAGGTCCTCGCGCGGCCTGCGGTCGACGAATTGGCGCCAATCGGCGCCGCAAACGATTGAAAAGACGCATTCCGCGGCTGAAAATGGCGCCAGCCCCTCGCGGAGGCCAAACAAGGTTCTTAAGAGCCTCGGGAGGACGAAGGGACGAGGAGAGACTAAAAAAAATACGCCGAAGGAACCGATAGGGATTTCGTCGCTGAACCGATAAGTCGGCTTCTCTCGCGCCGCCCTTCCGGACCAGGGCGGCGGCTTGCGGGTCGCGAATCAACGGCGTTGGTTCGCCAAACCGAATGACCAGCAAGGCGCTGCGGCGGATGCCGGAAATAGTGAATAAATTCAAACTATTATATGTAAATATGCAAGTATAGGTAACTCCCAAGCCGGGGTAAGTCCTATTTGTCACAGGGAGTGAGGAATTTCGTGGGTGGCGGCGAAGGGGGGCGACAAGGGGGGAGGATTGTGACTCAAGGGTGGGATGAGTTTTCCGCGGGAAGTCGAAGCCCTGATTGCGGCGCAGGCGCGCGAGATCGAGCGTCTTCGCGCCGAGGTGGCGCAGTTGCGCCGACGGCTGGGTCTGGACAGCACGACGAGCTCCAAGCCGCCTTCGAGCGACGGGCTGAAGAAGAAGCGGCGCCTTCCCGGCGGCCTTCATGGCCGTTCGGGCAAGGCGAGCGGGGGACAGCGGGGCCACAAGGGCGACACGCTGCGGCGAACGGCGACGCCTGACCGGATCGTTGGGCACGAGGCTCAGACCTGTCGCCATTGCCGGGCGGGGTTGACGGCTTCGATGCAAACCGGCGTCGAGGCGCGCCAGGTGTTCGATCTGCCCGAACGGCTGATCGAGGTCACGGAGCACCAGGCCGCCATCTACGCTTGCGCCCATTGCCGCGGCGTGACGCGGGCTTCGTTCCCCGACGGCGTGATCTCGCCGACCCAGTATGGCGAACGCATCAAGGCGGCGGCGGTCTATCTCAACGTGCAGCAGCTTGTGCCCGAGGACCGGACGGCGCAGGCGCTTCAGGACCTCTTCGGCGCGCCGCTCGTCTGCCCGGCGAGCCTGACGGCGTGGGCGCGCCGGAAGGCGGAGGATCTCAAGGGCGTCTATCACGCGATCGGGGCGCGCGTCGGTCAGGCCAGGGTCCGGCATCTCGACGAAACCGGTTTTCGCATCGCGGGCTCGCTGCAATGGCTGCATACGACCTCGAGCCAAAGCCACACCCTCTACCGGGTCGGAGAGGCGCGCGGCGACGTTCCCACGGGGTTGAAGGGCGGCGTTGTCGTGCATGACCATTTTCGCCCCTACGCCGCCCTTGCGAACGTCGATCACGCCTTCTGCAACGCCCATCACCTGCGCGAACTCCAGGCGCTCATCGAGATCGACAAGGAGCCGTGGGCGCAAGCCATGCGCGACCTCCTCCTCGACGCCGCAAAGGCCGTGCGCCAGGCCAAAGAGGCCAACGCCCGGGCGCTCGAACCCGAACGCGTGCAAGGCTTCGTCGACCGCTACTGGCAGGCGGTCCGCGAAGGGCTCGCCTTCCATCGCGCCCTGCCGGCCTTCGATCCTGCGCCCGGCTCGAGAAAACGAAAGAAGCAGCGTCCAGGCCACAATCTCCTCATCCGCCTCAAGACCTTCAAAGACGAGACCTTGCGCTTCCTCGTCGACTTCGACGTCCCGTTCACCAACAATCTGGCCGAACAGGACCTGCGCATGACTAAGGCGCCGTCCGCGAATAGTTGAATCGTTTTAGGTCAGATTTGAGTTGGATGGATTCCGTCGGCGGACGGCATTCTATAGCATGCTGGCATGATTGATGAATTGGCTATTCGCTTGCGGTTTGCGACGCTCGATCCGGTGCTCGATGAGCGCGGTCGGCGACGGTTTGCGGCGGCGGAAGCGCTGAGTGCGGGACGCGGCGGGATCGCCGCCGTTTCGCGGGCCACGGGGCTTGCGCGCAGCACGATTGGGCGGGCGCTGAGCGAGTTGCGCGGCGGCGAGAAGGTTGACGCGGAGCGCGTGCGCCGGGCGGGCGGCGGCCGCAAGCCGGCGAGCGAGACGGACGCGAGCCTGCTGGAGGATCTGCGCTCTCTTCTTGAGCCGACGACGCGCGGCGATCCGCAATCGCCGCTATTGTGGACCTGCAAGAGCCTTCGCAAGCTCAGCCAGAGCTTGCGGGACATGGGCCACACCGTCGGGCGCACGCTTGTGGGCGATCTCCTGCGCAAGCTCGACTACAGCTTGCAGTCCAATCGCAAGACGCGGGAAGGCTCGAACCATCCCGATCGCGACGCGCAGTTCCACTATATCAACGATCGCGTGGAGGAAGCGCTCGCTGCAGGCGAACCAGCAATCTCCGTCGACACAAAGAAGAAGGAGCTGGTCGGCGACTTCAAGAACGCCGGGCGCGAATGGCGGCCGCAGGGCTCGCCTGAGGAAGTCCGCGTTCATGACTTCGTCATCCCGGAACTCGGGCGGGCCGTGCCTTACGGCGTCTACGACATCGCCGGCAACGCCGGCTGGGTCAGTGTCGGCGTCGACCGCGACACGGCGGCCTTCGCGGTCAACGCCATTCGCGCCTGGTGGAGGCTCATGGGGCGCGAGCGCTATCCGAACGCCCGCAGTTTGTTGATCACGGCCGACGGCGGCGGCAGCAACGGCTCACGCGTGCGGCTGTGGAAGCTGGAACTGCAGAAGCTCGCCGACGAACTCAGCGTGCCGATCACCGTATGCCACCTGCCGCCCGGCACAAGCAAATGGAACAGGATCGAGCATCGCCTGTTCTCGTTCATCACCGGCAACTGGCGCGGCAAGCCGCTCGTCAGCCATCAGGTCATCGTCCAACTGATCGCCGCAACAACGACGACGACCGGCCTCAAAGTTCGCTGCGAACTCGACCCAAACGCCTATCCCGCCGGCCTCAAAGTGTCGGACGACGAGATCGAAGCCGTCAATCTCACCCGCCACGACTTTCACGGCGAATGGAATTATACGATCACCCCAAACCTGCCCTAGCCGAAGCGATAGTTCGCGGACAACGCC
>CAWIHZ010000022.1:0-114409 GCA_963835955.1 uncultured Alphaproteobacteria bacterium | reverse complement strand
CGTCATTCTCGACGAACTCGGCTATCTCCCCTTCGCCCAGGCCGGCGGGCAGTTGTTGTTCCACCTGATCAGCCGCCTCTACGAGCGCACCTCGATCATCGTCACCACCAATCTCGCCTTCGGCGAATGGCCGAGCGTGTTCGGCGATCCCAAAATGACCACCGCGTTGCTCGATCGTCTCACGCATCATTGCGATATCGTCGAGACCGGCAACGAAAGCTGGCGCTTCAAGAACCGCGCCTGACCCTCAAAAGAACCGTCCCTCACCCACCGCGTTCGCCCCGGCTGCGCAACCCCGACCAGCTCCGCCGGGGCGAACGCTCCGCGGGGAACGAAGCCCGCGTCACGCCGCGGCAATGGGCGCAAGCGTAGATGGCGGCCTGGTGCTCCGTGACCTCGATCAGCCGTTCGGGCAGATCGAACACCTGGCGCGCCTCGACGCCGGTTTGCATCGAAGCCGTCAACCCCGCCCGGCAATGGCGACAGGTCTGAGCCTCGTGCCCAACGATCCGGTCAGGCGTCGCCGTTCGCCGCAGCGTGTCGCCCTTGTGGCCCCGCTGTCCCCCGCTCGCCTTGCCCGAACGGCCATGAAGGCCGCCGGGAAGGCGCCGCTTCTTCTTCAGCCCGTCGCTCGAAGGCGGCTTGGAACTCGTCGTGCTGTCCAGACCCAGCCGTCGGCGCAACTGCGCCACCTCGGCGCGAAGACGCTCGATCTCGCGCGCCTGCGCCGCAATCAGGGCTTCGACTTCCCGCGGAAGACTCATCCCACCCTTGAGTCACAATCCTCCCCCCTTGTCGCCCCCCTTCGCCGCCACCCACGAAATTCCTCACTCCCTGTGACAAATAGGACTTACCCCGGCTTGGGAGTTACCGGTCCAGACACCAGGTTCGGGAAGCGACGGAGTGACCGTTTCACCATCTTCCGCCAATCGCTGCAATTGCCAGGCGGGACCTGTTGATCCTTTCGTTCGGGTTCCGCCGTTACGCCGCGCCAACCGAAAGGCTGGCGTCGTAGACATTGTCGCTGGTGAGCAAGCTCCAGGCGATCCGCGCATTCTTGTTGGCGAGCGCGACGGCGACGATGTTGGGGTGTCGCCGCTGCCGCATCTTGTCGAGCCACGGCTCCTTGGATCCGCTTCTCTCGAACCCGCCCGAGCGCGGAGCGAGCGCCGTGGATCAGCAACGTGCGCAGATAGCGATCGCCACGTTACCATTCGGCCGTCGATTTTCAGATAAACCTCGTCGAGACGCCAAGTGGCGTGAGGCTTCGGACGACGCTTGCGTAGGTCAGCAGCGATCATCGGACCAAAATGGTTCACCCAACGCCGAACGGTCTCGTAGGAAACCGCCACTCCACGCTCCGCCAACAAATCCTCCACGTCGCGCAGGCTGAGCGTGAACCGGAGGTAAAGCCAGATCGCTTGCTGAATGATCTCCGGCGGGAAGCGTTATCCGGCGTAGCTGATCTTTTTCATCCGCAGGCGGCTACCCCGCCGTCGAGAAGCCCGCAAGCCGTAAGCGCCGTGACAATGCCCGTCACACGCCTTATGGATCTCCCGCCGCGCTTCGCCGATCAATGGCGCGCCCTGGGCCTGCAGCGTCCCGCCTGACCCTCGCCGGTCAATGGCCAAAATTCCTTCTTGCCGCAGGCGCGCCAGCCCCCTTCATGCGATAGACAATCTGGCGCACCCCGCTCGGCTCATTGCGCGCGAGCGTGAAATCCTCGGAGCGCCATAGCAAACGCGTCGTCGAGTCTTCGCCGCTCCGCGGCGACCGTCGCGGTCTGCGCCGCATCGAACCGGGCTCAGGCGTCTCGAACCGAAGTCTCTACCGGGAATCGCCCGCCGCCCCCGCGGAAACACAATATTCGCCGCCAGAGACAGGGCGCAGATTTCGCCCCGGAGCGCCGAATATGATCCGCCGAGAGACCAAAATTCCCAGCCGCCGGGCCATATCCGCGCGCAATCGCGGCGAAAGGTGCTCAGAACTGAAAACTGAACAAAATCAGGTACTGGTGAGACTTGAACTATCGACCAATCCCCGATGCTGTGTCGGCATTTGGGCGCTCGACGCCGGAATTCAATAGATCCCGCGAAGGGTGGAAAACCGGGAAATGAAAACGCGCAGTCGCACGGTTATCGGCAGAAAGGACTGGATTTCCAGCTCGAAGAGAGCGTCAGTGTCTTTGTGGGCGAGCGGCGAATTGTGCGCGTGCGAGCCTGAAGCCACGGCTATCTGCGTCGATCCGGGGCTCGCGTCAGTGAGGGGCCGAGGTTGGCTCGGTCCCCGATGACGCGAGAGGTTCTGCAATGTTCAAGAAGATGTCCAAAACGCAGCGGTCGACGCTGCAGGCCGCGACGACGCGAGAAGATCGCCTTGTGACGCCACCGGCGAATGCGCGTGCGGCCGCCGTCAAGACCCTCGCTGGCAATTTGATTGACGCTGGTTGGGTGAAGGAAATCAAGGCTCGCTACGGCGCGCCGGTCTGGCGCAAGGATGCGGCCAGCGGCGAGACCTACGCGCTCAAGCTGACCGTGAAGGGGCTGAAGGCGGCATCGGCAATGATTGAGGCGGCTGACGGGGAAAAGGCGCCTTCGGTTCCGGGCGCCGCAACAGAGTTAGGGCTGCAAGCGCCATCGCGTGGATCGTCCCTTCTCCTTGAAGCGTCGGCCTCGGCGCATGATGGCTTGCACAACGAGACCTCTCTGATGGCAACCCGCGCGCCGCCGCCGAACTCGAAGCTTGGGCGCGTCCTCGGCATGCTTGTCGCCGACGCCGGCGCTACAATCGGCGAACTAACGGCGGCGACCGGCTGGCTCGAGCACACGACGCGGGCCGCGCTGACAGGGTTGCGACGCCGGGGTTATGAGCTGAGCCTCACGCGGAAAGAACGCGACAGCGCTTCGGTTTACCGGATCGTCGCCCGCGGCGAAGAGGCCGCGCAATGACCGCCGTTAAGTCAATGTCTGATGCGGCCCGGTTGTGTCCCAAATGGTGGTGTAGCAAGGATGGAGCAAGCCGCTCGCGAAGCGCGCTCCCCATAGCGCCGTAGCGAGCGAGCGGCTTGCGGCGGTCATCGCTGATTCTCCGGTAGGGTCGGGTTGCGAAGATCAACGCAACCGAGGAACCGACGATGACCAACGACAGAATGGCCCTTCAAGCCCTTTTGGCAAAGACCCCCGACGCGAATTATCTCCGCGAGATGATCGGCTTTGCCGCCCAGCGCCTGATGGAGCTGGACATGGAAAGCCGCACCGGCGCCGCCCATGGCGAGCGCTCGGCCGAGCGGTTGGCGCAGCGCAACGGCTACCGCGACCGCGACTGGGAAACGCGCGCCGGAACGGTGGAGTTGCGCATCCCCAAGCTGCGCAAGGGCAGCTATTTTCCCAGCTTTCTCGAGCCGCGCCGCCTGGCGGAGAAGGCGATCGCGGCCGTCGTGCAGGAAGCCTACGTCCAAGGCGTCTCGACCCGCTCGGTCGACGATCTGGTTCGGGCCATGGGCATGGACGGGATTTCCAAGAGCCAGGTCAGCCGGCTGTGCGAGGAGATCGACGAGAGGGTCCAACCCTTCCTCGGCCGTCCGATCGAAGGCGATTGGCCGTATATCTGGCTGGACGCGACCTACGTGAAAGTGCGCCGGGCCGGCCGCATCGTCTCGACCGCCGTCGTCATCGCCATCGGCGTCAATGGCGACGGCCGGCGCGAGGTGTTGGGCCTGGATATCTGTCCCTCGGAAGCCGAGACATTCTGGACGGAATTCTTGCGCAAGCTGGCGCGGCGCGGCCTGCGCGGGGTCAAGCTGGTGATCTCGGACGCCCACGAAGGGCTGAAGGCCGCCGCCGCCAAAGTGCTCGGCGCGACATGGCAACGCTGTCGCGTCCACTTCATGCGCAACGCCCTGGCGCACGCCAACAAGAACGGCCGCCGTGTCGTTTCAGCCTTCATCGCCACCGCCTTCGCTCAAGACGCGCCGGCCGCCGCCAGCAAGCAATGGCGCCATGTCGCCGACCAGTTGCGCGCCAATCTGCCAAAACTCGCCGCCTTGCTCGACGACGCCGAGGTCGACGTCCTCGCCTTCATGGACTTTCCCAAAGAGCATTGGCCCAAGATCTGCTCGACCAACCCCATCGAGCGCCCCAATGGCGAAATCAAGCGACGCACCAATGTCGTCGGCATCTTCCCCAACGAAGACGCCATCATCCGCCTCGTCGGCGCAATCCTGATGGAGCAAAACGACGAATGGGCCGTCCAACGCGCGCGATACATGACCCTGGAAACCATCGCTCCAATCAGCGATAATCCCATCGTCATCCTGTCCGCCGTGGCAGCCTGACCAACCCGGCTCAGCCGGGAACCGGCGACGCTCGACGAGCTACACCACGCCACGGGACACAATCTGCGGCCCCGGGCGGCTGTCAGGCTCCCGCCGATGCGGAGCCTGCGGCAACATCATGGACCGCCCCATCCCTGCAGTCGCGCCTCAAGCGATTGCAAGAGCTCGACGGCTCGGCGTTGCGCGACGAATGGAGGCGAGTCTGCCGCTCGGACCCGCCGCGCATCAGCCGAGATTTGCTCGTGCGAGCGTTGGCGTACGGCGTTCAGGAACTCGAGTTCGGCAGGCTGCCAAAGTGGGCGCGGCAGACACTCGCAAGGTCGGCGGCCGTAACGGATCGCGCTGAGGCAGCCGAGGCGCCGGAGCCGACATTGCCTCGCCTGAAGCCCGGCGCGCGGCTCGTCCGGGAGTGGCACGGGCGAACGCATGTCGTCGCGGTTCTCGACGATGCTTTCGAGTTCGAGGGAAAGTGATACGGCTCCTTGAGTGAGATCGCTCGCGAGATCACCGGGGCGCACTGGTCGGGTCCAAGATTCTTCGGGCTGACGAAGCGGCGACTGGCGCCTGGGTCGGACGCAGCGCCGCCAGCCGCTTGCGTCGGAGATGTGACCTGTCCCCCGCATTTTAGACAACACGAGCCTTCAAATGCGGCGCGGCCCGAGGTCCGCGGCGTGCGCGAGTTCAGACGCTCGATGCGTCGGAGCGCGCGCAAAGCAGAGCGTCCATGGCGGATCGGAAAGATCGCTCCGAATTCCGGGCGGTCCTCGTCCAGGACCATCCCGCAAGCCCCGCTGAGCGGGCGCGCCCGCTGCGCGGTCTACACCCGCAAGTCGTCGGAGAAGGGACTCGAACAGGAGTTCAACTCCCTCGACGCCCAGCGGGAGGCCTGCGAAGCTTATGTCCGCAGTCAGAGGCAGGAAGGGTGGCGGTCGTCGCCGCAACTCTACCACGACCCCGGGTTCTCCGGAGGAAACATGGAGCGGCCGGCGCTGAAGCGCCTGCTCGCCGATATCGTCGCCGGAAGGATCGAGGTGGTGGTCGTCTACAAGGTCGATCGCCTGACCCGGTCGCTGGCCGACTTCGCCAAGATCGTCGAAGTCTTCGATGCGAACGCGGTCTCATTCGTCTCGATCACCCAGGCTTTCAATACGACGACCAGCATGGGGCGGCTGACGCTCAACGTTCTACTGTCCTTCGCTCAGTTCGAACGCGAGGTGACCGGCGAGCGCATCCGCGACAAGATCGCGGCGTCGAAGAAGAAGGGACTTTGGATGGGCGGCCAGCCGACGCTCGGCTACGACGTCAAGGACCGAAAACTGGTCGTCAACGAGGCCGAGGCCGAAACCGTTCGGGCGATCTTCCGCCGCTATCTCGAACTCAGCTCGGTTCGCGCATTGAAGACCGCGCTCGACGTCGAGGGGATGATCAGCAACCGAAGGACGGCGGCCGACGGGAGCGCCTACGGCGGCCAACCCTTCTCGCGCGGCGCCCTCTACAAGATGCTGCAGAACCGGGTCTATCGCGGCGAGATTGTTCACAAAGGATCCGCTTATCCGGGCGAGCACCCTCCAATCGTCGACGAGGAGCTCTGGCGGCAGGTTCAGAAGAAGTTGGAGGCCAACGGGGTCGAGAGGCGGGGCGCGCGCGACGAAGCGAAGCTCGCCTATCTGCTTCCCGGCATTCTGTTCGACGCCGCGGGGCAACTCATGACGCCGACGCACGCAATCAAGACGGGCGAACGCTATCGCTACTATGTCTCGCGGCGGCTGATCACGGACGTCAGATCAAGGAATAAGCACGAAGCGGGAGCGGGGCAGCGCCTGCCGGCGACCGAACTCGAGCGCCTGATCGTCGACCGGCTCCGCCGGCCGAACTGAAACGCGCCGGCATGGAAATGAAGTTCGTGTTCGACGGCGCTGATAGCCGAGCCCCGCCCGACGCTGCGCTCGTCCGGTTGCTTGTTGGCGCCCATGCGCTCGCCCGAAGTCTTGCCGCGCGTCCGAGTTGCACTTTGGAAGAGGTTGGCGCGCAGGAAGGCATGGGCGCGCCCTACGCAGCGCGCCTCACGCGCCTGAACTTTCTCGCACCCGACATCGTCCTTGCGATCCTGAACGGTCGACAACCGGTCCCGCTTACGGCGAGCAAACTGATGGCCGACACCCGCCTGCCGCTCGACTGGTGGGGGCAGCGCAAGGCCTTGGGCTTCGGCTGAGCCGGAACGTCTTCAAGGGGTTGTTCCCAACACGATGGCGCCGCCAAAAGCGCCGTCCCGTCCCAGCACGGCCAATGAGGAACCCGACGTGAGACGCGCCTCTCGTCCACTCCGCCTGGGCCGCAGTCAGAGACGGCCGTTCTGCCGGTGAGACCGAGGGAGCGTAAGCCCTCCGAAACGGAAAGGAAATCGCCCCGTCCGCGTCTCCCCCGGAGCGGCCTTTCGAATCCCGCTCGCAAGCCTTTGAAGTGTCGGTCGAAGATTGGCGCTTTATGAATTAAGACCGCAGTGATATCAATACTTTAGTTCGTGGCGGAGAGGGAGGGATTCGAACCCCCGGTACGCTTGCGCGTACTCCGCATTTCGAGTGCGGCGCGATCGACCACTCTGCCACCTCTCCTGGGGCCGACGGCGCAAGAGTTCGAGCCCCGCCGCCAGGTCGGGGCGGCGATTAGCATGGGCGCCCCCGGCCCGCAAGACTTTGGCGGCGGACTTTGGCGGCCGGAGGACAGGCCCCCTTGGACCACAGATCATGCGCCGGTCCGGATCGCCTCCATCGCGAGGCGCGCCATCACCGGCACCGTCTCGCCCATTTGCCGGGCCTTTTCCGGGTTCGACGCGTTGCCGTCGAGGGAACGCTTATAGACGCCCTGAGCGATGGCGATGATGCGGAAGAAGCTGAAGGCGATGAGAAAGGTCCAATCTGGCACGCTTTCGAGCCCCGCACGCCGGCAATAGGCGGCGACAAATTCGGCCTCGGTTGGAATGCCCTGCGCCGCGCGGTCGATGCCGCCGAGGCCGCGAAGCGCATTGGGCATGCGCCAATACATGCACTGGTAGGCGAGATCGGCGAACGGATGGCCGAGCGTCGACAGCTCCCAGTCGAGCACCGCCGCCAGGCGGGGCGCGCGGGCGTCGAAGATCATGTTATCGATTCGCCAGTCGCCGTGCACCAAAGCGATGCGGCCATCGTCGACTGGAACTCGCTCGCCGAGCCAGTCGATCAGACGGTCCATGTCGTCGATCCTGATTGTCTCGCTCGAGCGATATTGTTCGCTCCAGCGCCGCAGCTGTCGGGCGAAATAACTGCCGGGCTTGCCAAAGTCTGAAAGACCTGCGGCGGCTACGTCGATTCCGTGGAGCCGGGCCAACCCCTCGTTCATCGCGTCATAGACCGGACTGCGATCCTCGCGCGCGAGTTCGGGCAGCGCCGGGTCCCAGAAGATGCGCCCTTCGACATAGGTCATGACATAAAACGTCGTGCCGATGACGCCATCGTCCTCGCACAGCGCCAGCGCGCGAGGCGCGGGAAACCCGCTGCCCTCCAGCGCCCGCAGAACCCGGAACTCGCGCTCGATCATGTGCGCGCTCTTCAGCAGCTTGCCGGGAGGCTTGCGGCGCAGCACATAGCGTCCGCTGGGAGCTTCGATCAGGTAGGTCGGGTTCGACTGGCCGGAGGCGAATTTCCTCGCCGCGCTCGGCGCCCGGAAGCCCGCGACGTGCGCGCTGAGCCAGGCGTCGAGCGTCCTCGCGTCCTCGGGGAACGCACCGCTCACCGCGTCCCCGCCTCGTTCGAATAGCGTTTCATCTCGGCTTTGGCGATCACACGCCGGTGCACGGCGTCGGGCCCGTCGGCGAGGCGTAGCGTGCGGACATGGGTCCACATGCGCGCGAGCGGGAAATCCTGGCTGACCCCGGCGCCGCCGTGCAATTGCACCGCCTGATCGATCACCTCGAGCGCGACGCGCGGCGCGATCACCTTGATCTGCGAAATCAGGGGCGCCGCCGCGCGCGCGCCCTGCGTGTCCATCGCCCAGGCCGCCTTGAGGCATAGAAGTCGCGCCATCTCGATGCTCATGCGCGCTTCCGCGATGATGTCGGGATTGGCGCCGAGGCGGGCGAGCTTCTGGCCGAAGGCGGAACGGGCGGCGGCGCGCCGGCACATGGCCTCGAGCGCGCGCTCGGCCTGGCCGATCGCGCGCATGCAATGGTGGATGCGCCCGGGGCCGAGCCGTCCTTGCGCGATCTCGAATCCGCGCCCGCGCCCCAGAATGACCGCGTCCTTGGGAACGCGCACGTCGGCGAAGCGGATGTGCATATGGCCATGAGGAGCGTCATCGTCGCCGTAGACCGTCAACGCCCTGAGGACCTCGACGCCCTTGCTCGCCGCCGGGACCAGCAGCATCGAATGACGTGCGTGCGGGGCGGCGTCGGGATCGGTCAACGTCATGGTGATGTAGAGGGAGCAGCGCGGATCACCCGCGCCTGACGACCACCATTTCTCGCCGTTGAGCACCCATTCGTCGCCGTCAAGGCGGGCGTCCATCGCGATGTTGGTCGCATCGGACGAACCCACGGCCGGCTCGGTCATCAGATAGGCCGAGCGCGTGCGCCCCTCGAGAAGATCGGGCAGCCAGCGCGCCTTCTGGTCCTGGGAGCCGAAGCGCTCCAGCACCTCCATGTTGCCTGTGTCCGGCGCCGAGCAGTTGAAGACTTCGGAAGCGAGCGTCGACCAGCCCATTTCCTCAGCGAGGTAGGCGTATTCGACCGTCGTAAGACCGTAACCCTTGTCGGAGTCGGTCAGCCAGAAGTTCCACAGGCCCTTCGCGCGCGCCTTCTCCTTGAGGGTTTCTCGGATCTCGACCATGCGCGCCGTCGGCTTGAACCGGTCGACCTCGCGTCCGACCTCGGCCTCGTATTCCGCCTCGAGCGGCATGATCTCGTCGCGCACCATCGCTCGCACCGCGGCGACGAGCGGACGCGCCTTGTCAGTGACGCCGAGATTCACATTTCCCTCCCTTTAAATTGCCGGCGCGATTTGACGCTGAAAACCGGCTTTCGGCAAGCGGAGAAGAGCCCAGCGGAGAAGAGCCCAGTCGCTGCAGCCAAGTCCGCGCGGGTGCGGAAGGGAAGTCATTGACCCGGTCGAATTCCCGATATCCGCGCTGCCGATAGAACTCGGCGCTTGAAACGCGAAGGCGTCGAGATAAGCGGCGCGGCGAATCTTCTCCCGCGCCGTCCCCTCCGCCGAGAAGGCGCAAGATCGCGCCCCGCCCTGTTCAACTCTCCATTTTTTCCGCCCGCCTCACTTCGGGAAAGGGACGGGCGCGTCCGAGAGCGTGCGCAAATAGGCGAGGATGTCCGCGCGCTTCTTCAGGTTCTTTTCGCCCGGGTAGGTCATCTTGGTGTCCGGCGCGACTGATTTGGGGTCATCCACCCACTTGTTCAGCATCTCATAGGTCCAGTCGCCGCCAACGGACTTGAGCGAACTGGAATAGTCGAATCCGGGAACCGAAGCGATCTTTCGCCCGACGACGCCCCAAAGATCTGGCCCAATCTTAGGGCCGCCCCCCTTGTCGAGATTGTGGCAAGCCTCGCAGATCTTGGCGTCTTGCTTGCCCTTGGCCGGATTGGCGGCCTCGAGAGCCGCGTGCAGCGACTCCGAAGGCGCGGCGGCGGGAGCGGCGGCGGCGGGAGCGGCGGCGGCGGGAGCGGCGGTTGCGGCGGGCGCGGCGGCGGCTTTCGGCAACGGGACCGGAGAGTCAGAGAGCGTCCGCAGATAGGCGAGGATGTCGGCGCGCTTTTGCGGTTCGGCTTCGCCGGCGAAGGCCATCTTCGTTCCGGGGGCGACCGCTCTCGGATCGGTGATCCACTTGTTCAGAGCCTGGAAGGTCCAGTCTCCGCCGTGGGATTTCAGCGAATCGGAATAGTCGAAGCCGGGAACCGAGGCGACCTTGCGTCCGACGACGCCCCACAGCGGCGGCCCAATCTTGACGCCGCCCCCTTTCTCGACATTGTGGCAGGTCTCGCAGATTTTGGCGTCGTGCATGCCCTTGGTCACATCGGCCTTGGCGAGCAGCACCGGCAACGGCGTCTCGGGCGCGCCGGGCTTGGCCGGCGCTGACGCCGTCGCTTCGGGGGCGCTCGGCAGGGCGAAGCCAGGAACTTTGGGGGGCGCGGGCATGAAGACCAGATTGCTGAAGGCGACAAGCAAGATCCAAAACAGAATCGACCCGAGCACGGCGAGCGCGACCGAGTTCTTGGGTGCGTATTGCATCGGATCCATGGGATGCTCGGCTTTCCTCGGTGAAGTTGAACGGCTGCGGACCGGCGACGCCGCGCCAGCTTTTGATTAGCCGCTTTGCGCCGCGCTTGGCAACACGTATAAGCCCACCCTCTCCCGGCTTCTTTGCTTAGACTTATGGCCAATCCTGTCGTATTCATCCCCGCGCGCATGTCGTCGACCAGATTGCCGGGCAAGCCGCTCGCCGACATTCACGGCGAACCGATGATCTCGCGTGTCTGGCGGCGGGCGAGCGAGGCTGCCGTCGGGCCGGTCTGGGTGGCCACCGACGATCAGCGCGTCGCCGACGCGGTGCGCGCGGTCGGCGGAAATGCGATCCTGACGCGCCCGGACCACGGATCCGGATCCGATCGAATTTTCGAGGCGCTGGGCGTCGTCGACCCCGATCAAACCCACGATATCGTGGTCAATCTGCAGGGCGACCTGCCGACGATCGAGCGCAGTTGCGTGCGCGCCTGCCTGGCGCCGCTCGGCGACGCCGCCGTCGACATCGCGACGCTGGCGACCCCGATCACGCGCGCCGAAGAGAAGGACGATCCCAACGTCGTCAAGGCGGTCGGCGCCGAAGTCAGTCCCGGCCGCCTGAGAGCGCTCTATTTCACCCGGGCGCGAGCGCCATGGGGCGAAGGCGATCTCCTGCACCATATCGGCCTCTACGCCTTTCGCCGCGAGGCGCTGCGGCGATTTGTCGCCGCCCCGCCCTCAGCCCTCGAGCGGCGGGAGAGGCTCGAGCAGTTGCGGGCGCTGGAGGCCGGGATGCGGATCGACATCGCGCTCGTCGACGCCGCGCCGCTCGGCGTCGACACGGCCGAAGACCTGGAGCGCGCGCGGCTCCTGCTCGCGCCGGAGAAGAGCCGATGACCGGAACGCGCGCGATCGCCTATCAGGGCGAGCCCGGGGCCAATTCGCATATCGCCTGCGTCGAGAATTATCCCGACCTGACGCCGCTCGCCTGCGCGACCTTCGAGGATGCCTTCGCCGCCCTGCAGGACGGCTCGGCCGCCCTCGGCATGATCCCGATCGAGAACTCGATCGCCGGGCGGGTGGCCGACATCCACGCGCTGCTGCCCGCTTCGGGGCTGCATATCGTCGGCGAGACCTTCCTGCCGATCCACTTTCAGCTGCTCGCGGTTCCCGGCGCCCGGATCGAGGACCTGAAGTCCGTCCACAGCCACGTCCATGCGCTCGGCCAGTGCCGAAACATTATCCGCCGCCACCGGCTGAAGCCGATGGTCGCCAGCGATACCGCAGGCTCAGCGCGCGAAGTCGCGGAATGTGCGGACAAGAGCCGCGCCGCCCTGGCGACCACGCTCGCCGGCCAGATCTACGGGCTGCAGACCCTCGTTTCCGACGTCGAGGACGAGAACCACAACACGACCCGCTTTGTCGTCTTGTCGAAGGACGCCCGTTGGGCGACGGCCGGAGAGGGGCCGGTAGTGACGACCTTCGTGTTCCGGGTGCGCAACGTGCCGGCGGCGCTCTACAAGGCGCTCGGCGGCTTCGCCACCAACGGCGTCAACATGACCAAGCTCGAGAGCTACATGGAAGGCGGCGAGTTCTCCGCCACCCAGTTTCTCTCCGACGTCGACGGCCATCCAGACGATCCGCCGCTCAAACGGGCGCTGGAAGAGCTCGAATTCTTCTCGCGGGAGTTGCGCATCCTCGGCGTCTATCCGGCCCATCCGTTCCGCGCCGAAACCCAAGGGGAGGCTTGAGCCAGCGCGGTCGCGATGCGGCGCCGAAGGTTTTTCAATGGCTTGGCCGTCCAATGGGCAAGAAAATGGGGTCTGCCTCACTCTCGGTGCAAGCAAGCTGTGGGGTAAGGGAGAAGCGAACCTCCTGAAAATGCTCAAGGTTCGGATATCTTCAGGCCCGTCGGTCATGAGGTTGAAGTTGTGCGGCCCCACCACCGCGGATTGTCTCGCGTTCTCTGCCGGTTACGGCATGTCGTCGCCGTCACTTTGCACCGAGAGTGAAGATCGCGATCCTCGCTGCGAGCGCGCCGACAAAGCAGTCCCCGGCCCCATGAGTTGACGTCACGGGGACGGGTATGTGCGCGATCGCGCTCGCTTCGAGGCCCCGCGGCCGGACGACGAGGCCTGTCGCGTTGCGCTTAAACGCGGGAGCGCAAGACGCAGCGCTTCAAGAGCGCGGGTTCAGCCCAGAGGCTCCTCTCGACCCACGCCGCCGTGTACAACACTTTCAACCTCCAACACCATCTCACGTCGATCACACCGCGTGCTCCGCGCTGCGGCGATGCGTACGTGGCGCGAGGTCGTCGCGGCCGCATGACAATCCGTACCCCTTATAGTCCGCTCGCGCCCTTCGCGTGGCAATGTGACGATGCCTTTGGAACAAGATTCCACGATGACCCCTACTACTGGTTCAAAGGCTCGCTCATGACAGCTTCGACAAGCTCGCTACGGAGATGATTCCAACGACAATACTCCGCATCTTGAACGTCAAAAGACAGTCACAAACTCGCGCGTGCGGCGTAACCACCCCCGACAGTATCCACCGTACAACTTTGCATGCTCTTGTAAATTTCGGTACACTAACAGTCAGACCTCGTTGATCCGAGGAATTGGACGATTCCCTCATAGGCTTTTTCAAGATGCTCGCTCATCATGCGACGCGACAAGGCTTGATCTTTCTGAACTAGAGCTTCGATAATTTTCTTGTGCTGCGCCAACGTCGCTTCGGCCAGTCCAGGCCTGGGAACGGTCAGGTGACGACAGCGATCGAGTTGCGCCTTTGATATTTCGATGGCCCTCCACAGCCGCGGCAAGTCGCTAATTACGCTGATATAACGGTGAAAGGCTTCATCCCACGAGAGGGCGTCGACGTAGCGCTTGCGCCGGACGGCGCGCGTTTGCAGAAGATGCAGCTCCTCCAGCCGCTCTGCGTGACGTTCAGTCATGAGCTCGGCGGCGAAGCCAATGCTCTCGACCTCAAGCGCGCGACGGATGAGGAACGCCTCGCGGATCAGCTTGCGGTCTATGGGCGCTACAACCGTCGCCGACTGGGCCTTTACCTCGACGAGATTCTCGTCGGCGAGTTTTTTGACAGCCTCGCGAACGGGCGTGCGGGAAACTCCGAGCTTCGATGCGATCGCCCTTTCATCGATAATCGAGTTCGGCGCGAACTCGCTGGTCAGGATCAGCCGACGGATCATTCCATAGATCTGCTCGCGCAATGGCCGCGCGCGATCGATCTGGTCGAAAGCGACGTCGACGCCGGCAATGGCGGCCGCTTCCGGCAGTTTGAAACGCTGTGCCGACATTCGGTTGGTCCGGGTTTTTGGCCTTGAAGGAATTTGACAGAGCGTGATATTAATATAATAGTTGAGTTTGACCAAGCCTGTTGGAATTGGGAGCGGCTAGGCGGGGACACAACCCGTCCTCTAGGTGGGGTAGCCTAGAGTGAATAGCGACCAATAGGAAGGGAGGCGATGAGCGGAAATAACTTTCCAAAGCTGCACAACGCAATGTGGCCTGGTCTGGTCGGGAAGGGCGGGGACGCCGAGCCGCCCATCAGCCTCGACACCATGCTGGAACTAACGGCGGCTGCGCGCATCGACGGCGTCGGGTTTGACGGCGTCGACCTGTTCCTCGCCGAGCCTCACACCCCTATCGACGCCAGCCGCGACGACGTCAAACGCCTCGCCGACAAAGTGCATTCTCACAGTCTCGCCATAGGCTCTTTGGTCGCTCCGGTTTGGCCGCCCGTCGGCGGGGGATCAGCGATGGGCTCGGATGATGAACGCAAGCTCTTTTTGACGATGGTCGAGAAGGCCTGTCGAATCGGCAAACAACTGCGAGAGATCGGCATTCGACCAACGGGCGTGGTGCGGATCAACTCAGCCGCCAGCGTCAGCGATTGGGCCGCCGACCCGGCGGGCAACCAAAAGAAAGTCGCCGAAACTTTCAAGCGGGCCTGCGATGTGGCCGAGACCTACGGCGAGCGCCTGGCGGCGGAAGGCGAGATCTGCTGGGGCGGCATGCACAGCTGGAAAAACATGGTCCAGCTCCTCGAGATGGTCGGCAGACCTGCGACCCTCGGCTTCCAGGCCGATATGGCGCATACGCTTCTCTACACCATGGGGTACAACGCGCCCGAGCACCGCATCTTGCCTGACGGCTACGACTGGAAGGACCGGGCTGCCCTCGAACAGGCCTTGAAGACGGTCACCCACGCGCTGCGACCGTGGACCATTGACTTCCACGTGGCCCAGAACGACGCGACGGTTAAGGGTAGCGGCTCGCACGACAAGACCGGGCGTCATTGCATGGCGAAGGACCCGAAGGGCAAGCTCGATATTGTGCATGACGCTGGTTACTGGCTACGCAACGACGAGGGCGCGGTCACCCGCGTTTGCAAACACATCTGCTGGGACGGCTGCATGTTTCCGAACTCGGAGATGATGAAGCAGCAGACCTGGAACGACGTTCTCGGCGTGATGCTCAAGGTGCGCGAAGCGCATGGCTGGGTCCAATAGGCGGCGGCGAATGGCTCAGCGAACGGGGGCGGGGCATGGGTGACAAGCGCAAGATCAATGTCGGCCTCGTCGGCTATGGCTTCATGGGCCGCACCCATTCGAACGCGTTCGGAAAAGTTAATCAGTTCTTTGATCTCGCCTATGAGCCGATGCTGAAGGCGGTCTGCGGCCGCGAGCATGACAAGGTCAGAGGCTTTGCCGAGCAGTGGGGCTATCAATCCTTTGAGACGGACTGGCGGAAGCTGGTTTCGCGCCCGGATGTCGATCTCGTCGACATCGCCTCCCCGAATGACACTCATGCCGAGATCGCCATCGCCGCCGCCCAGGCCGGCAAGATGGTGATGTGCGAAAAGCCGCTAGGCCGAAACGCGGCCGAAGCAACTCGAATGGTTGAGGCGGTCGAGGCCGCTAAGACGCCCAATATGGTCTGGTACAATTATCGGCGTGTTCCGGCCGTCACTCTCGCCAAGCAGCTCATCGACGAAGGCCGGTTCGGCAAGATTTTCCATTACCGGGCGAAGTTCCTGCAGGACTGGACGATGTCCGCCGACCTGCCGCAAGGCGGCGCCGGCCTGTGGCGGCTGGATGCCGCCGTCGCGGGCAGCGGCGTAACCGGCGATTTGCTGGCGCACTGCATTGACACCGCCATGTGGCTGAATGGCGGCATCGACATGGTGACCGCGGCGACGGAAACCTTCATCAAGGAGCGCAAGCATAATCTCACCGGCAAAGTCGAGCCGGTCAGCATCGACGACGCTTCGATGTTCCTTGCGCGCTTCGCCAACGGGTCGCTCGGCACGTTCGAGGCCACCCGCTATGCGAGGGGTCACAAGGCTCTGTACACGCTCGAAATCAATGGCGAGCACGCCTCGATTTTTTGGGATCTGCACGACCTGCACCGCTTGCAGTATTTCGATCACCGCGACGAGGGGAAGGTGCGCGGCTGGCGTTCGCTGCACATCAGCGATGGCGATCATCCCTATATGAAACACTGGTGGGTGCCGGGTTTGCAGATCGGCTACGAACACACATTCGTCCATCAGGTCGCGGACTTTCTCGACGGGTTGTCGAGCGGCGTGCCGGCGGCCCCGACATTTCGTGACGGATTGGCGACGGATCAAGTAACGGACGCCGTGCTCCAGTCGGCCCGAAGCGGAGAATGGGAGCGGCCGGGTCATTTAGCATAGCGCCGGAGAGGGCGAGATGGGCGAAGGCAATTCCGGCCGGCTGAAAGCGGGCGGGTACGCCCTCTGGCGGCGACTTTAGAGCGGTGTTGGTTGCAGGTTCAATGGTGTCGCAATCGGAAAGAAAGCTCGCTTTGGCCCTCACGGGGGTTTGTAAGTCGTTTGGACGAGTGCGGGCGCTCGACGGGTTGACATTTTCGGTCGAAGAGGGCCGCTTCTTCGCGCTTTTCGGTCCAAGCGCGGTCGGTAAGACGACGGCGTTGCGCGCAATTTCGGGACTGGTGCAGCCCGAGGAAGGAACCATTTCCATCGCGACGAAAGATGTCACTCACGCCCCGATCAAGGGCCGCGATATCTCGATGGTCTTCCAGTCTTTCGCGCTCTATCCGCATCTTACAGTTTACCGAAATCTCGGCTATCCGCTGGTCGAGGAAGGCGTCGCGACAGTCGAGATCGACAAGCGCGTGCGCGAGACCGCCGAAATGCTTCGGCTTGGGCACCGGCTCGATCGCAAGCCCGCGACGCTGTCGGGAGGCGAGCAGCAACGTGTGGCGCTCGGTCGGGCGCTCATTCGAAGGCCCAGTATTTTGTTGCTGGACGAGCCCCTGACCAATCTCGACGCCAAGCTCAGGCACGACATGCGCGCTGAGCTCAAGCGACTGCATCGCCAGTTCGGCATGACCGTCGTCTATGCGACGCCGGACGAGCTTGAGGCGTTGTCCATGGGCGAGGAAATTGCTGTCATGCGTGATGGCCGGGTCGTGCAGCAGGGAACGCCAGACGAGCTTTATGAAAGTCCGGCCGATCTCTATGTCGCCACCAAGATCGGATCGCCGCACATGAATACTCTGGAAGCAAAAGTCGCCGACGATGGCGCCGGGCTGGTTACGGCGTTCGGACGACTGCCGGCCCCAGCGGTAAGGAGCGTTCTCAGGGCCGGCGAACCGCTGGTGCTTGGCGTGCGACCCTCCGACCTCCGCGTGGCCCGCGACGACGACCTCAGCGTGGCCACCGCCGTGCAGCAAATCGAGCCGTTGGGCGATGTCACGATTGTGTCACTTCTGGCGCGCGATCAACCCTTGCGGATCGTTCTACCTGAGTCCCAGACGATCGGCATTCAACCGGGCGACGCATTGCCAATCGCGATCGACCCGTCCAAGTTTCACCTCTTCCGCGGTCACGACGGGTCGGCGCTCGCCCGACGATCGTGACGAATAGAAAAGAGTATGAAAAAGGGAGGAAACGAACATGCAATGGCACAAGGAATTCGCCACCGCCGCGGCGCTAGCGGCGCTCGCGTTTGCAACCGGAGCGGCGATTGCTCCCGCCCAGGCGGAAGACGTCACATTGAAGATGGCGGTCCCAGATTGGCCGCCGACGCACATCATGAAAGACCTGTTCGACAAGGAGTATAAGCCAAAGAGCGGCAACACAGTCAAACTGGACGTCGATTTCATTCCGTGGCCGGACTACTACACCCGTCTCAACGCCTCGCTGACGTCTGGCGAGAAGAAATACAACATGGCGGTTTCGGACAGCCAATGGCTAGGCGCGTTCATCGAGGGCGGCTACTACCTCAAGATAAATAAATATGTCGACGCCGATCCCGGTCTGCAGGCGGTCTTCAAGGATCTGCATCCGGCGGTAAAGGCTTCGTACTCGACCTACCCGTATAAATCCGAAAATCTTTACGGGTTTCCCCAGATGCCGGACCTCGTTATCAACTACTATCGCAAGGATGTTTTCTGCGACCCAACCGAGCAGAAAAACTTCCAGGCAAAATATCATTACAAGCTGCCCTGCACGCCGGAAGAAATGGATAAGATTACCTGGAGCAACTACAGAGACTTTGGCGAGTTTTTCAAACGCAAGAAGGGCGAGATGCTGATGGGCAAGCCTCTCGATGACGATTTTTACGGCGTCGAGTTTCAGGTCGGCAAGGGCTATGACTTCTTCACCACCTCGGTCTATGAATTCCTATGGCAGTATGGCGGAGACATTTGGGACGAGACAAAGCAGCCTAACGCCCATGCCATCGGCGTCGTGAACTCGCCGGTGGCGGTCAAGTCGTTCGAGCGTCTCCTGTCCTTCGTCCCCTACATGCCGCCCGAGGCGACCACCGGCAACCTGGGTATCTTCAAAACCGACGAATTGTTCCGGGCCGGCAAGGTGGCGAGCAACCTCGAATGGATTGGATTCGCCGAAAGCTCGATCCATCCTGCCACGTCGAAAGTCGCCGACAAAGTCGCCTTCGCGCAACTTCCCGGC
Source organism: uncultured Alphaproteobacteria bacterium (assembly GCA_963835955.1). GTDB lineage: Bacteria > Pseudomonadota > Alphaproteobacteria > Rhizobiales > Beijerinckiaceae > Roseiarcus. Next base: position 95,830 of record CAWIHZ010000022.1, on the reverse strand, counting down.
CACAAGACCGACAAAGGCATCGTGCGATGGTCGGTGATCGGCGGGCAACCATTCGTGCTGATGACCTGGAACACCGATCTTCAGAACAGGGAGGCGCTCGACTTTGTGAAGTGGTGGCTGTCGAAGGACACCCAGATCGCATTTGCTAAGGCCGGCGGGCAAAGTGCGCTGAAGTCGGTCTACACCGATCCGTCCTATGTGACGTTCCGACCGTGGAACCGCACCTGGGCGGAGAGCCTCGACTGGCAAAAGGACTTCTGGCATATCCCGGAATTCTTTGAACTGCTGACCGAGCAGCAAGAGGAATTCACCAAGGCCATAACGGGCCAGGAGGACGCCAAGGCGGCGCTGGATAATATCGCCAATTTCCAGGAAAAGACGCTGAAGGCGGATGGGCGCATCAAGTAAGCCCAGCGCTCCGGGCCGCGGGCACAATCGTCCGGCGACCGAATAGGCCCGACCCTTTCGCCGCGAGGCGAAAGGGTCGCGTTTCTCGAAATTGCCCTTCGCCCTGTTCCCCCATTCCATGTGCGCGATCTTCCGCTCTACATCACGAAATCTTCATGATAGGCGACATGACACCGTCTAAGGCGACCGCGCCTGTTCATTTTGCGGCGCGATGGCTCCAGCCGCGCTGGAACAACTGGCCGGCGGCGCTTGCGCTGTTCGCCGTTGGAATGCCGCTGGCCATCGTGACGCTTCCGGCCAGCGCCTCATTCTGGATCTCGGCCGCGCTCGCGGGGCTTCTCGCCGTGACCCTGATCGTGAACGCGTGGGGCCGACATGTCGGAGGTCTCCTGGTGACGCCGGCGCTTATGTTGCTTTTCCTGATGAATATATTTCCGTTGTTGTGGTCGCTGGGCCTGTCGTTCTTCGCCTATCGGACCAACCTCGCGAGAGCGCCGCGCTGGGTGGGTCTCGACAATTACGCCAACGTTCTCACCGACCCTGACATTTGGGATCGACTGCACAACACCGTCATCATGGGGATCTTGTCGGTCACGACCCAGATGATCGTCGGTTCTCTGCTGGCGCTGCTCTTTTCCAAGCAGTTTCCCCTCAGGCGCTACCTTATGATCCTCGTGCTGACGCCGATGATGCTGTCGTTCGTGGCCGTCGGCGCCTTCTTTCGCTACTATTACGATCCCACTTTCGGGCTCCTGTCGCAGGCGGTGCGCGTCTTCACCGGCCAGCCATACATCCTGATGCGAACGGTCTGGGGCTCACGGGCCGGCATTGTGTTCGCCGACGCCTGGATGTGGTCGCCCTTTGTCATGCTTCTGGTGCTCGCCGGTCTCGTCAGCGTGCCCAAATATCTCTACGAGGCCGCCGCGATCGACCGCGTGGCCTGGTGGCGTCAGTTTACTTCGATCACCTTCCCTTACATTCGGGGACTGCTGCTGCTGGCGCTGCTGTTCCGGACGATCGAAGCCTTCAAGCTGTTCGATCTCGTTTTCCTGCTGACCAACGGCGGGCCGGGCACAGCTACCGAGACGATAGCCCTGAAGGTTTACCGCGTAGCGTTCGAGGATAACAGGACCAGCGAGTCGACCGCACAGGCCTATATCCTTCTTTTCACGGTCATTGTCCTCACGAACCTCTATCTCTATTTCGCCAGTCAACGCGCCAAGGAGGCCTGAGTCTCTTGTCCGAGATAGACGACACGCTCCGTTCGCCCGCGGTGGACCGGCCCGCGCCTTGGTTGGAGCGGCTGGGCTTGCGCCCGGCCTCGGGCATTGGCGAGGCCGGCTGGGGCCACACATTGTTGGCTGCGGTTGTGAGCCTGATCTATTTCTTCCCGGTGCTGTGGATCATCCTTACCTCGTTCAAGACCTATGAGGACGCGCTCGCGGTCCCCGCCAAATTTATCTTCTCGCCGACTCTGGAAAACTTCGTCCACGTCTTCAGCCGCGCCTATTCGGCCGGAGGTCAGGCGCAGAACACCGGTTTCACCCTCTACTTCTTCAATTCGATTTTCGTTTCAGGCGTCAGCGTTCTGCTTGCGCTGTTGATCGGCACCCTTGCCGCATTCGGCTTCTCCCGGTATCCGCTCAAGGGCAACGACACATATCTTTTTATCATCCTTACCACGCGGATGCTTCCGGCGATTGTCGTCATCATCCCGATTTTCATCATGTTCCGGGTGACGGGGCTCGCCGGCACTTACCTTGGCATCATCGCCCTCTACACGACGTTCAACCTGCCTTTTGCGATCTGGATGATGAAAAGCTTCTTCGATGAATTGTCGCTGGACGTGGAGGACGCGGCGCGCATCGACGGATCTTCCGACATCCGCGTCTTCTTCAAGATCTGCCTGCCGCAGGTGATGGCGGGCCTGGCGGCGACGGCCGTCTTCGGCCTCATCCTGACCTGGAACGAGTTCTTGTTCGCGCTGCTGCTTTCGGGCGTGCAGACGCGAACAGTTCCCGTCGCCATGTCGCAGACCATCGGCGGCGACATAGGCGTTCGTTGGGGGCTCCTGGCGGCCATCGAGACGATATTCCTCGTTCCTGTCATCGTCGTGACCTTTGCGTTGCAGAACCAGCTGCTGCGCGGGGTCACCTTCGGCACCATCAAACGCTGAGCGCTTCGGGAAAAAAGCGGCAAAAAGGACGGGATGTCGACGATCGATCTGAGAAAGGTGACCAAACGCTTCGGCTCGTTCGTCGCCGTGCGGGACGTCGACCTTTCGGTTTCCGCGGGCGAGGTTGTCTGTCTGCTGGGTCCGTCAGGCTGCGGCAAGACGACGACGTTGCGAATCATCGCGGGCCTGGAACGTGCGAGCGCGGGCGACGTGGTGATTGCAGGCAAGCGCATGAATGGGCTGCGGCCCGAGCGGCGCGACATCGCCATGGTGTTCCAGTTCTACGCGCTCTACCCCGCGCTGACGGTGCGCCAGAACATCATGTTTCCGCTCCACTGTGAGCGGCTATCCCCCTCGGCGGCGGCGGAGCGCGTCGACAGGGTCGCCGATCTTCTTCAGCTTCGAGGGGTGCTCAACCGACTGCCCGGCCGTATTTCGGAAGGGGAAAAGCAACGGGTGGCCGTGGCGCGGGCCGTCGTTCGAGACCCGAACTGCTTCTTGTTCGACGAGCCTCTGTCGCGGCTCGACGTCGAACTCCGACAATCGATGCGCGGCCAAATCAAGAGCGTGCTGACGGGTCTCTCCAAGGCGACCGTCATCGTCACCCACGATCAACTCGAGGCCCTCACTATGGCCGACCGCATCGCGATCATGCGCGACGGAGTAATCGAGCAGGTGGCCTCGCCACATGACGTCTTCGCCAAGCCGGCAAACGTGTTCGTGGCCAGCTTCATCGGCACGCCGCAGATGAATCTCATGGCGGCCGAGTTCGAAGGGATGGAAGGGGCCAAGGGATCGTTTGCGGTTGAGGGCCGGCGGTTGCTTTTGGAGGTCGATCCGGCGGTCGCTCAGCTAGCCAGGGGTCAGGTCACATTGGGCATCCGTCCTCGCGCGTTCATTCCCCACGAACCGGCGGCGCCGGATACGCTAATCGGACAGGCGGAACTCATCGAGCCGATGGGAGCTGAGACTCTCGTGCATGCGCGCACTGCGGCGGGGCGGGACATCCGGGTTGTCGTGCCGCGGGAAGCCCGTGTGCGGGCTGGCGAAATGCTTCATCTCGGCACCGACGCGCGTCAGACGCACGTCTTCGACGGCGAAGGGAAGGCAGTGCGGCAATGAGCGAGTCGGAGGAACGACAACTTGAGGCAGACGGGACGCGAGCTGCCGGGATGAGCCCGCGCACCGCCTTGCGTCTCGAATACACCATCATCGGCCTCGGCATTCTCGCGCTGGCGCTTATTTTCCAGCCCTTCAGCCTCTTCCTGTATGGGATCGGCTGCGCCTTGGTGGTCATGGCGGCGCTCTTGAACAACCTGCTGCCGCTGTGCCAGCCCGGCGTGCTTTTGCGCTCGGTCGTGACAGTCGGGCTGACCATCGCAACGATTTTCTGCATCGCGCTGCTGATATCGATCGCGGCGGCGCACCTCTATGGGGTGCTATTCGTCAACGCCTTCGCGCCCAATACAAGCGATCCATTCTATCGCCAGCCGTTTGTTTGGGGCATCGCAATCGTGGCGGTGTTGCTCGCGGCGGCTGTGGCCGCGTTGCGGGCGACCGCTCATAGCAAGGGATGAGACCGCCGGGACGGACATCTGTAAGCGGAGACTCCTGATGTTGCTGGGCTTCAACATGCTGCTTTGGTCGACGCATATCACGGAGGAGCATTTCCCTCTTCTCGCCCAGATCAAGCGCGCCGGGTACGACGGCGTCGAAATCCCGATCTTCGAAGGGACGCCCGAACACTTCGCAAAGGTCGGGCGGGCCATTCGGGACCATGGATTGCGCGCAACGGCCGTCACGGTGATGCCCGACTCCGCGCACGACTGCACGAGCGATGATCCTTCAGTGCGGGCGGGAGCGGTCAAGCACATCGTCTGGGCGATCGACTGTCTGACGGCGATGGGCGGAGAAACGCTGTGCGGGCCGTTCCATCAGCCGCTCGGCGTCTTCAGCGGCGACCCGCCGACCGCGGAGGAACGCGCCAATGTCGTCGGCGTGCACAAGGAGTTGGCTCCTTACGCTGCGCGGCGCAACATCAAATTGTCGGTCGAGCCGCTCAACCGGTTCGAGTGCTACGTATTGAACACGGTCGGCGACGGCGCCGAAATGGCGCGCGCGGTGAATGCGCCAAATTATGGGCTGCTGTACGACACCTTCCACTCCAATATCGAAGAGAAGGATCCGGTCGGCGTCATCACGCTGAACTTGCCCTTTATCAACCACGTCCATTTCGCGGAGAACGACCGCGGCACGCCAGGCAAGGGACACGTGCCCTGGGCGGCGACCATGCGGGCGCTGAAGCGAGGCGGCTATGACGGCTGGTGCGTGATCGAGGCTTTCGGCCGCGCGCTTCCGGCCCTCGCGGCGGCGACGCGGGTGTGGCGCGATTTCTTCCCCAATCGCGAGGAGGTCTACCGCTTCGGCCATGACTTCCTGCGCGAACAATGGGCCAAGGCCTGAGCGCCCATTGTCTTCGCGCTCAGCGTTCAGACTAGCCTCAAGATTTGGCCGGATAGAGAAAAAACCAGTGAAAACGATTGAGGGACCAGCAATATTCCTCGCGCAATTCGCGGGCGACGACGCGCCGTTCTGCGTTCGCGGGCATGACAAACTCCCGGGCGTCCGCTCCGCTCAGCAGGGAAAGCGGGAAAGCGCCCAGCATGCGCCGCAAGCGAGGCCTTTGAAAATCGGGAGGAAGCCAGCGAAAGCAAAAGCGGAAGCAAACGAAAATAAAGGGGAAGCCAGCGAAAGAAAAAGGGAAGGAAACGAAAGCTTTTTCTTTCCGCGAATCGAGACTTATCAAGGGCTTAAGCGTGAATCCAAATAAGAATTTCTTTGGCCCGTTTCGCGCTCCCTGACGTCCCTCCTCCGTCCTTTCGTCCTCCCGACGCCTCCGACCCCGTGTTTTAAGCTCCGCGAGGGGCTGCGCCGTCGTTCAGCGCGTCCACCCTCCCGCGTGAAAGCTGAAGGCGGCCGCTTGCCCTCGGCGCGACAGGCGCGCTTCGATCAGCGACGAGGACAACCCTAACATGGCTTCTGATTTTCGCAAAGCATTTGTCACATAAAAATTGATTTTCAAAAATTGACTACCGCGCCGCGCCGATCGCCGAGACCTGCGGGCTCAGCATGGCGAAAGAGGCCTACCGCAAAGTGGCGGCCGGCGGCGCGGGCCGCATGGTGTTGCGGCCACAGGGATAGGAAGGCGGCAAAACCGGCCGCTCCACCCAACCTCGGCGGAATTTACCTTCAACGCCGGCCACGGGGTTTTGAATTGTGGTCGAGGCGGCAATTCGACTTTTTCGACACAATCCCCGCATATCGTTAAGCGAATGACGCGGGAGCCAGGCGTCAGATTTTCACTGCTAAGCCCTGCCATCGGAGGCCGCCCATGAAATCGCTTCGCATTGCATTGATCGCCGCAGTCGCCCTCTCGGCCTCGTCGGTCCTCGCTCACAGCGCTCCGCACGCCACAGTCCGCGCGACCGTCGAGAGCGTCGCGGCCGATGGCGCGAGTCTGAAGGTGCGCACCCGCGCGGGCGAAGAGCGGGTGGTCCATCTCAGCGCCAAGACCCGCTACCTCCTCGTCGTCCCGGCGACGCTCGCCGAGGTGAAACCCGGCGCCTTCATCGGCGTCGCGGCGCTGCCTGGCGAGGACGGCAAACTCAAGGCGCTGGAGGTGCATATCTTTCCCGCGGCGATGCGCGGGACCGGCGAGGGCTTCCGGCCGTTCGATCTCGCGCCCAACAGCTCCATGACCAACGGCGATGTCGCGGCCGAGGTCAAGGGCGTCGAGGGGCCGACGCTCACCGTGACCTACAAGGGCGGCCAACAGACGATCGTCGTCGGTCCCAAGACGCCGATCGTCGCCTTCGCGCCCGGCGCCAAATCCGACCTCAAGTCCGGCGCGGCGATCATCGCGCGCGGCCTCAAGCAGGACGACGGCTCAGTCAAAGCCGGGGCGGTCCTGGTCGGCAAGGACGGGCTGGTGCCGCCGATGTGAGGCGCAGGCGCTCTACGCGGATTTGCCCGGGTCGGCCGTCCCGTGCTAGCGGTTGCCGATTCTTTCATCCCTTAGTTGAGGCATGCCCTTGTCGTCGAGCGACCAAGCCGAGATCGCGCCAGGCGCGCCCGCGCGGAATTCATTGTTCACCTTCGTCCTGATCAAGCCGACCCATTACGACGATCAGGGCTATCCGATCCAATGGTTCCGCTCGGCTCTGCCGTCGAACACGCTCGCCTGCATGAACAGCCTGGCGGAAGACGCGCGCCGGCGCGAGGTCCTGGGCCCCGGGGTGGCGATCGAAGTCGAGACCTACGACGAGACCAACCGCCGCGTCCTGCCGAGCCGGATCATTCGCGGTCTGAAGCGCCGGGGCGGACGCTGCCTCATCGGACTGGTCGGCGTGCAGTCGAACCAGTTTCCGCGCTCGGTCGATCTCGCCCGGCAATTCCGCGCCGCCGGCCTGCAGGTCTGCATCGGCGGCTTTCATGTCTCGGGCTGCCTCGCCATGCTGCCGGAAATGCCGGCCGAGCTCAAGGAGGCGCAGACGATGGGCGTGTCGCTGTTCGCGGGCGAAGCGGAGAATTCGCGGCTCGACGAGGTGCTGCTCGACGCCTGGCGCGGAACCTTGAAACCGCTCTACAATTTCATGAACGATCTGCCCTCGCTCGAGGGCGAGCCGGCGCCGATCCTGCCGCGCAAGCACGTCGTGCGCACCTCAGGCACCTATTCCAGCATCGATCTCGGCCGCGGCTGTCCGTATCAGTGCTCGTTCTGCACCATCATCAACGTCCAGGGCCGCAAGAGCCGGTTCCGCACCCCCGACGATCTCGAGCAGATCATCCGCGCCAACAAGGCGCAGGGCATCGACCGGTTCTTCATCACCGACGACAATTTCGCCCGCAACACCGACTGGGAAATCCTGCTCGACCGGGTGATCGAACTGAAAGAGCGCGAGGGGATCAGCTGCGGCTTCACGATCCAGGTCGACACGCTCTGCCACAAGATTCCCAATTTCATCGAGAAGGCGACCAGGGCCGGGGTGCGGCGGGTGTTCATCGGCCTCGAGAACATCAACCCGGACAATCTGATCGCGGCCAAGAAGCGCCAGAACAAGATCACCGAATACCGCCTGATGCTGCAGAAATGGCGGGCGCACGGCGCCATGACCTACGCCGGCTACATCCTCGGCTTCCCCGCCGACACCAAAGAGTCGATCCTGCGCGACATCGAGATTATCAAGCGCGAATTGCCGCTCGACATCCTCGAGTTCTTTTTCCTTACCCCCCTGCCCGGCTCGGAGGACCACAAAGTTATGTTGAAGAAGGGCGTGTGGATGGACCCTGACATCAACAAATACGACCTCAACCACCGGGTGTCGCATCATTCGAAAATGACCGACGCCGAATGGGAAGAGGCCTATCGCGACGCGTGGCAGGCGTTCTACACCCCCGAGCACATCCGGACCATCCTGCGCCGCGCCGCGGCGATCAAGAACGGCCGGCCGAAACAGATCGCAAGCACGATCATGTGGTTCAAGCTGATGATCGACCATGAAGGGGTCCATCCGCTCGAAGGCGGGGCGCTGCGGCTGAAATCCCGGCGCGACCGCCGCCACGGCCTGCCGATCGAATCGCCGTTCGTGTTCTATCCGCGCTATGTCGGCGAGACTTTGGTCAAGGCCTGGCGATACTGGAAGTTCGTCAGCCCGACGCGTCGCTCGCTGAAAGAGGCGCTGGAGGCGCCGGACCGTTACGCCTACACCGACCTCGCGATCGCGGAGCCGCGCGACGACGAATTCGAGGCGCTCGACCTCTACCACGCGACCAGCGGCAGCGACGGAGCGCTGGCGCGGATGAAGGTCGAGAACCAGATCCGGGCCGCCAAGCGCGTTCCCGTGGCCGCGGTTTCGGCGCCCGAGGCCGGTTGACGCCGCTATGGGTTCGAGCTTCGCGGCCGAAAGCGGGGCGGCGACACGGAATTGATCATGCCTTCGTCTTCCGCCTCCGGCCCGAACGTTGTCTCGGCTTCGCAAGTCCGGGCGGCGCGCGGCCTTGTCGGATGGTCGCAGGCGAAGCTCGCCGAGACGGCCGGCGTGCCGCTGCATGCGATTGAGCGCCTTGAAGCCAAGGGCGTCGTCGGGGCGCCGCCGGGCGCGATGGAAAAGGTGCGCGCGACCCTCGAAGCGGCCGGGGTCAGGTTCATCCCTCAGAACGGCGGCGGGGTCGGAGTGAGGCTGCGCAAAGGCCGCGAGCCGCAAACGATCGCGTTCGAGGACCTCAACGCCAGCAACGACGAATAGGCGCTGCGAGGGCGCCGAACCGTCGCCGGCCGAGCGCCCAACGCCGCGAATGTCGCGGCGACGCTTCATCATAAATTTGGACTTTTACCCTACCTTCCGCGGGGAATATTCAGTTGGAGGCTGGAATTGGCCCCGGCGCTGCGCACGAATGCAGAGATGATCCGGTGGATCGCGCGCCAGACGCTGTTTGCGCTGAGCTGCGTCGCGCCGGCGACGCTGCTGGCGACGCTGTGGCTGTGCGGCGGCGATCTCGGCCGCAGGGTGGGCGGCCACACCATTCTTCTCTTCGGCATGGCGCTGTCGTTGGCCGAGACTGTGGTGTTCACGCCGGTCGTCGCCATCCGCAGCGTCAAGACGCTGCGCGAACTCAACGTCGCGCGCGACGAGCTGATCCGGCTCGCCTGCACCGACCCGCTGACGGGCCTGCTCAACCGGCGCGGATTCGAAGGCATCGCCGCCCGCGCGGTCGACGCCATGACCGCGCGCGGGCGTCCGGCCGCGGTGCTGATGTGCGACCTCGACCATTTCAAGGAGGTCAACGACGTGTTCGGTCATGAGTTCGGCGACCTGGTTCTTAAGCGCGTCGCCGACCTCTTGCGCCAGACGGTCGACCGGGACCATGTCTTTCTCGCCCGCCTCGGAGGTGAGGAATTCGTCGCGATTCTGGGCGATTGCGGCGGCGGCGAAGCCCTGGCGCTCGCCGAGCGGGTTCGAAGGACCTTCGCCGGACACGCGTTCGCCTGGAACGGCGCAACCGCGGCGATCACGCTCAGCATCGGCTTCGCCGAGACGTCGGAGCGGGACCGGACTGTCTCCGCCCTGCTGGCCAAGGCCGACGCCGCGCTCTACGAAGCCAAGCGCGACGGACGCAACCGGGTCGCCGCCGCCGCCGCCCCGCTGACCGCGGCCGCCTGACGGCGAAGGCGCAGGCGCGCCCTATTCGGGGAAGGCGTCGCCGAACATCGGCCGCCCGCTCTGCGACGATTGCCGCGTCGCCTCGTCCTGGATCACGTCCCAGTGCTCGGCGAGTTTGCCGTCCTCGATGCGGACGATGTCGACCACGATCCAGTTGGCTTTCAAATTTCCGCCCGAGAACCGGCCATGAAGCATCAGCAGATTTCCTTCCGCCATGATCAGCGCGTTCTCGTATCTCATGGTCGCCGGCGAATTCTTAACCAGGTCGAAAAGACCCTCCCGGCCGGGCGGAATATGGGCGCTGTGCTGGATGTAGTTTGGCGACCAGAATTGCTCGGCGCCGGCGAGGTCGTGCCTGTTGAACAGCGTGTCGAACGCTTCCAGCACCAGCGCCTTGTTTCTCTGTTCGGGCGTCTCCGGCATTCCATCCTCCTCATTGCTGCTCTGGCGAGAAGCGGCCGGGGCCGCTCACAGCAGTTCGAACACGCTGTAGACCGGCCCGTCGGCTCTGCGATGGCCGATCCCGACCGCGATGACGCGATTGATCCAGTCGTAGTTCTGGGCCGCGGTCTCGAACAGCGGCGCGATGCGGAAATAGTGGGTCGCCGGATCGACGACTTCGCCTCGCTCGATCCGCTCGATGACGTCGGGCGGCCCGTGGCGAATTCCGCGATAGGTCATGGCGATCAGCGCGTCGTCGCGCGCTTTGAGGGTCAGCCTGACATCCAAAGTCGTCGCGCCGTCGGAGCGCACGATCTGCCAGTCGCTGCCGCCGTCGAGCACCTCGCCTGCGAGCCGTTCGCCCTCGAACGAACCGCCGAAGACGACGCCGACGCGCCGGAATCCGCCCGGCGCGGCGCCGACCATCTGCAGCTTTCGGACGTCGAGACGCATGACGAACAGCGCGCGCGTCCGCACGCGTTTGAGCGCGTCAGGAAGCTCGTCGGTCAGCTTGGCGATCATCCGTCACTCCCAATCGTCGCCATGCGCGCTGATCATTATGCGCCCTTGACTTTGCGCCGGACAGCGTCCGGTCCGGCTTTCTCCTCAGTCGCCAGCCATCCCGACGGGGGCGACGCCGCTGATCCTGCCGGCCGCGTCGAAGCCGAACACCAGGGTGGTCGCGTCGCCGCGCGGGAAGACGAACTTGATCGTATAAAACGTCTCGCCGTCTTCCTTCCTCGATTCCACGATTTCGGCGCGCAAAGGCGCAGCCCCGTACCGGTTGAGGTCGCGCGACATGATCGCGACCGCCGCCTTGGTCACTTCCGCGCCGAAGGCGGGGGCGTATTGCGAGCGGTCGGTCCGCCCGGCCTGCATCTCGGTGAACCAGTGCATCGCGAACGCCGCCACCGCGTCGGGCGTCGGCGCGGCGGCGGCGCGGGCCATGGCGCCGGGGCCGACCACGCCGATCGCGATCAGAACGGCGAAGCCGATGCGGCGCAGCGGCGCGGCGGCGCGCCGGATACGCGTCATCGCGACGAGCATGGCGACCAAGCGATCCGGCGGCGCGACATGCGAGACTGGAGTGCTTCGCCATAGCGCGCAGAAAGTCGGGCGTCTTAGACGCCCTATGGCTCGCAGAGACGAAACCCCGCAAGCGCGATCCGCCTTGACGAATGTCTTCATCGCGCCCTGGGTCTGATCGAAGCGCCGAGGGCCTCCGCCGACGGTCGTCAGCCGCCGCCGCCTCCGATATGCGGTTCGCCGTACTGTTGGATCTGCTCCTTCAGCAGCGGGACCGGGTTCTCCGGATGCTGGAGATTGGGGATCAGGTCGGTCGAGGCGCCGCCGACAAACCGCTTGATGTTCGGGAACTTCATGACGCTCTTGTCGAAGTTGATCATCACCGGGCCGAGCACCGCCATCACCCAGCCGTTGTCCTGACCGGAATATTTGCCCGGCGAGGTCGTCTGCACCCGGGACGGCGCCGCGCCGTTGAAGATCATGTCGTATTTCTCATACGGGTCCATGGTGAGATTGTAGAGCGCCGGGATCGAGCCGAGGTTCGATTCCACGCCGAGCCACGAATCCCTGGCGGTGTAGAGCATCTTCCAGGCGATGTTGATCCAAGGCTCCTTGGGATCGCCTCCGATGTCGGCCCGCACGCCTTCGAAGCTCTCGCCGTCGATATAGACCCACGACTTGCGCGCCGAATGGGGCGCCTTGCCGAGAATGTAGGCGCTGTTGTCGATGCTGTCGAAGTAGATCGGCTTGCCGTCGTTGTCGACCCATTCATGCGGCGGCGGCGTCAGGCCGACCATGCCGGCGAGCGTCGCCCAACAGTCGATATGCGACATCATCTCGTCGTATTTCGCGCCCGCCGGGATGTGGCCCGGCCACCACATGACGGCGGGCACGCGCCAACCGCCTTCGAACGGCGAGCCCTTCTCGCCGCGGAACGGCGTCGTGCCGGCGTCGGGATAGGCGTCGAGCCAGGCGCCGTTGTCGGCGGTGACGATGACGATGGTGTCGGGCGCGTCCTTACGGATTTCGTCCATCACCTTGCCGATGTCGGAATCGAGCTCCATCAGCGAGTCGGAATAGTCTCCGAGGTGCGACTTGCCGGCAAAGTCCGGCGCCGCGTTTGTCGGGTTGTGCATCTTGAGGTAGTTGACGTCCATGAAGAACGGCTTGTCGCTATTGGCGTGCGCCTTGATGTAATCGACCGCGTTGGCGGACTGGTCCTCGTCGAAGGTGGCGAAGCGCGCGTAGTCGATCCTGCCGACGCTCCTGGCCGGCTGGCCGGCGACGCCCTCATATTCGTTCAGGTTCACGTTTTCGTTGAAATATTTCTGGAACCGCGGATTGTAGGACGGGAACCAGGGATGGAACCATTTGCTGGTGTCGTCGTAGCTGTAAACGCCGGCGTAATAGGCGGCGAAATTCTTCATCTCGTCGAAGCCGTGCTCGATCGGATAGGATTCGGGCTTGTCGCCGAGATGCCACTTGCCGGAGAAATAGGTTTCATAGCCGTTCTTCTTGAAGAACTCGGCGATGGTCGGCGTCTGCTTGCGCAGGAAGTTGGGGTCGCCGGGCGCCACCACGATCGACAACGCCGAGCGGATCGGAATGCGCCCGGTGATGAACGAGGCGCGGCCGGCGGTGCAGCTCGCCTGCCCGTACCAGCTGGTGAAAACCGCGCCTTCCTTGGCCATCTTGTCGACATTCGGCGTCGGATGGCCGAGCGCGGCGCCGCCGCCGGAATAGGCGCCGAAATCGTTCCAGCCGGTATCGTCCGTCATCAGCATGACGATATTGGGTCGCTTCGCCTGCGCCTCGGCAGCCGTCGAAATCAGCGGCAGGACTGAGAACGCAACCCCGGCTGCGAGCGCGGTCGCAAAGAGCGACGGTGTTCGATCGCATTGCATGGTCTTCCTCCTCTGCGTAGCCCCCTGTCGCCCTGCTTTAGCGGTTAACGGCTCATGTTGAAACCTCTGCCGTCTAACGTTGACAGACATGTGAAAGCGTATACGACAGTCGCAACCTGGGTTGGTTCAACGTCGAAGCTTGGTTCCCCATTCCTCGCGAAAATTGAGATGAAATCGCCACCCGGTCGCTGCCCAAGTTGACGCCGTCGCGCCGAGGCCCGACACTGGGGACGAGAAGCGCCGGGGCGCGATAAATCCGGGAGGCGGCGATGGACCTCAGACTGACCGAGGAGGAGCAGGCGTTTCGCGCCGAGGTGCGCGCTTTCGTGCGCGACAATTTGCCGGCCTCGATCCGCGACAAGGGCGTCGCTGGCCGAAAGCTCTCCAAGGACGATTACGTGCGCTGGACCCGCATTCTGGCCGACAAGGGCTGGGCGGTCCCGCACTGGCCGAAGGAATGGGGCGGCACGGGCTGGAGCGCGGTCAAGCTGTCGATCTTTCTCGACGAGACGCAGCGCGCCCATGCGCCGGAAGCGATCGCCTTCGGCGTCAGCATGGTCGGGCCGGTCATCTACACTTTTGGCTCGCAAGCGCAGAAGGAACGGTTCCTGCCGCCGATCGTGGATTTGCGCGAATGGTGGTGCCAGGGCTTTTCCGAGCCCGGCGCCGGATCGGATCTGGCGAGCCTGCGCACGACCGCGCGCCGTGACGGCGATTCCTGGGTGATCTCGGGCCAGAAGACTTGGACCACGATGGCCCAATACGCCGACTGGATTTTCGTCCTCGCGCGCACCGACCCGCAGGCGAAAAAGCAACAGGGCATCTCGTTCTTCCTCGCCGACATGAAATCGAAGGGGATCACGGTCAGGCCGATTCAGACCATCGACGGCGGCTACGAGGTCAACGAGGTCTTCTTCGACGACGTGCGCATTCCGCTCGACGCCATCGTCGGCGAGGAGAACAAGGGCTGGGACTACGCCAAGTTCCTGCTCGCCAACGAGCGCAACGGCATCGCCCGCGTCGGTCTTTCGAAGGCCCGGCTCGACCGGGTGCGCCAGCTCGCCTCGCTCTCCGTCTACGGCTCTGGGCCGAAGATCGACGATCCGTTCTTCCGGGCCAAGCTCGCCTCGGTCGAGGTGGAATTGAAGGCGCTCGAAATGACCCAGATGCGCGTCATCTCCAACCGCTCCAACTCGGGCAAGCCCGATCCCGCCTCCTCGGTGCTCAAGATCAAGGGCTCGGAAATCCAGCAGGCGACGACCGAGCTCTTGATGGAGGTGGTCGGACCCTACGCCCTGCCCTATGACGACTCGGATGATCGGGCGAACGAGCCGCCGATCGGCCCGGACTGGGCGGGCCCGCTGGCGCCGGCCTATTTCAACACCCGCAAGGTCTCGATCTACGGCGGATCGAACGAAATCCAGCGCGGCATCATCGCCAAGGCCATTCTGGGACTCTAGGGCCATGGACTTCGACCTCACCGGCGAACAGGAACTGCTGCGCGACAATGTCGCGCGCCTGATGAAGGGCCGATACGGCTTCGAGGACCGCAAGGCCTATCAGGCGAGCGCGCAGGGCTGGAGCGACAAGCTCTGGCGCGAATACGCCGACATGGGCCTGCTCGGCGCGCCGTTCGCGGAGGAAGACGGCGGCTTCGGCGGCGGCGCGGTCGAAACGATGATCGTGATGGAGGAATTCGGCAAGGCGCTAGCGCTCGAGCCCTATCTTCAGACCGTGGTTCTCAGCGGCGCGCTGCTGCGGCATGCGGCGAACGCGAAGCGGCGGGCCGAGCTCGTCGGCGCAATCGCGGCGGGCGACCTGCGCCTGAGCTTCGCCCACGCCGAGCGGCAGTCGGGCTTCGATCTCAACGACGTGGCTTTGCGCGCGCAAAAGGAGGGCGGCGCTTTCGTGCTCAATGGCGAGAAGGTGCTGGTCGGCCAGGGCGACAGCGCAGATAGGCTGATCGTCTCGGCCCGACTTTCCGGCGGACGGCGCGATCGCGGCGGCGTCGGCCTCTATCTGGTCGACGCGAACGCGCCGGGCGTCGCTCGTCGCGGCTATCCGACGCAGGACGGCCAGCGCGCGGCCGACGTCACGCTCGCCAACGTGCGGGTCGGGGCGGAGGATGTGCTGGGCGACCCGGAAGCGGCGCTGGGACAAATAGAGCGCGCGGTCGACGAGACGATCGCGGCGCTCTCCGCCGAGGCGGTCGGGGCGATGAGCGAAGCGCTGACGATGACGGTCGATTACATGAAGACGCGCAAACAGTTCGGCGTGCCGATCGGCTCGTTCCAGGCTTTGCAGCACCGCGCGTCCGACATGGTGGTCGCGCTCGAACAGGCGCGCAGCATGATGTATCTGGCGACCATGATGGCGGGCGAGAACGACGACGGCGAACGCGCCAAGGCGATCTCGGCGGCGAAAGCCCAGATCGGCCGCTCGGGCCGCTTCATCGGCCAACAGGCGGTGCAATTGGGCGGCGGCATCGCGATGACCTACGAATACAAGGTCGGCCACCTGTTCAAGCGCCTGACGATGATCGACACGGCTTACGGCGACGCGGACCTCCATGTGCGCCGCCTCGCCGATCGGGGCAGCCTGTTCGCGTGAGAGCCGATTGAACGGTCCGCGTACGATTCTGGTCACTGGCTTCGAACCGTTCGGCGGCGAGACAGTCAATTCCTCCTGGGAGGCAGCGCGCCGGCTCGACGGCTGGCGTCGTGGCGAGTGGATCGTCGCCGCGCGGCTCTTGCCCTGCGCCTACGGCGCCTCGGTCGCCGAATTCATCCGCGCCTTCGCGCGCCTGCGGCCCGAAGCCGTTTTGATGGCGGGCCAGGCGGCAGGGCGCGGCGTCATTCACGTCGAGCGGTTCGCCCGCAATCGCGACAGCGCGTCCGCGCCCGACAATCGCGGCGTCCGGGGCGGCGGCGGAGCGGTCGTCGCCGACGCCCCCGAGCGGCTGGAGGCGACCGCTCCGGCGCAGCAGGTCGCGCGCGCGATCCGCGAGATCGGCCTTGGCGCCCGCGTATCGACCAACGCCGGCGGCTATGTCTGCAACCATCTTTACTACGGGGCGCTGCATTACCTTGGCGCCGCGGCGCCGGCGACGCGCGCGGTGTTTGTCCATCTGCCGGCGGCGCCCGGGCAGAATCCGAGGCGAGCGAGCGAACGAAGGCTTGGCGTCGGCGATGCGGCGCGGGCGCTCCAAGCGGCCGCCTCGGCGCTGGCCGGCGACTGACCATTTGGCGGGCCGGACTCGCCATCGCGATCGGAATGTCGCATTGAAACCGGGCCAAATGGGGCCGATCCGATTGGAGACCAGCGATGCGGGGACTGGTTCCGGCAGCCGACATCCCCAGCGCCTGCGCGAGCCGCGCGTGACCGACGGGGCGCGCTGGCATATCGGCGTCGACGGCGGCGCAACCCGCTGCCGCGCGCGGCTGCGCGACGGCCAGGGCCGGGCCGTCGCCGAGGCCGCGGGCGCCGCCGCCAATATTCACGTCGACTTTCCGGGGGCGATCGCGGTTCTGCGCGGGATCGTTGACGATGTCTTAAGCGCGGCTCGGCTCGGCGCCGCCGAGCGCGGGCGGATCGCGATCGGCTTTGGCCTCGCGGGCCTCAACGACGCGGACGACGCCGCTCGGGTCGTCGAGGCCTTTCCGGGCTATGCGCTCATCCGCGCGGCCAACGACGCAACCGCGGCCTGCATCGGCGCCCATGCCGGCGCGGACGGCGGCCTGGTGATCGCCGGCACGGGATCGGCCGCGATTGTCCGCCTCGGCGGCAGGGAGGCGATCATCGGCGGGCGCGGCTTCGCGCTCGGCGACGACGGTTCGGGCGCCCATATCGGCCTCGACGCGCTGCGCGCCGCGACCCGGGCTTATGACGGACTCGGGCCGGCAAGCG
Organism: uncultured Alphaproteobacteria bacterium; assembly: GCA_963835955.1. Taxonomy (GTDB): domain Bacteria; phylum Pseudomonadota; class Alphaproteobacteria; order Rhizobiales; family Beijerinckiaceae; genus Roseiarcus. The sequence goes on along the minus strand of CAWIHZ010000022.1, from coordinate 78,749 downwards.
CGCTCACCCGCGACATCTTGAGCCAATTCGGCGACGACGTGATCGCGATGCTGCGCTGGGCGCTGACGGCCAAGCCCGGAGACTACGGCGCTTTCGCGCCGCGCGCATTCAGGGCCGCAGCGGAAGGCGATCCGATCGCGCTCGACATCGTCGCCGCCGCCGCGGGCGGGATCGGCGCGCTGACGCGGGGCGTCGTCGCGCGCGGCGCGCTGAGAGTGGCGCTGGTCGGCGGCGCCGGCGAGGCCCTGCGGCCCTATCTCGAGCCGGACATCGCCGCCCTGCTCGTCCGACCGCTGCACGACCCGACCGACGGCGCGATTTTGCTGGCCGGCGGAGCCGTCGCAATCTGAGGGGGAAGCCGCGATGATGGTTCTCTATGGGGCGCGCCTGTTCGACGGCGAAGCGCTTCACGACGATCGGGCGCTCATCGTCGAAGGCGACTCCATCCGGGCGCTTGCGAGCTTCAAGGATCGCCCGCGCGGCTGCGAGCAGGTCGATCTCGGCGGCGGAATTCTCGCTCCCGGCTTCGTCGATTGGCAGATCAACGGCGGCGGCGGCGTGCTCTTCAACGCAGAGCCGACCGTGGAGGCGATCGGGAAAATCGCGGCCGCGCACCGGCGCGAAGGCGTCACCGGATTTCTGCCGACCGTCGTCACCGACGCGCCGCAGGTGCTGGCGGCGGCGCTTGCCGCGGCCCGCGCGGCTGCGGGCCGCGTCCCCGGCGCGCTCGGCGTGCATGTCGAAGGACCCTTCATCGATCCCCGTCGCAAGGGCGTGCATCCGATCGAATTCATCCGCGCCATGGGCGATGAGGACGCCGACGCGCTGATCGCGGGGCGTACGGGCGTCATGGTGGTCACGCTTGCCCCGGCCTCGGTTCCGCTGGAGCTGATCGCGCGCCTCGCGGCGGCCGGCATCGTCGTCAGCCTCGGACACTCGGAGGCGAGCGCGGAGGAAGCCCGCGCGGTGTTCAACGCCGGCGCCCGGGCGGTCACCCATCTCTTCAACGCCATGAGCCAGCTCTCTTCGCGCGCGCCCGGCGTCGTCGGCGCCGCGCTCGCCGATCCGCGCGTCGTCTGCGGGCTCATCGCCGACGGCGAACACGTCCATCCGGCGGCCTGTCGCGCCGCCATCGCCGCCAAGGGCGCCGGCGGCATTGCGCTTGTCTCCGACGCCATGCCGCCCGCCGCCGGCGGGCCCGCCGTCTTCGAGCTGCAGGGGCGTCGCGTCAGCCGCGTCGGCCGCAGGCTCGCCGAGGAGGACGGCACGCTCGCCGGCGCCGTGATCACGATGCGCGACGCGGTCGATTACGTCGTCAACGCTCTCGGCCTGCCGATCGCCGACGGGCTGAGAATGGCGACGCTGACGCCTTCGCGGCTGATCGGGCTGGACGACCGGATCGGCCGCCTCGCGCCCGGCTTCCGCGCCGACCTCGTGCATCTGTCGGATGCGCTCGAGGTCGAGGGCGTGTGGACGGGCGGGCGCGGCCTTCAGGACATCGCGGCGGCGAACTGAGCGACCCGGAGTCGGAACCTCGAGCCGCATGGGACTGCCGGACGACGACTCGTCAACGCCTCCCCTCCCGCATCGCCATCCGCGCCGCGTCCGCGCCGGACTTCATCGCGCCGGTGAAGCCGCCCGATCCCGCGAAGGACGAGGCGAGGTAGAGGCAGGGGATCGACGTCTTGGGCGAGCGCGGAACGCCCGCCCAGATCGCACGCTCGAACGGCGCTGGCGCGAAGCCGTAGACCGCGCCGCCCGGCGTATTCATGAAATTGTGCATTGAATGCGCGTTGAAGAACACGCGTTCGCTCACCGCCGCGCTGAACCCCGGATAGTCGCGCTCAAGCGCCGCCTGGAACGCGTCGAGCCACCGCTCGCGGCGGGCCCTTTCGTCCTCAGGCGCGAGCGCAACCCAATTGTCCAAACGATCGAGGCCGACCACTGTGACGAGGACGGGTCCATCGCCAGCGAGGCCGCTGTCGATGGCGCCGTAATTGGCGATGCCATACAGCGGGAGCCTGGCGCCGGGATCGGCGGCGAATATTCGCGCGTCCTCGCCGACCTGGTTGAGCGAGCTCATTCGGTCCGGCAGCGTGATGACGTCATATCTGTCGAGGCCCAGGCGGGCCGGCGCGACGCTGAGGCCGAAATGGGCGGAAAACAGCGAGGTCGACAGCGCCCGACTCGTGTAAGCATGCTCGACCGCCTCTCGTTCGGCGGGCGGAAGCATGCGCGCGAGCGCGTGCGGCGCGCAATTGGCGAAGACCTGTCTTGCGCCGACGCGCTGCTCGTCCGCCCTGCCGCTCGCATCGACGTGACTTACGAAGGCGGGTCGGCCGGCTCCATCCAGTTCGACGCCGGTCGCCTCGCGGCCGAGCAGCACCGATCCCCCGGCCTTCGTCACGACTCCGGCGAGCTTCTCCGACAGCGCGTGCGAGCCGCCCTTGACGAACACGCCTCCTGCTTTGAGGAACCCGCCTTGGGCGATTGCGAAAAACGGCCAAGCCAAGCGCCGCGGGTCGTCGGCGTAATAGCCGACATTGGCGCCAATTGCGAATTTCGCCGCCTCGTCGTCGCCGAGATGCCTTTGGAGGATATCGGCCGCCGAAGCGCGCCAATCGTGAACAAGTCCGCGGAGATCCAATCCGGCGCGCACCAGACCGCCGATCGAGCGCTGCTCGCCGGCCTTCATCAAATTCGTGATGCCGGCGTGAATCTGCTCCATCGCTCCGATGAGCCGTGCGAAGCCATCGCGGCGCCTGGGGAACCGGCGGCTCAGTGCGTCATGGGCGGCCGCGAAGCCGACCGGCAGATCGAACGCCTCGCCGACGAGGCCGCCCTTCACCGAATAGAATGGATTGACCGGGACCCACGCGATCTCGTCGAGAAGGCCGAGCCGGTTCAATATTGCGTGCTTGGGATCGCTGGAATCGCGCGGATCGGCGGTCTGATGCAGCGCCGTCTCGATCGTCAATGCGCCTTTCTTGAACGTGGAGGCCGCCCCGCCGGCGCTGTGATTGCGTTCAATCACGCAAACGCTGCGGCCGGCCTTGGCGAGCAAAGCCGCGGCGGTGAGCCCGCCGAGACCCGAGCCGATGACGACCGCGTCGAAGACGGTTGCGCCCAAAATGAATCCTTAATGCGTCGCCGGCCGAAATTCGCTCGCCCAGAAGCCAATCCACGCTTTTCGGCGGCCGTCTTTGATCGTCGTCAACGCCGGGCGATTTCGCCCGACTTGCCTCGCAACTGGAAATTGCCGGCTTGGTCCAAAGTCTGCCTCATGCGCCCGCGCGCCAATCGCGCTTCGGCGCTCACACCCTCAGCGGCATCAGCACGTAGAGCGCGGAAGCGCCGTCGCGATCCTGGATCAGGGTCGGCGAACCGGGATCGGCAAGACGGATGAGCGCCGTGTCGCTCGACAGCTGCCCGACGATATCGAGCAGATAGCGGGCGTTGAAGCCGATGTCGATCGGGGCCGAATCGTAGTCGACCTCGATCTCCTCGCTCGCCGAACCCGAATCGGGGTTGTTGACCGACAGCGTCATCCTGCCTTCGGCGATCGCCAGTTTGATTGCACGGCCGCGCTCGGAAGACAGAGTAGACACCCGATCGACCGCTTTCTCGAACGGGTCCTTGTCGACGACGAGACGCTTGTCGTTGCCGGTCGGAATGACACGCGCGTAATCGGGAAAGGTGCCGTCGATCAGCTTGGTGGTCAATACGACATCGCCGAACCGAAAGCGCGCCTTGGCGGCCGACATCTCGATCCGAACGTCCTGCGTCATATCCTCCAGGAGTTTCAGCACCTCGTTCACCGCCTTGCGGGGCGCAATGACTCCAGGCATGCCGGCCGCGCCCTCCGGCGCCGGCGTTTCGACCCGCGCCAGACGGTGGCCGTCGGTCGCGACCGCGCGCAGCATCGTGGTCCCGCCGACATCGACCGTATGCAGGAAAATGCCATTGAGATAGTAGCGCGTCTCCTCGGTCGAGATGGCGAATTGCGTGCTGTCGATCAGCCGCTTCAGTTCGACCGCCGGCAGGGTGAAGGCATGAGAGAAGTCGCCCGACGTGAGATCGGGGAAATCCGAGGCCGGCAGAGCCTGCAGGTGGAAGCGCGACCGGCCCGATCGCAACAACAGCTGGCCAGTCTCGGCTTCGGTCTCGAGGCTCGCCTGCGCGCCCTCCGCCAGCTTGCGCACGATCTCGTAGATCACATGCGCCGGCACGGTCGTCGCGCCCGCGCGGGCGACCTCGGCGACCACCGATTCGCTCGCCTCCAGGTCGAGGTCGGTGCTTTTCAGCGCCAGCTTGCCGTCAGCGGCCTCGATCAGCACATTGGCGAGGATCGGGATGGTGTTGCGGCGCTCGACGATGCGATGAACATGTCCGAGAGCCTTGAGCAGGACGGAACGCTCGACGGTGACCTTCATCGCATGACTTCCGAACTCTGGCAGCGCCCGACGAGCCCCGAACGGGGGCGCGGACTCTGCCAAGGCGTTCGCGCCAACGCAAGGGCGCACGCCGACCGAACCGCCGGTCCTCCCCGATTTTCACGTTTCCTTAGATTTTTGCGAAAGGTTTACCAGCCCTTAAATCGCCCAGCCTAGGATGCTGCTCTCGGCGGGGGGCGTTACGCCCGAGGCTCCCAGGGGCGACGCCCGCGAGCGGGAGCGGCGATGTTCGGCCGAGGCGGCAAGAAAAACCGGACGCGGATCGAGCCTCGCCTCGACCGGGGATACGAGAGCGCCCGCTTCGATCTGCGCGCCGACCCCGCCGACCGCCCGCCTCCGAGCCGCAAGGCGAAGAAAGCCTCGACCAAATCGGCGCGGCGGGCGAAGGGCACAGGCAGGGGGCGCCGCTCTGGGTTCGGCGGCCTCGTCTACTGGACCTTCGTGCTTGGCGTCTGGGGCTTCGTCGGGCTGGCCGGAATTGTCGGCTATTACGCCAGCCAGCTGCCGCCAATCGACCAGCTCGCGGTGCCGAGGCGCCCGCCCAATATCGCCATCCTTTCCGACGACGGCTCGCTGATCGCCAATCGCGGCGACACTGGCGGCGCGGCGGTCAGGCTCATCGATCTGCCGCCTTATCTGCCCAAGGCCTTCGTCGCGATCGAGGACCGGCGCTTCTATTCGCATCACGGCATCGATCCGATCGGCATTTCGCGCGCGTTTCTTCGCGACCTGACCGGCGCCCGTGACATCGAGGGCGGGTCGACGCTGACCCAGCAGCTCGCCAAGAACCTGTTCCTGACCCAGAAGCGCACGCTCTCGCGCAAGATCCAGGAGGCGATCCTCGCCCTGTGGCTCGAGCACAAATATTCCAAGGACCAGATCCTCGAACTCTATCTGAACCGCGTCTATTTCGGCTCGGGCGCCTACGGGGTTGAGGCCGCGGCGCAGAAGTACTTCGGCAAGAGCGCCAGGTTCGTCACCTTGCCGGAGGCGGCGCTCCTCGCCGGGCTGATGAAGTCGCCGTCCAGGCTCGCGCCCAATCACAATCCGAGAGGCGCCAACGAGCGCGCCGCCGAGGTCATCACCGCCATGGCCGCGCAGGGGCGCATCACCGAGGCGATGGCTAAGCTGGCGCTCGCCAACCCGGCGCAAGTGCGGCGCGACACCACCGCGGGATCAATCAATTACGCCGCCGACTACGTGATGGACGCGCTCGACGACACGATCGGCGCCATCGACCAGGACATCGTGGTGACGACCACCATCAACCTGAAGATGCAGAACGAGGCCGAGCGGGCGCTGACCGACGAGCTCAACGCCAAAGGCGCCCGGTACGGGGTCGGGCAGGGAGCGCTGATCGCGATCGACCCCAGCGGCGCGGTCAAGGCGATGATCGGCGGACGGAACTACGCCGACAGCCAGTTCAACCGCGCGGTGTCGGCCAAGCGTCAGCCTGGCTCCTCGTTCAAGCCCTTCGTCTATCTGGCGGCGCTGGAGAAGGGCCTCACCCCGGACACCGTGCGCGAGGACGCGCCGATTTCGGTCAAGGGCTGGAAGCCGGAGAACTACAGCCGTGAATATTTCGGTCCCGTCACGCTGACCAAGGCGCTGTCGCTGTCGCTCAACACGGTTGCAGTCAGGCTCGGTCTCGAGGTCGGGCCGAAGGCCGTGGCCGCGGTCGCGCACCGGCTCGGCATCAGCTCCGACCTCGACCCCGTGCCCTCGATCGCGCTCGGCTCGTCGGAAGTGACGCCGCTCGAAATGGTCACCGCCTACGCCGCCTTCGCCAACGGCGGCGTCGGCGTGCAGCCGCATGTGATCACGAGAGTGCGCACCGCGGGCGGCAAGCTCCTGTACGCCAGGCGCAACGCCAATTTCGGGCGCGTCATCGAACCGCAATATGTGGCGATGATGAATCACATGATGGAGGAGACGCTGCTGACCGGGACCGCCCGCAAGGCGGAGTTGCCGGGCTGGCAGGCGGCCGGCAAGACCGGCACCAGCCAGGAGTGGCGCGACGCCTGGTTCGTCGGCTACACCAGCTATCTGGTCGCCGCGGTGTGGCTCGGCAACGACGACTCGAGCCCGACCCGAAAAGTCTCCGGCGGCAATCTGCCGGTCGAGATCTGGAGCCGGTTCATGAAGGCCGCGCACCAGGGCGTTCCGGTCGCCGGCCTGCCGCTCGGGATCTGGCGCTCCGCAAAGGCGCCGAACCCGTTCGCTCCACTGCTGCCGCCGCTCGATCTGACCGGCGCGCAGGCGCCGACGCCCCGCCCGGGCGGCCGGGGCGGCGTTTCGCCCGCATCGACTTTGGCGCCGGTCAATCTCGCCCCGCCCTCTGCTCGCGCCTCGCGCGGCGCCTCGAGCCCGGTCGACGGCGCGGCGCCGATTCCGCCGGCCTCAATCCCGAACGTCGGCGGCGGCCGGACCGGCAGGCGCGAGAAGGGTCTCCTTAACGCGCTGTTCGGGAATTTGTAGCTCGGAGCGCCAGTCCCGTCACATTCGCGCCAGCGCCGCGAGCAGCGCCTGCGCCTTCTCGATCTCCGGCATCTCCGGCGTCGCCGAGAAGCCTTCGAGGGCGGGGGCGAGAACCGCGCAGGCGTCGAGCGGGCGGCCGGTCGATTGATAGAGTTTGGCGAGCGAGAGCGCGGCGCGCAGTTCGAAGCTGCGGGTTGCTTGACGCTTTGCCACCGCGATGGCGCTAAGGAACGCCTCCCCGGCGGGCGTCGGGTTCGCCGCATCGCGCGCCAGCAGCATTTCGCCGCGCGTCCGATGCAGCTCTGCCTCAAATGCGCGATAACCCGTGCGGTCGGACGTCGCCAGCGCTTCCTCGAGGATTGCGATGGCGCGGTCGCGATCGCCCGCCCGCGCCTCGGCTTCGGCCAGCGCGATCTTCACTAACCCGTCGAACGAGACATAGTTCAGTTCGCGCAGCTGCTCGACGCCGCGGCGCATGTGCTCGAGCCCGCTACCGACTGCTCCGCTGTGCGACGCGGCCCAACCTTGCAGAAACACTCCGTACGCGCGCCACAAGGGCAGATCGTGCTCGCGCGCGAGCCGGGCGAGCTCGAAGGCGTTCGATGCGGCGCGTGGGTGGTCGCCGCGCGTCATTTCGAACAAAGCCGCGTGCAGTCTTCCCAACGCGAGCGTGCCGGCATGGGCGACGCCCGCCATCCGCGTCTGCATGCGGTCGATAAGCGAAACCGAGCGATCGACCTCGCCCAGCGGCCATGACGCAATCGCCAGATAGACCATCGCGGCGACGCCGGGATCCACTCCGAAGCGAAAGGCCAGATCGTCGTCGCGGCCGGGTTGGAATAAGGCCAGCGCGCGCTCCAGGTGATCCCGAGCCTCGCGATATTCGCCGGCGCACCAGCACGTTGTCCCTGCGGCGCGATGGGCGACGCCGGCCTCCGGCGAATCGGGTCTCGCCTCGACGTCGCTAAGGAAAGCCGCTGCGTGCGACCGCATTGATGGCAACTCGCCTCGCGTGAGGCCTCCGACCCATAAGCCGTAGTCGGCCGCCAATCGTTCGGGCGCGTCCTTCCCGCCGCACGCCCACTCGCGAGCTCTGGCGAAGGCTTGCGTCGTTTCCGGCGCCCCGGACCCGCGCGCCGACAAGAGTGCGTTGCCATAGGCGACATGCAACGGCGTCAGTCGCTGTCGCCGCGCTTCTGCGGCCTTCACCGCGTCCGTTTCCGTCAGCGCCGCCAGCAGCGCCCGAGCATCGGCGATCTCGGGCATTTCCGGCGTCGGCGAAAAGCCTTCGAGGGCGGGGGCGAGGACGGCGTGGGCGTCGAGCGGGCGGCCGGTCGATTGGTAGAGCTTGGCGAGCGCGAGCGCCGCGCGCAGGCCGAAGCTGCGCGCGCCCTGCTGGTTCGCGACAGCGATGGCCGCCTCGTAGGCCTCTTCGGCGGGCGCGCGATCAGGGGGATTGCGCTTGAGCAGGATGTCGCCGCGAATGCGACGGCTTTCGGCCTCGTACCAGCGTTGCCCGGTTCGCTCGGACTCGGCGATTGCACGATCGATCGTGGCCAGCGCGGCGTCGGTCTCGCCTGCTTCCGTTTCGGCCTCGGCCAATATCGTCTCGTAGAGCGACACGGGATAGACCCAGCCCGCTTCCGCCATGCGCGCCCTGCCGTCCCGCATCCCGGAGAGGCCGGCGTCGCGGTTCCCCGATCGCCATTCGAGCCAGCCTTCGAACCAAACGGAATAGAGCATATGGGTCGCAATCTGGTGCTCATTCGCGATTTCAATGAAGGACCTTACGAATGGCGCGGCGCCGTCAGGATTCCCTCCAACGATTTCGACCATGGCAGCATTGACGAGTCCGTATCCAGCGGTGCCGACATGGCCGCTTTTCGCGGCGCGCGCCGTCATCTGCTTCATCCGCTCCTCGGCGAGTCCGACCTCGCCGAGCGGCCAAAGCGCGAGAGCGGAAAAGGCCAAGGCGGCGACGCCGACGTCCTGCCCGAAGCGGAATGCGAGATCGCGATCTCGCTCCGCATCGAAAATCGCCAAGGCTTGCTCAAGATGGTCGCGAGCCGCGACAAATTCGCCCGCGACCCAATGTGTCGCGCCAGCGATGCGATGCGCGACGCCCGCCTCGCCGGATTGCGGCCGCCCCGCGCAGTCGCGCAACATCGCCGCGGACAATTCGCGCGCGGCGCCGAGCTCGCCACGGACGAAACTCCCGACCCACAAGCCGTACTGAGCCGAGAGGCGCTCCGAGGCATCCTCGACGCCAGTTGCAATATCGCGGGCGCGCTCGAAAACCGCCGAGGTTTCACGGGCGCCATAGCCCCGCCCGAGAATCATCGCGTTGCCGTAGGCGACTTGCAGCCTCAGCTTGCCGCCCGGCTTCTCCTTCTCCAGAGCGCCAGCCAACGCCTCGGTCATCGTGATCGCCTTGCCGAGATGGGCGATCGCCTCCTGGAAGGCCGAGCGGCGCAGGGCCTGGTCGCCCGCCTTGCCCCACCATTCGATCGCGAGATCGTCGAGGCCTGCTTGCGTGAAGTGATGGGCGATCGTCTCCGGCTCGGCGTTTGCGTCACGCAACGCTTCGGCCGCGCGCCGATGCAGGGCCTGGCGGCGGCTTTTCAGCAGGCTGTCGTAGGCCGCGTCCTGGATCAGCGCATGCTTGAATCGGTAAGTCGCTTGGGGAAGGACACCGTCGACGAAGAGGAGATCGGCGTCGGCGAGACGTTCGAGGGCGGATTGCAGGGCGCGGTCGCTGTAGCCGCCCTCGCTGAGGGCGGCGCCGCGGTCATCGACCCCGGCCACAGCTTGCAGCAGCGCGTAAGAGAATTCGCGCCCCACCACTGCGCCGATCTGCGCGACCTCGCGCGCGTCTCCCAGCCGGTCGAGCCGCGCAGCGAGCGACTGCTGCAGGGTCGGCGGAATCGTCTGAGCCCCACCCTCGAGCAGCAGCCGCGTCACTTCCTCGACGAACAGCGGCACGCCGCCGGTGCGGTCGGTGACGCCCTCAACCGCCTCTCGCGACAGCGCGTGACGTTCGGCGATCGCCCCCACCATCTCGCGGATTTGCGCGCGGTCGAGCGGGACCAGAGACACCACGCCGTGATGGGAGCGCGTCGCCCATGGCGCGCGGAACTCCGGCCGCGTGGTCGCGACGATGAACAGGGGCGCCGCCGCGCCGCGCTCGGCCAGCGTCTTCATCAGTTCGAGCGAGGTCGGGTCCGCCCATTGCAGATCCTCGAACGCGAGCACGACTGGCTGTGCGCGCGCCCCGGCGAGAAGCCACCCGACAAGCGCCGCGAGCTGGCGCCGCCTAAACTCCTCCGGCGCGAGCTCCGGCGCGCGGTCCTCCGGCGTAGTGATTTCAAGCAAAGGCGCAAGCAGAGGCACAAGCTCCCAGGCGTCCAGCTTCACCTGCGCGAGCGCGGCTTCGAGCTCGGCGAGGCGCCGTTCCGGCGCGACTTCAGGGCCGCCGAAACGAATCCGCCCCCATTCGGCGATCGGGTGCAGCGACGTGTTCTGCAGGAGTTGCGACGACGACCATTCGACCCAGCTGTGCGGCGTCTCGCCGAGCCGGGCATGGAACTCGTCCATGAGCCGCGACTTGCCGATTCCCGGCTCGCCGACGATTTGAACGAACTGGCCCTGGCCGCCCCGCGCGCGCTCCCAGCGCCGCATCATGAGCGTGAGGTCGTCTTCCCGGCCGACGAAGGGGGTCAGCGCGCGCGCGCCGCCGCGCCGTCCGCCGCCGCTCGCCCGCACGATACGATAGAGCGTCACCGGCTTGGCCACGCCCTTGAGGTCATGCGCGCCCTTGTCTTCGGCGACGAACAGCCCGGCCGTCTGCCGCTGGACGGTCGCGGTAACCAGCACGGTCCCCGGCTCGGCTGCGGCCTGCACGCGCGCCGCGACATTCGGCGCCTCGCCGAACACTTCGCCGGTCGCGTCGACGACGACAGGGCCGGATTCGAGGCCGATGCGGGCGGAAAGCTCGGGCCGGCCGGACCGGGCGTTCCTGGCGTTGAGTTCGGCCAGCGCCCGCTGGATCGCGAGCGCGGCGCGCACCGCACGTTCGGCGTCGTTCTCCTGCGCCTGCGGATAACCGAACAGCGCCATCAGCCCGTCGCCGAGCTTCTTCAGCACGTGGCCGCTTAAGCCTGTCACCGCCGCGGAGGCCTCGTCGAGATAGGCGTTGACGAGATTGCGCCAATCCTCAGCGTCGAGCCGCGCCGCCAGGCCCGTCGAGCCGACGAGATCGCAAAACATCACCGTGATCGGACGTCGCTCGGCGGAATCCCCGTGCGGCGACTTCGGTCGTCCGGACGGTTCGGGAGCCGGCGCGAGTTTTCTCTGCGGCGGCGGCGCGTTCGCGGCGAGACCGGCGATCGCCTTCATCACCCGCTTGCGGACGCCGAGCGGAAGGCCGATTTTCTCGAGGTCGGCCTCGGTCAGATCGGTGAGGATGTCGGCGTCGATTTCGTGGGCGCGAAAAGTCGCTTCGTATTGGTCGAGGCCGAGACCCTTCAGCCACTCGCCCACATCCACGGCGCGTCCTCCTTTTCAGAGGCTGTCCGCGATCATTGTCGAAATGGCGGGGAAAGTCGAGCGGACGCTGGGGTCCCGGCCGAGCGCGCGCCTGCCGCCGGAGAGCGCGGGCCGTGCTTGGCGCACACGTTTCCGTCGCGCGTCGCCATGCTTTAGGCTCGCGTCCGGAGCCGCGCCCAAGCGCCTCAGGAGACACCCCCATGCCCACGAATACACAAGTCCTGCTCGACCACCGCCCGGCCGACAAGGTCTCGCCGGCCAATTTTCGCATTGTCGAGACCCCGGTTCCCGCGCTCGCGGACGGCCAGGTTCTGGTCAGGCATCAATTTCTGTCGCTCGACCCCTACATGCGCGGGCGGCTTAGCGAGGCGAAGTCCTACGCCAAGCCGCAGGAGGTCGGCGCGGTGATGGGCGGGGGCGCGGTCGGCATTGTCGAGGCGTCAAAGAATCCACGGTTCAAGACGGGCGACGCGGTCGTCGGCCCGGGCGGCTGGCAGCGCTATTCGGTCAGCGACGGGAGCGGCTTCAACGTGATCGACGCCAAGGCGATCCCGATCCAGGCCTATCTCGGGCCACTCGGGATGCCGGGCGTCACCGGCTGGTACGGCCTCAACAAGATCATCGCGCCCAAGGCCGGAGAGACGGTGCTGGTCTCGGCCGCGACCGGCGCGGTCGGCTCGGTCGTCGGTCAGCTCGCCCGTCACGCCGGGGCGCGGGCGGTCGGCGTCGCCGGGGGCCCGGAAAAATGCGCCTACGCGGTCAAGGAGTTGGGCTATGCGGCCTGCGTCGACCACAAGTCGCCGCGCTTCGCCGAGGAGCTCAAAGGCGCGCTGCCCAATGGCGTCGACGGGGTGTTCGAGAATGTCGGCGGCGAACCGTTCCAGCAGGCCTTGCGGCGGCTCAACGATTTCGCCCGCGTCGCAATCTGCGGCCTCATCGCCTCCTATGAAGGCGCGCCGACGGCGCTGCCGGATATGCGCATCTTCCTCGTCAGGCGGATCAAGGTCGAGGGCTTCATCGTCTCCGACCACCTCAACCTGTGGCCGCAGGCGATCGCCGAGCTCGCCGCCCTTGTCGCCGCCAAGCGCTTGACCTGGCGGGAGACGATCCGCGACGGTCTCGAGAACGCGCCACAAGGGCTCGTCGAGCTGCTGCGCGGAGGGAACTTCGGCAAGATGCTGATCCGGGTGAATTGAGCGAGATTCAATCGGGCTGGAATGGGCGGCTCGGGGCGGCGGCGCACCCGGTAAGACATTCCAGCGCCGCCGACGGTCGGACTTTTGGCGTCGTTGCGCGGACGCGCCTGCTTGCCCCGCCTCGCCGCCTCCCCTATAAGCCTGCGCTTCGCGCCGATTCCGACACCCCTGGAGGCAGGGCGCGAGCAACTCTAAAAGGACATCATCATGGCAGCGATCAAGCAACTCGCGGCCGTGGCGCGCAGCGGGACAGGCAAGGGGGCCGCCCGCTCCGTTCGTCGCGAAGGCCGCGTTCCCGCCGTCATCTATGGCGGCGGTTCGAAGCCCGAACCGATCTCGGTCGACTTCAAGGAGGTCAACAAGCACATTTTCGCCGGGCATTTCCTGACGACCATTTTCGATCTCGAGATTGAGGGGCGCAAGGAGCGCGTGCTGCCGCGAGACTGCCAGCTCGACGTCGTCACCGACCGGCCTGTGCATGTCGACTTTCTTCGTCTGCCGCCCGGATCGCGGGTGCGCATCGGGGTGCCGGTGCACGTCGTCAACCGCGAAGCCTCGCCCGGCCTGAAGAAGGGCGGCGCGCTCAATCTGGTCCTGCACTCGGTCGAGGTCATGGCCCCGGCCGACGCCATCCCGGAGGCGATCACGATCGATCTCACCGGTCTCGATTTCCATGACTCGGTGCATGTTTCGGCGATCGAGCTGCCGGAAGGCTGCAAACCGGTCCATTCCGGCGCCGATTTGACCGTCGTGACCATCGTCCCGCCGACGGTCATGATCGAGGAGACGCCCGCCACAGCGCCCGCCGCGACCGCCGCGGCGGCGACGCCCGCCGCGGCCGCGGTCGCGGGCGAGCCTGCCAAGGCCGCGGCAGCCCCGGCAGCGGCGGCCGCCAAGCCCTCGGCCAAGAAGTAAGGCTGACCGCCGCCCGCGAGACGGCGATCCGGGGGTCGCGCGGGGTGGCGCGGCCCTTCCCCGTCCCGGCGGAGCCCGAGGCGCCCCACGTTGATCGAATGGGAGTCCATGCTCGTCATCGCGGGACTCGGCAATCCGGGCGCGCGCCATGCGCGCAACCGCCACAACATCGGTTTCATGGCGCTCACAGCCATCGCCGCCGCCCATCGGCTTGGACCCTTTCGCGCCCGCTATCAGGGGCTGGCCGCCGAGGGCCTGATCGGCGCGCAACGGGTGACGCTGCTTGCGCCGCAAACCTACATGAACGACTCCGGTCGCAGCGTCGGCGAGGCGCTACGCTTTCACAAGCTCGACGCGAGCGCGCTCGTCGTCATCCACGACGAGCTCGACCTGGCGCCGGCCAAGGTCAGGGTCAAGACCGGCGGCGGCAACGCCGGCCATAACGGACTGCGCTCGATCAGCGCCCATGTCGGCAACGACTATCGGCGCGTGCGCCTCGGGATTGGCCACCCCGGCGATAAGGCGCTTGTTCACAATTTCGTGCTGAGCGACTTCGCCAAGGCGGATGCGGGCTGGGTCGAGGCCGTCTGCGCGGCGGTTGCGGACGCGGCGCCCCTTTTGGTGGAGGGTCGGGACGCAAGCTTCCAGAACAGGGTCCATCTGGCGATCGAGGCCGCCGGCTTCGGCGAGAAGTCCGACGACTGAGGTCCCGGCCACGGCGTCGAGGGCCCCGCCTCGATGAGGCGGCGGATGGTCGTTCAGGCCGCGCGCGCCGGATCCGGTCGCCGGCCGCGGAACCGCAACTTCCGTTTGCGCGGCGTTTCAGGAGGCGCGTCAGGGTCGAGCGCGGCAAGCGCATCCATTACCCGCTCGGGCGGGAAAATGACGACTGCTTCCGTTCCCTGGCGGATCTCCGAGGTCAGCCGGAATTGGCCGCCGTGCATCTCGACCAGACCCTTGACGATCGGCAGGCCGAGGCCAGTGCCCTCCTCGGCGTTCTTGTGCGCGAGCGAGCCGCGCCCGAATGATGAGAGCACGATCGGAATTTCCTCGGGCGGAATGCCGGGGCCGGTGTCGCGGATCGAGACATACTGCCCGCCGCTGCCGGTCCACCCGACCTTGACGACGATCGAGCCTCCCTGCGGAGTGAACTTTATCGCGTTGGTGAGCAGGTTGAGCGTGACCTGACGCACCGCGCGTTCATCCGCCCAGATGCGTGGCAGTCCGCTGTCGAGCGCTTCGGTGATGACGATGTTTCGACTCTTGGCGCGCATCGACAGCAGGCGCCGGCATTCCTCGACGACTTCCGGTAACGAAACTGGCTCTTCCTTCAACTCGTAGCGTCCGGCCTCCACCCGCGACAGGTCGAGGATCTCATTGATCAGCATCAGAAGATGCTGGCCGCTGGCATGAATGTCGTTCGAATATTCCTTGTAGGCCGGCACCCCGTGCGGCCCGAACAATTCGCCCTTCATCACTTCCGAAAATCCGAGAATCGCGTTCAGGGGGGTCCGCAGTTCGTGGCTCATCGTCGCCAAAAACCGCGATTTGGCCAGATTGGCGCTTTCGGCGCGGCGGCGCGCTTCGTCCGAATTGAGCTTGGCCTGTTCGAGCTCGGCGATGAGAGAGTCTTTTTCGGCCTGAAACGAAATGTTCCGCGCCGCCGCCTCGTGCAGGCGATGGACGACGACCAGAAAATAGCCAATGACGCCGACCGCCAGCGCCGCCGCCGGCAACGCGGCCCCATGCAGCCGGGGAGCATAGAGGATGATCGCGCCAATGATCATCGGCAGCATCCCGGCCACGAACGCCGCCGGTATCGCCGCTGCCAGAAGCGACATCACGGTCGAGACGAGAAGCATGACGACGACGGCAAAGGCCTGCGCGTCGGGCTCGCTTGACTGGAGAAGCGCCACCACGAGATAGGCCCAGGCCGCGCCGCAAAAGCCGGTCGCAAGCACGAATTTGCGCCGCCATGCGCCCGCGTCCTTTTCAGCGTCGACGCTGTCGAGGAAGGCGATCGGAAGTGCATAGACAATCAGGATCGCGCAGACGATGAAGGCTGCCCATGTCACCAGCGGACCAGCGCCGAGCCATGTCAGCGCCGTCCCGCAAACTCCGAGCGCAATGACGCCCATCATCGGCGCGGCGCTGCGGTTGACTTCGGCGAACAGCCGAACCATCGCGGCGGAGTGCGTGGGGATCGAATTGGCCTCGGCGAGCGATTGGCGTGTTTGCCGGAGCCGGAGCGTCATCTTGCGGCGACGCGCCGCCGCCTCGGGGTCGCTTTTGCCCCCGGCTCCCGTCACTTGCGCCTTGACTTCACTCATGACTGCCCGACAAGCAACGCCCGACACATCCCTTGATTTTGGGGTCCAATGATTAACGGGCGACTGACGCAAGTCGCCCAATTGAGAATTTGTTGAGGATAATGTACGACTAACGCACGCGTGGCCGCCGCGACGCTGTGGCGGGAAGTCCAGGTGAGGCTCTATAATTCGAATTTTGCCCCGAACCCCCGTCGGGTGCGCATATTCCTCGCCGAGAAAGGCGTCTCGATTCCGAGGGTCGAAGTCGACCTCGGCAAGCTCGAGCATAAGACTGCGGAATTCTCCGCCCTCAACCCCTTTCAGACGATCCCCGCGCTCGAACTCGACGACGGGACGGTGATTGGCGAATCGATCGCGATCTGCCGCTATATCGAAGAGCTTCACCCAGAACCGAATCTGTTCGGCGTCACCGCGCTGGAGCGCGCGACGATCGAAATGTGGCAGCGCCGGGCGGAGTGGCGTCTTTTCTTGCCGATCGCCCAGGTTTTCCGTCATACGCACCCGCGCATGGGGCTGATGGAAGACCCGCAGGTCGCCGACTGGGCGGCGGCCAACCGTCCCCGGGCGCTTCAATCCATGGCGATTTTCGACCGAGTTCTCAGCGATCGACCCTTCGTGGCGGGGAACCGGTTCACAGTCGCGGACATCACCGGCCTGGTCGCTCTCGATTTCACCAAGCCGGCGCGGATCGCCATTCCGCCCGAGTTCGGCAATCTCACCCGCTGGCGCGAGACGCTGGCGGCGCGACCAAGCGCCGCCGCGTGAAGCCGGCGAAGACGCCCACTTCGGACGATCGCCGCGCTCAGACCCAAATCAATTTCTCGTCCGTCGCGCTGACGACGGCCGCACCGACGGGATCAGTTGCAGACGCGGACTCCGCCGCGCCACCAGCAGCGGCGGGCGTAGGGGTGGTAGGGGTGGTAGTACCCGTAACGATAGGCGGGACGGACGACTGGACCGCCCATCGGATGACAATGGCCGTAGGGGCCCCGAGTCCATCCGGGGCCGCACCCCCACGCGACGAGCGCAGCGCCCGATTCCGCCCGCGGCAGCGGCCCAAACGGCATCGCCTTTGCCGGAAAAGCGCTTAGACCGAAAGCCATGATCGCCGACGTCATTAGCATTCTTCGCATAATTTGACCTCCGAATCGCAAAACAGAACAAACGCAACTTAACTGGAATGCGGCGCACGCTACAGCCCTGCAGGGATTTTGGGGTCGGCGTTGGTTTTTGTGGTTAGCGTCTGCGGCGCGGCGGGCGGTTCGGCCATTTGACAATTCGATCGGGCCAAAGCTCGGGCGCGAGGTCGTCCTCGCTGGCGCTGACCCGGCCGCGCACCGAAACGCCGGCCTCGTGCACGCTGTCGGGTGAACCCGAGACCAGCGGATGCCAATCCGGCAGATCGCGCCCTTCAGCGACAAGGCGATAAGCACAGGTGACCGGGAGCCAACCTAGCGTGCGCACGGCCGTCGGCGTCAGTTTCACGCAGTCGGAGACGCGCCGCTGGCGTCGGCCATAATCGCGACAGCGGCACCCTTTCGCGTCGAGCAAGGTGCAGCCGATGTCGGTGAAATGGATGTCGCTGGTGTCTTCATCCTCGAGTTTGATCAGGCAGCAGCGGGCACAACCGTCGCACAGGCTTTCCCATTCGCTTGCGCTCATCTCATCGAGCGATTTACGGCGCCAGAACGGCTCGGCCTCGGCGTTCTTGATCGTCATTTCGTCGCCTTGGGCCTCTGACCCGCCGGCCGGCCTCCAAACCGCTTCCCAGCCGCTTCGGCCGGGCTTAACTTCATGTTAGGTCAGATGCACATGTTGTGCCACCCCCAGTGGCCGCTGGTCGAGGGCGTTCGTGTCGAAAGGGCGTTTCAAGAGGCTGAGGCGGGCGGTGTCGCGGTCGCTGCTCGCTTTCGACGCATTCGTCGATTCCTCGATGTTCAACGCGCGCCGGACGACTCTGGGCGCCTTGCGGACGATCGACGCTGCGTCCGATCGTCTGCACGTCTCCGGCGGCCCTCGCGTTCTCGTCGAACTCGCTTGCGAAGGGTTGAACCTAGGTCTGGTAGGCCTGGTGGTCGCCCTGACGCTCGCCATCCCGGCGTTTCAACTGACGGCGGACAGCGACTGGCTCAAGCGCGGGGACCTGGCGGTCACATTCCTCGACCGCTACGGCGTCGAGGTCGGCAAGCGCGGCATCAAGCATGACGACGCAATTCCGTTCGATGAATTGCCGGATTTCTTCATCAAGGCCGTGCTCGCGACCGAGGACCGCCGCTTCTTCAGCCATTTCGGCATCGACGTCGTGGGCACGATTCGCGCGCTCACCGTCAACGCCAAGGCCTCCGGCGTCGTCCAGGGCGGCTCGTCGATTACCCAGCAATTGGCCAAGAACCTGTTCCTCACCAACGAGCGGTCGCTTAAGCGGAAGATCAACGAGGCCTATCTGGCGCTATGGCTCGAGCATCATCTGACGAAGAAGGAGATTCTCAAGCTCTATCTCGATCGCGCGTATATGGGGGCGGGCTCATTTGGCGTGCAGGCGGCCGCCCAGACCTATTTCGGCAAATCAGCGCGCGACATCGACCTGGCCGAGGCCGCGATGCTCGCGGGTCTGTTCAAGGCCCCGACGAAATACTCGCCCCTGGTCAATCTTCCCGCCGCGCGCGCGCGCGCGAACGATGTTTTGAGCAATCTCGTCGACGCCGGATTCATGACCGAGGGGCAGGTCTACGCCGCCCGCCGCAATCCCGCGACTCCGATCGACCAGAGCGGCCACATCAGCGCCGATTGGTATCTGGACTTCGCCTATTCCGAGGTGAAGGCGCTCGCCGACGCCGGCAAGCTGGGCGACAACCGCATTCTGGTGGTGCGCACGGGCCTCGACGGCGCGCTCCAGACCAAAGCCGAGTCGGTGATCGAGAACATGCTGCGCGACAAGGCCCCGGCCTATCACGCCCATCAGGCCGCGACCGTAATCGCCACCACCGGCGGCCTCGTGCGGGCGATGGTCGGCGGGCGGGATTACGGCGCGAGCCAGTTCAACCGCGCGACCGAGGCGGAACGCCAGCCGGGCTCCTCGTTCAAGATCTTCGTCTACATGACGGCGCTGCTGACAGGAAAGTATCACGCCAACACGCCGGTCGACGCCTCGAGCGTGTGCATCGGCGACTATTGCGTGCACAACTACCACGGCGAGAGCGGGGGAATCATGCCCCTCTACCGGGCGCTGGCGGAATCGTACAACACCGCCGCAATCCGCATGTCGATCAAAATCGGCGAGGCCTATTGGCCGGCCAAGCAGAGCTACCACCTGGCCAAGATCGCGGCCCTCGGCCGCGCCAAGATCGTCCGGACGGCGCGCGCGATGGGCCTAACGACGCCGCTTGTCGATACGGTGTCGCTGCCGGTCGGCGCCGACGAAGTGAAGATGATCGACATGGTCGGCGCCAACGCGACGCTCGCGAGCGGCGGTTTGCGCATCACCCCCTACGCCGCGATCGAAATCCGCAATTCGAGAGGCAAGCTGATTTATACCCACGCGAAAGACAGCGGGCCGCCGGTTCGCGTGCTGCCGGCGGACAAAGTCGCGGAAATGAACAATATCTTGACTCATGTCGTGACCGAGGGCACCGGCCGCGCGGCCCAAATTCCTGGCCTCGTCATCGCCGGCAAGACCGGCACGACCAACAACTCGACCAACGCCTGGTTCAACGCCTTCACCGGCAATCTGGTCGGCAGCGTCTGGTTCGGCAATGACGACAATTCGCCGTGCGGGAACCTGGTCGGCGGCTCGCTGCCGGCTCAGTCCTGGCGCGAGATCATGGCCTTCGCTCACCAGGGTCTCGACCCGAAGCCTCCGTTCGGCGTCGTCGCGCCGGCGCATGCTCCGGGCGCGCCGGCGGCGGTCGCGGCTGGCAAGGCCACGCCCGGAAGCGACGAGGCGTCGCCGCCGAGCGTCGCGCTTTCGGCGCGGGCGACGAAGGCCATCCTCGACATCGGCGATTTGGCGAGACAGGCGCAAAGAAGCCTTCAGGCTTCGGCCGTCGGCCCGGCTAGGCCCGCCCGGAGCGCGGGCGGCGTCACCGTTGTTGGCGCGGGCGCGTCTTCGCCCTGAGCCGGCGTCGGCGGACCCGCAGCGCGTGGGCGCCGACTGATGCTTGACTTCAAGCATGGGGCTCGCGCTTATCGGCGTCCTGGGCGGGCGGGAAGCGTTGCGGGGTGACAATTTTTGTGAAAGCCCTTCTGGCCTGCGCGATTGGCGTCGCGATCGGCCTCGCGGCGACCGCCTACACCCTCACTGGCGCCAGTCCGTTCGATCGGGTGCGGCTTGGCCCTTGGGAAATCGAGGCTCACGCCGGCTCGATCGACGCCGACCCTTACACCCGCGCGCGCGTGGAGCGCACCGGCGAAATCCCGTTGGCGGTCGGCGAGGGTCTGCGACTTATTGCGCGCGACGACGACGACGGACGTCCGCTCGATGCGCGCTGCGTCTACAAGGTCGGGCCGCACGTGCCGGCGGCGCGCTACTGGACGCTCAGCGTCGTCGATCCCGAGGGGTGGACGATCGAAAACGCGGCGCAGCGCTACGGCTTCCGTTCGTCCGAAATCCTGCGCGCTTCCAACGGCGATTTCACTATCACGGTCTCCGCTCAAGTCGCTCCGGGCAACTGGCTCCCGGTCGGCGCGCCCGGACGCTTCGCGCTCGCGCTCAGGCTCTATGACACGCCGCTGGGCGCGACGGCGGGCGGGATCGAGAAATCCGCGACGCCGAACGTGGCCCGGATCGGCTGCCCATCGTGAGACGCTTTGGTTTCGGCGAGGCGGCGGTCCTTATCGCCGCGACGGCGATCATCGCCGCGCTCGTTCATCTGATTGTGGTGCTGATCATGCCCGTCGTCGCCACCCGGGACGCCTTCGCCCGGCTGGCGTCGCTCGGACAGCTGAACGAGACCGTCGCGCTGCCTCGGGCAAGCCCGACGGAGAAGACGTTGCCCTACGCCGATCCGGCCGTCGCCGCGGCCTTCTGCCGCTATGATCTCGCCTCCGGTCCCATTCGCGTGACCGCGCCGGTCGGTCGCGCGTTCGCGTCGATCTCGTTTCACACCCGTCGCGGCCTGGTGTTCTACGCCCTTACTGACAAGGCGGCGACGCACGGCGTCGTCGACGTCGTGCTGGCGACGCCCGCCGACATCCAGGCGCTCGAGGCCCATGACGACGAGGATGACCCTTCGCGTGATCTGCGCATAGCCGCCCCCGTTCCCGAGGGCTATATTGTGATGCGCGTCTTCAGCGAGTTGCCGAGCCTCTATCCCGAGGCCGAGGCGCAAGCCAAGCAACTCGTTTGCAAACCGGAGCCGATCCCGCGATGAGAGGTCACGACCGATCGACGTTCCCGCTTGCGGGCGCGAAAGCGCCTCCAGGCGGCAAGCGCCTTGCCAGTCAGGACGTCGACCATTGACCACGCTGCTCATCAGCCACCCGGCGTGCCTGCTGCATGAGATGGGTGAGGGGCATCCCGAGCGGCCCGACCGTCTGCGCGCGATCGAGCGGGCGCTGGAGAGCGAGGCGTTCCAGATCCTTGCGCGCGACTTGGCGCCGCGGGCGGAGATTTCGGCGATCGCGCGAGTCCATCCGCTCGACTATATCGAGGCGATCCGCGCCGCGGAGCCGAAGCAGGGTCTGACGGCGATCGACCAGGACACCCTCATGTCGCCCGGCTCGTTCGAGGCCGCTTTGCGCGCGGCCGGCGGCGCGATGTTCGCGGTCGACGAGGCGATGTCCGGCAAGGTCAAAAACGCCTTTGTCGCGACGCGCCCGCCCGGGCACCACGCCGAAGTCGCGACGCCGATGGGATTCTGCTTCTTCAACAATGCGGCTATCGCCGCGCGTCACGCCCAGGCGGCCCACGGGGCCGGGCGGGTCGCGATCGTCGACTTCGACGTTCACCATGGCAACGGCACGCAACACATCTTTTGGGACGATCGAACCGTCATGTACGCGTCGACGCACGAAATGCCAAACTATCCCGGCACCGGAGCGCTCGGTGAGCGCGGCGAGCACGATCAGATCGTCAACGCTCCCTTGCGCGCCGGCGACGGGGGCGCCGCTTTCCGTGAGGCGATGGAAGTCGCGCTCCTTCCGCGGGTCGACGCCTTTTCGCCCGATCTCGTCATCGTCTCGGCCGGGTTTGACGCCCACCGCCGCGATCCGCTCGGCAATCTCAATCTCACCGAGGCGGACTTTGACTGGGTGACCCGGCGCCTGACCGAGATCGCGCGAAGACGATGCGGCGGCCGCGTCGTTTCGCTGCTGGAAGGCGGTTATGATCTCCAAGGCCTGGCGCGCTCGGTCGCCGCACATGTCACTGCGCTGATGGAGGGGTGAGCGCCCCCGTTCGCTTCTTCAGCCGTCGATCGGCTCCACTGCCGCGATCTCGATGCCGAAGCCGGAAAGCCCGACATAGCTGCGCGGATTGTCGGTGCGCAAGCGGATCGAGGAGACGCCGAGATCGCGAAGTATCTGCGCGCCGAGGCCGATTTCTCGCCATTCCTTGGCGCGCGCGCCGTCCGACACCGTCGGTTCGGCGCCGGAGAGGTTGGCCGGCACGCCCGCCGAGCCGTCGCGCAAATAGATCAGCACGCCGCGGCCCTCCTTGTGGAAGCGCTTGAGGACGCGTTCGATCACCCCGCCGCCAAAGATGTCGCCGATGATGTCGGCCCGATGCAGGCGCGCCGGCATGTCGCGGCCATCGCCGACCGGACCATGGACGAACGCGAAATGCAGGACCGGATCGAAGCGGGTGCGATAGGCGTAGCCGGCCAGTTCGCCGATCGGCGTCTTGACCGGAAAGGCCGCGACCCGTTCGACCAGCTTCTCCCGCGCCTGTCGGTAGGCGATGAGATCGGCGACGGAAATGTGCTTCAGTTTATGCAGGTCGGCGAACGCCTCGACCTGCGGCCCGACCATCACCGTGCCGTCGTCGTTGGCGAGTTCGCAGATTACCGCGACCGGCGGCAGGCCGGCAAGCCGGCACAAGTCCACGGCGGCCTCGGTATGGCCCGAACGCATCAGGACGCCGCCGTCCTTGGCGACCAGCGGGAACACGTGGCCCGGCCGCACGAAGTCGCTTGCGCCCATGTTGCCGTTGGCGAGCGCGCGCGCGGTGTTGGTGCGCTGCTCGGCGGAAATGCCTGTGGTCAGGCCATGCTTGACGTCGACCGAGACGGTGAAGGCGGTGCCGAGCGGCGCGTCGTTCAACGCCACCATCGGAGTAAGATGCAGGCGGCGCGCCGTGTCGGCGGTCAGCGGCGCGCAGACAATGCCGCAGCAGTTGCGGATGATGAAGGCCATTTTCTCGGTCGTGCACAAAGAGGCGGCGACGATGAGGTCGCCCTCATTCTCACGATCGTCGTCGTCGGTGACGGCGACGATCTCGCCGCGCCCGAACGCCTCTATGGCGGCTGTTACGGTGTCGTGCATGTTGTGCCTTTTGTCTGGATTCGGCGCGTCGACCAGATAAACCGTTCGGCGCGACCGCGCCGGGCGTCTCGGCGACGACCGGCCACACCATCTCTCGCGACGGCCATCAGTCGCAAAGCTCTTAAAATGAAATAAACTCAGCGCTGCACGTCGCCGCAAGCGCATTGCGGCCCGGGCAGCCAAGGGCCTGATCTGGCCATGCCGCGCCGCGCTCGCCCCGGACAGCCCGCCCCTCTATACCCGCTTCAGCCGCACAATGACGTCGATCGCCGCGATGCGCGTGCCTTCGGGAGCGGGGATGCTGAACTCAGGCAGCGATTCCTCCGGGATATCGGACAGTTCTTCCGTGTCCTCGCTATAGTAGTGGAAATGCGGGCCGGTCTTGGTGTCGTACCAGAGCTTGGAGTCGTAGATCGCGATTTCCCGCAACAGCCCGGAGCGCGCGAACTCGTTTAACGTGTTGTAAATGGTGCCGAGCGTCGGCGCGAAGCGGATCGAACGGGTCTCGTGAAAGATCATTTCGGCGGTGAAGTGCCGGTCGCCGGCGCCGAAAATCGCACGGCCGAGATCGACGCGCTGACGGGTCGGCCGAACGCCGGCCGCCGCGAGCTTGCGGCGGATGAGAGTGCAGTAGGCCCGTGTTGGCGTGACGCGTTTCGTCTGCATCGGAAGACTGCTTGGCCGCGACCGCCATCATGGCGACCGCTCAACACACTCTCCTAGCGCGGATTTGCCGCGCGGGCAAATCGGGGTGAGTTGGCCAGTCGTCTCGATCTTGCCTATGCTCCCCCCGCTGTTTGACGAGGGCGTTGACAATGGCGATCACGGGCGGGTGTCTGTGCGGGGCGGTGCGGTTCGAGATCACGGCCGAGGGGCCGATGGCCGTGCGCCAATGCTGGTGCCGCGTCTGCCAGTTCATCGGCGCGGGAAGCGGGACCGTCAACGCGCTCTTCCCTAAGGATGCGGTCGCGGTTACGGGGGCGACGACGGATTACGTGAGCGTGGCCGACAGCGGCTCGATCATGCATCGGCGCTTTTGCGCGAAATGCGGCACGCCGCTTTTCAGTGAGGCGGAGCAGCGTCCCAACCATATCATCGTCAGGGTCGGAACGCTGGACGATCCGAATCTGGCGACGCCCGCAGCGATCATCTGGACCAAATCGGCGCCGCACTGGGCCTGTTTCGATCCGACCCTGCCGCAGGCGGAGGGGCAGGCGCCGCCGCCGCCGAAGACCTAAGTCAGCCGTCGCGGCGAGGCGCGGCGATCATCGGCGCAGGCAACCGACGGCGGGCGTTGATATCGTCACATTTTCCGTGCATGCAGCGCCTCCCGCCGCCAAACGCGGCCCTTTTTCTGAGGAATCCGAAGTCCATGTCCCCTTGGCTCTATCAATCCAGCGTGCCGGCGTTCGAGCGCTCGCTTCAGGCGTTCCTCGGCGTTCTTGACAAGGCGGAAGAGCACGCGCAGGCGCGCAAGTTCGATCCGGCGAATTATCTCGGGCAACGGCTGATCCCCGACATGTGGCCGCTCGCCCGCCAGATCCAGGCCTTCTGCGACCACGCCAAGAACGCCTCGTTCCGGCTCGCCGGCAAGACTGCGCCGGCTTTCGAGGACAAGGAGACGTCGATCGCCGAATTGCGCCAGCGCATCCGGGCGACGCTCGACCTGCTGAAATCGATCGATGCCAGCGATATGGAGGGCGGGGAGGATCGTGAGATCCTGATTCCGGCCGGCGCCCACAAATTGAGGATGGAGGGCGCCAACTACATGCTGCATTTCGCGCTGCCGAACTTCTATTTCCATCTGACGACGGCCTACGACATTCTGCGTGCAGCCGGGGTCGAGATCGGCAAGCGCAATTTCCTTGGCGCGGTCCCCGGCTTGGCCCGGGTCTGAGAACCCCTTTCGGGCGAGCATCGCCTCTATCACGGCCAGGGAGTAAACTCGTAGAATCGCGCGAAGCTCGCGCTCCGGGCGCCAGCCCGGTTTCAAAGTTGAAGGTGCGCCGTGGCAATGGTCCCATCGATCGAGATCGCCAAAAGTTCGTTTGAGCGGGTCAAGACCCCCGAGCAGGCGATCGATCGCCTCGCGCACCTGTATGAGGTCGCGACGCAAGCGTTGCGTCGCGCGGTCGAGCGCTTCCTGAAAGAGGGCGAGCCGCCCTCCGCCGCAACCCGCGCCTTGTTCCGTTATCCTGAATTGCGCGTGACCTACGCGCCGAACGGCGCGGCGCCGTCGAGCCCGCGCGCCTTCGCCAAATTCAGCGAAGCCGGCGTCTACACGACGACGGTGACGCAGCCGATGGAGTTTCGTTTCTACCTGCTCGAGCAGCTGGAGCCGCTGGTGTCGGAATATGGCGCAACGATCGAGGTCGGCGTCGGCGCGCAGGAGATTCCCTACCCCTATGTGATCGAAAGCGGCGACGAACTGACGCGCGGCGGCGCCGACGCGGTCGAGCTCGCACGCTTCTTTCCCGTCCCCTCGCTCGCGACCATCGGCGACGAGACCGCGGACGGCGAGTTCGGTCCCGGTCCCGAGCGCCCGCTCGCCCTGTTCGACGCGCCGCGGGTCGATTATTCGCTGCGCCGGCTCGTGCACTACACCGGCTCCGACTGGCGCGCGATGCAGCCTTGGGTGCTGCTGACCAACTATCACCGCTACGTCGACCAGTTCGTCCAATGGGGTCTCAAACAGCTCCATGCCGGCGAAGGGGTCGAGAAGGTCATTCTGCCGGGCAACGTCGTCATCGACAGGTCGTTTGCGCCGGCCGAGGCGGAGGCGCGCGCCGCGGCGGTCGCCTGGCATCGGTTCCAGATGCCGGCCTATCATCTGGTCCGCAACGACGGGCGAGGCGTCAGTCTGGTGAACATCGGCGTTGGGCCGGCGAACGCCAAGAACATCACCGACCATATCGCGGTGCTCCGTCCGCATTGCTGGCTGATGGTCGGCCATTGCGCCGGACTTCGACAGTCGCAGGTCATCGGCGACTACGTGCTGGCCCACGCCTATCTGCGCCGCGACAATATCCTCGACGACGCGGTGCCCCTGATGATGCCGATCCCGGCGCTGGCCGAAGTGCAGGTCGCACTTCAGGAGGCGGTGGCCAAGGTGACGGGCGACCGCGGCGCGGCGCTGAAGCGCCGCCTGCGCACCGGCACCGTCGTCACCAACGACGACCGCAACTGGGAATTGCGCTGGACCAAGGAGCGCCGGCTCATCAATATCTCGCGCGCCATCGCAGTCGACATGGAATCGGCGACGGTGGCGACGCAAGGCTTCCGGATGCGCGTCCCCTATGGCACGCTTCTATGCGTGTCCGACAAGCCGCTGCACGGCGAGATCAAGCTGCCCGGCGCCGCCAACGCCTTCTATGAGCGCGCGATCGCCGAACACCTGCAAATCGGAATCGCGGCCATTGGCATGTTGCAGAACCGGGATGCGGCGCTACACTCGCGCAAGCTCAGGAGCTTCGACGAACCGCCGTTCCGGTGAGCGAACGGCGCGTCCTAAATCACCACCACCGGCGTGCCGATATGCACCCGGCTGTAGAGATCGATCGCGTCCATGTCGCGCATGCGGATGCAGCCCGACGACACGGCCTGACCGATCTCCGACGGCTCGTTGGTTCCGTGGATGCGATAGAGCGTATCGTGATTGCCCTGGTAGAGATAGAGAGCGCGCGCGCCGAGCGGATTGTCCCACTGACCTTGAAGCGGGCCATGCGCTTTATAGGCCTGGAACGCGGGCCATCGCTCCATGATCGAGGCGGTCGGCATCCAGGTCGGCCATTCCTTCATCGCGCCGACCGTCGCCCGGCCGGTCCAGCCGTAGGCCTCCGACCCAGTCGCGATCCGATATTCGATCGCCTCGTTATGGGGGAGAACGAAGTAGAGATGCTTGCTGCCGGTGTCGACGATGATCGTCCCCGGCCTTTCCCTGGTGTGGTATTCGACCTTGTTGCGGATGTCGGGGATGCGCCACTCGTCCGGTTCGGCCAGCGCCATCATCTGCTTGTCGCGCGCGGTGAGCTGCGGGTCCGGAAGGCCCGCCTGGATGACCGGCGCACAACCGCTCACCATCGCGCTGATGGCCAATACGATCCCAAGAAGAAAAGCTTTCGTCTTCATGCCCACCCCACACCCTCGTATGGTAATTGGTCAGTTACCATAAAACGCGCCAGCTTAAAGAATGTTTCCATGCCCCAGCGGCCGAACGGCCTCGCCAAGCCCCTCAGCCCCAGCCAAGCTCATTCCGCCGCGCAAAGCATTTCCTTTTACCTAAAAGGATTGGGTTCATGCAACTGGTTGATTCGCCCTTGCATGAGCGATTGATGTCAAAGCCGTTTGACCGCCGCGCCTAGCATGGGAATCGCGGGGCCGAGAAACTGAATCAAATCTCCGTGATCGCGCCGGAGAAGGGAGATCAACATGTCGCCATGGCCGGCTCGCCTCGTTCTGATCGGCGCGGGAAAAATGGGCGGAGCGATGGCGTCCGGCTGGCTCGATGGCGGCCTGACGGCGTCGTCGCTGACCATTCTCGAGCCAAGCCCGTCGCGAGAGGTCGCGGCGTTCGCCGCCGCCCGCGGCGCTGTGCTCAATCCCGCGATCGCGGGACTCGCGCCGCCGGACGTGCTCATGCTCGCTGTGAAGCCGCAAAGCCTCGACGCGGCCGCGCCGCCGATCGCCCGGTTGGCGGGCGAGCAAACGCTCATCCTATCCATTCTCGCCGGCAAGACGATCGCCAACCTCGAGGCGCGCTTTCCACGTGCGCGTGCGATCGTGCGCGCGATGCCCAATACGCCGGCCGCGATCGGCCGGGGCGTCACCGCCGCCTTCGCCAATTCCGGGGTCAGCGCCGGCCAGCGGCGCTGGAGCGAGAGCCTGCTCGGCGCCGTCGGCGCTTTCCACTGGCTCGACGAGGAGGGCGCAATCGACGCGGTTACGGCGATCTCGGGTAGCGGCCCGGCCTATGTCTTCGCGCTGACCGAGGCTCTTGCCGCCGCGGGTGAGAAGCTCGGCCTGCCGCCGGAATTGTCGATGAGCCTAGCCCGCGGCACGGTCGAAGGGGCGGGCGAACTGATGCGGCGCGAGAGCGCGACGCCGCCCGCGATCCTGCGCCGCAATGTCACCTCCCCGGGCGGCACCACCGCCGCTGCGCTCGCGGTCCTCAATGCCGCGGGCGGCCTCGACGATCTGATGGCGCGCGCGGCCGCCGCGGCGCGCGCGCGTGCGGGGGAAATGGCGGGGTAAATCGCAAGCCTTGGCGGGCCCCGCGCCAGAGCCTAAATTGGGAGAGGTCTGTTTCGAGGAGCGCGTCATGGCGAACACTGCGAAGAGCGAAGCCAAATCGGGACCGCCCGACCCGCGCGGCAGAATTGTCGAGGCGCTGATGAAGCTCGCCGGCGAACGCCCGTTAGAGGACATTTCGATCCGCGACATCTGCAAGTCGGCTGACGTGTCGCTCGCCGATTTCCGCGATTTCTTCCCCTCGAAAGGGGCCGTTCTGGCTGGCTTCTCACGCCGCATCGACCGCGCGGTCCTGGCGCAGGTCAGCGGCGAACTCGCCGACGAGAATGCGCGCGAGCGCCTATTCGACGTCCTGATGTTGCGCCTCGAGGCCATGGCGCCCTATCGAGAAGGCGTTCGCGAAGAGATGGCGTGGCTCAGGCGCAATCCGACCTCGGCTCTGGAGATGAACCAGGTCGTCGTCGGCTCGATGCGCTTCATGCTCGAGGCGGCGGGGATAGTGGCCGAAGGCGCCGCCGGCGCCATCAAGCTGCAGGGCCTCGCGCTCGCCTGGGCGCGGGTAGTTTCGGCCTGGCTCGACGACGATGAGACCGGCCTGTCGAAGACGATGGCCGAACTCGACCGAGAACTGACGCGCGGCGAACGCGCGGTCGCGAGCGTCGACCGGCTGAACGATCTGGCGACCCCATTCAGAGCGTTCGCGCGCGCGGCCATGGAGGCGGGGCGCCGGATGCGCGAGCGCGGGCGCTCCCGTGCGCGCAGAGGCGACGATCGGCGCAAAGGAAGAGAAGCCGACGACTTGCCCGCGCCTTGAACGGGAGGCGGCCGGGCGCGTGCGCAATGGCCAATATTCATGCGGCGCCAATGCTCGAATTTTCGGGATTTAGATCACGTTTTCCCTAGGGTAAACGAAGCTGTCGCGGTCGATTCAAAGTTGACCGATTCCTTTGAGCCTTCGCTCTCCACGGTGGTTGAAACATGGCTGGAGCTGCTCAATTTAGCGAGGCTTAACCACCCTCGTTAGCCAATCGCCGAGGAGGACGACGCCATCGTTCGCGCATGGCTGCTAAACGCGCGGAGACGGTCGTGCCTTATTCGTTGAAACCAGCTCGAGCCGTTCGGATCGAAGCCTCCGATCCGCGCGCCGACAATCGCCGGCGCGTCATCGACGTCGCCCGCGACGGGGTCGTCATCCGCCGTTCCGTCGCCGGCGTCGCCATGGCGATTCGCGTCGTCGCCAGCGCCTATCGCGGCGTCGCCTTGCGCGTGACAGGGCTGCACGAGGGCCGTTTTCGCTACGAGGCGGAGACTCCTGCATCACGATCCCGATCTGTCGGTGTCGCTGGCCGAAGGCGAGGATCAGGCGGCGATCGAAGCGGTGTGGCGCGAATGGGTGCGCTTTATGCGCCTGCCCGCGCTCGTCGGACGGACTGAAACCGGCGATGTCGAAGTGAACCTCGACGTCACCGAGATGGCGCGGCGCCGCCCGAGTCCGCGCCGCCGCGGCAACGCCCTCGCCTCGCGCCGGGGACGCTTTCTCTCGCGGCGCAAGGCCGGCGGCCCCATGTCCGACGCCAAGACATGCTCCAGTCCCAGCGTCCTCTTTCCCGGATCGAAACTGGATCGTTGACGCCACCCGCGTCGGTCTGCGAGCGCTGAGCGAGATCTTGCCCACGGACCGGCGGAGCGTCGAACTGACCAGTGGCGCCTGAGTGCTGTTCGATTCGTCGCTGCACCGGTTCCTGAAGGGTTCCTAGGCGGCCCGACCCTTCAATTTCGTCATGGCGGCGCTGCTCGTCGCTTCGATTACGCCGATTCCGATCAAATGACGACCGGCGTCACCCTCCCCTCAGGCCAGGCGATCGTATAACCGGCGAAGGCCAAGGACGCCGCACTTCGCGACCCGCGCGCCGACCAGGAAGCGGCGCCTTGTCGCCGCAACCATTGTCTATGCCCGCCTCGAACGGAGGCCCCAGACGACGTCCGCGCCAATTTATGGGGAGTTAGACCGCCATATCGGCATGCGCAAGCTGCGGAATTGCCGGGAGCAGATAAAATCCACCGCGCTCGAGCGACTGGCTCATATCCGGATCGAAATCGCCGGGCGCCAAATTCAGCGCGTCCGCGACTGCCGCGAGGCCGATGTCGCGATAGATCCGGGTCAACACGCTCCCGCGAAGTTCTCGCTGGCCGGAGGCCTCGGGGATCGCGTCGAAATTGTCGCGCATTGCAGTCTCCACCCTCGCTTGGCGGCTTTGGACCGCCGTTCAGGCGCCTAAGCGTCAATCTGATTGAATTCCGTTAAGAGCGAATTAATGGCGCAAGAGCGATTTTTGCCGCGGCGTCAGCCATCGCGGCGCCGCGATTTTGCCGCGAAGACCTCGGTCGCCCCAGTGCCCCGTCGCCGTTCCTACCTTCGGGTAATCGGCCGCTGGGCGCGGAGCTGTATGTACTCCCGAGCTTGCGCGAGGTTTCGCCTTGATGGCCAATTGGCGATATAAGCCGGGCGCGCGGCCCGTTGTCGAGTGTGGCCGCGACAGCGGGGACCAATGAGGATGCGGCGAGTCGCGGCATGGACCTGCGCTATCGCAGCGACAGCCGCCTTGGCGGCGTGCGGGTTCATACGCTGGCCGTTGTCGGCGGCGCGGGTCGGCGACGGCCTCAACGCCGCATTCGCCGCCTCATCGAACCTGCACTGGCGCCAGCCGGAGGCGGTCACTTTCGCAGTGCTTCCCTGGCCGAGCTTGCACGTTTTTGGCGCGCGCCTCGACGACGCGTTCGCCGTCAATGTTGCCTCCGCACCGCGCGCGCGGCTCGACCTGTCGATCGGCGAGCTTGTGCGGGGGCGTTTCGTAGCCACGCGCGCGGTTCTCTTCACCCCGGTCGTGACGCTCGATTTCGACCGGCCGCCCTTCGCCGCCGCACAGGTGGGTACGGCTGGAGCGGCGAGCGTCACCGGCGCTTTGGCGCCGATCTCGAGTCTCAGTCTATTGGACGGAGTCATCCGCGTCGTCAGCAAGAGACGTGGCCTCGACACGGAATTCGACGACGTTCAGGGACGCCTCGATGGGCTGACAATCGACGGCGGGGCGCGCTTTGACTTGTCGGCGGTCTGGCGCGACCAGACGCTCGGGATCGAGGGCGCGCTCGCCGGCGCGGGGCGCGCGCCCCGACCGTTTTGGTTCACGCTGGCCTCGCCGGTCGCCGCCGTCGCATTCAACGGCGCGCTGGTCCACGCCGCCGCGCCGAGCGTCCAAGGCGACCTCAAGGCGTCGGTCTCGTCTCTGGCCGCGTTGACGCGTCTTTTCGGCCGGCGTCCTCCTTCGTTTCTGTTGACCGACGATGTCGCGGTCGACGCCAGGGTCAAGGCGACGCCGGGCAATCTCATGCTCGACGACGCCACCGTGACGAGCGCGCGGCAGACGCTCCAGGGCGCGCTGGACGTCGAGGCGGGCGGCGGGCGCCCTGCCCTTTCCGGCACGCTCGCCGCCGATCGGCTAGCGCTCGCGCCCCTCTTCGGCGCGCCGCCACCGCTCACCGACCGGGCCGGCGGGTGGAGCGCCAAGCCGTTCTCCTTGGCCTTGCTGCGGGACTTCGATCTCGACCTGCGCCTCTCGACAGGACAACTCGACCTCTACGGGCATCGGCTGGACAACGCGGCGGGATCGGTGATCCTCAAGGACGGAGTCCTGACGGCGAATTTGATCGAGGCCACCGCCTTTCAGGGGCGGCTCCATGGCGAAGCGCGCGTCGCTTGCGTCGGCAAGGACCTCCGGATTCGCGCCAGCGCGGAACTCGCCGACGCAGATGTGGGCGCGGGCGTCGCGAATTTCGGCTGGCCGGGCCTGAGCGGGCGGGGCGGCGCGCGGTTCGCGGTCGAGACGTCCGGGGATTTGCCCGCCGCGGCCGTTTCCGCCCTGAGCGGCACCGCGTCGCTCGACATGGCCCAGGGCGCGATCGCCGGCGTCAATCTGGAGGAGGCGCTCCGCCGGAGCAAGCGCCGGCCGATTGACATCGCTCGCGACATGCGCCTGGGCGGAACCGCGTTCGACCGGCTCGCGGTCGAGCTTGCGCTCGACAAAGGCGTCGCCCAGGTCGCCAGTGGCGATATGACCTCCGACGGGGTCATCGCGAACCTCGCGGGCGCGGTCGATCTTGCGGGGCAAAGCTGGAATTTGCGGGTAATGGCGACGCAGACCGACTCTTCGGGCAAGGAATCGCAGAACGCGGCCCATCTGACGATTGATATCGGCGGGCCATTGTCGTCGCCGGATGTCACCGCGATTGGGGACAAGAACGGGGCTCGGATCGACGACGATCGAGCATCGCCGCGCTCGCCGTGAAGGCCCGCTTGTCCGCCTTCTTCGACTGGCAAGGGAACGAATCTCTCTTGCCGCGCGTACTCGCTTGAATACCTGGGCCGGTCAAATCAAAAGCGCGTCGTGGCCATGGTTTTTCGGCGTGCCGGGCTTGCGACCGTTTTCTGCCTCAAGGCGACCGAGCGAACGTCGAATGCGCGTCCTCTACATCTACTGCCACCCGCTCGCGGAAAGCTTCCACGCTGGAATTCGAACGGCGGCGCTGGGGGCGCTGAAAGCGGTCGGACATGACGTCGATCTGCTCGATCTATACGGGGAGTCCTTCGATCCGGTCCTTTCCGCGGACGAGCGGCGGCATTATTTCGAATGCCCTCGGAATCGACTTGGACTGGAGGCCTATGTCACGCGGTTGAAGGCGGCCGATGCTCTTGTCTTGCAGTTTCCGGCCTGGTGCTTTGGGCCGCCGGCGATCCTCAAAGGATTTTTCGATCGGGTAATGGTCCCCGGCGTCGCGTTCGACGCGTCAGATCCGGGCCATTCTAAGTCTGGCCTCGTCAACATCCGCAAGATCGTCGGCGTCGTCACTTATGGCCAGTCTTGGCTTGCGGTGCTGTGGATGGGCGACAGGTCGCACAAAATCGTGACCCGGTTCCTGCGCGCGTTCGCCAACAAAAAGGCGAAAGCCGAGATTTACGCCATGTATCATGTGGACCGTTCGAACGCCTCGAAACGCGACGCCTTCATCGCCATGGTCAGGACCGCGATGGGCGCGATCTGAGGAAACTCAGCGCCGGTTGAAACCAGGGGTTTGTCTTCGACCGCGGTATTGCTGGCGCGAACGGCGTCTACCTTCGGAACTCCTCCTTCACCGCGCGATAAAGCGCCTTGAACCGTTCCCGCTGTTTGGCGAATTGCGCGGAAAGCTCTGGGTCGGGCGCGGTCAGGTCTGCGATCTCCGGCTTTTCGCAGACGGCTTCGGGCGGTTCGCCGGTCGCCGCCATCCGGGCGAGACGCGCGGCGCCTAGGGCCGGGCCGGTTTCGCCGCCGCGCATGCGCACGATTTCGAATCCGGTCGCGGCGGCGATCATGCGCGTCCACAGCGCGCTTTTCGCCCCGCCGCCGATCAGCCCGACCCGTCCGAATGTCGCGCCTGCGGCCGCGAGGCAGTCGCGCGCCTCCACGAGCGTCAGCGCGACTCCTTCCATGACCGCGCGCGCGACATCGGCGCGCGTCGTCGTCTCGCTCATGCCGAAAAGCACCCCGCGCGCATAGGGGTCGCCGAGCGGGGTGCGCTCGCCGGAGAGATAGGGCAGAAAGACGAGTTCGGCCGGGCCGCAATAGCCGGCGGCCGCCTCGCGCTCCAGCGCGTCCGGCGCAGCGCCGATGAGCCGGCCGGCGAAAGCGAGCGCGCCCGCCCCGTTGAGCATGGCGGCCATCGCATACCAGCGGCCGGGGAGCGCATGGGCGAAGCTGTGCACGAGCCTCTCCGGAGCGCTGATGTAGCGGTCGGAGGCGACGATGAGTTGCGTCGCGGTTCCGAGCGAAATGAACGCTTCTCCCGGCGCGATGGCGCCGAGGCCGACCGCGCCGACCGCGGCGTCGCCGCCGCCGGCGGCGATCAGCACGCCGCGCGGCAGGCCGAGATCGTCGGCGACCGCCGGGCTGATTTTCCCGACCGCCTCGGAGCCTTCGAACAACCGCGGCGCCCAATCAGGATCGGCGTCGCAGACGGCGATAGCCTGCGCCGACCACGCCCGCGCCGCTTCGTCGAGAAGCCAAGTTCCGGCGGCGTCGCTCAGGTCCGTTCCTCGTTCGCCGCAGAGCGCGAGGCGCAGATAATCCTTGGGCGCGAGCACGCACGCGATCCGGCGGCGATGCTCCGGCTCATTACGGCCGAGCCATAGCAGCTTGGGGCCAGTGAATCCGGGCATCGGGCTCACGCCGACGACGCCGGCGAGCCGCGGATGGTCGCGGGCGAGTTCATCGGCCTCGGCGTGCGCCCGCCCGTCGTTGTGAAGAATCGCCGGGCGGATCGGCCGATTCGACCGGTCGATGACGACCGCGCCGTGCATTTGGCCGGAAAATCCGATCGCCTTCAGCCCGCCGAGCGCCTTGCCGGACGACGTCCGCAGCTCAGCGATCACGTCGGCCATTGCCTGGCGCCAGACGTCAGGATCCTGCTCCGACCAGTCGGCTCTCGGCCGGTCAGGCGAATACGACCTCGAGGCGGTCGCCATCGTCGTCCCGCGCTCGTCGGTCAGCAGGCCTTTGAGCCCCGAGGTACCGCAGTCCAGCCCGAGATACATGAGGAGCGACTGTGCGCCGCGCTCGGCGTATTCACAAGTTCGGCGCCGCTCTCAGTTCGGATCAGCCTCGCTGCCCTGGGCCGGAAGCGCCGGCGCCCGCCGGTCGTCGGGCGGCGTCGAATGCGGTTCCCCTTTTTCGAGACCGCGCTCCAGGATATAGCGAAGGCCCGAGAGAATGGGCTGATCGGCGCCGCGGGTCGCCTCGTCGACGCCCTCCCAGTCGCTTTCGGCAGCACGGACGGAAAATCGGCGCACGAGACCGGCTGCGAACACGCCGCTCGACAGCCGACGGCGGGCCGCGTCGCGCTCAAGACGGCGGGCGAAATCGCCGCCGATCGAGGCGACGGCCGCGCGGGCGATGTGGGCGTTGGAGCAGGTGACGACGATTTCGCGCACGATCATGAGCAACCCTCCCTCCGCAAGTCGGGCGATCCATCCAGTTCCGAATAATGCTTATGATGACTGAATTTGTCCTCAGCATGTCATTGTGCCTAGCAATCATTAATTTTTGTTCATATGGGCGGGCTTTGGAGGTTGATGCAATGTTTTGTCAATGTTTTGTCACATTCGATCTTGTGCGATGCAACATGAATATACGATTTGATCTTTCAACCGGCTAGGTTGTGCCAAAGCGAGAGCTTGGCGGAAATTTGATCTTCCTCGCCTAATTCTTGACGCCATTTCTCTGCGGGACCGATATTGTCAGACAATCAGGCGCTGCGGGTCAGCGCCGGAGCAGAAGACGGTTGCACTCGACGAAGCGCCAGAGGCGGACACGGAATAAAACGCCGATGGCCTTCAGACGGTCCCGGGCACTCGACAGTTTCTGGGACCTGGCGATGACGAGCCAATGCGCGAACGGCGAAGCGAGAATGGCGAAACTCCGGAAGAACCAGACGGCGCGGCCGTTCGGCCGCTCGATCACCGCGGCGAACGCCTCGCGCGAGGCTTTGCGCCACTTCTGGGTAAGTTCGGCCCAGTCCCGCCTCGCCGGATGGGAGACGACGACGTCGGAAGCGTAATGGAAGCGATACCCGGCCGCGACCGCGCGCTTGCCCCAATCCAAGTCCTCAGCGACCAAGCCGCGAAAGCCGCCGACGCGGTCGAAGATTTCGCGCGAGACGAACATGTTACCCGAGCCGGAAAAGCCGACCTGCTCGATGTAGCGTTTAAAATTGAACGCGAAGACTTTTTCGAACGCCTCGACCGCGGTCGGGCGCGCCGGGTCTTCGACGTCGACATCGACCTGACCGCCGACGATCTCAGCGCTCGACAAGGCGGCCAGGCCGCGTTCGAGCCAAGTCGCGCTCGGCCGGCAATCGGAATCGATGAAGGCGAGAAATCGGCCGCGCGACGCTTGCACCGCGGCGTTGCGCGCCGCGCCCGCGCCCTGGATTGGCGCCAGTATGACGCGGGCGAGCCCGCCGCACACGCGCTCGACGTCCGCAAGCCCGCAGCGAGACTTGTTGTCGGCGACTACGATCTCGAACTGGCCGCGCGGCAGCGTCTGCGCCGCCAGCAAGCGCATGCACCGTTCGAGGCTGGCGAGGTCGTTGTAATGGGGGATGATCACCGAGACGATGGGCGCGGACGGGTCGGGCGGCGGAGACGCCCCGAGGCTGTTGGCGGCAGGCTCGTTCCCCATGATGTCTCGCGCGGCTGGCGTTTCGGGTAGGCAGGGCGGCGGGCGGGTCCGCGACCGCAGCGGCGACTATCACGACGACGCCGACTCCGGCAACCGGGGCGCCGCCGCGCTTAGTTTCGCAATGCGTCGACCCGCGCTTGGAGCGCGCGCGCTTCCGCCCCGCTCATCGCCTCGCGCGGGTTGTCGATCCGGATTTCGCCGATTACGCGCGCGGGGCGGGACGAAAGCACGAAAATGCGGTCGGCGAGACGGACCGCTTCGCCGACGTCGTGGGTGACGAGAACGGTCGTCACTTCGCGCCTGGCGACGAGCGCGGCGAGTTCGCCCTCCAAGGCCAGCGCGAGCGGCGCGTCGAGCGAGACGAAGGGCTCGTCGAGCAGCAGAAGGGCCGGCCTGACCGCGAAGGCGCGCGCCAGCGACACGCGACGCGCCAAACCAACCGACAATTCGCCCGGATAGTGCGCGCGATGCTCGGCAAGACCGAGCGGCGCGAGCAGCGCGTCCAGTTCGGCCTCGCTCGCAAGCGGCGCGGCGAGGCGAATGTTGTCCTCGACGCTCCGCCAGGGCAAGAGGCGCGGCTCCTGGAACGCCATCCCTAGCGGACCCGGCGGACGCTTGACCACGCCCTCGTAACGATCGTCGAGCCCGGCGATAATGCGCATCAGCGTCGACTTGCCGCAGCCCGAAGGGCCGATCAGCACGCCGATACGTCCCGCTTCGAGGCGAAAGGCCAGATCGCAAATGACCTCGACCGTCTGCCCGGACGCGTTGCCGTGGCGCTTTCGCGCCACGCGGACGTCAAGCGGTCCTAGGCCGCCAGCGGGAAGTTCTGCGTTCAAGGGGCTGCACCACGAAGGCTTCGATCATGAGCATAAGCGCCGCGAAGGGCAACGCATATGCAAGGAGAAGCGAGACGTCGAAAAGCTGGAACGCAACGCCGATCTTGAACCCGACCCCGTTGGGGCGGCCGAGAAGCTCGACCACCAGCACGATCTTCCACACCAGCGACAGACCGGTTCGCGTCGCCGCCGCGAAATAGGGCGCGAGCTGAGGCAGCACGACGTGACGCAGCCGCTTCGGCCCCGAGAAGGCGAAGACGCGCGCCATGTCGTCGAGGCCGGCGTCGAGGGCGCGCACGCCTTCGCGTATCGTCACCGTCGCGTTGGGCAGCTTGTTGAGCGCCACCGCCGCGATCGCCGCCGTCTCGTTGAGGCCGACCCAGACATAGGAGAGCACGATAATGACAAGGGCTGGCAGGTTGAGCAGCACCACGACCCACGGATCGGCGAGCCGATCGAGCAGCGCGTGCCGGCCCATCATGTAGCCGAGCGCCGAGCCGGCCGCCATCGCCAGCGCGAAGGAGGCGGCGACACGCGCAAGGCTGACGGCGAGCGCGGCCGGCAACGCCCCGGTCATCGTCTCGGCCCTCATTGTCGCCAACACCGTCAACGGCCCCGGGAGCAGCCGCGGATCGGCGAAGTGGGCGGCGACCTGCCACAGCGCGACCAGCGTGAGAACCGAAATCAGTCGAAGAGCCACGCCGTCCGTCTCAACGAGGGTCAAAGAACAGACCGGCGTCGAGTTTCCTCGCGCCGCCGACCAATGCCTTGCCCCCAACCTCCGCCATCGCCAGAAACAGCGCCTTGGCGTCGGCGGCCTCCGCGGCGACCGGCCGCTTTGGCACGCCTTCCAGATAGCGCCGCCTATAGATGGCGAACGCGGCGTCGTCCTTGATATTCAGCCGTTCCTTGATCGGGTCCCAAGCGTTCGGGTTGTTGGCGAGCGTCTCCTGGGTCCTCGCCAAAGCCGCGAAAAAGCGCCGCAGTGCATCTTTGTGACTGTCGGCGAAGCTCTCGCGGAACACATACCCGGTCATCGCGACCGGCCCCGTCGCGCCCAGCGTCTTTTCGACGTCCACGATGTCGATCGCGCGCCTGTAGCCGTGCGATTCCAGATCGGCGCAGAAGTTCCAGAATTCAAGCGCTGATTCAACCTCGCCCTGGCGGAAAATCTCGGCGATCAGGGGCGGAGCGCCATAGGCGATGTGGGTGTTCGCCGCCAGATTGACGCCTTCCCGCCTGGCGGCGGCCTGCAGCATGAGCCAGCTCTTGTCCAGCGGTCCGCCCGCGACGCCGATCGAACGGCCGGCAAGATCAGCGATCGAATGGATCGGCGAGTCCTTTTTCACCATCACCGCGCCGACCGCGGTCGAAAAGGGTGCGAACACGAGCTTGTCGCCGAGCGTGCGCTCGCGCTGAACCCAAAGCCAATCGGAGACGATCATATCCGCCGCGCCGCCCTTCAACGCGATCTTGCCGGCCTCAGTCGAGGCGAGCTGCCTCGTCTCGATATCGAGATCGGCCGCCCTGTCGAAGCCGTGCGCCTTCATGACCGCGATTTCCCAGGCGACCGTGCCGGTCATCTGGATCGCCAAGCGGATCGTATCGGCGGCTTGCGCGGCGCCCGAAAGGCAAACGCATGCGATGACGGCGACGGCCGAAATCGTAATCCTTCTGGCCTTCGTCATTCGTCGTCCCATGATCGACCTGTCATCCGCCCCGCCGCATCAGCATACCGCGCGCCGGATCGTAAGCGATCACGGCGGCTGCGAGAAACACCGCGGTGCATCCGACGACGACCGCGAGCGACATCGGGTCCACCTTGCCATAGAAGGCGAAACGGATCAGCTCGACCGCATAAGTGAAGGGATTGAGCGCGCAGACGGTCGCGAGCCACGGGCTTCCCTGCTGCACGCGCCACAACGGATAGAGAGCGGTGGAGGCGAAGAACATCGGGAAGATGACGAAATTCATTACGCCGGCGAAGTTCTCCAGTTGCCTGATGAGCGAGGACAGCACCATGCCGAGCGCGCCCATCATTAGACCCGAAAGCATCAGCGCCGGCAGGATGGTTAGATAACCCCAGGGCGTCGCGGGCTCGATATCCCAGAAATAGGCGATCAGAAGATAGGCGTAAACTTGGAGAATGGAGACCGCGACTCCGGCGACGAGTTTGGAGGTCAGCAGGAACCAGCGCGGCGCCGGACTCACCAGCAACATGCGCATCGAGCCCATCTCGCGGTCGTAGACCATCGACAGCGACGATTGCATGCCATTGAACAGTTGAATCATCGCAATGAGGCCGGGCGTGATGTAGACGTCGTATAGAACATAGGTCTCGTAGGGCGGGATGATCGAAACGCCGAGCGTCTGGCGAAAGCCGGCGGCGAAGATGAAGAGCCATACCAGCGGCCTCACCAGCGCGGAAATGAACCTTTCGCGCTGATGCAAAAAGCGCAGACTCTCGCGCCATACGATGCCTTGCATGCAGATGAGATAGGCGCGAAGCCCGAATCGACGCCGTGCGGCGGAAGCGCTCGCGCTCACGAAGACTCCTCCTCGCCGGCGTCGCCGGTCAAATTGGCGAACGCCTCGCCGATCGATTTCGCGCTCTCGGCCTCCACCACCCTGCGGGCGATGTCCGACGCCAGCACCCGGCCCCGGTGCAGCACGATGACGCTATCGTGGTCACGAACCTCGTCGACGAGATGGGTCGTCCACAGAACGCCGACGCCATCCCCGGTCACCAGAGCGCGCACCAGCGCGAGAATGTCCGCGCGCGCCTTGATGTCCAGGCCGGCGGTCGGTTCGTCGAGCAGCATGAGCCGCGGGCGATGCATGAGCGCGCGCACGATCTCGATGCGCCGCATCTGACCGCCGGAGAGATAG
This sequence comes from uncultured Alphaproteobacteria bacterium, assembly GCA_963835955.1. Taxonomy (GTDB): domain Bacteria; phylum Pseudomonadota; class Alphaproteobacteria; order Rhizobiales; family Beijerinckiaceae; genus Roseiarcus. Next base: position 38,107 of record CAWIHZ010000022.1, on the reverse strand, counting down.
CGGATCCGCTCACCCAGCCGGTCGGCCAGTCCAGCGCGCGCGACCAGTTCGCGTGCGCGGGTGCGGGCCTCGGCGCGGCCTATGCCGTGGAGCGCGCCCTGGTATAGCATATTCTGCTCAATGCTGAGATCGGGGTCGAGCGTGCGGTTCTGAAAGACGACCCCGAGTTCGGCGAGCGCCGGGCCGCTGTGGCGCGCAATGTCATGGCCGAAAATGCGGACCGCGCCGGCGCCGCACGCATAGAGATGGGTCACGATCGAGAACAGGGTGCTTTTGCCTGCGCCGTTCAGGCCGAGCAGCACGACGAACGTCGCCGGCTCGACCACGAAGCTGACGTCGTCGAGCGCCCTTCGCGCGCCATAGGCGTGCGACACGTGCTCGACCACGAGAGCGGGCTCCGCATCCGTGAGCCCGGGAGAAGAAGCGCGGTCGATCATTGACTGGCGGGCGTCGCGTCGGGACGTTGCATCAGCCTGCGCCGGGCGTCATGATCGGCCGCTCCGGCGGCCGTCTGACGAACCTGCGGCGATTCAATTGGACCAACGATGAAACTCACGCTTCCTCTCGCCCTCGCAGCAATGGTGAGCGCGCATCCGGCGGCGTCGAAGGACACACGGTTCTGGAACCTGACCATCTCGACCGTTAACTCGCTCGAACTCGCGCCTTCCGGCACAACCGCCTTCGGTCCGAACCAATGCGCCAACGATCCCGACGGCGCCGTCGAGCATGACGAGCGGGTCAAGGTCACCGGCGTCACGACCGGCTCATACGACGCGCGGCTCGCGTTGGCCGACGGGCGCAAATGCACGGCGAAAAATCTGCAGGTCGAAGCAGGCAAGCCGTTCGCCATCGAGGAGAAGGACCTCGTCAATTGCACGAAGTGAGTTCTGGCTAGCAGCTTGACCGACCGGCGTCACCCCGTCTTGGCAAGAATGTTCGCCGATCAGGGAGGCCGCACAAGGCGGCGCGGCATATCGGGAAAAATTCGGCCTCCGCCGCGAAATTGTTCTCGCAATCGCGGACGGAAACCGCCAACTTCGGCGAAAATACGACTCTCGAGGGCTCGCCGACGGTGCGGTTTTCATTTCTCAACGTGGTGCGGCAGGCCCTGGCGGGGAACGCCGGTTGGCCCGAGCAGTGGCGAAAGCCCGCTCCGAAGGCGGCCTATGACGCGATCATCATCGGCGCCGGCGGACACGGCCTGGCGACCGCCTATTACATGGCCAAGGAGCACGGCCTCGCCAACGTCGCGGTGCTGGAGAAGGGCTGGCTCGGAGGCGGCAACACCGGCCGCAACACTACGATCATCCGGTCCAACTACCTGTGGGAGGAATCGGCGGCGCTCTACGAGCACTCGCTGAAATTGTGGGAGGGCCTCTCCCAGGAGCTCAACTACAACGTGATGTATTCGCGGCGGGGCGTGATGATGCTGGCGCACAACGCCCATGACGTGCAGGTGGCCAAGCGGCATGTCCACGCCAATCGGCTGGCCGGCGTCGACAACGAATGGCTGACCCCGGAAGAGGCGAAAGTCTTCTGCCCGCTCCTCAACACCGCGCCCAACATCCGCTATCCAGTTGTGGGCGCGGCGCTCCAGCGGCGCGGCGGCACGGCGCGGCACGACGCGGTCGCCTGGGGCTATGCGCGGGCCGCCTCGGCGCGCGGGGTCGACATCATCGAAAATTGCGCGGTGACCGGAATTCGCCGCGACGCGGCCGGAGCGGTCGCGGGCGTCGAGACGACGCGGGGCGCGATCGCGGCCAAGAAGATCGGCGTCATGGCGGCTGGCCATACGTCGGTCGTCATGGCGATGGCGGGGTTGAGGATGCCGCTGGAGAGCTATCCACTGCAAGCGCTAGTTTCCGAGCCGGTCAAGCCGATGATGCCCTGCGTCGTCATGTCGAACACGATCCACGCCTACATGTCGCAGTCGGATAAGGGCGAACTCGTCATCGGCGCCGGCACCGACGCTTATGTCTCCTATTCACAGACCGGCGGCCTGCATGTCGCCAATCATACGCTGGAGGCGATTTGCGAGCTGTTTCCGGCGGTGCGCCGGATGCGCATGCTGCGCAACTGGGGCGGCGTCGTCGATGTGACGCCCGACCGCTCGCCGATCATCGACGCAACTCCGGTGCCAGGGCTGTTCGTCAATTGCGGCTGGGGCACCGGCGGCTTCAAGGCGACGCCGGGCTCGGGTCATGTGTTCGCGCACTGGCTCGCCCGCGGCGAGCCGCATCCGCTCGCGGCGCCATTCAGCCTTGGCCGGTTTCGCACCGGGCGGCTCATCGACGAGGCCGCCGCTGCGGCTGTCGCGCACTAAAAGCGCCGCCATGCTGCTGATCCCCTGCCCCCATTGCGGCATGCAAAGGCCGGAAATCGAATTCCGCTACGGCGGCGAGGCGCATGTCGCCCGGCCCGCCGACCCCAGCGCGGTCAACGATGACGAGTGGGCGAACTTTCTCTACTTCCGCTCGAACCCCAAGGGCGTGCTGGCCGAACGATGGCGCCACACGTTCGGCTGCGGCCGATTTTTCAATGCTCTGCGCGACACCGTGAGCGACAGGATTCTTGCCGTCTACAAGCCGGGCGAGGCGAGGCCCGCCGTAGCCGCCCAAGCGGGACGCGACGCATGAGCGAGCCCTTTCGCGCCTCCGGCGGCCCGCTCGACGAGGCTCGCGAGGTCCGTTTCACCTTCGACGGCGCCGATTACCAGGGCCGCGAAGGCGACACCCTGGCCTCGGCCCTGATCGCCAATGGCGTTCATCTGGTCGGACGCTCCTACAAGTATCATCGGCCGCGGGGATTTTTGAGCGCGGGGGCGGAAGAACCGAACGCGCTGGTCGCGGTTGCGCGCGGGCCGGGCCGCTTCACGCCCAACTTGCGCGCAACCCAGATCGAACTGACCGGCGACCTCGCCGCGATGAGCCAGAACCGCTGGCCGTCGCTGAAATTCGATGTCGGCGAGGTCAACGACCTCGCCGCGCCGCTGATCGGCGCCGGCTTCTACTACAAGACCTTCATGGGTCCGGATCTGTTCGGCAAGACCTGGGCCTGGAGCCGTCTCTACGAGCCGGCGATCCGGCGCGCCGCCGGCCTCGGCGCGCCCCCGCGCGAACCCGATCCCGATCGCTACGCGCGCTATTTCGACCATTGCGACGTGCTGATCGTGGGCGCCGGGCCGGCCGGCCTCGCGGCGGCGCTCGCCGCCGGCGCCAGCGGCGCGCGGGTCGTCGTGTGCGACGAGAACCCGGCGCCAGGCGGCTCGCTCGCCGTCGAGACGCGCGCCCGCGTCGACGGCCTCAGCGCGCGGGACTGGCTGGCGAAGACTGTCGCCGCGCTTCGTGCCGCGCCCAACGTGCGGCTGATGACGCGCACCCAGGCGTTCGGCTATTACGTCCAGAATTTCGTCGCGCTCAATGAGCGTCTCCATGAGGCCGACCTCGTCGCCGATCCCGATCTGCCTCGCGAGCGGCTGTGGCAGGTGCGCGCGCGCGAGGTCGTCATCGCCGCCGGCGCGATCGAGCGCCCGCTCGTGTTCCCCGACAACGACCGGCCGGGCGTGATGCTAGCCGATTCCGCGCGCCGCTATCTCAACCAATATGGCGTCAAGGTCGGCGAGCGCGTCGTGGTGGCGACCGCGCACGACAGCGCCTATCGCGCCGCGCTCGATCTGAAAAGGGCGGGCGTCGAGGTCGCGCTGATCGCCGATCTGCGGACCGAAGCGGCCGGGCCCTTGCCGCAGGCCGCGCGCGCGGCTGGCATCGCGGTGGCGACCAAGGCCGCGATTCATGCGGTCGACGGGCGCCTGCGGGCCAAGGCCGTGCGCCTGGCCGCCGATCCCGGCGGCGTGCGGGAAATCGCCTGCGACGCGCTGTTGATGTCGGGCGGCTGGACGCCCTCGGTGCATCTGTTCTCGCAATCGCGCGGCAGGCTCGAATTCGACGAGGGCGCCCAGGTCTTCAGGCCGGGAGCCTCGGTCCAGCGCGAGCGATCGGCGGGCGCCTGCAACGCGACCTTCGATCTCGCCGGCGCGCTCGCCGAGGGCGACGCGGCGGGCCGCGAGGCGGCGTCCGCGGCCGGCTTCGCCCTGCCGGGCCCAAGGACCGCGTTCGCCGTCTCCGGGGTTCTTGACGCCTTCGGCGGCGTGTTGGGCGCGCCGGCCCATGTCGTCGCCGATCGCCGCGCCAAGGCGTTCGTCGACTTTCAGAACGACGTTTGCGTCAAGGACCTGGGTCTCGCGGTCCAGGAGGGCATGCGCTCGATCGAGCACATCAAGCGCTATACGACGACCGGCATGGCGACCGACCAGGGCAAGCTTTCCAACATGAACGCGCTGGCGATCGCGGCCGACGCGCTGGCGAGGCCAATTCCTGACGTCGGTCTGACCACCTTTCGCCAGCCCTATACGCCGGTTTCGTTCGGCGCCTTCGCCGGTCCCGCGCGCGGAGACCTGTTCGATCCGATCCGCCTGACCGCCATCCATGACTGGGCCGCGGCGCATGGCGCCGCGTTCGAGGACGTAGGCTTGTGGAAGCGGGCCTGGTATTTCCCGCGGAGCGGCGAAACGATGCGCGAGGCGGTCGCGCGCGAGTGCCGCGCCACCCGCGCCGCCGTTGGCCTGTTCGACGGCTCGACGCTCGGCAAGATCGAAGTCGTCGGCCCGGACGCGGCGGCCTTTCTCGGACGCATGTACGCCAACGCATTCTTAAAGCTGGAGGTGGGCCGCTGCCGCTACGGCCTGATGCTGAACGAGGCCGGCTTCGTGATGGACGACGGCGTCGTCGCGCGCATGGCGCTCGACCGCTTCCATGTCACGACCACGACCGGCGGCGCGCCGCGCGTGCTGGCCCACATGGAAGACTACCTTCAGACCGAATTCCCCGATCTCAAGGTCTGGCTCACGTCGACCACCGAGCAATGGGCGGTGATCGCCCTCCAGGGGCCCAAAGCGCGGGAGGCGATTGCGCCGCTCATCGAGGGCGTCGATCTGTCGAACGAGGCGATGCCGCACATGAGCGTGCGCGAGGCGCGCGTCTGCGGCTTGAGGGCGCGGCTGATGCGGGTCAGCTTCACCGGCGAGCTCGGCTATGAGATCAACGTTCCGTCGGGTTTCGGCCGCGCCGTGTGGGAAGCGGCGTGGCGCCAGGTCGAGCGCCAGGGCGGCGCGGCTTACGGCACCGAGGCGATGCACGTGATGCGGGCCGAGAAGGGCTATTTCATCGTCGGCCAGGAAACCGACGGCACGGTGACCCTCGCCGATCTCGGGCTCGACTGGGCGATCGGCAAAGCCAAGAAGGACTTCGTGGGCAAACGCTCGCTTGCCCGCTCCGACATGCTGGCGGCGAACCGCAAGCAGCTTGTCGGCCTGCTGACCGAAGATCGGACGACGTTGCTCGAAGAGGGGGCGCAGGTGACGGAGAGCGCGAGCCCGCCGATCGGATCGTCCGCGTTCGGCCATGTCACCTCGTCCTACCGGAGCGAGGCCACGGGTCGTCCGATCGCGCTGGCGCTGGTCGCCGCGGGGCGCTCGCGGATCGGCGAGACGCTCAATGTTCCGATGCCCGGCGGCGCGATCCGGGTCGCAGTGACGGCTCCGGTCTTCTACGACCCGGAGGGAGCGCGCCTCCATGTCTGACGAAGCATTGCTCGCCCCGCGCTCGCCGCTCGAAGGCCTGGCGCTGCCTACGGGACCGAAATTCACGTTGAAGGAGGGGCCGCGCGCCGCGCGCTTCATCTTTCGAGGGCCCGAGGAGGCGCGGGCGGCGTGCGCAAAAGCCTTCGGCGCCGAATTGCCGTTGAAGCTCGGCCAGGCGGGCGTCGCCGCGCGGCGCGCGGCTTTGTGGCTGGGGCCCGAGGAATGGCTGTTGATGGTCGACGACGCCGACCCCTGGGCGCTCGGGGTCGAGCTACAGGCGGCGCTGCACGGGACCGTCCGCAGCCTCGTCGACGTCTCCGACCGCCAGATCGGACTTGTCGCCGGCGGACCGGGCGCGGCCCGCGCGCTCTCCGCCGGCTGCCCGCTCGATCTTCATCCGTCGGCGTTCCCGGTCGGCATGGCGACGCGCACGATCTTCCATAAGACCGAGGTCGTTCTGTGGCGGCGCGAGACGGAGGAGTTCCGCGTCGAAGTCTGGCGCTCGTTCGCGCCCTACCTCGTCGCGGCGCTGGCCGAGGCGGCAAGGGGGGCGCCGGAGTGGTGAGCGCGTATCCCCAGCCTCAAATCCAGCGCCGAACCCTTCGGCAATAATCGGCGTAGTCCTGGCCAAAGGCGTCGCGTAGGCGCTGTTCCTCGAATGGAATGACGATCCAGTTCATTGCGGCCCAGGGCAGAACGACGAAGATGAGCGGCCAGGCCTGGCCGAACGCGAGCGCGGCGCCGAGGTAGACGGCTGTCAGCGCCACATACATCGGATTGCGCGACCAGGCGTGCGCGCCGGTGACGACGAGACGCGCCGGCCGCCCGGCCGGATGAAGCGTCGTGCGCCGGAATGCGAACCCTCCCGCCGCGCTCAGGCCAAGAAGGACCCCCGCAACGGCGAGCGCCCATCCGGCCCAATGCGCGCCCGCCGCCGCCATCCACGCCGGCTTCCACGGCGCCAGCCGCTCGAGGCCAAGCCCGATCAGGAACGCCAAGACATACTGAACGGGCGGGGGAAGATCTCCAGGATCGGCGCGTGGCACGGTGCCATCGCAAGACCTCCGAGTTGAAAAAGCGGCGTCGGTCTCACTTACGGCACTATCAACGATAGGTGAATCGCATTGCCTCTCTTGTCGATGCGGCTTTGTGACTCCGGGTTCAGGGATTCCTCTCGGTCGCCGGTGATGTTATCTCCTGGTGGATGATCAACAGGGAAGCGATTCGCCGTCGGTGGGAAGCGGATGGCTCGAAGCGGGACGAGTGCGGACGACGGTTGTTAGCCGCGAGCGAGGTATGAGCTGGACCCGGGATTTACGACCATTGGCTAGTACTACCGCGTCACGACGACCCTCGGTAGGGCGGCTGTCGTCGCATGGCGTGGCGACACGGGCAGCGTATGAGGGTTCGGGCGAGCGCGCCGATCAGCTTTCGGCGCACCGTCGCGATCGAGTTTTCGACGTGTCGCTCTGGTCGGATCGGCGGCAACTCGGGTCTGGGACGGGTGGATAGGCGAGACGTTTCGCGCCGCTGGGGGCCTGAGGGGGGAATCGCCGCTCGTTCGCGGATGAGGAATCCATAAGCGGCGATGCACAGGGTTGCGTGATGATGGAAGCCGCGCCAGCTTCGCCCTTCGAAATGGGCGAGGCCGAGTTCGCTTTTGAGTTCCTCGTAGTCGCGTTCGATGCGCCAGCGCAATTTGGCGGTGTCGACGAGAACGTCGATGGGCGTGTCTTCGGGCAGGGTCGATAGCCAGTGTTTCGTCGGTTCTTTTTCGCCCTCTGGCCATTCAATCAGCAGCCGTTCCAGCGGATGGGGCGCAACCGCGATTGCGAACCACCCTCATTCAGCTTGCCTGGTTATGGCTCCGCCATAGGCCGCAATCGGCGCTGGCTCTGTGGTTCAAAGAACGGTTCAACCGCAATGGCGGCTGCCTGAAGAAGACGACCATCGTGGCGCTGGCGCGCAAGCTGCTGGTGGCGCTAAGGAAATATGTCACCGCCGGCGTCGTCATCGAAGGCGCCGTGATGAAGGGCGCCTGACGATAGACGCTCACCAGATTATCAAATCTTCCAGGACCTGATCAGTTCTGGTGGATCCGGGCGGACGAACCGATAGCAGTCATGGCCTGAAATGCCGATCCACAGAATGGTTTCGCCCGCCTGAGCCCTTGCCCGCCGCAAGCGGGATGTTGGTGCAGCCGTCTTGCGCGGCGACCGTATGTGAGGTTGATCGTGCTCGGAAACGGGCCGCGTCATGCAAACGGGCTCGGAACTCGGATACCGAAACTCCCCTCGGAGTTTGACTATGCACAAATGAATCTCCCTATTGGCCAGAAGCTCCCCATGTGCGGCTGCTAGAGGTCTCCGCCGGACGGGCGCGGACTAGGAAATAGGTCCATTCTATGATAATCTAGTCAACATGACCAGAATGGGAAAGATTCCGGCAGGCGGGACTGCGCGGGCGTCGAACGCGCCGGGCCAATGGCTCCTGAACGAGGCCAAGGCGCGGTTCAGCGAATTGGTGCGCCTGGTCCGCAGCGAAGGGCCGCAGCGGGTGACGGTGCATGGGCGCGACGAGGTGGTGATTCTTTCCGCGGAGGAATTTCGGCGTCTCACTGGCGAACGCAGCGGCGCGGCGCTCGTCGAAGCGATGCAATCCTTTCCCTATCCCGAGGTCGAATTCGATCCAACTCGTGACCGCGTGCCAGCGCCGCAGTTCGATCTGTGAGCGGCTGGCTGCTCGACACCAGCGTACTGGCAGAATTGGGTCGCCCCGAGCCCGAGTCCAAGGTCGTCGCCTTCATCGCCGCTCAGCCGATCGAGCGCCTGTTCATCAGCGTCGTCGCACTGGCGGAAATCCGGTTCGCGATCGAACGCGTGGATGATCCGAGGCGCCGATCGGAACTGAATGACTGGCTCGCCAATTGTTTGCGCCCGACGTTCGATGGCCGGGTGCTGGCGGCTGGCGAGGACGTGATGTTGAGACGGCGGCTATTGGCTGAGGAGGGCCGTAAAGCCCGGCATATGTTCTCGCAACCCGACCTCATCGTTGCCGCGACTGCCCTTCAGCACGCCCTGACCATCGTCGCCCGAGACGTCGAGGACTATCAGAAGGCCGGGGCAGCGACGTTTAATCCGTGGCGAGCGCTCGCCGCGTCATCTTGATTTTCGACGCTTGAGGGCGCCAGAGCGGGATGCAAAAAGTGGATGCCGGTTTTTCGCGAAAATCCCGCGCTTTCAGTGAGGGTGGACGGCGCCCCGAACGGCATCGACCGTACCAGGATGGTCGTTGCCACCAACCCATCTGAAGGCAAGCCGTCGATTGCGCAAGTCTATCATTGATCTGTCGTCTGTCACGCTCGTTGGGCTCGATCTGGCGAAGAACGCATTTCAGGTTCACCCGATCGACGCGAAGGGCGAGATAGTCGTTGCGCGCAAACTCACGCCGGGCCGGCTCGCCGCTTTCTTCGCTGAGCTTGCGCCAAGTGTGGTGGCGATGGAGGCCTGCTCCTCGGCGCATCATTGGGGGCGGGCGCTGATCGGGCTCGGGCACGAGGTCAAGCTGATCCTGCCGGCGCATGTGAAGCCCGGAGCCTGCCCTCGGGCTTGACCCGAGGGTCCGGTGCAACAAGAACGACGCGGCGGCGATCTGCGAGGCGGCATAGCGATCCGGGTCGGTTCGCGTTCCGCGGTCCTATGGCGTCCGGGCCAGCGGTTCGTGCCGGTGCGCTCGATCGAGAACCAGGCCGAGCTGATGCGCCACCGGGCGCGCGAGCTGCTGGCCGGCGAGCGCACGTCGCTTCTCAACGCCTTGCGCGGGCACATGGAAGAGATCGTGGTGGTCGCGCCGCTGGGGGCGCAGCACGCCTATCACCTCAAGCGCATTGCCGCCGACGGCTTCGACGACAACGGCGAGATCATGGTCCCCGATTGCGTGCGCGTGGCGCTTCGTCCGCTCATCGGTCAGATCGACGCGCTCGATCAGGCGATCGCAGCGATCGACAGGGAGCTGGCGGCGTCGGTCAAGGCCAACGAGACCGCCAGGCGATTTATGACCATTCCCGGCGTCGGCCAGGTCACCGCCTCGGCGATCGTGGCCACGCCCCAGGACATGAGCGCCTTCGCTAGCGGGCGCGGGTTCTCAGCCTTCCTCGGCCTGACGCGGCGCCAGAGCTCAAGCGGGGTTGGCCAAGAACTTACCCTATCGCGATCTCGGCGAAGCCTATCTCGACCAGATCGGCAAAACCCGAACCGTCGCCAACCTCTAACGCCGCCTCGAACGCCTTGGCTATGGCGTCATCCTCGAACCCGATGCCCAGGCCACCTGACGCCAGCGCCTGCACATTCATTTTCATAACAGTTATGAAGTTGCAGAAAAAGGCGCCCAAGCCCTTGAAAATACGGCGTCGCTGAAAAAAGTGGGCCGCTATGGTTGACGCCTCCGGCCGCGCCGGCAAGGGCCCGCTCGCGATCTCGCATGGACTTTAAATCATCGCCCACGCGCCCAGCGCCAGATCGCCCATTGCCGCCTGAGCGGCGATGACGCGGCCGCCGGGTCGAACGGGCGGGCGGCGTTGCGCTCCAGCCGGGCGAGATCGAGCCGCAGCGCGCCGAGTGGAATGAAGGCTGGCAGGATCGCCGGCGCCGACGTCTTCAGCCGGCACTCGGCGGTGGTGAGCCGTTCTCGCGCCAGGCCCCGCAGTTCTCCGCATGCCGCAACGACGCCGGGGTTCGCGCGACGGCCGTCGAAATCCTGGATTGTCGCGGCGTGACGCGCGGCGACGTCGGCCGGGAACAATGTCGGCGCGGCGCCGGCCTTGAAAGGCAACGCCACCAGCATGCGCGTCAGCGCCAGCGCCTGCGCCGCCGGGGCGGAAGCCTCGGCCTCGTCAAGGTCGCGCCCGCCGGCCGCGATCCGCGCCGCCAGCCGCAGCCTCGCGCCCTCGGCCTCGTCGGCGAAGGTCTCGAAGGCGGCGAGGTTGAAGTCCTCCTGCGGCGCCAACTCCTGAAGTCGCGCGTCGATCATCGTCTCGATCAGATCGCGCGGCATCCCGAAAGCCTCGATCGCCCAGCCGAGCGCAAGGGCGACCTGACTGCCCGCCGCCTCGTCATCGCGTTCGCCGCGGACGACGCCTCGCCACCAGGAAAGCCTTATCGCCGCCAGATTGGGATCGCGCGCCCGCGCCGCCGCCTGGCGGATTTCGTGATCGAAACTGGCGAGAGCGAAGAGGGCGTCGCGTGCTCCCGGGCGAGCGTAGAGCCCGCCGAACCATTGGTCGCGCACATGCTCCCGCGAAAGCGCTGCGCAATACTTGTGGGCGTCCTCCAGCGCGTCGGGGCCGCGCGGACGGCGCTCGCTCACGGCGCCGCGATCAGCGCCGCCGCGACCCGGCGGCCTTCGGACAGCATGACATTGTACACCCGAAGCGCCGGCCCGGTTGCCATGGTCTCGAAACGCACGCCTCGCGCGCGCAATGCGGCCTTCAACGCGTCAGGGACCGGCGCCATTCGCGCGCCGGCGCCGACGACGACAAATTCGATCGATCCTGGCGCCGCGACGAGTTCCATGATGAGCGGCGCGAGCGAGCGCTCGTCGAGATCGTCGACGCTGAGGGCGTCGATCGATCTCACGCCTTTGGGCGTCGCGAGAATCGAGCCTTCATGCCGCATGCCGGCGAAGGCGAAGGCGCCGCCGCCGTGCGCGGCGATCGGATGGCTGCCGGGTGCGAACGCCGGCGGCGTGGCCTCGGCGTTCACACCTTCGCCTTCGCCTTTGCTTGCACGCCGACAATTTCCGTTTCTCTCGACTTGTCGAACACGTCGGCGCGCACGCCCATGTAAATCAGCATCGGCGAGCAGATGAAGATCGACGAATAGGTGGCCACGAAGATGCCCCAGATCATCGCCGCCGAGAACGAGCGGATGACATGACCGCCGAGGAAGAACAGCGCCAGCAGCGCAAGGAAGACCGTCGTTGCCGTCATGATGGTGCGCGGCAGCACCGCGTTCACCGACATGTCGACGATTTCGGCGGTCGACAGCCGCTTGTACTTGCGCATCATTTCGCGGATGCGATCGAGCACGACGACAGTCTCGTTAAGCGAATAGCCGACGATGGTGAGAATCGCCGCGATCGACGTCTGGTTGAACTCGAGCTGAGTGACGCAGAAGAAGCCGATCGTCAGCAACAAATCGTGCATCGTGCCGATGATCGCCCCGACCGCGAACTGCCACTCGAAGCGGAACCACAGATATGTCAGCACCGCTATGATCGCGACCACGACGCCGAGCGTGCCGCTTTGCACCAATTCCGCAGACACAGTCGGTCCGACCGCGTCGACGCTGCGGAACTCGTAATCGCTGGCAAACTCGTGCTTAAGCTTCGCGATCGCGGTCTGTTCTCCCTGCTCGCCGCCCGGCTGCACGTTGAGACGCAGGATGACGTCGGATTTGGCGCCGATCCGCTGCACTTCGACTGGGCCGAGGCCGAGGCTCTCAGCCTTTGCGCGGATTTCCGCGACGTGCGCTTCGCCGCTCTTGGCGCGCATGTCGACTTGGGTTCCGCCAGCGAAGTCGATGCCGAAATTCATGCCGACGAACAGGAACAACAGCACCGAAACGATGGAGAGAGTCGCCGACAGCGGATAGCTGATCCGGCGCAGCCGCATGAAGCCGAATTTGGTGTTCTCGGGCGCGAGGCGGAGAAGTTTCATGTCGCTACGTCCGTGGAGTGCGCCAGCCCGCTCATATCGGCAGCTTGCTCGGCCGGATCCGGCTGTACCAGAGCGCGATCATCATTCGCGTCATCGTCACCGCCGTCACGACCGAAGTCAGAATGCCAAGGCCGAGCGAAACCGCGAACCCGCGCACAGCGCCCGAACCGAAGAGGTAAAGAATGAGCGCGGCCACGAACATCGTTACATTCGAATCGATGATCGTCGCGAAGGCGCGCCTGAAGCCCGCGTCGAGCGCGGAGATGACCGATCGGCCCGAGTGCGCTTCCTCGCGGATCCGCTCGTAAATCAGCACGTTCGAGTCAACGGCCATCCCAATGGTGAAGACGATTCCGGCGATGCCCGGCAAGGTGAGAGTCGCCCCGAGTAGGACCATCGAGGCGAAAATGAAAAGAATGTGCACTGCAAGCGCGAGATCGGCGAACACGCCGAAAATGCCGTAGGTCGCGATCATGTAGACGATGACCAGGGCGCCGCCGACATAAGCCGCGCGTTTGCCCGCGTCGATCGAATCCTGTCCGAGGCCCGGGCCGACCGTCCGCTCCTCGATAACCGTGAGTTTGGCCGGGAGCGCTCCCGCGCGCAGCAGAATGGCCAGGTTGCTCGCCTCATCCATGCTGAAATTGCCGGTGATCTGACCGGTGCCTCCGGTGATCGGCGAACGAATGACCGGCGCCGAAATGACCTTGCCGTCGAGCACAATGGCGAACGGCCGGCCGACGTTTTCCGACGTGACCTGCCCGAATTTCTGGCCGCCGCGCAGGTTGAACCGGAACGTCACATCCGGCTCGCCCGTCTGCTGGTCGAAACTCTGTTGCGCATCGACGAGGTCTCCGCCGTCCACCATCACGCGCTTTTGGACCTGGATCGTCCCGCCGCCCTTCTGCATCGGCAGGGCTTCGACCTCATTCGGCGGATCGCCGGGATCGGCGACAAGGCGGAATTCGAGTTTGGCGGTTTGGCCGATGATTTCCTTGAGCTTCGTGGTATCCTGCAGTCCCGGCACCTCGATCACCACGCGGTTTTCGCCCTGCCGCTGGATGACGGTCTCCTTCGTGCCCATCGCATTAATTCGGCGATTGAGCACCTCAATCGACTGCGTCACTGCGTGGCGCACCTTGTCGGCGATTTCGGCGTCGGTCAGCGTCAATCGGACGCCGCCACTGGTCTCGCTGACGTCCAACGTGCGGCCATTGCCCCCCGCCAACGGCCCGCCGATCGGTTGGCTGAGCGACTTGAGCAGCTGGAGCGCCTTCTGCCGTTCCGCGGGGTCGGCGATGCGCACCAGCACGCCACGCGATTGAGTGGCGATGCCGCCGGAAATGGCGATCTTTCCGTCGCGCATCTTTTGTCGCACATCGTCGCGCAAGGCCTGCACCTGGGACTTAATCACCGAAGCGTTGTCGACCTCCATCAACATATAGGCGCCGCCCTGGAGATCGAGGCCGAGCACGATCTGGCGCAGGGGCACGAAGCCCGGCAGACGAGCACCCAGAGAATCGACGGTCCCGGTGGGCAGAAAGCTCGGCACAATGAGCAGAAACGCTGAGCCGACGAGCGCGAGAACGGAGGCCAATTTCCAGGGGGCGAATCGGAGCATCAGGACATCTGTCTATTTGAATTGCGGCTGATCAGCCGGGGTCGGGTCGCACTCAGGCGTTCGGCGCGTCCTTCTTCGACGGCGACGACTTGCCGGGCAGGGTTGCGTCCTTCACCGGCTCCCCCTTCGCACGAACCTCGGCGATGCCGGAGCGGGCGAGGCGCACGCGCACATTGGGGGAGATTTCGAACTCGACCTCTTTGTCGTCGACCGATTTCGTGACCTTCCCGATCAGTCCGCCCGAGGTTACGACGACGTCGCCGCGCCTGGCCGCCTGCACCATCTCGCGCTGCTCCCGGGCGCGGCGCTGTTGCGGCCGCCAAAGCACGAAATAGACAATCGCGATCATTGCGGCGATCGGCACGAGCTGGATGATCGTGTCGCTCGCCCCAAAGGGGGCCGAAGTGCTGGCTTGGGCATAGGCGGCGGTTATCAGCACTTTGGCGGCGGCCTCCGGCGGCGCGAAATATTACGCCGCCTCGTTATGGGATCACACAAAAAGTGCCGCATATATAGCGGCCGGCCGTGCGAAAGCAACGCCATATCCTAACTCATTCCGGCGGGGAAATTCGCCTTGCTGGGTCGGAGATGCTGCGGGATCCTTGTCGAACGCTCTATGGGGCTGTAAGCAGCGGCGCATTCTCAACGCATTCGCGGGGGTCTATCGCAATGAATAAGCAGATAGCGGAATTCGTCGGAACTTTCGCTCTTGTGTTTTTCGGCTGCGGAGCGGCGGTGATCGGCGGCATGGGGTCGGGCGCCACCGCTGTCGACCTGCTTGGAATCGCGAGCGCGTTCGGCTTCGCGATTGTCGCCATGGCCTACGGCATCGGACCGATTTCCGGCTGTCATGTCAATCCTGCGGTCAGCTTCGGCGTGTTCGTCGCGGGGCGCATGAGCGCTCAGCAAATGATCGGCTATTGGATCGCCCAAGTGCTCGGGGCCGTCGCTGCCGCCGCGGTGCTCTATATCATTCTCTCCGGCAAGGCGCAGGGCTGGAATGGCGGGCTCGGCCAAAACGGCTGGGGTCCCGGCTACTTGGGGGAATACAACGTCGTATCCGCCTTCGTTTACGAAGTAGTCGGAACGTTCTTGTTCCTCGTCTGCATTCTCGGCGTCACGCATCCCTTTTCGCCAACTGGTTTCGCCGGCCTCGCGATCGGTCTGACCCTGGTCGCCATCCACCTCGTCGGCATCAACATCACCGGCACCTCAGTCAACCCGGCCCGTTCGATCGGTCCGGCGCTCGTCGGAATGGGATCACGCCCCGAGCGCGTTCTGCAACTTTGGCTGTTCATCATCGCCCCGCTCATCGGCGCGGGCGCCGCCGGGTTCCTGTTCAAGCTCGGCGGCGTTCTGGACGCCCCGAAGGCCTGAGCCGAGCGCCCGTTCGATCTTGCAACCTTCCCCATGGCGCGCCAAAAGCGCGCCATGCTTCATATCAGTTCCCTGACTTATCGCCTCGGCGAGCGTCTGCTGATCGACGACGCGACCGTCGCGCTGCCGAGCGGAGCGCGGGTCGGCGTCGTCGGGCCCAATGGCGCCGGCAAGACCACGCTCTTCCGGCTTATCCGCGGCGATCTTGCTTGGGAGAGCGGCTCTATCTCGGCGCCAAAGGGCGCGCGCATCGGCAGCGTCGAGCAGGAAGCGCCCGGGGGCGCCGAGACGCTGATCGAATTCGTTCTTTCCGCCGATGTTGAGCGTCACGCGCTCATCGCGGAGGCGGAAAGCGCCAACGATCCGGAACGAATCGCCGAGATCCAGACCCGTCTTGTCGATATCGGCGCTCACGCGGCTCCCGCGCGCGCCGCGCGCATCCTGAGCGGCCTCGGCTTCGACCAAACGGCGCAAGGCCGGGCCCTGTCGGACTATTCGGGCGGCTGGCGCATGCGCGTCGCCCTGGCCGCCGTGCTGTTCTCAGAACCGGACCTGCTGTTGCTCGACGAGCCTACAAACTATCTCGACCTCGAGGGCGTCCTCTGGCTCGCTGATTACCTGAAGAGCTGCTCGGCGACGATCCTCGTCATCAGTCACGATCGTGACCTCATCGACGATGTCGCCGACTACGTTCTGCATCTGGACCGCGGCAAGCTCGCCCTGTGGAGCGGCGGGTACACGAGTTTCGAGCGCCAGCGGCGCGAAGCCCAGGCGCTGCAGGGCAAGGCGATCAAGAAGCAAGAGGAGCGGCGCGCCCATCTCCAGGCTTTCGTCGACCGTTTCCGGGCTAAGGCGAGCAAGGCGGCGCAGGCGCAGTCGCGGCTCAAGATGCTGGCGAAAATGGAACCGATCGGCGCGATGGTCGACGAGACGGTGCTGCCATTCAAATGGCCGCCGATCGCTCGGCGATTGAGCCCGCCGATCGTCACGATGGAAAAGGTCAGCGCCGGCTATGGCGAACGGGCGGTGCTCTCGCGCATCGACCTCTCGCTCGCCAACGATGACCGGATCGGGCTTCTGGGAGCGAACGGCAACGGCAAATCGACTTTCGCCAAACTAATCGGCGGACGGCTCGCGCCGATGAGCGGCCGCATCGTGAGGGCCAACAGGCTCGAAGCCGGCTTTTTCGCCCAGCACCAGATCGACGAGCTCGAACCCGGCGGCACGCCCTACAGCCATGTCGCCCAGCGCATGCGCGGCGCGCCCGAATCAAAAATCCGCGGCCGCGCGGCGATGATCGGCTTTTCCGGGGCGCGCGCCGAGACGAAGGTCGATCTCCTTTCGGGCGGCGAAAAGGCGCGCCTGTTGATGGGCCTGGCTGTGTTCGACGGGCCCCAGCTCCTTATCCTCGACGAGCCGACCAATCATCTCGACATCGACAGCCGCGCCGAGCTGATCGAGGCGATCAACGACTATGAGGGGGCTTGCATTCTCGTCTCGCACGACCGCCGTCTGCTGGAGGCTTGCGTCGACCGGCTGTGGCTGGTCGCGCATGGAACCGTCAAGCCGTTCGACGGCGACCTCGCGGACTACGCTCGCTTCGTCCTCGGTCAGGGTCCCGCGACGCCCGGGAGGCAGAGGCGCGAGCCCGCCCTTCCACTCCGGGCGGCGAAATCTAAGTCAGACCCGACGCCTTCGCGGCGCGAACTCGCCGCTCTAGAGGATAAGATCGACCGCTTCCGCGACCTGCTGCGCCGCGTCGACGAGGCGCTGACGGAGGCGAGCGCCAGAGGCGGCGATGCGCTCAAGATGGCCGATCTCGCCGGAAAACGGGCCGATCTTGAACGAGCGCTGACCGCGAGCGAAGAGTCATGGCTGGAATTGTCGGAGCAGTCCGAGCCGGAGTGAGCTGAGAAGCCCGGGAGGAAGCGGCGCTTGAAGAATTCATCTCCCTTCAGGTCTTTCTATCTTTCCTGACGGGCGCGGGCGCCATAAGGATGAAATCTCCGCTCGCCGGATTTGGTCGCATTTTGAAGGACCTCTCTCATGACGCTTCGCATCAACGACACCGCGCCCGACTTCTCGGCGATGAGCACCCGAGGACCGATCAATTTCCACAACTGGATCGGCGACAAATGGGCGATTCTGTTTTCGCATCCCAAAGCCTTCACGCCTATTTGCACCACTGAACTTGGTTACATGGCCAAGATCGAACCTGAATTCACCAAGCGCAACGCCAAACTCCTCGCATTGAGCGTCGATCCGATCGAAAGCAACAGCAGTTGGCTGACTGACATCGAGGAGATCCAGGGCGCGAAGGTCGACTATCCAATCATCGGCGACAGCGACCTGAAGGTCTCCAAGCTCTACAACATGCTGCCCGCAGAAGAGCCGGGCACGTCCGAGGGCCGCACCGCGGCCACCAACCAGACCGTGCGCTCGGTCTTCATCGTCGGCCCCGACAAGAAGATCAAGCTGATGCTGACCTACCCAATGACCACGGGCCGCAACTTCGACGAGGTCCTGCGCGTGCTTGAACTCGATGCAGCTCACCGCGACGCACAAGGTCGCCACGCCCGCAAATTGGCGGCAAGGAGAGGATGTGATCATTGTCCCCTCGGTGTCCGACGACGACGCCAAAAAAATGTTCCCGGCAGGATGGCGCGCCCCCAGGCCCTATATGCGCATCACCAAACATCCCGCCTGACATCCAGGCGCAGGGAAATAGGGGGGCGGGGCCATGAGCAACCGAGTTCTGGTCCTGGGCGCCGGTTTTGGCGGCCTGGAGTTAGGCACGGTCCTGTCGGGGGCCCTGGGAGACCAGCTCCGGGTCACTTTGATCGACAAAAGCGATGCGTTCGTCTTGGGCTATTCGAAGCTTGACGTGATGTTCGGCGGCGCCACGATCGACAGGGTGCGCATGCCGTACCGCAGCTTCGTCAAGCCCGGCGTACGCCTGTTGCGGGAAACGGTGACGGCAATCGACCCGAAGACGAGGCGGGTCACGACCGACGCCGGCGTTCACGACTGCGACGCCTTAGTGGTCGCCCTGGGCGCCGACTACGACTTCGCGGCGACTCCGGGACTGGAACATGCGAACGAGTTCTATACGCTCGCGGGCGCCGCTCGACTGCGCGAAGTCCTGCCGGCGTTCTCCAAAGGCCACGCCGTTGTCGGCGTGTGCGGCGCGCCTTACAAGTGTCCACCGGCGCCGAGTGAATGCGCGCTGATGCTGCACGACTTCCTCACGGCCAAAGGGGTCCGCAGCCAATGCGAGATCACGATGGTCCTGCCGTTGCCAAGCCCGGTGCCGCCGTCGCCTGACACGTCCGGAGCCTTGATCGCGGCGTTCGCCGAGCGCGGCATCACTTTCATTCCGAACCGCCGCGTCGCCTCGATCGATGCTAGCCGTCGCATCGCCGTGCTCGATGACGGCGCCGAGCTCCCTTGCGATCTGTTCCTGGGGGTGCCCAAGCACCGCGCGCCAGCTGTGGTCGAGGCCTGCGGGCTGGCTGAGGCGGGGTGGGTTCCCGTGAACCCGAGAACGCTCGAAACCAAATTCGCCGATGTCTACGCGATCGGCGATATCGCCAACACCGGAACGCCGAAGGCCGGCGTGTTCGCGGAGGGCGCGGCAAAGGCGGTGGCGGCTTCGCTCGTCGCCCGCATTCGCGGTCAGGGCGAGGGCGTCCTCAATTCGGGCGCAGGCTCCTGCTACATTGAGTTTGGCGGAGGTCGGATTGGCCGCGTCGACGTCGACTTCTTCTCTGGACCGAAGCCGACCGGCGTCTATCACGAGCCAAGCGTGGCGTTGCGCGCGGACAAGGAGCAGTTTGGCGCGAACCGGAAAGCGCGCTGGTTCGGCCTCTGACCTGGTGGAAGAGATCCGAGTTCCGCTACGGGCGCCCGGCCGTTCTCGACGGCGAGCAGCCGCAGGCGATCGGAATCGATGGAGGGGTCGATGATCTTTCGGCAATTGTTCGACAGCGTGTCGAGCACCTACTCTTACGTTCTGGCCAGCCGGCGCGGCGGCGAGGCGCTCATCATCGATCCGGTGCTGGAGAAGGTCGATCGCTACCTGAAGTTGATGGAGGAACTCGACCTGCGCCTAGTCAAGGCGGTCGACACCCATTTGCACGCCGACCACATCACCGGCCTCGGCGCCCTGCGCGACCGCACGCGCTGCGTGACCGTGATGGGCGAGCAGAGCAAGGTCGACGTGGTGTCGATGCGGATCGCGGACGGCGATGGGCTTTCGATCGAGGGGCTGAGCCTCGACGTGCTCTATACCCCCGGCCATACCGACGATTCCTACAGTTTTCTGTTCAATGACAGGGTGTTCACCGGCGACACGCTGCTGATCCGCGGCACCGGGCGCACCGATTTCCAGAACGGCGATTCGCGCGCCCAATACGAGAGCCTGCAACGCCTCATGCGCCTTCCCGAGGAAACGCTGGTGTTCCCCGCCCACGACTACAAGGGCGACACCGTCAGCACCATCGGCGAGGAGAAGAAGTTCAATCCGCGCCTCAAGGTCCGCGACGCCGACGAATATGCGACGCTGATGGCGAGCCTTCATCTGCCCAACCCGAAGATGATGGACGTCGCCGTTCCCGCCAACGTCCACCAGGGGCTGCACCAGGAGGAGGTCGCGCGCCGCGGCTGGGCGTTTTCGGTCGAGGAGGCGAAGGGGCTCGTCGGGCGCCCCGACGTGGCGCTGATCGATCTGCGGGAAAAGCGCGAGCGCGAACGCGACGGCGCCATTCCGGGCTCGCTGCACGCGCCTTACGCCGAGTTGCAGGAGAACCTCGGCGAAGGGGGCCTACTGCACGAACTGGCGCGGTCCTCGTGCAGGACGCTGGTGTTCTATTGTGCGTTCGGCGAGCGCTCCGCCATGGCGGTGCAAGCTGCCCAGGACGTCGGCATCGCCTCGGCCCGGCACATGGCGGGGGGCATGGCGGCCTGGACCAAGGCCGGCGGGGCGCTGCGCTGATCCCGCGCAATCATCGATTTGTTTATGTTTTATCCGGGCGCACGCCAAATTATTCCAAGTGAATCTAAATCAGACCGAGGAACACCGAGAAAAACCAAGAAAAAATGCTTGGATTTTCTTGGTTTCTCTCGTCTAAAAACTGAACTTCCGATGCAAAACACGATCGACGTTGCAAATTGTCGAATCAGGATAAGCACTTAGCCTGTTTTGACCACCCCATTTCCGCCTACACTTGCAACGGATGAAAAGCGAGCCAGTTCAAAGAGCTGCGTGGTCGCGAGTGAAGTGGACCCGCGAAGCGGGACCACTTCACAGATCGTTCACCGTCGCCTGATCGCCAAGCGCCTCAAGCGCCACCTTCGCCTTCAGCGCCCCATCAATCTTTCGTCTCGCCTTCGTCATTTTCCGCTCCGTTCCATCCCACTCGGAGCAGACTTCCTCCAACTACGCCACTGGTCCCAAAATCGGGGTCCACTTCACAGGATGAGAATCTGCGCCGTGGGGTGACGAAGGGAGGGGGTAGCCCGACCGAGGACACCCCCCAACGGGGGCGGCGAGCGCCCGAGGGGCCTCGTCCGGCGCGAAGGCCGGATTCAGCGCGGCCGCCGCCTACCGCTTTGAAAAGGATCTGCGACTTCCGAGCCAAAAGAAGGCGCGCCGAGAACGACGCCGAGCCGATCCTTTCGTCGAGGTCTGGGACAATGAGTGCGTCCCGATGTTCAAGGCCGGACCCCACAAATGGCGTTCGTCCTCCCGGCGAGCTGTACTAGTTCCCGCTCCGAACCGTCCCGATCCACTTTCCCAAATCGGCCTCCGCCCGCGCCGACAGCGCGCGCTTGCGGGCGACGCCGCGCTCCGGGCCGCTGAGGGGTACGCCGCTTTCGGCCGTGCGCGGCTCCTCGGTCGGCGGAAACAGGCCGAAATTGACATTCATTGGCTGGAACGACCGCGATCCGGCGTCAATCGATTCGATGTGGCCGCCGGTGATGTGGTTGAGCAGCGCCCCGATCGCAGTGGTCGGAGGAGGAAGCTCGAACTCCCGCTCGAGACGCTCGGCGGCAGCCAGCCGGCCCGCGATCAGGCCGACCGCGGCGCTTTCGACATAGCCCTCGCAGCCGGTGATCTGACCGGCGAAGCGTAGCGCCGGGCGCGCCTTCAGGCGCAGGCGCCGATCGAGGAGCCGGGGCGAATTCAGGTACGTGTTGCGGTGCATGCCCCCCAACCGTGCGAATTCCGCCTTCTCAAGGCCGGGGATCGTGCGAAAGACGCGTCCCTGTTCCCCATAACGGAGCTTGGTCTGAAAGCCGACGATATTGAACAATGTGCCGAGCGCGTTGTCCTGCCTCAACTGCACGACCGCGTAGGGCTTCACCGACGGCCGGTGAGCATTGGTGAGGCCGAACGGCTTCATCGGGCCGTGACGGAGCGTCTCGCGGCCGCGCTCCGCCATCACCTCGATTGGCAGGCAGCCGTCGAAATAGGGCGTACCGTCGAACTCTCGAAACTCGGTCTTCTCCGCCGCCAGAAGAGCGTCGACGAAAGCCTCGTATTGATCGCGGCTCATTGGGCAGTTGACATAAGCCGCGGCGCCGCCGGCCGGCCCTTCCTTGTCGTAGCGCGACTGCATCCACGCCACGTCCATGTCGATGGAATCGCGATGGACGATCGGCGCGATCGCGTCGTAGAACGCGAGCGCTCCATCGCCGGTCAACTGGCCGATCGCCCCGGCGAGCGCCGAGGATGTGAGAGGGCCGGTCGCGACGATGACATTGTCCCATTCGGATGGCGGTAGGCCGGCCACCTCCTCGCGCTCGATCGTGATTAAAGAGTGATCGACGATCGCCGCCTCCACCGCTTCAGAAAAGCCGTCGCGGTCAACTGCCAGCGCCCCGCCGGCCGGCACCTGATGAGCGTCGGCGCTCTTCAGCACGATCGAACCAAGCGCGCGCATCTCCCGATGCAATATGCCGACCGCGTTGACCGCGGCGTCATCGGAGCGGAAGGAATTGGAACAGACGAGTTCGGCGAGATGGGCGGTGCGGTGCGCCGCTGTCGCCCGGATCGGGCGCATTTCGTGCAAGACCACCGGAACGCCGGCTTCCGCCGCCTGCCAGGCGGCCTCCGAACCGGCCAGGCCCCCGCCGATGACGTGAATGGGACGCATGGCGGCTTGTTACTCTGCTGCGCCAGAGCGTCAACCCTGCGCGTCGCCGCGGAGGGGCGGCCGATGAATGCGCCGATTTCGAGCCGACGCGCCGCAGGGCGCGGCGCGTCATCGGCTTTTACGTTCGAGAGACTGACGCGCTCAGGCGGCGGTCTTCGCGGTCACCGAGCGCCGCACGACGAATTCGATATCGCCGCGGCGAACGCCGATGTCCTCTAGCTCGCGGTCGCTGAGTTGGGACAACTCCCGCACTGCGTCCCGATAGCGCCTCCAAGCGCTCAGCTTCTCGGAAATCGTCTTGAGGGTGGTCATGCTTTCTACTCCTGTCGGGACAGCCGAGGCCGTCTACCGCAGCGCAACATAGAGATCGTCACCGATCGCGGGTAGACCTCTCATGAGAAGCCAGACATGTACTTATTGCATAGCTATTCTAACAAAATTTTAGCTTTTGAGTGCATGAGTCGCAACCCTCGACGTCCAAACGGGCCCGCGGCCAAAGTGGAGAAGTAGATCCTCCGATCGTTCGGGCCAGGCCGAGCCAGGATCCGAGGAATTTCACAAAGCGTCAACAAGCCGATCCTCTGGTAATTCGGGCAGTGGCGTCGCCGTCCCCGAACTCAATTCGGAGATCGACCCCGCCATCCATCCGGGGCGGCCGACCGAAGGGTCGCGATCGCCGCGCGAAATATAGACAACCTTCCATATTATCAATAGATTATCTTATGCCACGGTCGACGGTGGAGGCGACTTTTGGCGCATGATCGCGTGGTCGGCTAGACCTAGGCGCCTGCCAGAACGTCTGTCTTCCGCCGGGCTCTGTCGCGCGGGGACGGCGGCGGCTCCGTCCGGCTCAGCCCCGATTCCAGACGAGGACGAAAGATGAAGCGATGGCGTGCGCCGGTCCGGAACATTTATGTCGGATCGAATTGAAGGCCACGCCTCGCGATCCGGCAAGGTTCTTCTATTTTATCGAACAAAAATTAATCATGCTGCTTTACATATGTGAATTTATCATGGCAGGAGAATGGTGCGACGCCGCAATCGCGCAACCCGGCAGCTGACGCAAACCGGCGGTTGGAGGCCGCCGGCGGCGTCGGACGGCTCGCGGAGGACTCCGCGCCTTCTTCGCCGCCGCGCGGGCTTTCGCCATTCCGCTCCGCTCACCGGCGGACTACACTGCCGACGCGCGCTTGATTTCCGCGCCGCGAGCGTCGACACGGCGTTCGCGGCGCAGGGAGCCGCGCCCTTAAGGAGCCTTACATGGATAATTTGATCGCCCGCGTCGCCACGGCGGCCAATCTCTCCCCCGAGGTCGCCCGCAAGTCCGTCGCCTTGATTGCGGATTTCATTCGCCGTGAGGCCCCCGAAGACGCGGTCCATGAATTGTTCACCAAAGCGCCGGCGCTGCTTGCGATCGTCGCCTCGGGTTCGCCGACGGGCGGCGAGGGCATGGGCGGCGGACTCATGGGCCTGATGGGGACCGGCAGCGGCGCCATGGGCGGCGGCGGCCTGATGGCGCTCGCGACCGAATTGATGGGGCTCGGCCTCGGCATGGATCAGATTCAGACGGCGGGAAAAGAAGTCTTCGCCTACGCCCGCGAGGTCGCGGGCGATCAGACGGTCGGCGAAATCATCGCCTCGATTCCCGGCCTGTCGCAATACGTCTAAGGAGTTCGCCTTGGGCCCGGTCGACGGCCTCTTTCGCGCCTATCAGGAAGCCGATTGGCGGAACGCCGCGGCTGCGGCCCTCAAGGGCGCGAGCCTCGATTCTCTCGCCTCGAGAACTGCGGACGGCTTTCGCGTCGAGCCGGTCTACCGGCCGGCCGAGGGCGCGCGCGCGTTGCGGAGCGACGGTCCGTGGCGGATTATCGCGCGCCTCGACCATCCCGACGCCGGCGAGGCCAACGCCCAGGCGCTGGACGATCTCGCCAACGGCGCCGGTGGCTTGCAGGTCGTGTTCTCCGGGGCGCTCGGCGCCTATGGATTTGGACTGAAGCGGTTCGATCCGGCCACCCTGCACCGGGCGTTCGAAGGCGTGCGCTTCGACGCCGGCGCGCGGTTCGAGCTCGATCTCGGGCCCGAGGGCGCGCGGCGAGCGCTGAGCTTCGCCACGCTGATTGAGTGCGCTGGCGCGCGGGCGCGCGACTGCGCTGCCTCCTTCGGCCTCGATCCTTTCGCGGCCTGCGCGTTTTCGGCCTTCCCCGCCGATTGGACGGCCCGCGTGAAGCCCGATGTCGATGCGGCGCTGGCGTTGCGCGCTCGAAGGTTTGGGGGGCCGCTCTTCGTCGCCGACGCGCGCTCGGTCCATTCCGCCGGCGGAACCGCGGGTCAGGAGCTCGCGTTCGCGCTCGGCGCGGGCGTCAGTCTGTTGCGTGCGCTTGACGAGGCAGCGGTCGAACTGGACGAGGCGCGCGCGCTGATCGCGTTTCGCCTTGCGGCCGACGCGGACGAATTCGTGACGCTGGCAAAATTTCGGGCTCTGCGCCTCGCCTGGGCGCGGGTGGAGGAGGCCTGCGGGCTCGAGCCTCGCGCGGCTTATGTCCAGGCCGAGAGCGCATGGCGCATGATGACCGCGCGCGATCCCTACGTGAACGTGATGCGCGCTGCGCTCGCGGCGTTCTCGGCTGGCCTCGGCGGGGCCGACAGCGTCAGCACGCTACCGCACACGCTGGCCCTCGGCCTGCCGGACAGTCTCGCCCGGCGACTCGCTCGCAACGCCCAGCTCATTCTCCTGCGCGAATCCAATCTCGGCTTTGTCGCCGATCCGGCGGCCGGCGCGGGCGCGTTCGAAGCGCTGAGCGAAGCTCTGTGCGCCAAGGGTTGGGCGCTGTTCCAGGAGATCGAAACTCGGGGCGGTCTGCCGGCCGCGCTCGCGAGCGGCGCGTTTCAGCGTCAGGTGGCGGAGAGCGCGGCGGCGCTGCAACGCGAGGTCGCGCGGCTGACGTCGCCGATTACCGGCGTCAGCGCCCATCCCGATCTCGGCGAGACCCAAGCGGACGTTGCGTCCGGCGCGCCCGGTCGCGATTCGCTCGTCGCCGTTGAGGGCGCGCTGGCGCCGATTCGGCTGGCGGCGCCGTTCGAGCGTCTGCGCGACGCTTCCGACCGCATGCTCCTGAAGACCGGCTCGCGGCCGAAAGTCTTTCTGGTCGCGCTCGGTCCGGAGCCTTCGCATCGCCGACGCGTCGCCTTCATGCGCGAATGGCTGGAGGCAGGCGGCGTCGAATCCGTCTATGATGGAGAAGTCGCGACGCCCGAGGGCGCGGTCGCGCGACTGAAGGCGAGCGGCGCGTCCTTCGCCTGCCTGTGCGGCGCAAACGAAACGTACGCCGCCGAGGGAGCGCGCTTCGCAAAGGCGATCAAGGCCTCGGGCGCGAAGGGGTTGATTCTCGCCGGCCCGCCCGGGGATGCCGAAGCCGCCCTGCGCGCCGTGGGGATCGACGACTTCATTTTCGCCGGCGTCGACGCCATCGCGGCGTTGCAGCGCATCCATCGGCGCCTCGCGGCCGCGACCGAGCTGACGGGCGAGGATATAGGTTTGACGCGTTCATGAGCCAGATTCCCGATTTCTCAACCGTGCCGTTCGCGTCCGCTCGCCATCCGCCAGGTGCCGGCGAGGCCCGCGTATGGAAGACGCCCGAAGGGATCGACGTCAAATCGCTCTACGGACCGCCCGACCGCGATCGCCTCGATCTCGCCGGCGCCTGGCCGGGGCTACCGCCCTACCTGCGCGGGCCCTACCCGACCATGTATGTCAACCAGCCGTGGACGGTGCGCCAATACGCCGGCTTCTCGACCGCCGAGAAGTCGAACGCCTTCTATCGCGCCAACCTCGCCGCCGGGCAGAAAGGGCTTTCCGTCGCCTTCGATCTGGCGACCCATCGAGGCTACGATTCGGATCACCCGCGGGTGGCGGGCGACGTCGGCATGGCGGGGGTCGCCATCGACTCGATCCATGACATGCGTACGCTGTTTTCCGGCATTCCGCTCGATTCGATGAGCGTTTCAATGACGATGAACGGCGCGGTGCTGCCGGTGCTGGCGCTGTTCATCGTCGCCGCGGAAGAACAGGGCGTCCCGATGGCGGCCCTGTCGGGGACAATTCAGAACGACATCCTGAAGGAGTTCATGGTCCGCAACACCTACATTTATCCCCCCGCGGCCTCGATGCGGATCGTCGCCGACATCTTCGCCTTCACTTCCGCCAACATGCCGCAATTCAATTCGATCTCGATCTCCGGCTATCACATGCAGGAGGCGGGGGCGACGCAGGATCTGGAACTCGCCTACACGCTCGCCGACGGCGTCGAATACCTCCGCGCGGGCGTCGCCGCGGGGCTGAGCGTCGATGAATTCGCGCCGCGTCTGTCGTTTTTCTGGGCGATCGGGATGAATTTTTTCATGGAGATCGCCAAGCTGCGCGCGGCGCGCAAACTGTGGGCTGGCCTCGTCAAGGGGTTCAACCCGAAGTCGGCGAAGTCGCTGCCGTTGCGCGCGCATTGCCAGACGTCGGGCTGGTCGCTGACCGCGCAGGACCCTTTCAACAATATCGTGCGCACGCAGATCGAGGCGATGGCCGCGACCCAGGGCCACACCCAATCGTTGCACACCAACGCGCTCGACGAGGCGCTGGCGTTGCCGACGCCATTCTCAGCCCGGATCGCCCGCAACACCCAGCTGTTCCTGCTCGAAGAGAGCGGCACCACGCGCATCATCGATCCCTGGGGCGGTTCGTATTACCTTGAGCGCCTGACCGCCGATCTCGCGGCCAGGGCGCAAATTCATATCGACGAGATCGAGAAGCTCGGCGGCATGGCCAGAGCGATCGAGCAGGGCCTGCCCAAGCGCCGCATCGAGGAGGCGGCGGCGCGCACGCAAGCGCGCATCGATTCCGCCCGCCAGCCGGTCATCGGCGTCAACGCCTATTCTCCGACGATCGAACGAGAGCTCAAAGTGCTGAAAGTCGACGCGGCGGCGGTGCGGGCGATGCAGATCGAAAAGCTCGGGCGTCTGCGCGCAGAACGTGACGAGGCGGCGACGCGGTCGGCGCTGGAGGCGCTGACCGCAGGAGCGCGCGGCGGCGCCAACCTGCTGCAGCTCTCCATCGAGGCGGCGCGGGCGAAGGCGACCGTCGGCGAAATTTCGCTGGCGATGGAGAAAGCCTTCGGCCGCCACGTCGCGGAGATCCGCGCCATTTCCGGCGTCTATCTCGCCGAGGCCGGGCCGGGCGCCGACGCCAACGAGCGGGTGATGGCGATGACCCGCGCCTTCGCCGAGAACGAAGGCCGCGCCCCTCGCATTCTGGTCGCCAAGATGGGTCAGGACGGACACGATCGCGGCCAGAAGATCATCGCCTCCGCTTTCGCCGATCTCGGCTTTGACGTCAGGATCGGGCCGTTGTTCGCAACGCCGGAAGAGGTCGCGTCGCTGGCCGCCGACGCGCAAGTTCATATCGTCGGCGTCTCCTCGCTTGCGGCCGGCCATCTGGCGCTGGTGCCGGCGTTGAAGAGCGCCCTCGCCAAGGCCGGAATGGGCGAGACGATGATCGTGGTTGGCGGCGTGATTCCCGCGCAAGATTTCGCCTCGCTGCGCACGGCCGGAGCCGAGGCGATCTTCCCGCCCGGCACAATTATCGCCGAGGCCGCGCAGAGCCTGATCGAGCGGCTCAATGAACGGCTCGGATACAGCCAGCGCGCGCCGGAGTGAGGAGCGCGGTCGGTCGCCAATCGGCAGTCTCGCCTGACGCCTCCGCGCTTCCTGAATTCCCACATTGGCGCGGGCGACTTTGCTCAAACGCCGTTGACGTTGCGTGATGACGCTACGGCGCCTGCGCCATATCGGGACGGACGTCGTCTAACGTCAACGGCGCCGCGTTTGCGCCTCATGCTCGGGGTTGTCGCCGACGGAGGGGACCGTGAGCAGCGCCAAAGGCGTGTCCACCGCTGAGATCGTTCGTCAGACGATCCGGCACGCGCGACGGATGTCGGGAGCGGGCGGTCACGCTTGGCCGGTCGCGCGCGAAGCCTTGATCAAGATTCTTGCCGACCTCGAGGATCGATCGCCGCACGAACCGAGCCTCGCGCGATTGCGCGCCTACATCGCTCTGCGCGACCGGCTTTGGCTGCGCAGACGTCAAGAAGACGACGCTAGGGAGCGCTGACGGCGCTTCCGCGCCTTCGGCCAGACTTGCAATCGCGCAAAAAAGGGCGGCAAACGGACTATACCTCACCCATTCGCGGCGCCGTTCCCGATGGCCGCAAAGAGGCCGATCGGCATTTCAGACTGTCGCCAACCGCGCCGGAGGCGCCGGATTTCAGCGTCGGATCTTGTTTTCCCCGGCAACGTCAACGAATCGAGACGATCATCGAATCCGTTTGAGGAGCCGGATTTTCGAACTTCCCTTGACTCGTTGTAGGGGAAAGCTGAACATTTCGGTTGCCTGGCAATCGGCATCATTGCGCGCGCTGTGGCATGTTTCGGGTGCGGCCTTGGCGACGACTTTGATTTCCTGTCCAGGGTATCGGGAGGGGCGGACTCGATGGCGTCGACGAATTCGCGAGGCTCGCGCAGGCGGAAGTTCGTAACCCGCCGCGGAGTGGAACTGCAATTCACCGAGCTCGGATTCGGCGGAGCGCCGCTCGGCAATCTCTATCGTCCGATGACCGAGAAGGAGTCTCGCGTCATGCTCGACGCCGTGTGGGCGGCCGGGTGTCGATATTTCGACACCGCGCCGCTATACGGCCTTGGACTTTCCGAGACTCGACTGAACGGATTTTTGCGTCCGAAGCCGCGCGATTCCTATTTGATTTCGAGCAAAGTCGGGCGGGTGCTGGAGTTGTGCAAGCCGTCAGAGCGATCGCGGCGCACGGGGCAAGGGGCATTCTTCGAGACGCCATCTCGGCGTGAACGATATGACTATTCCTACGACGGCGTTATGCGTTCGCTCGAATTCTCGCTTGAGCGTCTCGGCCTCGATGACATCGATATCGTCTACGCCCATGACGTCGACATCACCACGCACGGAAGCAAGCAGGCGTCGGATGAGCGGATCGCGGAATTCATGAAAGGCGGTTATCGCGCGCTCGACAAACTCTGCTCGTCGGGCGCGATCAAGGCGATCGGCGCCGGGGTCAACGATTGGGAGGTGGCCGAGACCCTGGCCCGCGTTGGCGACTTCGATGTCTTCCTGCTCGCGGGGCGCTATACCCTGCTCGAACAAGACGCGCTGACGAGCTTCCTCCCGCTGTGCGTGGAAAAAGGCGTCGCCGTCGTAGTCGGCGGCCCGTTCAACTCGGGCATTCTGGCGACGGGGGTCAAAGCCGACGCCCATTACAACTACGGATCGGCGCCGGAAGAGGTCAAGGATCGCGTGCGGCGGATTCAACTGGTGTGCAAAAGCTTCAAGGTTAAGTTGCCGGAAGCCGCGCTGCACTTTCCGCTCGGCCATCCGGCGGTCGTCAGCGTTATCGCCGGCGCGCAGCGCGCAAGCGAAGTCAAGCGCAACGCGGCCATGATGAGCGCCAAAGTTCCGGCCGCGCTATGGCGGGCGTTGAAGGTGGAAAAGTTGATGCGCGAGGATGCGCCGACGCCGCGATGAGCCCTAAGAGCGCCGGAGCCGGTCAGAACAGGCCTTCGGTTTCGCCGCCCGAGACTCGAATTCTCTCAGCCGCCGGAGTGCGGGGCAGTCCCGGCATGGTGCGGACGTCGCCCATCAGCACCACAACGTAGCCGGCGCCCGCACGCAGACGCACTCCCGCGACTGTCGGGACGTGTCCGGTCGGCGCGCCGAGGAGCCTCGGATTGTCCGAGAAGGAATAGGGCGTCTTGGCGACGCAGATCGGCAGGCGGCCCCAGCCGTCAGCCTCGAGCGCGCGAAACTCCGCGCGCACCGAGGCTTCGGCGGCGACGTCGGCCGCGCCATAGATCTCGCGAGCGACCGTGCGCGTCTTTTCCCACAGGCTCATCTCATCGGGATAGAGCGGTTGAAACCGCGCCGAGCCTCCCTCGGCCAGAGCGGCGACTCCGTGAGCGAGGTCCTCGCAGCCGGCGCCGCCGCGCGTCCAATGCTCGCAGAC
Source organism: uncultured Alphaproteobacteria bacterium (assembly GCA_963835955.1). GTDB lineage: Bacteria > Pseudomonadota > Alphaproteobacteria > Rhizobiales > Beijerinckiaceae > Roseiarcus. The sequence goes on along the minus strand of CAWIHZ010000022.1, from coordinate 7,527 downwards.
GAACGCCTTGACGCGGAACCGGTCCCTGACGACGTTGGTGATGAGATCGAGTTCGGTTTCCGTGTCGCTGTCAAAGCGATTGACCGCGACCGCAATCGGGACGCCGAAATTGTGCATGTTGGCGAGGTGGCGCGCCAGATTGGCGAGGCCAGCCTTCAACGCCGGCAGGTTTTCCGCGTCGAGCGCATCCCTGGATACGCCGCCGTGCATCTTGAGCGCTCGCGCCGTCGCGACAATCACTGCCGCGGCCGGCGCAAGCCCGCCGACTCGACACTTGATGTCGAAGAACTTTTCCGCGCCGAGGTCGGCGCCGAAGCCAGCTTCGGTCACGACATAATCGCCAAGCTTGAGCGCCGCGCCAGTGGCCACCAACGAACTGCAGCCGTGGGCGATATTGGCGAACGGACCGCCGTGCACAAGCGCGGGCGAGCCTTCGAGCGTTTGGACGAGATTCGGTTTGAACGCGTCACGAAGCAGTGCGCTCATCGCCCCCACCGCCTTGAGTTCGGCCGCAGTGACAGGCTGTCGGGCGGGCGTGAAGCCGACAACGATGCGGCCGAGCCGCTCCTCCAGATCCTGAGGACCGGATGCGAGGCAGAAGACCGCCATCACCTCCGTGGCGGCGGTGATATCAAATCCGTCCTGACGCGGAAATCCGTTGGCGATCCCGCCGAGTCCAATCACCGTCTCGCGCAATGCGCGGTCGTTCATGTCGATCGCTCGGCGCCATACGATGCGGCGCGGATCCAGGTTGAGTCCATTGCCCCAATACAGATGATTGTCGATCATCGCCGCGAGCAGATTGTGCGCGGAAGTGATGGCGTGGATATCGCCGGTGAAATGGAGGTTGATCGCGTCTCTCGGCGCGACCTGGGCCCACCCGCCGCCGACCGCGCCGCCCTTCATGCCAAAACAGGGTCCGAGCGAAGGTTCGCGCAGACAAATGATCGCCTTCTTGCCGATTCGGTTCAGCGCGTCGCCGAGCCCGATGGTCGTCGTCGTCTTGCCTTCGCCGGCCGGGGTCGGACTGATCGCGGTGACGAGGATCAGTTTGCCGTCCGGTCGATCGGCGAGACTCTCGAGGAAATCGCTTTCGAGCTTGGCGATGGAACGGCCATAGGGATAAAGCGCCGATTCGGGCGCGCCGATCGCGGCGGCGATTGCGGCGATCGGTTTGAGGCGCGCCGCGCGCGCGATTTTGACGTCGGAAAGCATGGCGCCCCTCGTTCGGCTCCGCCCCCGTCGGCTAGAGGCGCGGAGAAACGATTCGTCTTCCTCACCGCGATTTGCAAGCTCGAATCCCATTCGCCGCTGCTCGAATTCTCGACCGGATCGAGCGCGTGACGGCGGCCGGATCGCCCACAGCCAACGATGAGTTTGGGCCCGGCGCCAGCCATTCCGGCAACGGCCGCATTCGCTGCGGTGCGGCGAACGGCCAAGCTCCCCGCGGATGACAGATCGCGACCACTCCCCGGCTCGCCGTATCCACGACCGCCGGCGTGATGCTCTACCTTGGTCTGGCGATCGCCGGAGAGGGATGCGCCGTCCGGTTCTTTTCGCATCCGCCCCCGGTCGGGGTCACGGTTATGACGATTACGCTCGGCGGCGCAGCGTTGTTCAACGAATGCCATGTCGGCCCCAGGGTGCGGGAAGTCCACTCCAACCGCTGGGTGATCGGCGCGCTTGGCGCGCTCGGTTTCGCCATTGCGTACCTTCTCGCTTTTTTTGAACGCCTCGACCTCTTCACCTTTGGCGGCGAGGGTGGGCGCTGGCTCGGATTTGCTCTATTTTCGCTCTGGGGCCTCCTGCGCCTGGCGCCTGTATTCGTGCTTGGACGCCGCTTCAGAGTCCTTGTCGCGATCCAGCCGGACCATGAGCTCGAGACCGGAGGGATTTTGTGCAATTATCCACCATCCGAGCTACCTCGACCTCTTCGCTCGGGTGGGGTCTCGCGCTCCGCTCGGTCGTTGGCGCCGCCATCGCCGCAATGATGCTGATTGTCGTGTCTCCCCCCGTTCAGGCGGAGGAACGCCTCCTCAGTGAGACATTAGTGAGACATTCGGAGCGGAATGTGACGCCTGTCGCGCGCGCACCTGGCGGCTTTTTCCAATGTATCTACTCGGCGCTCGCGACCGATCGGCCGGCGGCGCAACGAGTTGCCTCGACGCCGCGCATCCCCTAAGTCTCCGGCCGCCTTCGCCACGCCATGGACCCATATGATCCGCTCCGCACTGATGACCGTGATGACCAGCGCCGCGATCAAGGCGGGGCGGGGCCTCAAACGCGACTTCGGCGAAATCGGCCAGTTGCAAGTGTCGATGAAGGGGCCAGGCGATTTCGTCAGCCTCGCCGACAAGCGCGCCGAAAAGACGCTCTACGACGAACTTGCCAAGGCCCGTCCCGGCTATGGCTTCGTGATGGAGGAGAGCGGGCGGGTCGAGGGCTCGGACAAGAGTCACACGTGGCACATCGATCCGCTCGACGCGACGACGAATTTTCTGCACGCGATCCCGATTTTCGCGATTTCAATCGCGCTCGAGCGCGAAGGGCAGATCGTGGCCGGCGTCGTCTATAATCCGGCCGACGACGACATGTATGTCGCGGAAAAGGGACAGGGGGCGTTCGGCGGCAACCGCCGGCTGCGCGTCGCCGGGCGCGCAGACTTATCGCAGGCGCTTTTCGGTTGCGGAATACCCCACCTCGGCAAGGCGGCGCAGCATCCGCGCTTCAAGGCGGAGCTTTCGGCGGTGATGGCGCGGGTCGTCAACGTGCGGCGGATGGGCTGCGCTTCGATCGATCTCGCCTATGTCGCCGCAGGCCGATTCGATGCGTTCTGGGAGCGCGGCCTCAATTCGTGGGACATCGCGGCAGGCTCGCTGCTGATCCGCGAGGCCGGCGGCTTTGTCACCGACGCCGAGGGAGAGGCCGATTTCCTTACGACCGGGTCCGTCTGTTGCGGCAACGAAACCATGCACCGCCTATTGCTCAGGCTGCTGAAGGACGCCTGTTGAAACCGAAAGTCGCCCTCGACCTTCTCTCTCCGCGCTAGCTCCTTTTCCTCGCGGCCGGCCTGCTGTTAGTCTCGGACGCTGCGCCAATCCGCGAGGTTCTCACCGTGCTCTACGCCCGCTATCCTTCGCTGCTCGACCGGGTTGTCTTTATCACCGGTGGTGGCTCGGGGATTGGCGCTGCGATGGTTGAGGCGTTCGTCGCGCAGAAGGCGAACGTCGCGTTTGTTGACATCGCGGCTGAAGAGTCCAGGGCCCTGGCGACGCGGCTCGGCGCCTCGGGGCCGGCGCCGTTGTTTCTCCAATGCGATCTGACCGATGTTTCGGCGCTCGAGGCCGCGATGGAGGAGGTGAGTCAGCGTTTGGGGCCGATCGGCGTGCTGATCAACAACGCCGCCAATGACCAGCGCCAGGATGTGGAGGAGGCGAGCGAGGCGGACTGGGATCGGGCGATGGCGCTCAACATCAAGCACCAGTTCTTCGCCGCGCAGATTGCGCGGCGATCGATGCGTGAGCTCGGGCGCGGCGCGATCGTCAATTTTTCCTCGACCGCCTGGATGATAGGCATCGCTCGGCTGTCGATCTATTCCGCCGCGAAGGCCGGTATCGTCGGCTTAACCAAGAGCCTGGCGCGCGAGTTCGGTCCCGACAACATTCGCGTCAACGCCATCGCGCCCGGCGCGGTGATTACTGAGCGCCAGCGCAGATTGTGGATGAGCGAGAAGGACATCGCCGATTTCCGGGCACGACAGTGCCTCGACCGCTCGCTTGTGGCCGAAGACGTGGCGCGCGTGGCGCTTTTTCTTTCCGCCGACGACAGCGCGATGGTCACGAAGCAATGTTTTCTTGTCGACGGCGGACTTTATTGATGAAGCGCCGACAAATATGCGCTTGATCGAAGGCGAAGTCCGGGGCATGTTCCCGCCCCCCGGCGGCCGGACACAAGGCTGCGAGACAAGGGAGAGACGGATGACAGTCGAACGCATTCTCGCCGAGAAGGGGCGTGAGATTTTCACAACTCAGCCGCATCACACCCTCAAGGAAGTTGTGGAGCTTCTCGCCTTCAGGGGCGTCGGAGCCGTCGTCGTGGCGGACGCTTCGATGAGCGTCCTGGGAATTCTTTCCGAACGGGACGTGGTTCGCGTCATCGCCAGGCATGGCGCGTCCGCGCTCGAGGATCAGGTTTCGCGCCACATGACGCCGAAGGTGATTACCGTGACTCGCGCCGATACGATCGAGCACGTCATGCATACGATGACGGAGGGCCGATTTCGCCATCTCCCGGTCGTCGAGGACGGGCGCCTGATCGGCATCATTTCGATCGGCGACGTCGTCAAGCGGCACGTCAGTGTCATCGATACCGAGAGACAGGCCTTGCGCGAGTATATCGCGACCGCTTGAACCCCGCCGGCGCCTCAGGCGCCGGCAGATTCTATTCTCGGCACGTCAATATGTTCGGCGATCTCGGCGGCCGCCTTGCGGACCGCTTCGCGTCCGAGCCCGATTAATTCATCCGCACGATGAAATTCGAACATCCCGATCTTTCCGACCTTGAGATGCACCAATACGTCCGGCGGATCGCCGGCGAGCCTGGAGCGCATGATGCGGTCTTGGGAAATATCGAATGCGTTGACCATAACGGTCAAGAGGCCCGGCGCGGCCATTCCGGGTCCGGCGCCGGCGCGAGAGGCGCTGCGCCACCAGCGCCCGAACCTGACGCCGTTGGCGGTCGGCGACTCTTCGGCCGCCGACGGAGGCTCCGAACGTCCGAAAGGATCATGGATCGCCGTGCCCCGCCCGACGCTATCGCTCGAAATATTTAGCGCGATCACCCGCTCGGCGCCGAGCGCGCGGGCGACGCTGACCGGCACCGGATTGACGATGGCGCCGTCAAACAGCCAACGCCCGTCAACCTTCACCGGCTCGAATAGGCCCGGAAGCGCGTAGGACGCGCGGATCGCCTCGACCAACGCGCCGCGCCGGAGCCAGATTTCGTGCCCGCTGCCAATCTGGGTGGCGACGCCCGCGAAGCGGATCGGCAAATCCTCGATTCGAAGACCCCCCAGTTCCGCATCGAGCTTCACGCGCAGGCGCTCGCCTCCAATGAGGCCGCCGCCGGCCAACGAAAAGTCGATGAGGCCGAACAAGCGCCGCCGCGTCAACGACCGCGCGAAAGCCTCCAGCATCTCGAGCCGACCCGCAGCGTAGCAGCCCCCGACCAGCGAGCCGATCGACGAGCCGACGACGACGTCGGGCTTCAGACCCAGCGCGCTCAGCTCCTGCAGCGCCCCGATATGGGCCCAGCCGCGCGCGGCGCCCGCTCCGAGCACGACGCCGACTTTGCCCCTGCGCCCGCGTGCTCCGCCCGACGCATGGTCAGAATCGCTTTTGCGGAAAGGCGCCATAAACATCCTACAACCCTATAATAAGGCCACTTTCGTCCGCATTCCCTTGCGATGTTAAGCTTGCGCGCAAAATATCGCCAGAGAATTAACGTTCGCTGAATGTTCAGATGACGGGCAGGCGCACTGACCGCGACCAATCGCGAAGGCGTGCAAGCATCGGCCCCAAGCTCCAGACAAACCCGTCAGCCCTTCGCGTTCGCCGGCCCGATGAACGCGAGCCGCGTTGCCGCGCCATCGCTTTCGACCCGGCGATAGAAGCACGAACGTCGGCCGGTGTGGCAGGCGCCACCATCGCCGTCGACCTCGACCAAGGCTAGAAAGGCGTCCTGATCGCAGTCGACGCGCATCTCAACCAGCTTTTGGGTCTGTCCGGAGGTCTCGCCCTTACGCCACAATGAACCGCGCGAGCGCGACCAATAGTGCACAACGCCGCTCGCCAGCGTCGCCAGCAGCGCGGCCTCGTTCATATGGGCGACCATCAACACGTCGCCGCGCGTCGCGTCGATCGTGACGCAAGTCGCCAGCCCGTCCGCGCCGAATTTCGGCCGGAATTCTGAACCTTCCTCCCGGCCTGAGGCCTCGTCGCGCCCGACAGCGGCCATGATCAGCGGGCGCCGCGCAGGAGGTTGAAGAAGCGCGTCTGCTCGTTCGGATCGTCGCGGAACGCGCCGGTGAACTGGGTCGTGACGGTCGAGGAGCCTGGTTTGCGCACGCCGCGCATCGCCATGCAGGTGTGTTCCGCCTCGATCAGCAGCGCGACGCCGCGGGTCTCCAGTGTATCCTCGATCGCAGCGACTATCTGCGCCGACAGCGCCTCTTGCGTCTGCAGGCGGCGGGCGAAGATATCGACGATGCGCGCCAGCTTCGACAGGCCGACCACGCCGTCACGGGGGTAATAGCCGATATTCGCCTTGCCGAAGAACGGCGCCATGTGATGCTCGCAATGCGAGACCAACGGGATGTCACGGACCAGAACGAGATCGCTATAGCCGGAGACCTGATGAAACACCCGCGAAAGCGCCTCTTCCGGCCGTTCGCGGTAGCCCGAAAACAATTCCTCGTAAGCCTTGGCGACGCGCCGAGGCGTATCGACGAGACCCTCGCGTTTGGGATCGTCGCCCGCCCAGGCGATCAGCGTGCGCACGGCGGCCTCGGCTTCCTCGCGACTGGGCTTTGCGGCGCGCGCGGCGGCGAGGCCGGGCTTCAGCTTCACGACGTCGTTCATCAACATCTCTCGTTGGCGGCGGACCGATCCCGCGCCTTCTCCCAAGGCCTCGATTTTGGCTTTCCGCGCCTCTATATAGGGAACAGCGGGGGTAGCGCCAGTCTATCAGACCGGCAGGTGGTTTGGATGATTGACGACATTTATAACCGGCGAGTGCTGGAGCTGGCGGCGGACATCCCCCGCCTCGGGCGATTGTCCGCGCCGGACGCTACCGCCAAGGCTCATTCGCGTCTGTGCGGTTCGACGGTCGTCGTCGATCTCGCCGTCAAGGACGGCCGGGTGGTCGATTTCGCCCATGACGTGAAGGCCTGCGCGCTCGGACAGGCGTCATCCTCGCTGATGGCGCGCCATGTGATCGGCTCGACGGCGCGGGAGCTCTTCGCCCTGCGCGAGGCCATGATCCGGATGCTGAAGGCGAATGGCCCGCCGCCAAGCGGCAAATGGGCGGATTTCGGCGTGCTCGAGCCGGTGCGCGAATACAAGGCCCGCCACGCTTCGACGCTGCTGACCTTCGATGCGGTCGCCGACGCGCTAGGCCAGATCGCGGCGCGCGAAGGGGCGAGGCTCCCTGCGACCGCGCCATGAGTGCGTTCGTTTTCGTCCCGCGGCGCGCCGCGCACGCCTTGATCCGGCTTTACCAATTGACGCTTTCGAGCCTGCTTGGCAGGCAATGCCGCTATTCTCCGAGCTGCTCGGCTTACGCCGACGAAGCGATTCTGCGCCACGGCGTCTGGGCGGGTTCCTGGATGGGCGCGGCCCGGCTCTGCCGTTGCCATCCGTGGGGAGGCTCAGGCTATGATCCGCCGCCGATCACGCCGCCGAGCGGCGCCGACTGGGCGCGACCGTGGCGCTACGGTCGCTGGCGCTACCGACGCGAGGGAGGCTGAGA
>CAWIHZ010000021.1:0-122019 GCA_963835955.1 uncultured Alphaproteobacteria bacterium | reverse complement strand
TCCAGTGACAGTGCACTTTGCTAATTGTCCCCCTCGACAACCGAGCAGGCCGAGCCAAAAGGGCGAAAAAGTGCGCTGCCGCCGTGACCCCCGCGCCGATTGCGGCGAACCGAATTGACATGAATCAATGCACGGCCCGGCTCGCGCGCGACAAAGGTTTAACGGCGAGGGAGCAACGCCATGGCGCAGAGTGATGGCCGGCTTGTCGCCTACCCCGTGTGGGACGCCCCGACGCGGTGGTTCCACTGGATCAATGCTCTATCCGTGCTCGGCCTGATCTTGATCGGAATCCTTATCATGTTCGATGCCAGCCTTGGCATATCGCCAGCCGGCAAGGTGACAGTCAAGACGATCCACGTCTGGCTCGGCTATGTCATGATTCTCAATCTGCTGTGGCGGTTCGTGTGGGCGTTCTTCGGCAACCGATACGCGCGCTGGCGGGCCCTTCTGCCCGGTGGGGCGGGTTATCTGCGAGCGCTGGAGGCGTATGTCTCGGCGTTCCTCGCCGGCCATCCAAGACATTATCTCGGCCACAACCCGGCGGGGCGACTGGCGGTGCTGGTTATTCTCCTGCTGCTCGTCATCCAGTCGGTGTCGGGATTGGTGCTGGCGGGGACCGATCTCTTCTATCCTCCATTCGGGGGTTGGATCGCCCGGTGGGTCGCCGCGCCAAATGTCGACCCGTCCGCGCTCACGCCGTTGACGCGCGATCTCATGGATCAGGGCGCGTACGCCGGAATGCGATCATTCCGGGCGCCTTTCATCGAGACGCACGAGTTTGCCTTCTACCTGTTGGTCGGCGTGATCGCGCTGCATCTGATCGCCGTGGTCCTGACGGAACTGCGCGAAGGCGGAACCATTGTCTCGGCCATGTTCACTGGCCGGAAGATCCTTCCGGGCCGCCCAGAGGACCTTTAGCGCGAAGGGAGGCGTGAATTTTCGCGACCCCGGCGGATTGCCATGCCGCGTTGGCGTCAGCCTGCGCTTGGATGTCGACGGCGGCCTCTGATCTCGCGCTCCGCCGCCCGAGCAGCCGCAAGCGAAGAATGCGCAGACTTGCGCGGAAATGAAAGAGGGAGTTCGCCATGAGCACGAAAGCTGTCGCCGCCCTGATGTCGCTCGGAATTGTATTTGCCTTCCCCGCCCTGGCGCAGGACGATCTGATGGCGCGGGCGCGCCAGCAATTCCAGCCGATCCCGACCACGCCGCCGGAACTGCCCGGCAACCCGGCGACGCCGGCGAAGGTCGCACTCGGCAAGATGCTGTATTTCGATCCGCGACTGTCCGAAAGCCACACCATCAGCTGCAGCTCCTGCCACAGTATCGGGCTTGGCGGCGCCGACGCCGAACCGACGTCCATCGGTCATCGATGGCAACATGGCGGGCGCAACGCCCCCACAGTTTTCAATGCCGTCTTCAACAAGGCCCAATTCTGGGATGGCCGGGCCAAGGATCTCGAACAGCAAGCCGGCGGCCCGATGGTCAATCCGGTGGAGATGGCCTCGCCCGCCGCGCATGTCGCCGAGCAGTTGAAAGGCATCCCGGGCTATGGCGACGCGTTCGCCAAGGCGTTCCCTGGCGAGTCCGATCCGATCACCCTCGCCAATGTGCAGAAGGCGATCGCCGTGTTCGAGGCGACCTTGATCACGCCCAACGCGCCGCTCGACCGTTTCCTCAAAGGCGACGCGACCGCGCTCTCGTCGATCCAGAAGAAGGGCTTGGCGCTGTTCATGGATAAGGGCTGCGCGGCCTGTCACAACGGGATCAACGTGGGCGGCGGAATGTATGCACCGTTCGGCGTGGTCGAGAAGCCCGGCGCGGAGTTCTTGCCGCCGGCCGACAAGGGCCGCTTCATGGTCACCAAGACGCCCAGCGACGAGTTCGTGTTCAAAGTGCCGACGCTGCGCAACATCGCCCTCACCGCGCCCTATTTCCACACCGGCAAGGCCTGGGACCTGCGGCAGGCGGTCGCGGTCATGGGGACGAGCCAACTCGGCGCCCAACTCACCGGCGACGAAGTGGATACGATCACCGCCTTCCTCGACGGCCTGACCGGCGAGCAGCCGAAGGTGATCTTTCCCATCCTGCCGCCGAGCGTCGCCGCCACGCCGCGGCCACAGCCCTGATCGAAGGTCAGGCGCGCAGCGCGCCCCGAAAGGAATTGCGGATTGCGGTAGGGACGCCCGTCGCTGGGCGCCCCCGAGAGAGCCGTAGGCGCGGCTTTCCCGCATACGGCTCCCACCTTGAATGACGTTGACAAGAGCATTCGCCGCGCGCGCCAAGGATCCGTCTCTCGCAAAGACCGGCGTCTCGCTGCATTCCAGAAATTCGCAAGAGCGCCGGCGCTCCGATTGCTCAGGCGTCGTCGGAGTCGTTCTCGAACGAGGCCAGCGCCCGGAGGTCGGCGAGGCTGATGGGCTGGCCGTGCTCGTCGAAAATCCGTACGTCTGGCCGCCCTTGCGCCAGGAGCCGTGAAACGGCCTCGAGCGCCAAATCGGCGCTGTCGTGCCACTCCCTAGACTCCGTTTCCGTCCCTGACGAGATTGCGAACCGCATTGCGATCACCGATTCCAGCGCCGATCCTATCATGTCCTTCGCGGACGCGCTCCTCCCTCGCGAACGAAAAAGGGCGCAACTGCCGTCATATGGATTTGCGCGCGCCGGCACAGGGCGTCCCGTTCGGCCGAGCGGCGGCCAAAGTCGCGGGCGCCCCAGACAATCGCGGGAGATTGGCTTGGATTGGCTTGGAGACGGATGGCGGCGCGGCGGCGGCGCTCAGAACGGATGGTACTGGAACATCCAGGTCTCGGTCAGGGTCTGGCCGCCGGACTTGAAGAAGGCGCGCAGTTCGACCGGGTCGGTCCCCTCGACGATCAGGTCGAACTGCGCCCGCCAGTGGCCGGCGACCCCGTCGGGCACCGCCTCGACCAGCTGATAGGGGCCGAACTTTCCGCGCGAGGTCGAGACCACCAGGTCCGGCTTGACGCCATAAGGCAGATTGGTGAGCGGCCCGCCGAGGAACTCGACCATGAACTTCCTCACCCCCTTCGGCCGCGGCTGGCCGGGCTGCCCGCCGCGCCCCAGCCGGGTCGCGACCACGATCGCGAGCTTGCTCGGAAAGGGCGCGTCAGCGAGCCAGTACAGGCGGTAGTTGAGCGCAACCTCCGACCCGGCGCGAACCGGCTCGGCCGGCACCCACATCGCCACCACATTGTCGTGGATCTCGTCGTCGGTCGGAATCTCGCACAGCTGGATCGATCCCTTGCCCCAACCCTCGCCGTTGGGGCCCGGCAGCGGCTCGACCCACAGGCTCGGGCGCCGGTCGTAATAGACGCCGTCGATATAATGGTCGAACACCCGGTCGCGCTGCATCAGGCCGAAGCCGCGCGGATTCTGATCGCTGAACGCCGACACGATGATGTTCGGCGGATTGTTGAGCGGGCGCCAGAGCCGCTCGCCGTTGCCCGCCCACATCTCGAGCCCGTCGGAATCGTGGACCTCCGGACGCCAGTCGATCGCCGTCTGCTTCTTGGTCTCGGAATACCAGTACATCGAGGTCAGCGGCGCGATGCCGAAGCGCGAGAGCTGGGCGCGGACGAAGAGCGAGGCCTGGATGTCCATGACGACGCCCTTGCCGCGCGTCATCACGAACCGGAACGCGCCGACGATCGAGGGGCCCTCCATCAAGGCGTAGAGCGTGAGGCTGTCGCCGTCGGGGGCGGAATCGATGTAGAAATTGGTGAAATCGGGAAATTCCTCCGGGTGGTCCGCGACCGCGACGTCGAGCGCGATCCCGCGCGAGGAGAGGCCGTATTGCCTGAGCTCGCCGATCGAGCGGAAATAGGCGGCGCCGAGAAAGGCGACCCAGTCGTTGTTGCGCCAGTCGAGCGCGCCGTCGCGCGCTTCCTGGATGCGCAGGCCGGCGAAGCCCGCCCCCTGCGGCAGATCGTGCGCCGGCGAATTGGCCGGCATCTCGAAATAGAACTGCTCATAGATGATCTTGCGCGACTCGCCGCCCTCGACGACGTGCATGCCGACCGCCTTCTGGAAGAAAAGTCCGAGATGGAAAAAGGTCACCGGAAATCGGCCCGGCCCGTTGGCGAACAGGGCGTAGTCGTCGCGGTAGCGGATTTTGCCCCATTCCTCGTAATTGATCTTCGCCAGCACCTCGGGCGCGGGACGCGGCGGGGGAATATAGGGGCCATGCGCGCGGTCGCGCGCCTGCGACTTGAACAGTTCGTAGGAGAACGGAACGGGCGGACCGAATCGCAGTCCGTCGGACTGCGCCGCCAACGCTTCGCCGACCGGGCCCAACGCCGCCGCGGACGCGGCGACGCCTTTAAGAACCGTGCGACGATCGACCCCATCCGACATGACGACCTCTTCCCCGCAGGCCCCTCCATAGCGTGATTCTCCCTGATGGAAGAACCCGCGAAGCGGCCGTCCATTGGCTCATAAACGAACGAAAGTAAGGTAAACGGCCCCGCGCCCCGCCTTAAGCGCCTTGACCTCATAGCGCGTCGGAACCCATTCCGGCCAGGGGGTCCGCCAATCCTCGGCGCGCGCGGCGGCCCAGCGGAAATGAGGCGAGGCGAGAAATCGCCTCAGCGTCCAGCCGGCATAGTCGTCGATGTCGGTTGCAAAACGCAGCTCGCCGCCCGGCCTCATCACTCGCGCCAGCGTCTCGATCATCGCCTGCGAGACCACACGCCGCCTGTTGTGGCGACGCTTCGGCCACGGGTCGGGGTAAAGGAGGAAGACGCGCGAGAAGAACCCGTTTGGAGCCGCATCGAGGAGGGTTTGAGCGTCGCCGCGGCGCAGGCGCACGTTGGCGAGCCTTGCACGCGCCATTCCCGCCAGCGCCGCGGCGACGCCGTTGAGGAACGGCTCGCAGCCAACGAAGCCGATCTCCGGATGGGCCCTTGCCTGCTCGATCAGATGTTCGCCGGAGCCGAAGCCGATCTCGAGCCACAGTTCGCGCGGCAATCCCGCGAAAATGGGGCCAGCGGCGAGCGCCTCCGGCGCTATCTCGAAGCGCGGCAGGCTTTCCGCGACCATGCGCTCCTGCCCCGCGCGAAGCGCCCTGCCGCGGCTGCGTCCATAAAGCTTGCGCAGCAGCGTCGAAGAACCGCTGTCGCCGCTCGCCGTCATCGGTCCTCGGCGCGGCGCCCGATCAAGCAAGGCCGCCGAGCGTTTCGGCGAGATCCGTTTTTTCCCACGAGAATCCGCCGTCGGATTCCGGCGCGCGGCCAAAATGGCCGTAGGCGGAGGTGCGGGCGAAGATCGGCCGATTCAAATGCAGATGCTCGCGAATGCCGCGCGGACTAAGATTCATGATCTCCATCAAAACTCTTTCGAGCTTTTCCTCGTCGATCCGGCCGGTCCCGTGCAGGTCGGCGTAGATCGACAATGGACGCGCGACGCCGATCGCATAGGAGAGCTGGAGAGTGCAGCGGTCGGCCAGACCGGCGGCGACGACGTTCTTGGCCAGATACCGCGCCGCATAGGCGGCCGAACGGTCGACCTTGGTGGGATCCTTGCCAGAAAAAGCGCCGCCGCCGTGCGGCGCCGCCCCGCCATAGGTGTCGACGATGATCTTGCGTCCGGTCAGGCCGCAGTCGCCGTCGGGCCCGCCAATGAAGAACTTGCCGGTCGGGTTGATATGCCAGACGGTTTTGGGCGTGATCCACCCCTCCGGCAGCGCCGCGCTCACGTAGGGCCGCACCAGACCGGCGACGTCCTCGGAGGACAGCGACTCGATGAGGTGCTGATGCGAAACCACGATCTGCGTCGCCTCGACCGGCTTGCCGTCCCGATAGCGCACCGTGACTTGGCTCTTGGCGTCGGGGCCGAGCGTCTTCTCGGCGCCGGAGGCGCGGGCGCGCGAGATTTCGTGCAGGATCTTGTGCGCGTAATAAAGCGGCGCCGGCATCAGCTCCGGCGTCTCGCGGCAGGCGTAGCCGAACATGATGCCCTGATCGCCCGCGCCCTCGTCCTTGTTGCCCGCCGCGTCGACGCCCTGGGCGATATCCGCCGACTGCGCGTGCAACAGGACCTCGACTTTTGCATTGCGCCAGTGAAATCCGTCCTGTTCATAGCCGATGGACCGAATGGCCTGCCGCGCCGTCCGCTCGATCGCGTCCTGGCCGATGGCCGGCCCGCGCACTTCGCCGGCAATGATGACGCGGTTCGTCGTGGCGAGCGTCTCGCAGGCGACGCGGATCCGGTAGGGGTCAACTCCCTCCTTCGAGCCAACGCGAAAGAACAGATCGACGATTTCATCAGAAATCCGATCGCAAACCTTGTCTGGATGCCCTTCCGACACCGATTCGCTGGTGAACTCGTAATTCTGACGAGCCATATGCACGATCTCCCGCCGGCGTCCGCCGCCATGATCCGTTCTCGCGTCCCGCCCATGCGTGTCGCGGCGCGAGCTTCTGCCAGCCAGCGTTCGATAGGTCAAGCCGAATGAAGTGAAACTGTTCGCTTTAGCGAACGGGAGGAGCTTCTGTTTCGTTTTCCGGCGCGGCGAGCGAAACAACCAAGTCGACAATGCGGCGACGGACCTTCGGGTCTCGTATCCTCAGGAAGGCGCGATTGAGATGGACCCCCTCCGAGGTGGCGAGGAAATCGACGACGAAGGATTGCGGCGAGACTTCGGACAAGTCGCCCACACTGGCCTGCTGGGCCGGCGCGCCTTCGAAAAAATACGAGGGCGAAACTTCGAGAATCCGCGCGGTCAGCTGAAGGCGGCTGGCGCTGATTCGGTTTGTTCCCTTTTCGTATTTCTGAACCTGCTGGAAGGTGACGCCCAGATGCTTGCCGAGGGTGCTTTGGCTCATGCCGAGCATCACCCGGCGCATCCGCAACCGCGCCCCAACGTAAGCGTCGATCATGTTGGACGAATTGTTCATCGGCTCTCGTTCCGAAGGGCGTCGGCCGTGATGGCGCGGCGTCCCCGAATCACTTTACGTTGCGGAACGTTATTAGCCGACACTCGCGTGGCGCGCAAGCGACACGGATTGCAATCGTCGGTCCGCGCCCTATCCTCGACGTCTTCCGACCAGGCTGGCGGCAAGGCAAAAAAGCGCGATCAAAGCCGCTCCAAGCGAGCCGAGGCGGGATTGCCATGTGGGCGCCAGGGGCTTGGGAAGCTCAGCGTCGAGAACGTCTTCGGTCCCGAGCCGCGACGATACGGTCTCACGGCCGAGGCCGTCGATGACCGCCGATATCCCGGAATTGGCGACACGCACCAGCGGCAACCCGAGTTCGATCGCGCGCAGCCGGGCCTGGGCAAAATGCTGATACGGGCCCGGGGTTTGGCCGAACCAAGCGTCATCGGTGACATTCAGCATCCATTGCGGTCGCGGCGCCTTCGAAAAAAGGTCTCCGATCTCGATCGGAAAGATCGCCTCGTAACAGATGAGGGGCATCGCGTCCGGCAGGCCGGGAACGTGAAGGATGCGGCGGCCTGAGCCGGGCGTGAAGCCGCCGGGAATGTGCACGAATTGAGTGACGCCCGCGCTCCGAAGCACGCTCTCGAACGGCATGTATTCGCCGAACGGCACGAGGTGCTGCTTGTCATAGCGTTCGCGGGAGAGCCCGGTCCGGTCGACGATCTCGATCGAATTGAAAAAGCGCGGCTGACGGCGGTCGAAATCCTCGACCCGGGCGGCGCCGGTGATCAAAGTCGCCCCCCCGCGCAAAAATTCGGTGATTTCGACCAGCGCCTGCGCATCGCGCGACAGAATGAAGGGAAACGCCGATTCGGGCCAGATCAGATGGGTCACACCATGCACGCCGCCACGGTCGCGAGTTGTCGCGCGATCCGACAGGGCGAAGTACCGGTTCAGGATCTTCTCCTTGTTTTCCGGGGCGAATGAAGCGCCCTGAGCGACGTTGGGCTGAATCAGCCGCAACCTCACACCCTCTACCGCGGCGCTCGGCGGCGCCGAGAGCCTGTACGCGCCGAAGCCCGCGATGAGCAAAAGGGCGAGCGCCGCGGCGACCGTCGGCGCGAAAACGAAACGCGCCTCGCCGAACCGCCATAAGGTCGCGGGCGCGGCGAAAATCGCGATCGATAGGAACGTCAGGCCATGCTGGCCGACCAGCGAGGCGCACTGCGCCGTCGTGAGGTTGGCGCCGAGCCCCATCGCGATGTCATTCCATGGAAAACCGGTAAACAGCAGGCCGCGCGCCCATTCGGCGAGCCCGAGTCCGAAGGCGAGGGCAAAAATGCGCGTCGGCCCAGGCGACCACAGGACCCTCGCCAGAGCGAATCCAAACGCGGGAAACAATGCGAGTCCAGCGGGCAAGACCAGCACTCCGAGCGGGAGCGCCCAAGCGAATTTGTCCGCTTCCACGAGAAAGGCCGCGCCGAGCCACCAGAGTCCGGCGAGAAAATAGCCAAGGCCCATCCACCAGCCGGCGCTGAATGCGGCCCGAAACGCCCCGAGTCGCGGCCGGCTGTCGCCGAGATCGTAGGCGCCATCGAGCAGCCATACCGCGACGATCAGCGTCGGCGCCATCAACCCGAACAGCGAATAGGGCGGCAAGGCGAGGGCGCCAATCGCGCCCGAGCAGAAGGCGATCCCGCGCCGGCGCCAACCCCATGAAAGAATGACGTTTTCAGCGAGCGACGCCAGGACGTTCGGGCGGGGAAAGGATCTGGAATCGGAAATGGTCAAGGACATGTTTTTTCGGGGCGAGCGAATCGGTGAAATCGAGCATACAGCGGAAGCTTGCGTGTGACCGACACTGGAGTTCTCTTATGCGAGCGCTAAACGCGATCCCCATGATTGGCCGAGGAGGGCGCGGCGGCCGCGCCCGCGTTGCGCGCGGCCAGCGGCAAGATTTTCAGGCGCTTGACGCGGCGGGGGTCGGCGTCGAGCACCTCGAACTCAAATTCGCCGGGCCCGCGCAGAATTTCCCCACGCTCGGGAACGCGCCCCGCGGCGGCGGTGACTAGGCCGCCGATGGTGTCGACCTCCTCGGCGTCGGCGAGCGAGGCAAAATCAAAGCCGACCGCCCTGGAAACATCGGCGAGAGAAGCGCGCGCCTCGGCGACGAATCCGCCGTCGCCCGACGCGTGAAGTTCCGGGTCTTCCGCTTCGTCGTGTTCGTCCTCGATGTCGCCCACGATCGATTCCACCACGTCCTCAATCGACACTAGGCCGTCCGTGCCGCCATATTCGTCTATCACCAGCGCCATATGCGTGTGCGAGGCCTGCATCTTGAGCAAAAGGTCGAGCGCGGGCATCGACGGAGGCGCATAGAGCACCGGCCTCAGGATATTCGCGGCCGACAGAGGCATGTCGAGGCCCGACTCCGCGCTGTCCGCTTCCTTGAACGTTTCCGTCCCGGCCATGAGGCCGAATCGCGGATCGGAGGCGAGGAAAACGACAAAATCGCGAATGTGGATCATGCCCCGCGGATCGTCGAGGGTGTCCCCGTAGACGGGCAGGCGCGAGTGGCCGGCGGTTCGGAAAAGGTTCAGCACGTCTCGCAGCTGCGAATCGAGCGCGAGCGCGATCACGTCGGCGCGCGGCACCATGACGTCGGCGACCCGCACGTCGCGCAGCGCGAGAACGTTCTTGAGGATCGCCCGCTCTTGCGGCGTAAATTCCGCGCTTGCGCTCTCATCGAGGGCGTCCTCGATGTCGTCGCGCACGGAGGCGGGCGCCAGGCCGAACAGCGCCCGCACACGATCAAACAGACCGGAATGTTGCTCATGTGATAGAATTGGAACCGGCGGCTCATGCGCGCGATCGTCGTTTTCCGCCACGTTCATTCCTCGACGACTCCGCCCGCGTAAGGGTCCGCGACCCCAAGGCGCGCCAGAGCCCTTTTCTCCAGCGCCTCCATGCGCTCGGCTTGTTGGTCCGTCTGGTGGTCGTAGCCGATGAGATGCAGAAAGCCGTGGGCCACAAGATGACGATAATGGTCGGCGAGCGAAGCGCCCGACTCCTTGGCCTCGCGCGCCATCGTTTCGTAGGCGAGCGCGATGTCTCCGAGCATTGGCGCTGCGCCGAAACGCTCCGGCGGCGCCGCCGGAAAGGAGAGTACGTTGGTCGGCGCGTCGATCCCGCGCCAGCGCGCGTTCAACCCGCGCATCAGCGCATCGTCAAACAGGCAAAGGCTCACCTCCACCCCCTCCCCCTGCGCGATCCCGCTCTCGACGAGACAAGCTGCGATGGTGTCGCGCGCCATTGCGCGCGCCCGCGGCAAGCCTCGCCAGAGAGGGGACGGAGCGCTGATGTCGAGCGAGAGTTTCATTTGGCCGCGATCGGATGCCCTTTAACGCCCGAGCGCTCGTAGGCCTCGACGATCCGCCGCACAAGGTCGTGGCGCACGACGTCGACGTGGCTGAAGCGAATATGGCCGATGTCCGGGATCGACGACAGAAGCCTGATTGCTTCGCCGAGGCCCGACGTCTGCCCGGCCCCCAGATCGGTCTGCGTCGGATCGCCATTGACGATCATTCGGGAGCCCTCGCCGAGCCGGGTGAGAAACATTTTCATCTGCATTGCGGTGGCGTTCTGGGCCTCGTCGAGAATCACGGCGGCCTTGGATAGGGTGCGCCCGCGCATGAAGGCCAGCGGGGCGATTTCGATCATTCCCGTCTGGATGCCTCGCTCGACCATCCGACCGTCCATGAAGTCATAGAGCGCGTCATAGATCGGGCGCAGATAGGGATCGACCTTCTCACGCATGTCGCCAGGCAGGAACCCCAGGCGCTCGCCCGCTTCGACCGCCGGACGCGACAAGACGAGCCGCTCGACCAGACCCTGCTCGAGCAGCGACACCGCATGGCCAACCGCGAGCCAGGTCTTGCCGGTGCCCGCCGGCCCTTCGGCGAACACGAGCTCGTATTTGCGCAACGCGGCGAGATAGCGGTCCTGTGCGGCGCTGCGGGCGCGCACCATGCCGCGCTTGCGTGTCTTGACGACGCCGAAGCTCTCCTTCGATCCG
The DNA here is from genome assembly GCA_963835955.1 of uncultured Alphaproteobacteria bacterium. Taxonomy (GTDB): domain Bacteria; phylum Pseudomonadota; class Alphaproteobacteria; order Rhizobiales; family Beijerinckiaceae; genus Roseiarcus. The sequence continues at coordinate 111,048 of CAWIHZ010000021.1, read as the reverse complement.
TCTTCGCCCGGGAACAGAAGCCCCTGATAAGCGCTCTCAGCGATCGCGCCCTCCACATCGCCTTCGCTCGCGGGCTGGCCCATCCTGACCCGCTCGTAAAGCATCTCAAGAACCCGACGGGCCTGCTCGCTGGCCTCCCGCGGACCTTTGATGACGACTTGATTTCCGTTGGCGTAGGCCGAGACGCCGAGACTGCGCTCGATCCGCGCGATATTCTGATCGTAGTGGCCGAACACCACCAAAGCGGCGGCATTGTCGGGGAATGCAATCGCGATTTCGGCGGGTTTGGAAAGCGTGGGATTCGATGCCGCGGGGGCGGCGGCGATGCGCGTGGGCGATGAATCCTGCGGCTTCAAATCGGCTCTCTCCTGTTCACTCGGTCCAAGGTTCGAATCATCTCGCACGTCGATCAAATCCTGGTTTCACGACGTTGGCGAGACAACTCGGCCGCGCAGCGAATTCCGCGCGACGTCCACGATTTCGACCTCGACCATTGCGCCAATCAGCGACAATGGACCTTCGGCGAACACCGCCTGCAGATAGGGCGAACGGCCGACGATTTGACCTTCGTGGCGGCCAGGCTTTTCGAACAGCACCGCGAGCCGCCGGCCGACGCTGGCGCGATTGAAGGTCTGCCGCTGGTCCTCCAGAAGAGCCTGGAGCTTCGCCAGACGCGCGACCCTGATCGCCTCGTCAATCTGGCCGCCCATCTCGGCCGCCGGCGTTCCGGGCCGGGCGGAATATTTGAAGGCGTAGGAGGCGGCGAAGCCCACAGCGCGGGCGAGACCGAGCGTTTCCTCGAAGTCGGCGTCGGTCTCGCCCGGATAGCCGACGATGAAATCCGACGAGAGGGCGATATCCGGTCGCGCACAGCGCGCGCGCGCGACGGTGTCGAGATAGTCCGCGACGCTGTGGCGGCGGTTCATCGACGCCAGAATCCTGTCCGAGCCGGACTGGACCGGCAGATGGAGATAGGGCGCAAGCGCCTCGACGTCCCGGTGGGCGGCGATCAGATCGTCGTTCATGTCTTTGGGATGGGACGTGGTGTAGCGCACGCGTCCGATTCCCGGCACAGTGGCGACCGCGCGGATGACGGCCGCGAGCCCGACCGCGCGGCCGTGGCCATCGAGGCCGTGATAGGCGTTGACATTTTGTCCGATCAGCGTGACTTCGCGCACCCCCGCGCTCGCCAGCCGCGCCACTTCCTCGATTACGGCGTCGACCGGACGCGAGATCTCGACGCCGCGGGTATAAGGCACGACGCAAAACGAGCAGAATTTGTCGCAGCCCTCCTGGACGGTCACGAAGGCGGTCACGCCCCGCTTCGCGATCGTCCCGGCAGAAGGCGAGGGCAGACGCGAAAACTTCTCGTCGAGAGGAAACTCGGTATCGACGACGCCCGGCCGCTCTCGCGCCCGAAGCAAAAGCTCCGGCAGGCGATGATAGCTTTGCGGGCCGACGACCACGTCGACCGCCGGCTGGCGCCGCAGGATTTCAGCGCCTTCGGCCTGAGCGACGCAGCCCGCGACGACCAATGTCGTCCGCCGACCTGTCTTCTCGCGCTCTTCTTTCAGCCGGCGCAGCTTTCCGAGCTCCGAATAGATCTTCTCGGACGCCCTTTCCCGGATGTGGCAAGTGTTGAGCACGACGAGATCGGCGTCTTCAATCCGCTCGGCCTGCGCATAGCCCTCGTGGGCCGTCATGTCGGCCATGCGCTGGGAATCGTAGACATTCATTTGGCAGCCGAACGACTTGACGAACGCCCGCGAGCCCTCCCCGCGCGCCGTCGCAGCGGCGGGGCGGACGTTCTCATACACCATGGACTCGTTCAATTAGCGTCTCCAAAGGTCGCTCCTATTTAGGCCTTTTTCCGTTCCGGGAAAATAGGCGGGGCCGGCCGCCTGCGGGCGTTCACGGCAAGCCGCCGCACTGCCGCCTCCGTCAAGCGCGCGGCCGTCTTTCGATCCAAGCCGGGTGAGACGAGGATGGGCGCTCCGCAATAGACCTCGCACGTCACGCCGCCGGCGCGCGCAAACTGGAAAAAATGGCGCAGGAACGTAACCTCGCCATACCAGGCGACGCGCGGCCGCTCGCAACGCGCCATCGGCAGCCCGGCGAGGCGCGAATAGGCGAGGTAGACAGGCTGAATGACGGTCGCGCCGGCGCCCGCGCCAAGCGCCGCCTGGCGGATCGATTCGAAATGCGAGGAGCGGAAGCGCAGCAGGCGGTTGCCGTCCCCCGTCGTCGCTTCGGCGAACAGGACGACCGGCGCTCCGCCGCGCATCGCCTCGGCCATGCTTGCGTTTACGGCGGGGAGGCATGAGCGCCGACGCCGGTCGACATAGACCACGCCCTGCAAGGCCACTAGGCTCCGCCCCAACGGATGGTCGCCGACCTCCTTCTTGGCGAGGAAGCTCATGGGCCCGAGCGATCCAAGGACCGGAATGTCGAGCCAGGAGACGTGATTGGCCACGATCAGTTGTCTCGACTCAGCGTCGAGAGCCCCATGTCGGCGCACTCGGACGCCCAGGCCCGCGCACAACAGCCGCTGAAACAAAACGGGAGCGCCTTGGGCGAAACGCAAGCCAAATCTCTGCGCGATCCTTCGTGGCGGTCCGAACAGGGCGAGAAACATGGCGAGGGCGAGGATCAGACAGACGAGACGCACGACGGTCCTAACGCCAAGCGTGGAGAAACCGGCGCCCGAGGGGGCCGCTATGCTCAAGCGAGCCCCTTGCGCATCACGATCGCGGTCTCCCGCGCGCCGTCCTTGCGGCGATAATAGCCGGCGCGCTCGCCGACGGCGACGAAACCAAGGCGTTTGTACAAGGCCAGGGCCGGCGCGTTGCTCCGATCGACTTCGAGGAACATTGCGCGGGCGCCGGCGTTCGCCGCTTGGCGGAGGCTCTCGCTGAGCAGCGCAAATCCCACGCCCCTGCCCCTCGATGCGGACTCGACGACGATCGTCAGGATTTCCGCCTCGTCCGCCGCCAATCGCGACAGGGCAAAACCCCGCAACCGGCCGTTGACCGGGTCCAACGCCGCGGCGGCGAGAGTCGATGAATCCGCGATCAACGAGGCGACCTCCGCGGCAGGCCACGGGTGGGCGAAACCCGCGGCATGGAGACGCGCGCAGTCCTGCGCCTTTTCAACCCGCAATGGGCGGATGACGGGCGGAGAGGATCTGCCGAGGCCGAAGATCATCGTGCGGGCCGTGTCGGGTCAGGCCGGCGCCCGGGCGACGGGCTCGGCCGGGTTGGGGTGGGCGTCGGGCTGTTTCACGTAGAGCGGCCGGGCGGGACTGGCGGCCGGGTCGAGAGCGAGGCCCATCCGCGCGACGGCGACAATGTCGGGGACATCGGATGCGGCGCTGAGATCGTAGGGCAGACCGGCGCGGTGGGCCTCGTTCGCCACCATCGCCGCGAGGTTTCCCGCGAGCAGCGCCGGTCCGGCGCCGATCCCACGCACGCATTCGCGCAAGGCGTCGCATCGAGGGGGCCCAAGCGGCCGGCCCGACGTTTCGAACAACTGGAAATAGGCGGACCCGTGCCGCGCATCGATCGCCGCCGCGATGATTCCGGGCCTCGGCTCGCTGAGCAGCGGCGCGGCGAAGGCGGCGAGAGTCGAGACTCCCACCACCGGGATGCCGAGCGCGACCCCCATCGCCCGCGCCATGGAAAGGCCGACCCGGATGCCGGTGAAGGAACCCGGGCCGGTCGTGACAGCGATGCGGTCGAGCGAGGCAAAGCCGCCCGCAACGCCGCCCATCGCCTCTTCGACCATCGGCGCCAGCGTCTCGGCGTGCCCGCGCGCCATCACGCGGCTGATTGCGGCCAGAGGCTCGCTCAGGCCGCTGTCCGCGACCGCGACCGACGCCGCGCCGCAGGACGTATCGATCGCAAGGATTCGCATCTCGACTGTAAGCCTTGGCCCGCCAAGCACGATTTCGGAAAAGTGGGCGCCGGTTTTCCGACAGAAGTTCTGCGTCCTCAAGGGACGCTAGGCGGGGACTCGTCGACGAACCAACGAATCCCCGTCTAGCGGGTAATAAGCGTTCCCGCGCCGTGGTCTGTCAACAGTTCGATCAGCACCGCATGGGGGATCTTGCCATCGAGAATGACCACGCCCTCGACGCCTCTTTCGATCGCGTAGATACAGGTCTCGACTTTGGGGATCATGCCGCCGGTGATCGTGCCGTCGGCGATCAGCCCGCGGATATCGTCGATCTTCAGCTCCTTGATCAGATTTCCGCTTTTGTCGAGGACGCCGGGCACGTCGGTCAGGAACAGCAGCCGCTTGGCGCGAAGCGCGCCGGCGATGGCGCCGGCGAAAGTGTCGGCGTTGACATTGTAGGTCTGGCCGTCCGCTCCCTGCGCGACCGGCGCCAGCACGGGGATCAGCTCGCGTCCCAGAATTTGCTCCAGCACGGTCATGTCGACTTTGTCGGGCTCGCCGACGAACCCGAGATCGACGACGTCCTCGTCTGGGCCAGCGCCATGCGCGCGATGGACCTTGCGCGCGGTCACCATATTGCCGTCCTTGCCGCACAGGCCCACGGCGCGGCCGCCCTGGGCGTTGATCGAACCGACGATCTGCTTGTTGATCGAGCCGGCAAGCACCATTTCGACGATCTCGATCGTCGACTTGTCCGTCACCCTAAGTCCGCCGGAAAAGTGCGACTCGATCCCGAGTTTCTTCAGCATGGAGCCGATCTGCGGCCCGCCCCCGTGGACCACGACCGGATTGATGCCGGATTGCTCGAGCAGCACCATATCCCTGGCGAAATCGCGAGCCTTGTCCTCATCGCCCATCGCGTGGCCGCCGTATTTCACCACCACGACCGCGTCGTCGTAGCGCAGCATGTGCGGCAGCGCCTGCATCAGAATTTCGGACTTCATCTGCGGGCTGGCGTTGAGAGCGTCGTTCATGAGGACTCCAGGCGGCGCGAGCGCTCGCTTCTAGCCGCTCGCCGGGGCAAGCTCAAACGATTTGCCGGCGCGGCCCAGTCGCCCAACCCCGGGCGTTTGACCAACGCCGGTCTCTACCCGATACTGCGAATAGAACCGTCGGCGGTCGCGCCGCAAGGGCGGGCGTTAACGAGGAGGAAGAGGATGAAGATTACTGCTGTTGTGGCGCTAACCGCCATTGTCGCTTTGACCGGATCGAGCGCGGCCTTCGCCGGCGATCCCGAGAGCTGCAAGACCGTCAGATTCTCCGATGTCGGGTGGACGGACATCACCTCGACGACCGCGATCGCGAACGATATTCTCGAAGCTCTCGGCTACACGCCCAAGATCACGGTTCTCTCGGTGCCGGTGACCTACGCTTCGATGAAGAACAAGGACATCGACGTATTTCTCGGCAACTGGCAGCCGTCGATGGACAGCATCCGTAAGCCGTACGTCGAAGACAAGTCGGTCGTGGTCGTCGGCGCCAATCTGCCGAAGGGCGCAAAATACACGCTCGCCGTTCCGCAATACACCTACGACAAGGGCCTGAAGGACTTCTCCGATATCGTGAAGTTCAAGGATTCGCTCCACGACAAGATCTACGGCATCGAGCCCGGCAACGACGGCAACAAGCTCGTCCTCGGCCTCATCAAGAAAGACGAGTTCGGCCTGAAGAACTTCCAGCTCGTCGCATCGAGCGAGCAAGGCATGCTCTCGGAGGTGCAGCGGGCGACCAGCCATAAGGAAGACATCGTTTTCCTCGGCTGGGCGCCGCACCCGATGAACGTGAACTACAAAATTAAGTACCTGACCGGCGGCGACGACAGCTTCGGCCCGAACTTCGGCGGCGCGATCGTCTACACCAACGAGCGCGCGGGCTTCGCCGCCGAGTGCCCGAACGCCGCCAGGCTGATCAAGAATCTCGTCTTCACCGTCGATATCGAGAACGACGTCATGAACAAGATCCTCAACGACGGCATGCAGGGTCCCGCCGCCGCCAGGGCATGGCTGAAGACCAATCCGAAGGAACTGACGGCCTGGCTCGACGGCGTGACCACCTTCGACGGGAAGCCGGGACTCGCGGCGGTCAAGAAGAGCCTCGGCCTCTAAGCGACCGCCCAGCGACCGCACGCCCCGACTCTTCTGCGTCCTGCGCGGAGGGTTGGGGCCGGCGATCGGCCCCGCATGTGATCCGTAACTGGAGTCGTGTCCTTGGAGAGCTGGTTCACCGAGCCGAAACTGCCGCTCGGCCGCGTGGTCAAGATCGGCATCACTTGGTTGCAGGACAACGCCGGCGGATTTTTCGACGCCGTGACGGCGACGATCGATTTCATGGTCGACGGCTTCACCGCGGTCCTGCAGCACATCCCCTTCCTCGTCGTCGTTCTCGTCGTCGCGGCGCTGGCGTACTGGCTGCACCGGTCATGGCGGTTGGCGGCTTTCGTCGTCGTCGCGTTCATCGTCATCGCCAACCTCGGTTATTGGCAAGCGACGCTCGAGACGATTTCTCTAGTCGGATTCGCGACCCTGACCAGCGTCCTCATCGGCGTGCCGGTCGGCGTGGCCTCGGCCCATCGGCCGTGGCTCTACGCCTTGCTGCGGCCGCTGCTCGACCTGATGCAGACGCTGCCCACCTTCGTCTACCTGATCCCGACCCTGGTGCTGTTTCACCTCGGCTCGGCGCCGGGGCTGATCTCGACGGTGATTTTCGCCATCGCGGCGCCGATCCGCCTGACCCATCTCGGCATCGCCTCGACGCCGCTGCCGCTGAAGGAGGCCGGTTCCGCGTTCGGCGCGACCAAGCGGCAATTGCTGTGGAAGGTGGAATTGCCTTACGCGATGCCGACGATCATGGCCGGCGTCACGCAATGCATCATGTTGAGCCTGTCGATGGTCGTCATCGCCGCGCTGGTCGGCGCCGCGGGGCTCGGCGTGCCGGTGGTGCGGGCGTTGGGCACGGTCAACATACCGATGGGCATCGAAGCCGGCGTCTCGATCGTGCTGCTGGCGATCGTGCTCGATCGCGTCTTCCGCAATCCCGAGCGCAAAGGAAGCGCCTGAATGTCAGCCGTGGTCTTCGACAAAGTCGACATCCTCTTCGGAGACAGGCAGGCCGAGGCGCTGGCGCTCGTCGACAAGCGCGCGAGCCGCGACGAGATCCTCAAGGCGACAGGCGTCGTTCTCGGCGCGGCCGGCGTCGAGCTTTCGATCGAGCCGGGCGAAATCTGCGTGCTGATGGGCCTGTCGGGATCGGGCAAGTCGACGATCCTGCGCGCCGTCAACGGCCTCAACACCGTCGCCCGCGGCAAGGTCCTGGTCCGCCACGGCGACGGCGAGATCGACGTCGCGCGTTGCAGCGCCGCCGACCTCAGGATGCTGCGCACCAGCCGCATCGCCATGGTGTTCCAGCAATTCGCGCTGCTGCCCTGGCGAACGGTCAAGGAGAACGTCGCCCTGGGGCTCGAACTGCGCCGGATGCCGAAGGCGCAAATCGACTCGATCGTCGCCGACAAGCTCGCCATGGTCGGCCTGACTCAATGGGCGGGCAAGTTCGGGCATGAATTGTCCGGCGGGATGCAGCAGCGCGTCGGCCTGGCGCGCGCCTTCGCCACCGACGCCGACATTCTCCTGATGGACGAGCCGTTCTCGGCGCTCGATCCGCTGATCCGCGACAAGCTTCAGGATGAGCTGCTGCTGCTGCAGACGGATCTCAAGAAGACCATCATTTTCGTCAGTCACGATCTCGACGAGGCCCTCAAGATCGGCAATCATATCGCCATTCTCGAAGGCGGACGGATCGTCCAATGGGGCACGGCGGAAGACATCCTTTTGCGTCCCGCCGACGCCTATGTCGCCGAATTCGTCAAGCACATGAATCCGCTCAATGTGCTGCGCGGCAGCGCGCTGATGACGCCCGCGGCGGCGCTGCGCCGCAGCGAGGGCGAAGTGATCCTCGATCGCGACGGCCACATCCGCCTGCGGCTCGACGGCGAGGGCAAGCCGGTCGGCGTGACCCTGGACGGCGCCGCCGGGACCTTGGCGGAGATGGACGGGACGACCGGCGAGGCCTCCCGAGAGGGCGCCGACATTATCATCGCACCGATCGATTTGAAGATGCGCTCGGCGATTGCGTTGCGCCGCGCCTCGGGCAACCCGATCGTTCTGGTCGACCAGCTCGGCCGGATGGCGGGCCTGTGCGGCGACGACGAGATCTATCGCGCGCTGCTGCAGCAGCGAAAGGCGGCGGAGGTCCCGAGTTAGCGTTTTTGCCTGCGGGCTCGGACGGTCACGCCACGAAAGACGTCCGATATCGGCTCCCGGAAAAACCTGCGGCTTCCGACTGTCGCGATTTCGGTTTACCGCCGCTTTGTCCTGGCCGTCCCAATCTTTTCAAGAGGTTGGCCGTTGGTTTACCGCCGCCCCGGGCGATGGGACGGCCGAGGGTAATAACGACTTGATCATGTTTTATATTTCGACGACGCTCGGACGCGGTTGCGGGCCTCGTCCTCGGGGGCGGGCGAACCGGCTACCCCCGCAACGCCGCGTTCTTCGGGTCATAGGGGCTGTCGGGGATGACAGTCGCGCGGCGCTTCTCCCCTAGAATGCGCACCTCGACCTGCGCGCCGACCGACGAAAATTCCGGCTTCACCATCGCCAGCGCCAGCGACTTGCCGGTCCGCCAGCCGTAGCCGCCGGAGGTCGTGCGGCCGATCGCGGCGCCCCCTTTCATCACCGGCTCGGAGCCGCGCGCGTCGGCGTCGGCAGCGCCCTCGACCTCGAGCGTGACCAGCCTGTTCTCGAACCCTTTTCCGGCCCAGGCGACCAGCGCGTCGCGGCCCAGGAACGGCCCCTTGTCGAAATCGACGAAGCGCTCGAGGCCGGATTCGAGCGCCGCGTATTCGATCGACAATTCACGCCCGACGAGCTTGTAGGACTTTTCGAGCCTCAGCGAATCCATGGCGCGGATACCGAACGGCTTGATGCCGAACGCGGCTCCCGCCTCCATCAAGGCGTCGAAAACATAGTTCTGGGTCTCGATCGGATGGTGCAGCTCGTAGCCCAATTCGCCGACGAAATTGACGCGCATGGCGATTAGCCCCGCCGCGCCGACCGAGAGACGCCGCGCGGTCAGCCAGGGGAACGCGCTGTCGGAGACGTCGATGCCGGCGACCTTCGCCATGCACCTCGCGCGAACGCGGGCCCGCGAGCACGAGCACGCCGCGCTGGGTCGTCACTTTGTCCAGCCGCACGCTATTGTCGTCGGGAAGCAGCTTTTCCAGCGCATCATGATCGTGCGCCTCCAGCGCCGCGGCGGAAACGAGATAGAAGCGCCGCGGACTGAGGCGGGTCAGGGTGAACTCGGCCCGCACGCCGCCGCGCTTCGTCAGCAGGTAGGTCAGCGTGACGCGGCCGATCGCCTTCGGGACGCGGTTGGTCAGGATGGCGTTCAGCCAGGCTTCAGCGCCCGGCCCCGAGACCTCGACTTTGGCGAAGGCGGACATGTCCTGCAGGCCGACGTTCTCGTGCACATTGCGGCATTCCTCGCCGACGAAGTCGAAATAATTGGAGCGGCGGAAGCTCCATTTCTCGCGCGGCCGTTCGCCCTTGGCCGTCGGAGGATGGTTCTCGCTCAGCAGCACGTCGGGCTTGCCAAGATCGGCCTCGCTGAGACCGTAGCCTTTGGGAGCGAACCAGTTCGGCCGCTCCCAGCCGTAGACCGAGCCGAAAACCGCGCCCAGATCCTTCATCCGGGAATAGCACGGCGTCTGGCGTAGCGGGCGCGCGGCGATGCGCTCCTCGTCCGGGTAATGGATGGTGAAGACCCTGGCGTAAGCCTCCTCGTTCTTCTCTATGAGATAGCCGGTCTGCGCATAAGGGCCGAACCTGCGCGGATCGACGCCGAGCATGTCGATCGTCGGCTCGCCCTCGACGATCCATTCGGCGAGCTGCCAGCCCGCGCCGCCCGCGGCGGTGACGCCGAAGGAATGGCCCTCGTTGAGCCAGAAGTTTCTTAACCCCGGCGCCGGGCCGACGATCGGCGAGCCGTCGGGGGTGTAGGCGATCGCCCCGTTGTAGATTTTCTTGACCCCGACCTCGCCGAACGCGGGCACCCGCGCGATCGCCGTCTCGATATGCGGCGCGAGCCGGTCGAGGTCGTCGGCAAACAGCTCATATTCGCTGTCCGCCGAGGGCCCGTCGACATAGCAGGCCGGCGCGCCGATCTCATAGGGGCCGAGCAGCAGGCCGCCCGCCTCCTCGCGCATGTACCAGGAGGAATCGGACTCGCGTAAGACCCCCATTTCCGGCAGGCCGCGCGCCTTGCGCGCGACGATTTCCGGATGAGCCTCGGTGACGATATATTGATGCTGAACCGGGATCACCGGGACCTCGATCCCGACCATGCGGCCCGTCCGCCTGGCGAAGTTTCCGGTCGCCGACACCACGTGCTCGCAGACGATGTCGCCCTTGTCGGTGACGACCTTCCATTCGCCGCTGGGAAGCCGCTCGATCGCGGCGACGGTCGTATGACGGTTGATCTCGCCGCCGCGGTTGCGCGCCGCGCGCGCCAGCGCCTGGGTGAGGTCGGCGGGCTGGATATAGCCGTCCTGCGGGTGCTGGATCGCGCCGATGACGCCGTCGATGTTGCAGAGCGGCCAGATGTCCTTGACCTCGGCCGGGGTCAGGAACCTGACCTCGATTCCGCCGATGGTCGCGGCGACGCCGGCGTAATAATGGTATTCGTCGAGCCGGTCGCGCGTGCGCGCGAGGCGGATGTTGGACACCAGGCGCAGGCCGACGTCGAGACCCGTCTCCTGTTCGAGCGTCTGGTAGAGCGCGACCGAATATTTGTGGATCTGCCCGACCGAGTAGCTGAGATTGAACAGCGGAAGCAGGCCGGCCGCGTGCCAGGTCGAGCCGGAGGTCAGCTCCCTGCGTTCGATGAGAACGCTGTCCGTCCAGCCCTTCCTGACCAGATGGTAGAGGGTCGAGACGCCGACCACGCCCCCGCCGATCACCACCGCCCGCGCATGGGTTCTCATGAGCAACACCCCGCTACAATACCAGCCCCCTCGCCCCGCTTTGCGGGGAGAGGGTGGCGCGAAGCGCCGGGTGAGGGGCAGCGCGAACTTCAATCATTTGGCGCGGCCCCTCATCCTAGCCTTCTCCCCGCTTTGCGGGGAGAAGGGACTTAATACGTCGCGTCCGGCATCGACGCCTTGCGCTGGTCGATGAAGGCGCGGATCGCTTCGTCCGTGGCGGGATCGAGCGGCGGGGCTTCGTATTCGGCGAGCATCGTCTTCCACAGCGCGTTGGCGCGGGTCGCGGCGTCCTTCGATCCCTCCTCCTGCCACTGCTCGACCGAATTGTTGTCGGCGACGTTGGAGCGATAGAACGCGGTCTCGAAATTGGCCTGGGTGTGGGCGCAGCCGAGGAAATGGCCGCCCGGCTCGACCTGATGGAACGCCTCCATCCCCTGCCCGTTGTCGCTGAGGTCGACCCCCTTGGCGAATACGTGCATGGCGCCGAGCTGGTCGAAATCGAGCACGAATTTCTCATAAGAAGCCGTCAGGCCGCCCTCGAGCCAGCCGGCGGCGTGGAGCACGAAATTCGCCCCCGCCAGCACGGTCGGAACCAGCGTCTGCGCGCTCTCGTAGGCCGCCTGCGCGTCGGGGATTTTCGAGGCGCAGAGCGAGCCGCCGGTGCGGAACGGCATGTTCATCCGCCGGGCGAGCTGGGCTGCGCCGTAGATCGCCAGCGCCGCCTCGGGCGTGCCGAAGGTCGGCGCGCCGGACTGCATCGACAGCGTCGAGACGAAGGTTCCAAACACGACCGGCGCGCCGGGACGCGTCAACTGGCAAAAGGCCGTCCCCGCCATCACCTCGGCCAGCACCTGCGTCAGGGTGCCGGCGACCGTCACCGGGCTCATGGCGCCGGAGAGGATGAACGGGGTGATGATGCAGGCCTGGCCCGCGCGCGCATAGACCTCGGCCGCGCCGAGCATGGTCGAGTCCCAGACCAACGGCGAATTGGCGTTGATGAGGCTGGTCAGCACCGTATTTTGCCGGACGAAATCCTCGCCGAACAGCAGTTCGCAGATGCGCAGGCTGTCCTCGGCCCGCTCGGGCCTGGTCACCGAGCCCATGAACGGCTTGTCCGAATATTTGAGGTGGGCGTACACCATCTCGAAATGGCGCTTGTTGACCGGCAGATCGACCGGCTCGCACACCGTGCCGCCGGAATGGTGGATGTAAGGGCTGAGGTAAGCGAGCTTGACGAAATTCTGGAAGTCCTGGATCGTCCCGTAGCGGCGGCCATTGTCGAGGTCGCGGACGAAGGGCGAACCGTAGTTGGGCGCGAACACCGTCGCCTTGCCGCCGATCAGCACGTTGCGCTCGGGGTTGCGCGCGTGCTGGACATATTGCGCCGGGGCGCTCGCGCAGAGCTGGCGCGCGAGGCCGCGCGGAAAGCGCACCCGCTCGCCCTTGATGTCGCAGCCGGCGTTGCGAAACAGATCGAGCGCGCGCGGGAAATCGCGGAACTCGACCCCGATCTCCTCGAGCAGCGTCTCGGAATTGTGCTCGATCGTTTCGAGCCCCTCGAGACTGAGGATCTCGGTCAGCGGGATCGCGCGGGTGATGTAGGGAATGGAGACCGCCGAGCGCTGGGCGCGCGCGGTGCGGCGCGCCTCGCGTCCGCGTCGCGGCTCCCGGGCGGCGGGCATGGCTGATTCTGTCCTGGCGGGCTCGGACATGGCGGCGGGGTCCCTCCGGGGTTCGATCATCGTTCCCTTCGCCTGAGGACATTGCGCCAGCGCGGCGCCGATTTGAACCCGAAAAATCCGGTCCTCGCATGCTTGCGCCCTCCTCAGCGCTGCCGCGTCTCCCACTCGGGCGCGACATAAAAAGGCGCGTTGGAGGCGGGGAGCGGATCGCGCCCGCGGATCATGTCGGCTGCTTTCTCAGCCAGCATGATCGTCGGCGCGTTGAGATTGCCGTTGGTGATCGATGGCATGATCGAAGAATCGACGACGCGCAAAGCCTCGACGCCGATCACCCGCGTTTCAGCGTCGACGACGGCGAGCGGATCGGCGGGCGATCCCATTTTGCAGCTGCAGGAGGGGTGGTAGGCGCTCTCCGCCCGCTCGCGCACGAAGGCGTCGATCGCGGCGTCGTCGACGCAAGCCTCGCCGGGCTGGATCTCGCGGCCGCGATAGGGGTCGAAAGCGCTTTGCGCGAAGATCTCGCGCGTCAGGCGCACGCAGGCGCGCATCTCGACCCAATCGTCGGGATCGCTCATGTAGTTGAACTGGATCCGCGGCGGCTCGGCCGGATCGGGCGACCTGAGGCGCACCCAGCCGCGGCTTTTCGAGCGCATCGGCCCGACATGGGCCTGAAATCCATGCTCGCGGGCGAGCGCCGAGCCGTCGTAGGCGACCGCCATCGGCAGGAAATGGAACTGGATGTCGGGATATTGGACGCCGGCGCGCGAGCGGATGAAGCCGCCGGCCTCGAAATGGTTGGAGGCGCCGAGGCCCCTGCCCCGCAACAGCCATTGCAGCCCGACCAGCCCGCGCGCCATCAGGCCGGTCGAGCCGTAGAGCGTGATCGGCTGTTTCGAGGCGACCTGAAAATAGAATTCGAGATGGTCCTGCAGGTTTTCGCCGACCCCGGGCCGGTCGGCGATGACCTCGACGCCCAGCCCCCGCAGTTCCGCCGCCGGACCGACGCCGGAGAGCTTGAGCAGTTGCGGCGAATTGATCGGCCCGCCGGATAAAATGACCTCGCGCCGCGCCCGCGCCAGAAGCTCGCGCCCGGCGCGCCGGTAGCGAACGCCGACCGCCCGCCGGCCGTCGAAGGCGATCCCCGTCGCCAGCGCGCGGGTGACGACGGCAAGGTTGGGGCGTCTCATCGCCGGACGCAGATAGGCGTTGGCGGTCGATGAGCGCACCCCGTTCTTGACCGTCATGTCGAGGCGGCCGAACCCTTCCTGGCGTTCGCCGTTGAGATCGGCGCTGACCGGATAGCCGGCCTGCCGGCCCGCCTCGATGAAAGCGTCATAGAGGGGGTTGCGGTTGGCGCCGGGCGAGGTCGCCAGCGGCCCGCCCTCGCCGCGATAAGCGTCGGCGCCGCCGCGAAAACTCTCCGCGCGGCGGAAGTACGGCAGCACGTTTCGATATCCCCAGCCTTTCGCCCCCTCCTCCTCCCAGCGGTCGAAATCGAGCGCATGACCCCGCACATAAACGAGGCCGTTGATCGAGGACGAGCCGCCGAGGACCTTGCCGCGCGGGCATTGCAGCCGGCGTCCGTTCAGGTGCGGCTCGGGCTCGCTGCGATAGCCCCAATTGTAGGTCTTGGAGTTCATCGGGATCGACAGCGCCGCCGGCATCTGAATGAAGACAGAGCGGTCTGAGCCCCCATATTCGAGCATGAGCACGCTGCTGCGGCCATCTTCGCTCAGCCGGTCGGCCAGCACGCAGCCCGCCGAGCCGGCCCCGACGATCACGTAGTCATATTCCGCTTCCGTCATCGCCTGTCCGACCCCCGGCCCCGACGTCCAAGCGTCGATTTGCGCCGAACGGCGGGCGGGCCGCAAGCGCGGCGACTCCCGCGGCGGAGCTTTGCCCCCCTTGCGTTCGCCCCGCTTCTCAGACCCGACGTTTCATGCCAAAGTCACGATAAGGTCAAAACTCGATCGGCGGGAGGGCGGCCGCGGAGGGTCGCCACGACAGGAGCAAGGCCATGACGACGATCCCGAACGCATCCCCGCGGCTTTACAACGAGGACCTCGCGCCCGCCGCCGAAAGAAATTGGGGCGCATTCAGCATTTTCAACGTCTGGACCTCCGACGTCCACAGCCTCTGGGGCTACTATCTCGCCGCGAGCCTTTTTCTCATCTGCGGCAATTTCGTCAATTTCGTTGTGGCGATCGGCATCGGATCGCTGGTCATCTTTTTCCTGATGACTCTGGTCGGCTACGCCGGCGTCACTACCGGCGTTCCCTATCCGGTCCTGGCGCGCGCGTCGTTCGGCACCTTCGGCGCCAACCTGCCGGCGCTCGTGCGCGCGGTCGTGGCGTGCTTCTGGTACGGCGCGCAGACGAGCGCCGCCTCGGGCGCGATCGTCGCCCTGCTGACCCGCAACCCGGCGATCGCCGAGTTCAACAAGACCTCGCATCTGCTCGGCCATTCGACGCTCGAGACCATCGCCTTCGTCGTCGTGTGGGCGCTGCAGCTATTGATCATTCAGCACGGCATGGAAACCGTCCGCAAATTCCAGGACTGGGCCGGACCGGCGGTCTGGGTGATGATGCTGATCCTCGCCATTTATTTGAGCGTCAAGGCCGGCGGCATTTCCTTCGGCGCCGGCATTCCGCACGACGTCCTGATGCAGAAGACCGCGGACGCGGGCGTCCCCGGCGAGCCCGGCTCCTTTGCGGCGCTTGCCGCGGTGGCGGCGACCTGGGTCACCTACTTCGCGGCGCTCTACCTCAACTTCTGCGACTTCTCCCGCTTTGCGCCAAACAGGAAGGCGGTGTGGACCGGCAACGTCTGGGGTCTTCCGGTCAACCTGATCCTGTTCTCGTTCGTGGCCGGGATCACGACCACCGCGGCCTTCTCGGTCTACCATCAGGTGCTGTTGCATCCGGACGAGATTTCGGCGCGTTTCGACAATTGGTTCCTGGCCTTGCTGGCGGCGCTCACGTTCGCGGTGGCGACGCTCGGCATCAATGTGGTGGCCAATTTCGTCTCGCCGGCGTTCGATTTCGCCAACGTGTTCCCGAGCGCGATCGACTTCAAGAAGGGCGGCTATATCGCGGCCCTGATCGCCCTCGTCCTCTATCCGTTCGCCCCCTGGCAAGGGAGCGCGGCGGTGTTCGTCGGAATCATCGGATCGACCATGGGGCCGATCTTCGGCGTCATCATGGTCGACTACTATCTCATCCGAAACGGCGTCGTCGACGTTCCGGCGCTCTATCAGGAAGACGGGCAGTATCGCTATGCCAACGGCTGGAACGCAAACGCGGTGATCGCCGCCGCGGTCGGCGCCGTCTTCTCCAGCATCCTCCCGAACTTCACCCACGTCTTGCCATCCTGGTGGGGCGTGTACGGCTGGTTCTTCGGGGTCGGGATCGGCGGCGCGGTCTATTACCTTATTGTCAAGATGCGCGGCGCGTCGACCGCGACCGAACGCGTATCCTTGAGGACCTGATCGCACTGGATCGGCGAGAGCGGGCGAGCGCTCGTCAGAACGAACGCCCGGTTCCTTCGGCTCAGATCGGCTCCGGCCCGCGCGAGATCGCGGCGACGCCGGTGCGCGACACTTCGACCAGGCCGAGCGGCAGCATCAGGGCGACGAAGTCGTCGATCTTGCTCGGCGCGCCGGTCAGCTCGAAGATGAAGCTCTCGACCGTGGCGTCGATCACCTTGGCGCGAAAGGCGTCGGCGAGGCGCATCGCCTCGACCCGGTTTTCGCCCTTGCCCTTGACCTTGATCATCGCCAGCTCGCGCTCGATCGCGCGCACGGTCAAAGTCAGGTCCTTGACCGAATGGACCGGCACCAGGCGCTCGGTCTGGTGGCGGATCTGCTCGATCGTCTCCGGCGTGCCGGAGGTGACGATGGTGATGCGCGACAGGTGGGTCTCATGCGCGACCTCGGCGACGGTCAGGCTTTCGATGTTGTAGCCGCGCCCCGAAAACATGCCGACGACCCGCGCCAGGACTCCGGGCTCGTTGTCGACCAGAACCGAAAGCGTATGGCTCTCGACCTCGGACCGGGCGGTCGAAGAGGAATAGGGCGACAGCGGGAAAGCGGTCGAGGTCTTGTTCATGCGGATCATGTCCTCATCTCATTTCAAGCCGCGGCGGCGCTCGGCGCCGTCGCGACCCAACGCTGGAAAAGATCGAAATCGATGTTGCCCCCGCTGAGGACCAGGCCGACCTTGCGCCCCTTAAGGCGCGATTTGTCCTGGATCGCCGCCGCAAGCGCCGCGGCGCCCGCTCCCTCGGCGAGATTGTGCGTGTCGGTCCAATAGGCGCGGATGGCGTCGGCGATTTCCCTCTCGCTGACGAGCGCGATCCGCGCGGCCCCCCTGACGATCACGGCGAGCGCCTCCTCGTCGGGAACGCGGGTCGCCATGCCGTCGGCGAAGGTGTCGGCGCTGCTGGTCGGCACGACATTGCCGGCGGCGAAGGAGAGCGCGTAAGCGGGCGCCTGCGCCGACTGGACGCCGACGATTTCGGTCTTCAAGGCCAATGCGTCGCGGGCCGCGATGCAGCCGCATATTCCCGACCCCTGGCCGATCGGAACGTAGAGAACGTCGAGGTCGGGATGCGAGCTCATGAGCTCCAGCGCGTAGGTCGACACGCCGAGCGCAAGATTGCGATGGAAGGACGGGACCGCATGCAGCCCGCGGGAATCCGCAAGTCGAATCGCCTCCTCGCGCGCGGCCTGAAAGTCGCGGCCGAACTCGATCAGCTCGGCGCCGAGCGCCCGCATGGCGGCGTTCTTCTCTCGCGAATTGCCTTGCGGCACGAGGATCGTCACCGCGACGCCGGAGCGCCGCCCGGCGAAGGCGAGGCTCTGGCCGTGATTGCCGCGCGTCGCCGAGATGATGCCCCCCGTCGCCGGCTCGCGTCGCATCAGGGCGTCGACATAGGTGAGGCCGCCGCGCACCTTGAAAGCGCCGGTCGGCTGATGGTTCTCGTGCTTGACGACGACCTCGGCGCCGAGCCGCTCCGCGAGCAGCGGCCAGCGACATTCGAGCGTCGGACGCAGGGTCCTGAGCACGACCTCGTGCGCCCGGCGCATCTCCTCTAGGCTGAACATCGCCCCGCTCCGAAGCTTTTGGCCTCAAACCAGCATCTTGCCCTTCTCGTCGACGACATTGCCCACTTCGATGCCGGCGTCGTCTCCGAGTTCGGCCATGATCATTTCGTTGTGCGCCTTGCCCGAAGGAATCATCGGGAAGCAGTTTTCCTTCTGGTCGACCAGACAGTCGAAAATAACCGCTTTCGGCGTCTCGATCATTTCCATGATCGCGGCGTCGAGCCTGGCGGGATCGGCGCAGCGGATTCCGTGCGCGCCGTAAGCCTCGGCGAGCTTGACGAAGTCGGGCAGCGAATCGGTATAGCTCTCCGAATAGCGCCCGCCGTGCAGCAGTTCCTGCCACTGGCGCACCATGCCCATATACTGATTGTTGAGAATGAAGATCTTGACCGGCAGGCGATATTGCGCCGCCGTCGACATCTCCTGCATGTTCATCAGGATCGAGGCTTCGCCGGCGACGTCGATCACCAACGCGTCCGGATGGGCGAGCTGAACGCCGATCGCCGCCGGCAGGCCATAGCCCATGGTGCCGAGACCGCCGGAAGTCATCCAGCGGTTCGGCTCCTCGAAGGCGAAATGCTGCGCCGCCCACATCTGGTGCTGGCCGACCTCGGTGGTGAGGTAGACGTCGCGGCCTTTTGTCAGCTCATACAGCCGCTTGACCGCGTGCTGCGGCTTGATGATCTTGTCGGAGTTGCGGAAATCGAAGGATTTGCGCTCCCGCCAGGCGCCGATCGCGTCCCACCATTTGGCGAGCGCGGCCGGGTCGGCCCGATGCGAGCCTGATCGCCACAAACGCACCATATCCTCGAGCACATGGGCGCAATCGCCGATGATGCCGAGATCGACCTTGACGTTCTTGTTGATCGAAGACGGATCGATGTCGATGTGAATCTTCTTCGACTTCGGCGAGAACGCGTCGAGACGCCCGGTGATTCGATCGTCGAAGCGCGCGCCGACGCAGATCATCAGGTCGCAATCGTGCATCGCGTTGTTGGCCTCGAACGATCCATGCATGCCCAGCATCCCGAGCCAATGCTTGTCGGAGGCGGGAAAGGCCCCGAGCCCCAGGAGGGTCGAGGTGATCGGAAATCCGGTGGCGCGCACAAGTTCGCGCAGCAGGGTGGAGGCGTTCGGGCCGGAATTGACGACCCCGCCGCCGGTGTAGAAAATCGGCTTCCTGGCCGCCGCCATCATTTCGACCGCGGCGTTGACGCGCGCCAGATCGCCTTTGACCTGCGGATGATAGGTCTTGTGCTGGATGTTGCGGTGGACCTCGTAGGCGCCGCTGGCGAACTGCACGTCCTTCGGGATGTCGACCACGACCGGTCCCGGCCGCCCGTGCGAGGCGATGTAGAATGCTTCGTGCAGAATGCGCGGCAGGTCTTCGACCCGGCGCACCAGATAATTGTGCTTGGTGCAATTGCGGGTGATGCCAGTGGTGTCGCACTCCTGGAATGCGTCCGAGCCGATCAGATGGGTCGGCACCTGGCCGGTGATGCAGACCAGCGGGATCGAATCGAGAAGCGCGTCGGTGAGGCCGGTGATCGCGTTGGTGGCGCCGGGACCGGAGGTGACCAGAAGAACGCCGACCTTGCCGGTCGAGCGCGCATAGCCCTCGGCCGCGTGGGCCGCGCCCTGCTCATGGCGCACCAGGATGTGCCGCACCTTGTTCTGATGGAAGATCGCGTCGTAGATCGGCAGCACCGCGCCGCCTGGATAGCCGAAGACGACGTCGACGCCCTGGTCCTTCAGCGCCTCGACCACCATCTCCGCGCCGGTCATGTTCCTGGACATAATCGCTTCTCTCCACTCTCTTGCCGCCGTTCAGGAATTCAAGGCAATAAAAAAGGCCCTTAGAGGGCCTTGGGTCATGCGCCAGCGAAGGGACAGGTGCTCTAAGCCCGCCCGCTCTCCAGCGCCAAAGGTACGATAAGGCTCGTCATCTCGCCTGCTCCAGTCGACTAAAGAACCTATTGGACCCCGCGCGCGACGTCAAGCGACAACCCGGATCGCTCGCCGGCCGCGCCGGGATCCGCGCCGCCTCGCCGAAAGCGCTTCGCTAACGACATTTACACGTCATGTGTTGACACACACACCTGAGATGTTGCTTAATGCTTTGGTTGGGGGAGCGGGTGGAATCGTCGCCAGCTGAAGCCGCTATTATCGGAGCGGGGCCGTATGGCCTGTCGCTCGCGGCGCATTTGTCAAGCGCAGGCATCGGGGCGCGAATTTTCGGCCGTCCAATGGACAGCTGGCTGCGGCACATGCCGCCGGGCATGTTGCTGAAGTCCGATCCCTTTGCGTCGAATCTGTCCGAGCCGCGCGACTTCTACACGCTGGCGCAGTTTTCCGCCGAGCGGTCGATCGCCTACAGCGAAACCCAGCCGGTCAGCCTCGAAACGTTCTGCGATTACGGTCTGGCGTTCCAGAAGAGATACGTTCCCGCGGTGGAAGACACGCCGGTCGCCGCCGTCGAGCGAAATCATGACGGGTTCGTCCTGCACCTGGAAAACGGCGATGAGGCGCATGCGCGTCGCGTCGTCGTCGCCGTCGGAGTGGGCCCTTTCCGATACGTGCCCGACCTGTTGAGCGAACTCGGGGACCGCTACGCGTCGCACAGTTTTTGCCATGGCGATCTCTCTCGATTCGTGGGAGCGCGCGTAGCCGTCATCGGCGGCGGGGCGTCCGCGATCGACCTGGCCGGCCTCATGCACGAACAGGGCTGCGAGGTTTCGCTGATCAGCCGCCGCTCGAGTCTCAGGTTCTCTGGCGCCGCGCCGGGACAGGGCGGGCGTCGTTCTCTCTGGAGTTGAATTCGCCATCCGGCGTCGGGGCTCGGGCCAGGCTTGCGCTCTCGTTTCAGCACCGATGCGCCGCTGGTCGTCCATGCGTTGCCGAACAGGCTCCGGCTCGAATTCGTGCGTCGTCATCTCGGTCCGTCGGCCAGCGGCGTCATGAAGGACAGGGTCGTCGGCCGCGTTCCGCTCCTGCTCGAGCGCGAACTGGTCGGCGCCGCCGTCGATGGGGGCGGCGTCGCGCTCACTTTGGGGGACAGAGACGGCCGGTCGGAAAACTTCCGCTTCGATCACGTGATCGCCGCGACCGGCTTTCGGACGGATATTGGCCGGCTCGATTTTCTGAGCCCGTCTTTGCGAAGGGAAATCGCCGTTCTTGAGCGCACGCCGGTCCTCTCGACGACGTTCGAGTCGTCCGTACCCGGGCTCTACTTCATCGGCCCGGCGGCTGCGACGAGTTTCGGTCCAATGATGCGCTTCACGTTCGGGGCGCGCTACGCCGCGCGGCGATTGACGCGCGCGCTTGCGGCCCAGCGCCGGCGGGCCAAGAAGCTTCGGTCGTCGGCGACGGCGGGCGTCCCCGCCCGGACTAGAGCCTGATGCCGCGAGTTCTCGTCGCCAGCGCGCTCGTTTGGCCAAACGTCGTGCACCTCTCGAGGGCGTTTCGCGACGTCGGTTTCGACGTCGGCGCGGTTGCGGTCGCCGGCCATCCGGTTCATCGATCGCAGGCGCCCGGTCACACGTTTCTTTATCGCCCCACCGCTCCACGCGCGACCCTGCGCGAAGCGGTCGCCGCTTTCCGACCGGACATCGTCATCCCGTGCGACGACCGGGTGGTCGGCCACCTGCGCGCGCTGCATGCGGTTGGCGACGCCGATCTCGCCGGACTGATCGAGAAGTCTCTCGGACGCCTCGGAGCGAGCGGCGCGCATGCGTCTAGGGCAGCGCTCGCCGAGCTCGACGGGCTGCCCAACGTCAAGATTGCTCGCACCGCAAGGGTCGCGAGCGCAGCCGAGCTTCGCAAGTGGGCGCAGCGACACGGCCTCCCCGCAGTCTTGAAGCTCGACGGGAGTTGGGGCGGGCAGCATGTCACGGTTATTGACAAGGCGTCCGACATCGGCGGCGCCTTTCTCCGCATGGGTTTGCGGAGAGGCGTTTTGAGAGGGCTCAAGCGCCTTACCGTCAATCGAGACTTCGAGGCGCTGCGGTTTGGGCGCCGGTCCACGGTTACGGTTCAACCCTACCTCAGGGGTCGGCTGGCCAATGTGGCGCTCGCCTGCTGGGAGGGCGAGGTCGTCGCGCAGATCGCGGTGGAAGTGCTGCGCTCCAAAGGATCGTTTGGCCAGGCGACGGTCGTTCGGATCGTCGATGGCGATGCGATGGTCGCAGCGGCCCGTTCGATTTGCCGCCACTACGAACTCTCGGGCGTTTACGGGCTCGATTTCGTCATCGAGGCGGAAAGCGGCGTCCCCCACCTGATCGAAATCAATTGGCGCGCGACCCAGACCGGTCATCTCCCGCTGGGGTCCGGACGCGATCTCGCGGCCGCGCTATACGCGGCAGTCAGTGGCGATCGCGCCCCACAGGTTCGACCGCCGCTGACCTCTCCGGAAATCGCCTTGTTTCCCCAAGAGTGGCGTCGCCATCGGGAAAGCCCATATTTGACCAGCGCCTTTCACGACGTCCCGGCCGATGAGCCGGAGTTCGCGCGGTTTTACGGGTTCGACCCGCCCGATCGCGTCGGGGCGCCCGCAGTCCGCCCGCTGCGGAAGCAGGTCGCCGCCTCGCCTCGGTGACGGGCGGGCGCTCGACGTCAGCTCGCCGCCGGTTCAACGGGCGTGCATTGCTCTCGATCCAGCGGTTCCAGCCGGATCGAGAACTCGTGCGGCAATCACACTACCGCGCCTGGCCCTTGCAAACTGCCGCCGCTCAAGCTTGTGCTGCGCGACCATCGGAGGTCGCGATGCATGTGAGAAGCCGCAACGCCGGGCCGTTGAGCATCGCTTACGAGGAGCATGGCCCGGCCGACGGATGGCCGTGCCTCCTCGGCCACGGCTTTCCCTATGATCCGCGCGCCTATGCCGAGGCCGCCCCGATCCTGGCCGCCGCCGGAGCGCGGGTCATCGTCCCCTATTTGCGCGGCTTCGGGCCGACCCGGTTTCTGTCGGCTGATGCGCCGCGCTCAGGCGAGCAGGCGGCGCTCGGCGCGGACCTCAAGGCGCTGATGGACGCGCTGGCGATCGAGCGCGCGGTCCTCGGCGGCTACGACTGGGGCGGGCGGGCGGCTTGCGTCGTCTCGGCGCTATGGCCGGAACGGGTCGTCGCGCTCGTTTCCGGCAATTCCTACAATATCCAGAATATCGCCCGGGCGATGGAGCCGGCCACACCGCCCGAGGAGGCCGCGTTCTGGTATCAGTATTATTTCCATTGCGAGCGGGGACGGCGCGGCCTGATCAAGGACCGGCGCGCGATCGCGCGCCTTTTATGGCGAATGTGGTCGCCGGCCTGGGACTTCGACGACGCCACGTTCCTGTCGACCGCCAGCGCCTTCGACAATCCCGACTTCGTCGAGGTCGTGATCCATTCCTACCGGCATCGCTATGGGCTCGCGCCGGGCGATCCCGCCTACGCGGAAATCGAGGCTGCGCTGGCGACGCAGCCGCCGATCGCCGTTCCCGCGATCACGATCGACGGCGACAGCGACGGCGTGAACCCCGGGACCTCCAATCACGCCGGCAAGTTCGTCGCCGCGCACGAGCATCGCATCCTTCGCGGCGCCGGCCACAATCTGCCGCAGGAGCGCCCCGCGGATTGGGCGCGCGCCATCCTCGACGCCCGAGCGCTCGACCGGGGCGTCTCCTGCCCCCTTCCAACATTGCGTCCGCCGCCGCATATATGAACGACGCTCATGTGCAATCTCTACAGCCTGACCAAGGGCCAAGCGGCCATTCGCGATCTCTTCCGCGCGCGGCATGACCGCGCCGGCAACCTGCCGCTGTTGCCTTCGATCTTCCCCGACCAGCTGGCGCCGATCGTCCGCGTCGGGGCGGACGGCGAGCGCGAGCTCGCGATGGCGCGCTGGGGCATGCCGGGGCCGCCGCAGTTCGGCGGCGCGCCGATCACCAACATTCGCAACGCAAAAAGCCCGCACTGGCGGCGCTGGCTCGGGGTTTCGAGCCGATGCGTCGTTCCGGCGACATCGTTTTGCGAATACGCCGATACGAAGCCGCGCAAGACGCCGATGTGGTTCGCGCTCGCCGAGGACCGGCCTTTGTTCGCCTTCGCCGGTCTTTGGACGCCGTGGCGCGGCGTGCGCGGTCCCAAAAGCGCGCCGGTCGAGGGCGACCATGAATTGTTCGGCTTTCTGACCACCGAGGCCAACGCAATCGTCGCGCCGGTTCACCCCAAGGCGATGCCGGTCATCCTGACCTCGCCGGCGGAAGTCGACCAATGGCTGGAGGCCGAAACGCCCGCGGCTCTGGCGCTGCAGCGGCCGTTGCCCGGCGACGCGCTGAGGATCGTCGCCAGCGGCGAGAGGGCGGACGGGGCGCTGGCGTGACCTGAAACGAGGCGCAAAAGGCCGCGGACGGCAAGGCCGCCGGCGCCGGCGCACGCCCTCATTTCCTGGCGGACCGTCCGAGCGTGAGGACGACATCTGCGACCAGGACCGCCGGCAGTCCGATCACGAGAATAAGCGCGGCGACGGACTGCCAGCGCATGAGCGCGCTCAGCGTGGCGAGACCGACAATCGTAAAGATTCCTGCGGCGAGAATTTCGTCTTCGACGAACAGACCGAGAATTTCCCTGAGGATCGCGCCGATCATGCGGCTGCCTCCGGCGCTCGCCGGCGGGCGACGAAGACCAACCCGGCCGCAATTCCCAGGAAGAGCACAATGAAGGCGAGAATCGACAGGTCCTCGCCCGGCCAATCGACGCCCAGCCCCTCCCCCGTCCAGAACAAGCCGAACGCCGACAGCATCACGCCGACCCCGAATTTCAGCGCGTTCTCCGGAACCTGCGAAAGAGGTTTGCGCGCGAGCGCGCCGATCGCCAGCACCAGCACAGCGGCGCAGAGCGCTCCCAGGCTCGCGGGCCATAGCATGCCGTTGCCGGAGCCGACCGCGATCACGATGAAGACGATCTCCGCCCCTTCGAGCAGCACAGCCTTGAACGCGGCCATCCCGGCGATCCAGTCGAGAGCGTCAGATCTGCGATTTTCGGCGGCGGCGAGTTCGCGCGTTTCGGCCAGGAACGCCGCCTCTTCATCGTGCGGCGCGATGCGACCGATCGAACGCAGAATTGCTTTGCGCAGCCAGCGCAGGCCAAACAGGATCAGAAGCACGCCGACGACGAACCGGAGCGCGGCCAAGGGAACGAGATTGAGCAGCGGGCCGAGCGCGACGACCATGGCGGCCAACGCCGCAATGCCGGCGAACGCGCCCAGGAAAGCCGGACGCGGGCCGCGCACGACCGATACCGCCAGGACGATGGTGAATGCTTCCACCGCCTCGACAAGGGCGCCGACGAAGGCCGCGCCGACCGCGGTCAAAAAGCTCGTCGTGAACACCGCTGGCCTCTTTTCGCCGGTCGCTAGAAGCTTGGCTGAAATCGCTTACTCTGTCCGAGCAATTCTCGATCCGCCGGCGGCGAGGGCCCGTCACTTCCGCGCGGATGGCCCCGTTGGCGGGGTGACGCCTCGAAGCCGCCGCCGAACGGGCCCCGCCGCATGACGACCAAACCCGCGCGCCGCACATGCTCGATCAGGCGCTTCGCCACAATCTCCGTCATGATCTCGAAAGCGCAAAGCAATGATGGGCGTGAGCTTTTCGGAGACTACCGGCATTAACGGGACGATTCGCCGACAAGCGAGAACAAAATGCGATTCCAAACGCGCCGCCCGAAAACCGCGCCCTGCGAGCGAAGCTGGCCTTCGCGGCTCAGGCGACCGGAGCCTTTCGCGTTTTCCAGAGGCCGGCGAAGGCCAGGCCCGCGAAGCCCAGCAACATCATCGCCCAGGTCGAGGCTTCGGGGACCGCCGTCTGAAATGTCGCTATGACGCCGTCATTGGAGAAATCGTAGAGCGCGCCCGCGGATGCGCTTCCGGTCGATTGGATTCCCTTGTTCTGGAGTTCGGCGACAGTGAGGGGAGTCTGGGCCGAAATCACGTAACCAAAGACATTCAACAAATCCAGACCCTCTTGCGAGTAGGCGTAATTGAGGACATCGCTGACATTGCCCCCTGGGCCGTAGAAGAAGATGGTCTGCGGAGAAGTTGTCGTCCCTTGGGCGAGCCAAGAGAACGAGAAAGAGATATTGGGGAGACCGAGGTTGGGAAAGCCGTTGCTCGCTTCGGACGCTTGTGTGGGCGAACTGGCCGGCGAACCGTTGACAAAGCTGTCGCCGTCGGTGATTCCGCTGAAAGTGAAGGTCACGGAACCTTCGGGGCTGCCGCCGCCGTTCGCGCACCCGCCCTGCGACGCCGGCACGTCGCAAATGAACAGGGATCCCGCCGCGCCGTCCGCGCGCGCCGGCGGCCCAACCAGCAGAGCCAGGACGGCGGCGACCGCGGCGGCTGAACGCATTGCGAACAGAGGGGTCATCCTCATTCCTCTTACGGTATTTGCGACAACCAGCGAAGCTCGCTCGGCGCAGAACCCCGTCAACCGTTGCGGCCAACCGTTGCGGCAAGGCGCAAGTTTGTCAACCGACATCGTCGTGAGGAGAGGCCGCTCAATCGTGCGCCATGTTCGCATAGCGGCGGGCTAAGCGTTCCACCGGCGCTTGACCGCGATCTTTGACTTGATCTCCTCGGCCGCGGCCCTACGCGCTGATCGCCGGTCCTGGGTCTCGGCCGGACTGACGCAGGCGGTTCCGCGCAGGCAGTCCCGCCACAAACGAAAAGCCCCGCGCCGGGGCGGACCGGAGCGGGGCAAATCCGCATGCGCAGGCACAGTGGGGACAACTGCCCGCTGCGGGACAAGCTGCGCGCTCATGGGGACAGTCGGGGAGAATGCCGGCGCGCTAGCGTTGGGAGGATGCCGTTGCGGGATGCAGGCGGCAACTAACATATATGTGGAGCCTGGCGCGGCTCCGGGCTTGTCGGGAAGGGGAATGCCGGAACGCTGCGCGCGCCCTCGGCCTCCTGATCAGTCCTCGAATCCGCGCCCGAGCGCGCCGCCGCCGCCGATCGGCGCGCGCCGCATGACGACGAAGCCGGCGCGCTGCAGATGCTCGACCAGGCGCTTGGCCACGATCTCGGACATGATCTCGTCGGCGTTGTG
Organism: uncultured Alphaproteobacteria bacterium; assembly: GCA_963835955.1. Classification (GTDB taxonomy): domain Bacteria; phylum Pseudomonadota; class Alphaproteobacteria; order Rhizobiales; family Beijerinckiaceae; genus Roseiarcus. The sequence continues at coordinate 84,193 of CAWIHZ010000021.1, read as the reverse complement.
GACGCGTTTGCGGCCCTGAAAGCGCAACGCGAAGGCGAGCGCGTCGGCAAGGTCGCGCGGATCGGCTCGCGTCAGCTCATTCGGATCGGCCATGCGCCCACGATAGCGCGGCGATGAGAACATAACAAGAACCCTTGCAGAGGCTGCACAGAGCCGAAGTTCCGCGGCCGACGCCATTTGCTCCGTTTCCGCTTGGGGTCGGCGCGCCATGAGCTTGGGGCCGCCGACCTGACCGGGCGGGCGGTCGACGAGGGCGGACGCCCTCGAACGCATGCGGAACTTCCGGCCCCCGGAAGGCGGCGGCGCGGACCGTCCCCTTGGGCCAGCGTCATTCGGCAACCTCAATTTCGTTCCATCACTTTCGTTTGAGACCGGCAATCTTACGGAACAAGAGGGCGGCGGGGCTGTTGGTCGTGGGGGTGGAGGTCGACGTGACAGCAACTCAGGACAATCGTCCGTCCGCCGTCAAGGGGGAGCGGAAGCCGAAGCCCGCGGATGGAGACGCCGCCGCGGAAAAGCGGACGGACCGCCCGCGCGGCGACGTCGACCAGCCGCAAGGGAAGCGGACCGATCAAACTCCAGACAAGGTTGCCGCCCCGCCCCGGCGCGGCGCTCGGGCCTGGATCGCGACCCATCGGATCGCGACGTTTCTGATGGCCGCGGCGCTGCTGGCGTCCGCGGCGGGCGGCGTCGCCTGGTGGCTCAACGCCCGGCACTACGAATTGACCGACGACGCCTTCATCGACACGCGGCCGAGCGCGATCAGCGCCGACGTCGCGGGCGCGATCGTCGAGGTCGCGGTGAGCGACAACGAGATCGTGGCGCCGGGCCAGACGCTGGTCAGGCTCGACGACCGCAATTATCGCGCGGCGCAGGCGCAGGCCAAAGCACAGGTTGCGCAGGCCGAGGCCGTGATGGCGTCCGCCGGTGCGCAGTCGGTCGCGCAGCGGGCGACCATCGATCAGATGTCGCTGCAAGTGACCCAGGCTCAGGCCGCGCTGACGTTCTCCCGGGACCAGAACACCCGAGCCCAGGCGCTCTTGAAGCAGGGGTCGGGCACATTGCAGGGGGCCCAGCAGGCTGAATCCGATCTGAGGCAGAAGCAGGCGGCGTTCGACGCCGCCGAAGCCGGGCTTTCGCAGGCGAAAAAGCAGCTTGCGGTCATTGCGGCCCAACGTCAGATCGGCGAGGCGCAGCGGGCGCAAGCCGAGGCCCAGCTCGCGCAGGCGAACGCAAATCTCTCGCGCGTGACGCTGGTCGCGCCGTTCAAAGGCCGGGTGACGCAGTTGACGGCGGCGAAAGGCGCCTACGCGACGCCGGGCCAGGCGTTGATGCTGATCGTGCCGCTCGATGTGTGGGTCACCGCCAACTTCCGCGAGACCCAGCTCGCCGACATGCGTCCGGGCCAGCCCGCGACCATCGGGATCGACGCCTACGGCCGCAGCTTCAAGGGTCATGTCCAAAGCATCCAGGCCGGCAGCGGCACCGCCTTCAGTCTGCTCCCGGCCGAGAACGCGACCGGCAATTACGTCAAGGTCGTCCAGCGCGTTCCGGTCAAGATCGTCTTCGACAAGATTCCCGACCTGGAGCTTGGCCCGGGCATGTCGGTCACCCCCTCAGTCAAGGTTCGATGACCGGCAATCCGCGAGACGTTGGATGGGACGCGGGCCGTTCGGCCGCCGGCGGCCACAATCCGTGGCTCATCACCTTCATCCTGTCGATGGCGACCTTCATGCAGGTCCTCGACACCTCGATCGCCAATGTCTCGTTGCTGCACATCGCCGGCTCACTCGGCGCGAGCGTGGACGAGAGCACCTGGGTCATCACCAGCTATCTCGTCGCCAACGCGATCATTCTGCCGGTCAGCGGCTGGCTTTCCGACGTCATCGGCCGCAAGCGGTTCTATATGCTGTCGGTAGCGTTGTTTTCAGTGAGTTCCTTTTTGTGCGGAATCGCGCCGAGCCTGGGATCGCTGGTCGCTGCGCGCGCGCTTCAGGGGCTGGGCGGCGGCGGCATGGCGCCAAGCGAACAGGCGATGCTCGCCGACACATTCCCGCCCTCGAAGCGCGCCCAGGCTTTCGCGGCTTACGGCGTCGCCGTCATCGTCGCGCCGGCGCTCGGACCGACGATCGGCGGCTACATCACCGACAATGCGTCCTGGCACTGGATCTTCTTCATCAATGTCCCGGTCGGAGCGCTCTCGCTCGCGCTCGTCGCCGTATTCGTCAATGAGCCGCCGATATTGATCAGGGAGCGCCTGGCGCTGTGGCGCCGCGGGCTTCGCATTGACTGGATCGGATTCGTCCTGGTCGCGCTGTGTCTCGGCTTTCTCGAAGTCGTGCTCGACAAGGGACAGGAGGACGATTGGTTCAATTCGAGCTTCATCGTCTCGAGCGCGATCATCTCGGGACTTGCGTTCCTGGCGTTCGTGCCTTGGGAGCTGTCGCGCGAGGAGCCGATCGTCGACATCCGCCTGCTCGGGCGCAAGCAATTCGGCGTCTCCTTTCTGGTGATGCTGGCGGTCGGCGCGATCCTGTTCAGTTCGACCCAGTTCATGCCGCAGCTCCTGCAGCAGAATTTCGGCTATACCGCCACTTGGGCCGGGCTTTCGCTGATGCCTGGCGGCTTCAGCGCTCTCGTCTCCATGGCCTTGGCCGGTCAGGTCAGCCGCTTCGCCCAGCCGCGCTATATGATGGGGGGAGCGCTGGTTGCGATCGGGATCGCAATGTACCACTTTACCGGCCTGTCGCCGAATGCCGATTTCGACTGGTTCGCCTGGGCGCGCACGTTCCAAATGGCGGCGATTCCGTTCCTCTTCCTGACCATCACCAGCTATTCCTACGTCGGACTGCCGCCAGGAAAATCGGGCCAGGCTTCGGCGCTGATCAATGTCGCGCGCAATCTCGGCGGCAGCTTCGGCGTCTCGATGGCCCAGACCCTGCTCGCGCGGCGCGAGCAGTTTCATCAGGCGCGGCTGGCCGAGAATCTCAGCGCTTCCTCGTTGGCCTACCAGCGCACAATCGGTCAGGCCGCTTCGTATTTCGTCCGACACGGGACCGCTGCTCCCGATGCGACCCATCAGGCCGTGGCGTGGATCGGCCGAATGCTGATGAACCAGGCCGCGCTTCTCTCCTACATCGACGTTTTCGCCGCGCTGTCGCTGTTTGCGTTGCTCCTGGTGCCGTTGGCTTTTCTCCTGCAGCGCGTCGACCTGCATTCTCCCAAGGCCGCTGAGCGCGCGGCGACCGATCTCGGCTAAATCGTCTCGACCCGGAGTTTCAGAAAGCCTCCCGGCGCCGAGCCCATCGGGGTCAACTTCAGCCCGCGCGGCGCCGGCAGCGCCGCCGCCGCGGGCGAGGTGAGGAAGGTCGCGACGATCCCTCCGGGCCACGGGGCGAAGCGCCAATTGCCGTCGGACCGCGGCGCGATCTCGCCGGCGCCGGCGATGTGGCGCAGCAGGACATCGCGATTGGCGTCCGGCGTCTCGATCGCGACGTTAGTTCCGTCGCACCCGGGAAACCCGCCGCCTCCGCTCGCCCGGTAATTGTTGGTGACGACGAGAAAGGTCTGCTTCGGGTCGACCGCTGCGCCATGGAACGTCAGATCGCGAATGCGGCGCGCGTCGGGCGCGATCAGCGCCCCCAATTCGTCGTAGCGGGCTGGTTCGACAACGTCGATTGCGTATTCGACGCCATCGATGACGTCGAAATTGTAACAGGCGAAGGCGGGGCCGAGCAGCGGCTGCTCATTGCCGGAGGCCTTGTCGAGGCGCCGAAAAATCGACGCTGAGCGTTCGAGCCATTCGCTGATCGTCGCCCCGGTCACTTTCAGGACGCGAAGGCTGTTGGGATAGGGATAGATGTCCGCGACGTCCTTGATTGCGATCGGCCCCGGCGCAACGTCGGTGTAGAAGTCCGGCCCTCCGCGTCCGCCGCATTTGAACGGCGCGCAAGCCGAGAGGATCGGCAATCCGGCGAGCTCCGCGCGCGTAGCCGCGAGCGACGCTGCAAAGGCGCGTTGGGCTTCGTTGACGAGCTGCACCGTCGGATCTTCGGCGATGAGCGCCAGATAAGTCTGAAGCGGCGCTGCAAGTTTTCCGACCGGCCGGCGCACATAGTCAAGCGTCGCCCGATGCGACGGGCCTGCCGCTTCGAGCACAGCCGGATCGGACTCGACGAGGGCGACGGGAGCGCCCTTTTGATCGCGTTTGGCGATCGGCCGGATTTCGACTCGCGTGTTGGCTACCCTCCAACCGGCCGCGCCCTGTTCCAGCAAGATATCGATGACGCCGAGATGGCTGCCCGAGAAGCCGGCCATCACGGCCGGCTTGCCATGGATCGTTCCCCGCGCCGCGTCCAGACCGTCGCGGCCGGCGAAATCCTCGCCAGGAAACAGCATATGCTGGTGACCAAGGAAGAGCGCGTCGATTCCCTCGACCTTCGCGAGGTCAAGCGCCGCATTCTCTTCGCCCGGTCGCGACGGCAGCGATGAAATGCCCGAATGGCACAACGCGACGACGAGATCGGCCCCCCTGCCTCTCAGCGCGCCAATCTCCGCCCGCGCCGCATCGACAACGTCGAGCGTGGTCAGGACTCCGGCGACCAGCGCTTCATCCCATTGCGCGATTTGCGGCGGCGCGAAGCCGATGACGCCGACCTTGAATCGGCGCGGCGCGCCGGCCTCGTCCGCGAATGTCCGTTCGATCACGACCCAGGGAGGGAGCCAAGACGCGCCGTCCTGGCGCCGGACGTTGCAACAGACCGCCGGGAAGCGCGCGGCCGCGTAGGCGCGCTCGAGAATGTCGAGTCCGTAGTTGAAGTCGTGGTTGCCGGGCGCCGCAGCCGCATAGGCGAGCGTATTCATGGTCGCGATCACAGGATGGACCGCTTGCGGGTCCTTCGCCATGGTCTGCGCCGCGAGGTCGCCGAGCGGCGTCCCCTGGAGAATGTCGCCATTGTCGAACAGCAGACAATTGGGCGTTTCCCTGCGCGCCGCAGCGATCAGAGACGCCATACGCGCAAGGCCGACCGAATCGTCGGGGCGGTCGCGGTAATAATCGTAAGGGTAGAGACTGGCGTGGAGGTCGGTCACGCCCAGCAGGCGCAGATTGAGGCGCGGCAAGGCGCGGGGTGAACGGGGTTCCATCTCGTCCTTGCTCTCGGCGACGCCGAAGCGTTAGGACGTGGCTGGGCCGACGGCAAGCGGAGGCGCCCCGAGGGACGCGCGGCGCGCGCCAGGCCAACCGCTCAAAGCGGCGTCTGCGGGCGCGCTCCCCCGCGGGAGGGCGGCCCCGACTTGCCGACCGAGGGCGACGCCGGTTTGGCGTCCCAGCCGCCGGGAGGCGCGATGACTTCGTTGGCGATCGGGTCAGGGTCGACGACTTTGAATTTCCCCAGTGCGTCGGCGGCAGCGGCGAGCTCCGCCGGATCCATCTTCGCGGCGACCTCATCGCGCTTTTTGGCCGCGTCCACGTCCCCCTGCGCGGCGGCGAGCGAAAACCACAACCAGGATTGTCGCAGGTCCTTCCCGACCCCGAGACCCCTGGCGTAGAGAATGGCAAGATTGAACTGGCTGTCGCGCACGCCCATTTGGCCTGCCTTGCGAAACCAGTTGGCCGCTTCGACATAGTCGGGTATTCCCTCGGCCGGTTCGGCGTTCATGACGGCCAGGTTATGCGCGGCTCGGGCGTTGCCGGCCTCCGCCGCCTTCAGATACCAGCGCTTCGCCGCGCTCAGGTCGCGCGCGACGCCGACGCCCTTTTCGTACATCGCGCCGAGCCGGTATTGCGCGGGCGCGAGACCGAGCGAGGCTGCGCGTTCGAACCAGAGCGCCGCCGCCTGTTGATCGCGGGGAAGACCGCGACCCTCGAACAGGCGCTGCGCCAGTTCATATTGCGCGCCCGGGGCGCCGGCGACCACGGAATCGCGAAGGGCCTCGGATATCCCGGCGGGAATCGCAGCAAGGAGATCGGGCGGCAACGCCAGGGTGGCGCTGGAGGGTTCAGACGTTTCGGCTTGCGAGGGCTCAGGAGCCGGCGCGATTGATCCGGTTGGCGTCGAATCGATTAGCCGCCGGGCCGTCTTGGCCGGGCCGGTCAATCCGATCGGCTTGACGGACTTGGCGTCAGCAGCGGCCGCCTTGGCCGGTCGCCCGTCAGGACCAGACTTTTGTGGAAGCGGGGAGTGTAGACCGACAAGGCGGATCGCAACGGTGGCCGCGATCAGCAACGCGACGCCGAGCAATACGGGTCGCTTGTGGTTTGCATAGAAGGCTTTCGCCTGTTCGACCCCTCGAGCCGCCATTCGGACCGGCTGACCGCCGCGCGAGGTTTTGGTCGCCGCGCCGTTGCTTTCGGCGAGCGCAAGCTGCGCCGCGCGGCGAGCGGCGGCGATGTGAACGCTGACGGTCGGATTTGTTCTCGCGCCGGTCGCACGGGCGGGGTCGCGGGTCTCTCGCGCCCGACGGGGCGCGCCGACGCCTGGTTCGAGCAAAAAGTCCTCGCCGTCCGGCGACGGCAGGGACTGGTCGTCTTCACCGGTCTTCGGCGAAGGCCTGGCCGCATCGGCTCGCGCCGCCGCCTCGACCGCGCGGCGATGGGGAGAGAAATCGGCCGCGTCGTCGGCCGCCAACAATTCGACGCCGGGCAGCGCCGCGGCTGAAGCTTTGCGCGCGGGCTCGGCCCGAACCGGCGGCCGAGCGGCGGCGTCGAAGTCGTCTGACATTCCGCTTTCGATGCTCGCGAGCCGCTCGGCGAGCTTCTCCAAGATGTCTTGGAGGCCGCTCAGACGAGTGTGCGTGCGTCGGTCGGCTTCGGCCTGCTCGGCCCGCAGGTCCGCAAGATCGGAGAGCAGACCCGTGGCGATCGCGGGCGATCCGTCGCGCCCAAGGAAGATCGGCGCCGCGCTCGCTTCGCGCAGCTTTTCCAACAGCTCTCGGACGAGCGGCTCCACGCTGTCGGACCGCCCGGTGCGCTCGTTCGGCGCGTCCAGACGGTCGTGGATATTGGCGATCTGCTCGGCCAGCACCTCCGCGTCGACTTGCCCGGCATTGCGATGCTCCAGCCGCCGCGTCACCTGGTCGGCGATATCTTCGATCGTGCTCCGATCGAGCGTCGGGGCGCCGATCGCGTCGAGTTTGGCGACAATTTTGGCCAGCAGCGGTTCGATGGCGTGTGTCTCGGCGTCCTTGCGGGCGGAGGCGTCAAACGCCGACGCGATTTCGCGATCCATCCGGGCGGCGATGTGCTTCAGCAACGATTGCAATTCGCCCGCGTCTCGCTCTCCCTCGGTCTTGTCCAGTCTGGCGTTGAGCTCCTTCAGCGACGCTTCGAGCGCGCTGGCGTCGACCAGCGGCTGCGCGCGCGCTTCCAGCGATTGGCGGACGCCGTCGATGCGGCTGGCCAGATCGTCGAATGGGCGTGAATCGACGACGGCGCGCGTGGGTCTGGAAATTTCGCGATCGAGACGTTCCGCGATTTGTTCCAGGCGCCGCTCGATCGACGACAGCGCCTCGAGGGGGGTCGAGCGTTCGAACTCCTTCCGCATGTCATCGAGGGAGGCCGCCATTTGGGCGGATTCGATATGCGGCGCCGGACTTGCGGCGAGCTGCTCCACGCGATCGGCAAGTTCGCCGATTTGGCGCTCCAGCCGTTCGACCGGCGCCGAACGCATAGCAGCCGCAGCGAGGAGGTTGCGCACCTCCTCGGTCTGGCGCCGAATGCGTTCGAACTTGTCCGGGTCGATCGCCGACTCGGCGAGGCCGTCGATTTTCCCCCCGATCGCGCGGATCTCGCGTTCGAGCCCGGCCGCGGCCTCCCTAGGGTCATGCGCCTTCAGGCTCGCGCGCAATTCGGCCGCCACGGCGTCCAACGGAGCGAGCAACGATTTGCCGTGGCCGTTCTCGCGCAACATGGCGACCCGCTCCGTCAAATCGCGGATCGCGCCCTCGAGTGCGACGACCGCGTTACGCGGCGCCAGGTCGGCGAGACTTCGCGTCATCGCGGCGATCTCGACCCGCATCGCGTCGACCTCCGCGGCGCTGACGCACGGACCGGCCTGTTCGCGCCGCAAGTCGTCGAGCCTGCCGACGAGGACCCTGAGGTCCTCGACCAGGGAGGCCGGAGCCGCGGCGGCGGGCGGCGTCTCGACGCGGTGCGGATCGTCGGAAGGACCGGCTGCGGATGAGGGATCCTCGGACGCGACTTGACCGGCGTCGCCGCGCTTGACGTTCGCCGGAACCTCGACCCGCTCGGGCCGCGGGATCGCTGACGCGTTCCGCGCTCCGCGAGCTTCGAGCTCCTGACGACGCATGGCGATCTGGGAGACCGCATCCTTCAGATCCAGGCGCGGCTTCCCGGCGACCGATTCAAGCGCATGCGCCGGTTCGCGCGGCGAAGGCCGGTCCGTCGCACCCGGCCGCCGCGCAGCCTCGAGCCTTGCGCGCAGGTCGTCATTTCGTATCGTGTTCGAACGCTCGATCATCCGCGCAATCGATTCGAAGGCTCGCGCGGCGCGCTCTTCGCTGCGGGCGAATCGTCTTTCGAAGCGCTCGATCGCCGACCCGAGCAGGTCCTCGCCATCGCGCTCCCGCGCATCCTCTCGATCGGGATCGCAGCGCGATCCAAGATTGTATCGTTCGGGACCGCACGCTCCTCGCTCGCGGCGCGAAATTCCATCGAGGCGCCTTTCGGCGTCTGGCCAATCGTCCCCACCGTCGCGCACTTGCGCCCGCGCGCTCGTTTCCAGCGCTTGTTCGACCGCATGGTCGAGCCATTCCTCCAGGCGCATGCCGGCGCGGCGCGCGGCCTCCTCGGCGACGAGCCTGGTTTGGCGTCCAACGCCCGCCATATTCCGCGCTTGGCTTGTGTCCATTATTTCGACCATCGCTGGCGTTGGCGGTTCGTCGCCGTGCGGCGAAGACGATTCGAACGAATCATTCGACGGCCATGGTGAAGAAAGGGTTAAGCACGCCTCATTCCTGGGTGCGCCCTCGCGGCGCCTCCACAAAGTTGTAGTGGTCACGTACGGCAACTTTAAGTTGCATTTCGATTTTCGTACGGCATAGTCAGGGCGACTCGCGCAGGGGCGCGCGATTCACCAAGGCGCGAACCCAACGGCGCCGACGAAAGGAGAGCTTATGAGCCCGATGTCGTCCCTAAATCATGCGATCAGTGGCGCTTCAACACCGCTGGAAGAGGAAATCCACGCCGCGCCCGAGCCGGGGCAGGCGGAAATGACGATCAGCCAGATGTCGCGGGCCTATGGCGTCAGCCTCCGGACATTGCGATTCTATGAGGATCGGGGCCTGATCAAGCCGCGGCGCGAAGGCAACGCCCGTTATTACCGCGGCGCCGATCGAGTTCGGATGGAGATGATTTTGAGGGGCAAGAAGCTCGGCTTCACGCTGACGGAGATCAATGACCTGATTGGCGGCAAGGGCGCGAATGAGACCCCAGACCTCGAGGAGCAGTTGCAGCCCCAGCAAATCATCAGCCAGATCGGCCACCTCGAGCGCCAACGCAGCGAGATCGATACCGCAATCGAGCGGTTGCGGGCGACTCACAGCCGCCTGTCGCAGGGCGCCGCCGCCTGAGCGGCAGTCGGGGCGTAGGGATCGTCGCGAAGCGCGACCCTACGCCTTGATCCGAGCCGCCTCGACAATGCGCAGCGCCTCGGCGAAGGCGGCTTCGACCCCGAGACGGGTCGTATCGAGCTGGATTGCATCGTCAGCGGGACGCAGGGGAGCCGCCGCGCGCCCGGAGTCGCGAGCGTCGCGCCGCAGAATATCGGCCAGTATTGAACTGTAGTCAGCCTTTTCGCCGCGTTGCGCAAGTTCGAGAGCGCGCCGCTGGGCGCGCGTCGCCGCGTTTGCGGTGACGAAGATTTTCACCTGCGCTTCGGGACAGACGACGGTGCCGATGTCGCGTCCGTCGAGAACCGCGCCGCCGGGGCGCCGGGCGAACGCTCGCTGGGTCTCGATCAGCGCCGAGCGAACGCCCGGCATGGCGGCGACCACGGACGCCGCCTCGCCCATCTGGCGCCCCCGCAAGGCTGCATCGTCAAAATCCGTCAGGCCCAGTCCGCGCGCCGCGGCGACCGCCGCACCCTCATCCGAGATGTCGCGATCCTCCGCCATGAGGGCGGCGGCTGTCGCCCGATAGAGGAGACCGGTGTCCAGGTGAGGCAGCCCATAGTGGGCGGCGAGGCGTCGCGCGATCGTGCCCTTGCCCGACGCCGCGGGACCGTCGATGGCGATAATCATCAGGAGCGCCCGGATCCCTCGCGGCTGATTGCCCGTCTGGGCTCTTAGAACCGCCTGGCGGCCCTGTCGAGAATGACGCGACAGGGCGCGCCTGGACCATGGCGGCGGGCGAGCGCCGGTTCCGGTTCGCGGGAATTCACGCGACTGGGAGGGATCGCGCGCGGACACGATTCATGTAGGCTGGGGCAAGAGCGTCGCCAAGGCGACGCCGCCGGCTGTCGGAGGGACGCTGATGAATCTGACCGGACCGCAAAAGCGAACGATCGTTGCCGCGTTTCTCGGCTGGATGCTGGACGCATTCGATTTCTTCCTTTTGACCTTTCTCCTAAAGGACATCGCCAAGGAATTCGGGGTCGAAGTATCGGCGGTCGCCTACGCTCTGTTCCTGACGCTGGCGATGCGGTTCGTCGGCGCCTTCATCTTCGGCCGGATCGGCGACATCTGGGGGCGCCGGCCCGCGCTGATGCTCGACATCCTCTGCTATTCGATCATCGGCGCGCTCGCCGCCTTCGCCCCGAGCCTCTGGGTCTTCCTGGCGTTGCGGGCGCTGTTCGGCGTGGCGATGGGCGGCGAATGGGGTCTCGGCAGTTCGCTGGCGATGGAGTCGATCCCGCCGCAGGCGCGCGGGCTGGTGTCCGGAATCCTGCAATGCGGCTATCCGGCCGGCTACCTAGTCGCGGCCATAGCCTATGGCCTGCTCTTCGGCCATACGTTCGCCGGCTACACCGTCGGCTGGCGGGCGATGTTCCTGCTCAGCGTCCTGCCCGCATTCGTCGTGCTGTTCATCCGCTCCAGCGTGCCGGAATCCCCCGCCTTCGTCGCCTCCCAAGAGCACGCCAAGCCTGGCCTCTGGCGGACGCTGAACGAGAATTGGGGCCTGGCGATCTATATGGTCGTGCTGATGATGTGCTTCAATCTGTTCAGTCACGGGACGCAGGACCTCTATCCGACCTTCCTGCAGAAGCAGCACCATTTCGACCCCGCGACCGTCAGCTTGATCACCATCGTCGCCAATCTCGGCGCCATCGCCGGAGGGCTGACGTTCGGCCACCTGTCGGAGAAAATCGGCCGGGTCAACGCGATCACACTCGCCGCCCTCATCGCCCTGCCGGCGCTCCCGCTGTGGGTCTACGCCACGACTCCGGCCCTGCTGGCGCTCGGCGCCTTTGTGATGCAGATCGCGGTGCAGGGCGCCTGGGGCGTGATCCCGGCCCATCTCAACGAAATGTCGCCGGGCGCGGCCCGCGCGACCATTCCGGCCTTCGTCTATCAGGCCGGCAACTTCCTCGCTTCCTACAACGCTCCGTTCCAGGCCCAGATCGCCGAGAGAAACGGCGGCGATTATGCTTTCGCGCTGGCGCTGGTCGCGGGCGTGGTCGCGGTTCTGATCGTGGTCGTGATTCGCTTCAGTCCGGAGCGACGCGGCCATGTTCTGACGGCGCACTGAGAGGAACTGCGGGCCCTCGTCGCCGGGGAGGCGCGCCCGCGCATTCATCGTCGTTTCCCGCATCATGACGCGCCACGGCGGGGACGGTGAGGCGAGCCAGGCGGGTCATAGGCCGGCTTGGAACCGATGCCGCAAAATGGAGCCCCGGCCTGGCGGCTGCGCTGATTTTATACAGAAAAAATGACTTATGCGACTTAAGTCGGTCTTGCCAAACGCTCCATTGGTTTATATACGAACTTTGATGAATGGGGACGTCATCGCGCGTAATGAGTAACGAACTGATGCAACGATCCAGGGCCGGGGTAGCTCCGGGCCCTGGGTCGCTTTGCGCGCTTAGCGCATTCTGGATCGGAGTCGCCCCGACCGCGCGCATTTAAGCCGCTTCGAACGCATTTTTGGCGATGTTCAGGAAGCGCCTTAATCCGATGAGGGCCGATCCCTTCAAACATCCTCTTCCCTTGTCGCTTGTCGCGCCCTATATTCTTCCCGCCGCCCGCAAGGGCGGCTATGGCGATAAATGGGCATCGTAATAAGTCTTTCGGACCCGGGGGCGGTACCCGGCGCCTCCACCCAAGCCCGCCCGGTCAAAGGCGGGTTTGGGCGGGGGCGAAATAGGTTCGACGGGGGACCCAAAGGGTGATCTTTTGCCCGGCATGATACCGCCGTTATCGGGTCAAACCTATAGTTGCGAATGACAACTATGCTCCGGTGGCCCTCGCTGCGTAATGCAGCGCTGGTACTGGGATTCAAGTCCTAGGGGTTTGCACCTCTAGGCGGGGTCCGGAGGCGCCTGGCAACAGAAGCCTCCACTTCTCACTTTGTGCTAAGGAAAGGTGGATCTGTATCGGGGCCGAGAGCCGTCCGCCGTCATTGCAATGACCCCGAGGCTCGGCTAATTCTTCGCCTTCGCGGCGCGAGCTGATTCCCAATGGCGACTGATCTGATCCGCTACGACCTCCTCGTTCAGGACGCCCTGCGTTCGGTCGTACGCAAGGTCCTGTCGGACACCGCGCGCTCGGGGCTGGTCGGCGAGCATCACTTCAACATCGCCTTCAAGACCCTGGCGCCGGGAGTTGTGGTCCCGCCGCCGTTCAGGCAGCGCTTTCCGGACGAAATGTCGATCATCCTGCAGCATGAATTCTGGGACCTTGCCGTCAGCGAGGAGGCGTTCGAGGTCAGCCTCAATTTCTCGCGCAAGCCCGAGCGGCTGACGGTGCCGTTCGACGCCATCACCGGCTTCGCCGATCCGTCGGTGCCCTTCGGCTTCAAGCTTGAACCCAAGATGCCCGAAGTGGCGCCGGAGGCCGCGCCAAGCAGGACGGCGGGTCCGAACCGATCGCCTCCCGCGGCGAAACAGCAGGAAACGACGCCAGCGGCGGTGTCCCCCACGCGGTCCGCGTCCGTCGCCAAGGCGAGCGAGCGGCCGATCAAGACGGAGGAGCCGCCGGGAAAAGCGAAGGTGGTTTCGATCGACGCCTTCCGCAAGAAATAACCGCAAGACAGCCGAAAAACCCATGGCCGACATTGTCAATCTGCGGCAGGCGCGCAAACGAAAAGAACGTCGGCTTGAAGAGGCCATTGCCGATGAACGTCGCTTCGCTTTTGGCCGCTCGAAGCCGGATCGACGTCTCGGCGAGGCCGAACGCGCGAAGGCCGAACGCGACCTTGAAAACCTCAGGATCGTCCGTCCCAATGGCGAGTGAGTCCGCGAACGCCCGGGTCGTCAAACGCTCACTCGCCATCGCCGGCCACCGCACCAGCGTTTCGCTCGAAGACGCCTTCTGGCGTCGCCTGCGGCGCTTGGCGGCCGAGCGCGGCGTCTCGGTCAACTCGCTGGCGGCGACGATCGACGCGTCGCGCGGCAAGGCCAATTTTTCCTCGGCGATCCGGGTCTATGTGCTCGAGGCGGCAAGCGGTGGGGCGTGCGCCAGTCCCGCCGCCGCTTCGCGCGGTCAGTAGAGCCCGCTTTGGGTCGGATCGGCGGACGCCGGGCGCTGCTTCGGCCGGTGCGGAGGAGTCGGCGCATTGCCTCCCAACGCGTCCGCTTCCGACGTTGCGGGGTTTTGGACCGCCGGGCCGCCTGGGAGTGGAACGCCGAGAATTTCCGCGGCGGCCTTGTCCGCCGCCGCCTTTTCCGCCGCCGCTTTCTCCGCAAGGGCCCTTTCGGCTGCCGCCTTTTCGACCGCGGCCTTTTCCGCCGCGGCCTTGTCCGCCGCCGCCTTCTCCACGGCGGCCTTCTCAGCGGCGGCTCGTTCGGCGGCTTCGCGGTCGGCTTGCAACCGCTCGGTCAGACCCTTGAGCCGCGCTTGCTCCACCCGCCAGTCCTCGATTTCCGCCGCGCGCCGGTCCATGAATTGTTCGCCGTTGAGGCGCCGGTTGAAAAACGCGCGCTCGCGAATGTCGGCGTCCAGCGCGGCGATGCGGTCGCTCTCACGCGCGATCGCCTGCGTCGCCAGTCCGGCCGACAGCGAGCTGACGTCGATCCGCCGCTTCCGTCCTTCCAGCGTGTCTTGAACCTCGATCGTCGCGCTGGGTGGCGGTCCGGACCAGAATTTGAGCCCAGACGCCGACGACTCCATAGCCAGCCGCGTCGCAAAGGCGAGCTTGCGCAAATCCAGGCTGCCGGTAAGCGCCGCGCCGCCACGCGGCCGCGCGATTGTCAGCGGGCCGAACTTCAACTCGCCCGCGCTCAGCGCGATCGGCGCCGATCCGTCGGGAATTGGCAGCGGCCCCCGGTTGAGCTCGTTTCCGAGTTCGTAGGCGAGGTCGGTCTCGTCCAACCGGGCGTCGGGCGCCTGCGCCCTGGCGACGACCCGGTCCAGAGCGACTGGATCGCTTCGCGCCAACGCCGCGCCGGCGAAACGTCCCGTTCCGCCGCCCGCAAGGCCTTCAATCAGCGCAGCGCGGCTGCGGCCGGTCGAGGCGAAATCGAGCGTCCCGCTGACCCGGCCCGACAATCCCGCTCGATTGACGGCGATCGAATTTGCGGCCAGCGTTCCGGTCAGCGTCGCGTTGTCGCGGTCGCGCCGCAGCGTCGCGTGGCCGCTGACCGCGCCGCCCGCGACTTTCATCTCGATCTGGTCGAGATCGAGCCGGCCTGCGTCGAGTCGCAGGTTTGTCGCGAAATCCCGAGCCGGGAGGTCGTCGGCGACTTCGAGCGCTCCGACTTTGAGCCGGACGGAGGTCGGCGGGGGGTTAATCGGCCGGGCGGCGAAGCTAGCTTCCGACCAGCGCGTTCCCGCCCTGACCGGCCGGGGCGGCCCTAGCACCAGCGCCAGGAGCGCAGCGAGAGGGAGACGCTCGACATCGAGTTCGCCGGTGATCTCAGCGGGCGGCGCTGCATTCGCGGCCGGCCCGTTGACCGCGCTCTGGGCCAGGGCGACGTCCGGATTCAGGATGGTCGCGGCTTCGGGAGGCGGCGTCGGCCGGTAGGTCAGGGCGCCGCTCGCCGTCACCCCAGCGACCTTCGCCACGAGGCGCGAGAGAGTCCATTGATCGCCGCGCAGGGTCGCGTCACAGCCGACGTCCGCCGGTCCGAGCGCGCCGCCCCCAGCCGGCGCGAGACCGAGCGCGCCGAGCAGGGGGGCGAGGTCTTCGCCGTGCAATTTGACCGAGCCGAAGAGCCGCGCCCCGTCGCCGTGGGCCGTGGGCAGGAAGCGTCCGCGCCATGTCAGATCCGCGCCCGCCAGCGCGCCGGTCGCGTCGACGTCGTACCCGGAGGCCCACGCGCCCGAAGCATGGAGCGCGACGTGAGCGGAGCCGCTCGAGACCGTCGTTCCGCCCAGGCCGGCCTGATGCAGGAGCGCGCTGGCATCGGGCGAATCGAGACTTAAGGTCACAACCCGTTCGCCGCCCTTGGCCCCGGGGTCGAACGCGAGCGCGACCCGGGTCCGGCCGATCGTGCCGTCCGCTTTCAGCGAATCCAAGCCCCACCCGGCGTCCGAGCCGCCCGGTCCGTGCGCATGGAAGGTCAGCGAAGTTGGCGATAGCGCGGCGGCGCGATCGGCCAACATCCGGCTCCATTCGCCCGGCGCGAGGCGCGAAACCAGCAATGCGAATTCCCGCAGCCGATCGGCGCGCAGACGCCCCGTCGCCACGATTCCTCGAGGCCCGATCGCGCCCTCAGCGTCGACGGACGCGCCGCCGAGGCCCGCCACGCTCAACCGATCGAGCGAGATATTGGACCCGCTCTTTGTCGCCTTCAGGATCATTGAGCCGCTGTCGATCGCGGTCTCGCCGACTCGGGCGATATGCAACGAATTTGCCCGCAGCGAGAGAGACAGATCGAGGTCGCCAATGAGCGCTGCGCTGGCTTCGAGGTTCGGCAGCGCGTCGACGTCGAGAGAATCGCTCGAAAGATCCATCGAGAGGCGACCCGGATTGGCGCCGGCAGGAGCGGTGACGGCGAGCGAACCCTTGAGCGTCGAACTACCGAGCGTCAGCTCGAGATTGCGGCCTGAAAACCCGGCCGTGGAAGCTTCGATATCGCCGGACAGCGATCCGCTGCGATAGGGAAGCGTCCCGCCGAGCGCGGCGGCTTTAGCGGCCAAGTCCGGCGCGCCGAGGCTCGCCCACGCGCCCAAAAGCGGGATATCGCCGCTGTGGAAACCGATCGCGCCGCGAAACTTCGCCGCCGCGCCCGTTTCCAGATCGCCTTCGCCCCGTAGCCGGCTGCCGCCCGGAAGGCCGAGATTGAACCGCATTCGCAGAGGCGCGCCGTGACCGGAACGCAAAGTCGCCGTGGCGTCGGGCAGCGTCTGCGCGCCCAGGATGACGCTCTCAGCCGAAAGATCGGCGTCGATCGCAATCGCGTCCCCTGGCCCCGCAAGCGCCGGCTGGAGCGCGCGGGAAAAAAAAGCCAGGGCGCGGACGGGCGCGACGCCGTCCTCACCCTTGCGACGCAAAAGCGAGTCGATATTGGCCTGTTTGGCCGCCAGCTTTAGGGTGAGTCGGGCCGGCTGGCCGTATGTCAACGCCGCCGATCCGTGCGCGGCGAGCGCCCGTTCGTCCGGCCCCAGCCGAAAGTCAACCTTCTCGATGGCGGCCCGATCGAGATCGGCGGTCATGCGCCCGACCGCACGCCATGGCATCGACCCCCCGCTGCCCGCGACAGTTCCCGCCAGTGTGGCCGAACCCGAGAGGCTCGGACCCCTTGCGCCGGCGGACGCGGAATTATCCAGCGCGCCGTCGAATTCGAGCGCCGGCCAAGACTTGCCGGCGTCGACCGAGACCCGAACTGGCGTTTCCGACCGACCCCCCTTTTCCGAGGCGACGTGGAAGCCGACCGGCGTTCCGTTCGGTCCCGAGAACTGGCCCGAGACCTGATAGGGTCCGTCCAAGGACGGAGCGGCCGCGTCGAGCTGAACCCCGGCGATCTCCCGGACTGCTCCATTTGCGCGCGAGACGATCCGCGCCTCGCCGTCGCGCACGATAAGGCGATCGAATCCGACCGCTTCCGCCCGTCCGGAGGGCGCGGCTGGCAGGCGCAAGGCGCCGTCGGCGCCGCGCACGACGGTCAAAACAGGCCTTTCGAGCCGAATGTCCGCGAACCGGATCGCCCCGCCTGCGAGCTTGACGAGCGCCAGCTCCAGGCGCGCCGAGGCGAAGGACAGTTTGGGAGCGTCCGGGCCTGGCGCGGACACCGACCCCTCGCCCAGCGCAAGATAAGGGGTCGGCAGCAGCCGGACCGCGATCGGTCCGGTCAAAGCCACCTTGGCGCCCGTCATTGCGCTGAGCCGCGCCTCGATCTCCGCGCGATGGACGGACCAATCGATCATGAAAGGCGCAACGAGCGCGGTCGACAGCGCCACAACAAGCGCGACCGCGATGATCGTCAGGACATAGCGCACGGAGGAACGACTTCGCCTCGATCAGGAACCGCGGGGAACAATTCGACGACCATCGCACAGCAAAATGGCGCCAAAGTGTGGCCACAACAACAAGGGCCCGCTGGCGCGCGACGGCCGGCGCGCAACGAAGGCGTCAACATCGGCTTTGACAGCCGCGGCGATCCAATCGTTCCGGAGCCAGGGCGAAGCACAAACTCTCCCAGGGAGACCGCGAGACGAGGGCGACTTGGCGGCCGCCGTCCTCGCCGGCGAAACCTGTCACTTCTTCGGCGATTCCGTCTGCTTCTCGCCCGCGGGCTTCTCCGCTTCGCTCGGCGTCTCGCCCACGGGTTTCTCCGCTTCGGTCGGCGCCTCGCCCGCGGGCTTCTCCGCTTCGGTCGGCGTTTCGGCCGCCGGAGTCCCGGCCGCCGGCGTCGGAGCGGTCATGATGCGCGCGTAGTCGCCTTCATATTTTGCGCCCGCGAGCGCGGCCGCTAGGGACTGCTGCGAATCCTTCCGCGCGAGTTCGTTGATCAATTCTCGTTTGGCGAACCCATCGGCTTGGTCGCCGGTCAAAGGTTTGTCTTCGACCGAGGTCACCTTGAAGAAACTCGCGCCTTGCCTGAGGCGGAGAAGAAAAATGTCGTCTGGCTTCCTCGCCTCCAGCGGTTTCAGCAGCTCGGCGGGGAGGGTCGCGCTATCCAGAGTCCCTGGACCGCGGCTGTAATTGACCCCCAGTTCCTTGAGCTTGGCCTCGACCTGATCGAGCGTCTTGAAGTTTTTTGTCTCTTCGGCGATCGCTTTCATGTCCTTTTGCGGCGGAAAGTTCACCTGCTCGATCTTGAACAATTGCCGATTCGCGAACTGAGCTGGATGAGCTTGAATGTAATTACTGATTTCTGCTGTGGAGATGCCGCTCGCCTTGCCTGCGAAATCGCGCTGCATGTAAGCGCCGGCGAGAGTCTGCTCGCGCGCGCGCAAGAGGTCGAGATGCACCGTCGGTTCCCGATCGAGCTTCGCGGCCATCGCCTGCTGAGCCAAATATTTGCGCTCGATCACGCGGCTTAGCGCCGCCTTCAGGACAGCATCGCTGCGCTTGTCGGCGGGGACGCGCGCGAGGCGAAGCTCGTTATCGACCTCCTGCTGCGTCACGTCCTCCGGTCCGATATGCGCAATGACTTGCCCGACAACAGCCGGCGCGTCTTGCTTCCGGCCGCAACCGGCGAGGGCGGCGGCCATCGCGACCGCGCATAGGGCCGCGGCCACGCGCCAGCGACCGTGCGAAATTCCCAAAACGTGCCGCAATGCGGTTCTCCTGAGTTAAGCTCGACGCCATCCCCTGAGATAGCGCTCAGCGCAGGGTCTCAACGAACGTCGACGGCCTGCGGCCCGAAAAACTTCGTCCGGGCCCAGCGCGCCCGCCCCTCGCGACCGTTGTTTGCATGCGACCCTGCTATCACATGTTCGCGGGCATAGGCATCACCGAATTTTTCCGGACACCGAATTCCGGCCCCAAAGAACCCGTTCCGAGCGTTTTGCCGAGCCGGCAATGGCTAAACAGCAATAGCGGGCGTTTGCAAGACCTCCGCGCGGTTGAATTTCCGACGGAAGATACTCCGAAGGCGCAAAGCAGCGGCAGCGCCGCAGCGCTGAAATTGCGCGCATGGCCGCGCCGCCGGCGCCGGAGGGGCTCAGCGCTGCCGAGGCTTAAGGCGCCGTCGGCGCGATTTGCCTGCTTATTGAACACTTCTTCAGCGCCCGCACCCGCTTCGCAGGCGCCCGAGCACACGAAAGCGATGAAAGCGAGTGGCACGCTCGTTGCGAAGCCTCCTTTGGCGCCAGTGGGGCCGAACTGCCGTCGTCCTGAGTGTGGGGCGCGTTCGTGGAGGTGAATCATGTCGTTGACGAGACGTTTGTTTTTGCGCGCAACCGGCGCGCTGATGGGCGGAGCGCTCGCGCTTTCCGCCACCGCCGCGCGGGCGGATGACACGATCAAGGTCGGGATTCTGCACTCGCTGTCCGGCACCATGGCGATCAGCGAGACGACGCTCAAGGATGTGATGCTGATGCTGATCGCCGAGCAGAACAAGAAGGGCGGCCTGCTCGGCAAGAAGCTGGAGCCGGTCGTCGTCGACCCGGCTTCGAACTGGCCGCTGTTCGCCGAAAAGGCCAAGGAGTTGATCGAGAAGGACAAAGTCGCGGTCGTATTCGGCTGCTGGACCTCGGTATCGCGCAAATCGGTGCTGCCGGTGTTCAAGGAGCTCGACAACATCCTGTTCTATCCGGTGCAATACGAGGGCGAGGAATCGGAACGCAACGTCTTTTATACCGGCGCCGCGCCCAATCAGCAGGCGATTCCCGCGGTCGACTATCTGATGAGCGAAGACGGCGGTTCGGTGAAGCGCTGGGTGCTCGAAGGCACCGACTACGTCTATCCGCGCACGACCAACAAGATCCTCGAGGCCTATCTGAAATCGAAAGGCGTCAAGAGCGAAGACATCATGATCAACTACACGCCGTTCGGATTCTCCGACTGGCAGACCGAAGTTTCCAAGATCAAGGCCTTCGGCTCGGCGGGCAAGAAGACGGCGGTGGTGTCGACGATCAACGGCGACGCCAACGTCCCGTTCTACAAGGAGCTCGGCAACCAGGGCGTCAAGGCGACCGACATCCCGGTGGTCGCGTTCTCGGTCGGCGAAGAGGAACTCGCCGGTCTCGACACCAAGCCGCTCATCGGCCATCTGGCGGCCTGGAACTATTTCGAATCGATCGACACCCCGGAGAACAAGGCGTTCATCGACAAGTGGCACAAGTTCATCGGCAAGCCGAACCGCACCACCAACGATCCGATGGAAGCCCATTACATCGGTTTCAACATGTGGGTGAAGGCGGTGGAGAAAGCGGGCACAACCAATCCGGACAAGGTGATCGACGCAATGATCGGCGTCGCGGTGCCGAACTTGACCGGCGGAATCGCGACGATGATGCCCAACCATCACATCACCAAGCCCGTCTATATCGGCGAAATCCAGGGCAATGGCCAGTTCAACGTCGTTTGGCAGACCCCCGGGACGGTGCCGGGCGACGCGTGGTCCGACTACCTGCCAGGGTCCAAGGATTTGATCTCTGATTGGCGCGAGCCGTTGTCCTGCGGCAACTTCAACGTCAAGACCGGCAAGTGCGGCGGCTGACGGAAGACGGAAACTGGAGATGTCTGTCTCGCCTGGGCGCGCCTTTCTCCATTTGCGGGAGAAGGCGGCGCGCCCGGCGCGACGGATGAGGGGGTCGCGCCGCCAGCCGCGCGGCGGCGAGACGCTCTTTCAGCGTCGAACCCCACACCCCATGGCCCGGCGAAAGACGGACGCCTTTCGACGCCCTATGCCGTCTCCCGCGAACGAAGAGGAGGCGGGCGTGAGTTTCGAGCGTATCCGCCCAGACTGGAACACCGGATGTCGACGGTCGTCGGGATGCATCGAGGGGGCCTCATTGGCTTTCGCAAGCGCGGGTCCGCGCTTGCGCTGAGCGCGCTGGCGATTTTGGCGTGCCTGCTTTCTGCCGTCGCCGCTCGCGCGGCTCCGATCGACGACACGCTGGCGCGCTTTTTCGCCGACAAGTTCTCGCAGAGCGAGAAAGCGGTCGGCGAATTGGCCGCAGAGGCGCCGCCGCAGGCGGGGGCGATTCTCGATGCGCTCAGCAACAATCGTCTGCTGTTCGATGCGGCGGACCATCGTGTCGTCTACAAGACGACGACGGGCGACGTCTTCGACGCCAGGACCGGCAAGCCGCTTTCCGGCGTTGACCTTTCGGCGTTCAAGAAAGTGCGCGTCAACAACGGGGTGCGTCAGGCCGTCGAAGGCGCAGTCGGCTCGCTGACGCTGGCCAACCCCGATCCGCAAAAGCGTATTTCGGCGGCTCGTGACGTGTTCAAGACTCGCGACGCCAAGGCGTTGCCGGCGCTGGAGGCGCAGCTGCGCAAGGAGCGCGATCCGGGCGTCGCCGATGCGTTGAAGCTCGCCCGCGCGGCGATCTTCGCGACCAGCGACAGCGCTTCGGAGCAGGAGCGACTGGGGGCGATCGCCACGTTGAAGGAGCGCGGAGACGAGGACGCGCAAAGCCTGATCGACCAACTGGCGCAGAAGACGACCGACCCGGCGGTGAAGAGCGCGGCCGCGTCAGCGCTGGCGGCGATTCACACCCGCCTTGCTGTGTGGAACGCGGTCCAGGATCTCTGGTACGGCCTTTCGGCCTCGTCAGTTCTCCTTCTTGCGGCGATTGGCCTGGCCATCACTTTCGGCGTCATGGGCGTCATCAACATGGCGCACGGCGAGATGGTGATGCTCGGGGCCTACGCGACCTATGTCGTGCAGCTCATCCTGCCGCCTTCCTTGCAGGGCTGGTCGCTCGCCTTCGCAATCCCCCTGGCGTTCGTCGTCTCGGGCGTGGTCGGCATCGCCATCGAGCGTCTCGTCATCCGCTTTCTCTACACAAGGCCTTTGGAGACGCTGCTGGCCACCTGGGGCGTCTCGCTCATTCTGCAGCAGGCGGTGCGCAGCCTGTTCGGCGCCAACAACCGCCTCGTCAGCTCGCCGCCATTCATGTCGGGCGCGTTCAAGCTCGGCGGCCTGTCGATCACGACCAACCGCCTGTGGATCATCGTGCTGGCGGCCCTCGTCTTCGCCGGGCTGCAGATCGTCCTGCGCGCGACCCCGTTCGGCCTGCGGATGCGCGCAGTGACGCAGAACCGGCGCATGGCCGCCGCGATGGGCATCTCGACCGCGCGCATCGACATGCTGGCTTTCGGCCTGGGGTCAGGGGTCGCCGGAATCGCGGGGGTCGCGCTGTCGCAAATCGACAATGTCTCGCCCAATCTCGGCCAGGGCTACATCATCGACAGCTTCATGGTCGTCGTTTTCGGCGGCGTCGGCAACCTGTGGGGCACGGCGCTCGGAGCGCTGACGCTCGGGATCGCCAACAAGATTCTGGAGCCGGTGATCGGCGCCGTGCAGGGCCAGATCGTGCTGCTCGTCTTCATCATCCTCTTCATCCAGAAGCGGCCGCGCGGATTGTTCGCGCTCAGGGGCCGGGCGGTGGAAGCATGAACCCGCGGCTCGACAGACTGGGCGTCGTCTTCGCCGCGATCCTCGTCCTGGTCGCGATCGTCGTGCCGATCCTGTCGCTGGCGACGCCCACGAATTCCGCTTTTTACATCCCGCCCTATATCGTGCAGCTTCTCGGCAAATATCTCTGCTATGCGATCCTGGCGGTCGCGCTCGATCTCGTCTGGGGCTATTGCGGGATTCTTTCGCTCGGGCACGGCGCATTCTTCGCTCTCGGCGGCTACGCGATGGGCATGTATCTGATGCGCCAGATCGGAACCCGCGGCGTCTACGCCAATCCGATCCTGCCCGACTTCATGGTGTTCCTGAACTGGAAGGCGCTGCCGGTCGCCTGGTGGGGATTCCAGCACTTTCCCTACGCCTTGCTGATGATCGTGCTGGTGCCCGGCCTGCTGGCGCTCGGCTTCGGCTGGTTCGCCTTCCGCTCGCGCGTGACCGGCGTCTATCTGTCGATCATCACCCAGGCGATGACCTTCGCGCTGTTCAAGGAGTTCTTCCGCAACGATTTCGGCTTCGGCGGCAACAACGGCCTGACCGATTTCAAGGACCTGCTTGGATTTTCGCTCCAGTCCGCCTCGACCAAGGCGGCGCTGTTTTCCGCCAGCGCCATCGCGCTCGTCCTTGCCTACGCGGTCGCGCGCGCGATCATCGCCTCCAAATACGGCAAGGCGCTGACCGCGGTGCGCGACGCGGAGAGCCGGATGCGTTTTCTGGGCTATCGGGTGGAGAACTACAAGCTCTTCGCCTTTGTCGTCTCGGCGGTGATGGCGGGCGTCGCCGGCGCGCTCTATGTGCCGCAGGTCGGCATCATCAATCCGAGCGAATTCGCCCCCGCCAATTCGATCGAGGCGGCGATCTGGGTCGCGGTCGGCGGTCGGGGAACCCTCGTCGGCGCGGCGATCGGCGCCATCGCCGTCAATTTCGCCAAGACCTACTTCACCGGCACGATTCCGGAATATTGGCTCTATGGCCTGGGGGCCCTGTTCGTCTTCGTGACCCTGTTCCTGCCCAGGGGCCTGCTCGGCCTCGCGCTCGGCGCCGGGCGGAAGAATCCCGAGGCCGCCGCGTCCGTCGAGGCGATCGAGGACGGGGCCAAGCCATGAGCGATTCGGCCAGAACCGTCAGCGAATTGGGCAATCCGAGCCTCACCCATACTCTGCTCTATCTCGACGGGGTCAGCGTCTCCTTCGACGGCTACAAGGCTCTGCGCGGCCTGTCGCTCACACTGGCGCCGGGCGAGATGCGGGCGATCATCGGTCCCAACGGCGCCGGCAAGACGACGATGATGGACGTGATCACCGGCAAAACCCGCCCCGACGAGGGCGAGGCCCTGTTCGACGGGCGGCACGATCTGACCAAACTCGACGAAGCCGAGATCGCCACTCTCGGGGTCGGCCGCAAGTTCCAGAAGCCGACCGTGTTCGAAAACCACAGCGTCGAGGACAATCTGCTGCTGGCGACCAAGGCGCCGCGCGGCGTCTTCGCCACCCTGTTCGGCCGCGAGGAGCCGACGACGATCGGGACCATCGACGCGATCCTCGCCAAGACCAGACTCGGCGACCTTCGTTGGCGAATCGCAGGCTCGCTGTCGCACGGACAGAAGCAGTGGCTCGAGATCGGGATGCTGCTCGCCCAGGACCCGAAACTCCTGCTGGTCGACGAGCCGGTCGCGGGAATGACCGACGCCGAGACCGCGGCTACCGCGGAGCTGTTGCGCGAAATCGCGCGCGATCATTCGGTCGTGGTGGTCGAGCACGACATGGCCTTCGTGCGCGAGCTCGGCGTCAGGGTGACGGTGCTGCACGAAGGCTCGGTGCTGGCCGAGGGTTCGCTCGATCAGGTCAGCGCCGATCCGCGCGTCATCGAAGTCTATCTCGGGCGGTAGGGTCCCATGCTCAGCGTCGACCGCATCGATCTCTTTTACGGCGCCGCCCAGGCCCTGCGCGCGGTGTCGCTGAAGGCCGAGGTTGGACGGATCTTATGCGTTCTGGGGCGCAACGGCGTCGGCAAGTCCTCGCTTCTGCGCGCGATCGTCGGGCAGCACATGATCGCCAACGGCTCGATCCAGTGGAACGGCGAGGAGATGAGCGCATTGCCGAGCCATCTGCGCGCAAGGCGCGGCTTCGGCTATGTGCCGCAGGGACGCGAGATCTTTCCGCTGCTCTCGGTGCGCGAGAACCTGATGACCGGCTATGCGACCCGCCCGCGCGGCGAGCGGGTCGTCGACGAGGAGATCTTCAGTCTGTTCCCTGTCCTTTCCGACATGCTGGGCCGCCGTGGCGGCGATCTCTCCGGCGGCCAGCAGCAGCAGCTCGCGATCGCCCGCGCCCTGGTCACGCGGCCGAAGCTCCTCATCCTCGACGAGCCGACCGAAGGCATCCAGCCTTCGATCATCAAGGACATCGGGCGGGCGCTCGTCCACCTGCGCCGCAAGGGCGATATGGCGATCCTGGTGGTGGAGCAATATTTCGAATGGGCGCGCGACATCGCCGA
The DNA here is from genome assembly GCA_963835955.1 of uncultured Alphaproteobacteria bacterium. Taxonomy (GTDB): domain Bacteria; phylum Pseudomonadota; class Alphaproteobacteria; order Rhizobiales; family Beijerinckiaceae; genus Roseiarcus. The sequence continues at coordinate 59,048 of CAWIHZ010000021.1, read as the reverse complement.
CGATTACGCGGTGATGGACCGCGGCGCGGTGGTGCTGTCGGGACGCGGGCCGAGATGGACGAGGGCGAGGTCAGGGGCCGAATGACGGTGTAAGGGCGCGCGACTGCGCCGCCGCGCGCCGATCGAAGGCGGACATCCGCTTCCGCGCCGCGAAGCCTGCCGAGCTTGGCGCCGCCCATTCGATCGGGTGACAAAATCGGCGACTTGAGGCACGATGGGCCAAAAGTCGGCCTTCCGGCCGGACAATGGCGATGGGGGGCGCGATTGCGAGGGAGAGTGGCGCCATGCTGTTCGCCGTTACCGGTCTCCTTGGATGCCCCGTCGAGACGAGAGACGGGCGCGCCGGCGTGGTCAAGGACTTCCTGTTCGATGACCGGAGCTGGAAGATCCGCTGGATGGCGGTCGACACCGGCCATTGGCTGTCCGAGCGCCGGATATTGATCCACCCGTCGGCGATCGCTCCGCTGGACCTCGGCCGGCCGTCCAGCGGGAAGCTGCCGATGTTAAGCATGGACGACACGCTCGCGGTCACCGTCCGGCTGACGAAGCGCGAGATCGAATCGAGCCCGGACGCGCGCGATGACGAGCCGGTGACCGAGCAGATGCAGGCCGGACTGTACGAACATTATGGCTGGGATCCGTTTTGGGGCGGGACGTATTTCGGCCCCGACGCCATCGACCCGATTTCCAAGCCGATCCTTGCCGAAACCGAAGCGCGTCCGGCGGCGGCGATCGGCGGCAGTCCGGGCGGGGGCGATCCGGATCTGCGCAGCGTCGCCGAGGTCAAGGGCTATCGTGTCCACGCGACCGACGGCGATATCGGCCATGTCGAGAACTTCCTCGCCGACGACGTCAACTGGGACATCCGCTATCTCGTCGTCGCCACCCACAATTGGTGGCCGGGCAAGCATGTCCAGCTCTCGCCCTATGCGGTAAAGGGCATCGACTGGGCCGAGCGCCACATCAATGTCAACGTCACCCGCGAGCAAGTGAAATCAAGTCCGCCCTGGGACCAGCTGGCGCTCGCCGACCAGGCCGCAGAGGAACAATACCATCGCCATTTCGGCTGGCCCGGCTACGGCTGGTAGGCGCCGTCTGGGCGTTGAGGGCGCGAAGCGCCGGGCCGATGCGCGCTACAGCAGGAAGCGGTAGGCGCCGTAGAGCAGCGCCGCCGCGCCGACCGCGTAGGCCGCGACCGTCACGTACATGCCCATGATGACGCCCCCGACCGTTTTCTTGAACTGCGCCCGATCGTTGACATTGGGAAAATCGCTCGGCGGCGCCGGAACGCTCAGGAACGCGCACAACGGCGCCCAGCCCTGATCGACGCTGAAGATCAACAGCTTGTCCGCCGGAACCGCCGCCTTGACCTCGTCGATATGGGCGTTGTAGCGCGCGATCGCCTTGGCCTGGTCGGACATGGTTCCCCGCAACGACCGTTGCCAGATCAGTTTGTGCGACATGTCGCCGAACTTGCGCCCGAACGGCGTCAGCCACTCCAGCACCTTGAACTGCCACATGCGCTCGGTGAAGTAGATCGTCTCGATCGTGCTCTCATACCAGGCCTCCGCGCCGCGCGGATGCAGGGTCAGCAGAACCTTGGCGTCCGGATAGGCGGCGAGCAGTTCGCGCCACACGCAGCAGGCCGGATTGTCGATCGCGGCGGCATATTTGGCGAACACCTGATTCCAGTCCTGCCGAGCCCCCGGCGGCGAATTGGCGACCTTGCGCCAGAAGTCGAGATGCGATTTGTTCGCCTTGTTGAGAATGACTTCCGACATATGGTAGCAGGGGAACCCCAATTGATTGAGCGCATGGAATGTCGACCACGTCCCGGTTCGACCAAATCCCGCCCCGATGATTTTCAACGCCATGATTCGCCCCTCCGCCGCGCCCGCGCGGGTGTTAGCCCATTGTGGCGGAGATGTCGCCCAACGCGCCCGGATAGGGCGTCGCGGCCCTCTATTCCGGCAACCCGAGCAGGCGCCAAAATTACCAAAATTACGGTGACACGCCCGTATTTACCATTTTCACTCGGCGCGTGCGACATCGTTATGAAATTACGGTGACACGCCCGTCTTTACCATTTTACCTCGGCGCCTTCGACATCGCCCTTGGGCTTGCGTCCTTGCTTGACGGGGGTGACGACGCGGTTGAGGCGGCTCATAGGACGATATCGCATGGCGCACAAAAAGGTAAAGGCGGGCGTGTCACCGTAACTACCGGCCATGACGCGTTGAAGCCTTGCCGGTCTTCGGCCTTATTGGCCCGATTTTTTGGCGACCGACAGCTGCCGCGATAAGAGCCAACATTTTCTTCCTGAAAAGCCGAACCTGTGTTAGGGTCGCCTTCGTCGCCAACCCGGCGCCGCTGGTCCCGCCGGCGGCGGGAGGGGGTTGGCGGGGATTCAGGAGCCGGGCGAAAAAAACGATTTGGATTCGCGTCTAAACCCTTGAAAAGGCTCGATTCGTGGAAGGGAATCGTTTGGATTCCGCTTCCGCTGGCTTGGATCCCGCTTCCGCTGGCTTTGGTCTCGTTTCCGCGGGCTTTGTTCTCGTTGCCGCGGGCTTCGCCCTCGTTTCCGCGGGCTTGGGCCTCGCGGCCCCTCGACGGCGCGACGTCGGGCCGGGGGCGCCTTCGCTCGCGGGCGCGCCGGCGCCCGTCTTCAGGCCTTGGCCGCCGCGCCTCATCCCCGCTCAGCCGGCCTTCGGCAGGACCCCCTCCGGCACGCGCCGGCCGAGATCGCGCCCGGCCTCCCGCCCGATCCTTAGGGCGTCGGCGCGCGCGCCCTCGGCGGCGACCTCGAAGCTCTCGGAGCCGTCGGGGCGCAGCGCCTGGCCCTTGAAGACCAGCCGGCCGGCCTCGATCCGGGCGAGCGCGGCGATCGGCGTCCGGCAGGAGCCCTCGAGCTCGGCGAGAAACGCGCGCTCGGCCGTCACCGCCGCGAAGGTCTCCTCGTCGGCGATCGCGGCCAACGTTTGCAGCGTCCGCGCGTCCGCGCTCCGGGCGGTCAGCGCGATGGCGCCCTGGCCGGGGGCGGGGAGAAACGCCTCGAGGTCGAGGACGGACCGGGCGCGGTGGATGAGGCCGAGCCGCTTCAGCCCGGCGACGGCAAGCAGCGTGGCGCCGATCGCGCCCTCCTCGGCCTTGCGCAGCCGCGTCTCGACATTGCCGCGCAGGAGTTCGGGCCTGAGGTCGGGGCGCAGACGCAACGCCTGGGCCTGACGGCGCAGGGAGGCGGCGCCGAACGTCGCCCCCTCCGGCAGGCCTTGAACCGTGTCGGCCGCGGCAGAGATCAACGCGTCGCGGACGTCCTCGCGCGGCAGGAAGCCTGCGAGGGCGACGCCCTCGGGCAGCAGGGTCGGCAGGTCCTTGGCCGAGTGGACCGCGGCGTCGATCGCACCGGCGATGAGCGCCAGGTCGATTTCCTTGGTGAACAGCCCCTTGCCGCCGGCCTCGGCCAACGGCCGGTCCTGGATCGCATCGCCGCTGGTGCGAATGACCTTGAGCCGGACGCTGTCGACCTCCCAGCCATGCGCACGCGCCAGGAGCCGCCGGGTCTCGTTCGCCTGCGCCAAAGCCAGCGGCGATCCGCGGGTCCCGAGGATGAATTGGGCTGAAGCTGTCATCGCCGCGCGTCAGGAAGGAGCCGAGGCGCCTCTATTCGAACATTCCCGAACCCTGTCAAATGACGCGCCCGGACGGCAGTCGTAACCGGTTGAAAAGGCTCAAAACGGCAATGCGCAACTCTTCCTCGAAGTTGGCGTGAACGCCGTGGCGGCGCCACTTCTGTTTCGCTTCGCCGCCACGCCGGCTTGGGGTCGGCGCCGCTTCGACGCCCGCCTCAAGCGGCCTTGCGGCCGCGCTTGGCCTGCGGCCCCGGCTTGGCCGGCTTGGGCTCCGCGTTCTCGTCGAACAACTCGGCGAGCTTCTCCGTCATCGCCCCGCCCAGCTCCTCGGCGTCGACGATCGTCACCGCGCGGCGATAGTAGCGGGTCACGTCATGGCCGATGCCGATGGCGATCAGCTCCACCGGCGAGCGGGTCTCGATCTCCTCGATCACGTGGCGCAGATGCCGTTCGAGATAGTTGCCGGGATTGACCGAAAGGGTCGAATCGTCGACCGGCGCGCCGTCGGAGATCATCATCAGGATCTTGCGCTGCTCCGGCCGGCCGAGCAGACGCTGGTGCGCCCAGTCGAGCGCCTCGCCGTCGATGTTCTCCTTCAAGAGCCCCTCGCGCATCATCAGGCCGAGGTTCTTGCGCGCGCGCCGCCAGGGCGCGTCGGCGGACTTGTAGATCAGGTGGCGCAGATCGTTGAGACGTCCGGGATTGGGGGGCTTGCCCGCCTGCAGCCACGCCTCGCGCGACTGCCCGCCCTTCCACGCCCTGGTGGTGAAGCCGAGAATCTCGACCTTGACCCCGCAACGCTCGAGCGTGCGGGCCAGAATGTCGCCGCAGGTCGCCGCGACCGTGATCGGACGCCCCCGCATCGAGCCCGAATTGTCGAGCAGCAGCGTCACCACCGTGTCGCGGAACGCCATGTCCTTCTCCTGCTTGAAGGACAATGGCTGCTGCGCATCGATGATCACCCGCGACAGGCGCGCGGTGTCGAGCACGCCCTCCTCGAGGTCGAACTCCCACGAGCGGTTCTGCTGCGCCATCAGACGCCGCTGCAGCCGGTTGGCGAGGCGCGCCACCACCGAGGACAGGTTCTGTAATTGCTTGTCGAGATATTCGCGCAGCCGCTGCAATTCGTCGGGGTCGCACAAATCGGCCGCGTCGACGATTTCATCGAAACGGGTCGTATAGGCCTTGTAGTCCGGCCCCCGCCTTTCAGCGGGATTGGGCTGCGGCGGGCGGTTTTCCGCCGCCTCCGCGGCGTCGCCCGCCTCGCCCTCGTCGTCGAGTTCGGACGACGGCGCCTCGACCGTGTCCATTGCGCCGTCCTCGGCGTCGTCAGACGTGTCGTCGGCCGCCTCGCGCTGCGCCGAATCCTGCGACTGCTGCTCCTCGCCCTCCCCTTGCGCCTCGTCGGCCTCCTCGGGAGGCTTGTTGTCCTCGTCCTCGGCGCTCTCGTCGGCGTCGGCCTCCGACTCGCTCGCCATGCCGAGCGAGGTCAGCAGCTTCTGCACCAGCCGGGCGTAGGCGCGTTGGTCGAGAATGGCTGCGCTCAGCCGGTCGAGCTCGGCCCCCGCCTTCTCCTCGATGAACGGGCGCCAGAGATCGGTCAGACGTTCCGCGCCGCTCGGAGGCTTGAGCCCCGTCAGGCGCTCGCGCGCCAGCATCGCGACCGCGTCCTCGAGCGGCGCCTCCTCGCGGGTGCGGGCCTCCGAGACCGGGCTGCGGTGATATCGGTCGTCGAGCATGGCGGTGAGGTTCGAAGCCACGCCCTCCATGCGCCGCGAACCGATCGCCTCGACCCGGGCCTGCTCGACCGCGTCGAACAAGGCCCGCGCCGCCGGGTTTTGTGGCGCGTGGCGGCGGTGCAGCGCGTCATTGTGGCAGGCGACGCGCAAGGCGAACGAATTGGCGACCCCGCGGATGATCGCCGCCTCGCGGGGATTGGGTTTGCGCGGCGGTTCCGGCAGCCGCGCCTTGGCGCCGTCCTCGGCGGCGACCAGCGAGGGCTTGTCGGCCGAATAGAGGACCTCGAGCTCGGGGTGACGCGCGAGCGCCCGGGTGCAGGACGCGAGCGCGCGCTTGAACGGCTCGTTCCGCGCGCCCGCCTTGGCGCCGGCCTTGCGGTTGTTGGTCGGCTTGACGTCGACGCTCGACATGTGGGCCTTCATCTGGGCGCGCCCAGAGAGAGGCGCGCGGCAAGGCTTCTCTATAGGCCGCGCGCGCAGGCGGGGGCAAGGAGAAGCGAGCGCCCAGAGGCGCTCAGCGGCGTGCTCGGGACACCAGCTCCCCATGAAGGCTCTTCCCATGAAGGCTCTGCCACAGACATCCGGTCAGTTAGCCCACTCGCCCGCGCCAGCCGTCGAGCGACCATGGGCCGGGGCCAAGAGTCGCGAGCAACAGAAAGCCGCCGGCCATGGCGACATTCTTCTGAAACTCGATCGTCTGGTCTACTCCCATATGGAAGAACAGTGCGGTCAAGAGGCAAAAGCCGCAGAGCGCGATCGCCGCCCAGCGGGTTTTCAGGCCGGCCAGGACGAGCAGACCGCCGCCAAGCTCAGTGAGAATCACAAGCGGTAGGAGTCGGGCGTCGACGCCGTTCGCCTCCATATAGCCGGCGACGCCGGCGTAGCGCACGATCTTGCCGGCGCCTTCGGCGATGAAGATGTAGGCGAGCATCGCTCGCGCGATGAGCCCGAGCGGTCCGGCCATGCGCCGCAAGAATAAGAGATCGGAGTCAAAGCCTCCATCGCTCTCGACAGGGCGCGCGCCAAGGGGAGACATTTGAGTGCGTGACATGGCGAGCCGGTCCTTTCCGGTAAGAATCGCGCGCAGCGCATTCCTACGTTGCGCGCGACTGCCGGGTCTGACTAAAGGGCGTGCGCCTTTTCGAGCGCTTCTGCGAGATCCTCGTAATACTCGCACTGCTTGGATCCGCAGAGCTTCTCGATCGTCGCCAATTGATTTTTGGCCAAGTCAAATTTGCCCTGAATGACATAGGCCTCGCCGAGATATTCACGCACTTGGGGATAATTAGGATCGAGCGCGACAGACTTCAAATAATAACTGATCCCTTCCTCCGTGCGACCGAGCTTGCGCGTCGCATAGCCACGATAATTGAGCGCGCGCGGCGTATTGGGATTGTCGAGCGCATCGAGCACGTCGAGCGCCTCCTGGTAACGCTTGGCCTTGGCGAGCGCAAAGGCGTATTCGGTGAGTTCAGGATCGGGGAGAACGCCGCTGTGTCTCTGGAGGCACCTGTGCCTCCTCGTGTCCCAGACCTGGCCGGGGAAGCAAGTGGTGAGGTCGGTCTGGAAGGGACGATGATTGCCTCCTCCTCCGCCGCCGCCCGCGCCCGCTCCGCCACCGCCGGCGCCAGCTCCACCGCCGCCCCCAGCCCCTGCGCCGCCTCCTCCTCCTCCTCCTCCTCCTCCTCCTCCGCCGCCGGCGCCCATGGCCACCGGCGCGGCGAGCCCCAAGCCAACGACGAGAACTCCGCATAGCAGTGCAGACGCGAAGCCGCGATGATTCCAGCGATAGGATTCAACAGAAGCGAACATGATTGGGTCCTTTCCCGACGGAATGGGGAGCCCAAGGAACACTCAGGTGGGCAAATTATTCGCCGCGATCCTCTCGCTGAGGATCGACCGGCAAAAAAAACCGCCCCTCTGCTCGCAACGCGCGATCATGCTCTAATAGGGCGATGAGCGAAGCGAGCCGACGCGAAGTGAGGGCGGGAACTCGAGCCTTGCCTGGCGCGCCTTTGGCGCTACGCGCTCGTGTTGTCGAGAGCGAATGACGTCGCCGAAGACCTGGTGCAGGCGACTTGTGTGCGCGCGATCGAGCGCGCCGATCAATTCGCTCCGGGAACGCGGCTGGACCGCTGGCTGTTCGCGATCCTCAGGTCAATTTGGCTCAACGAAATTCGCGCGCGAAGGATTCGCGAGGGCGGTGGATTTGTCGACGCCGAGGAGGCGTTGTCGAGCGACGGCGCGCATGAAATCGAGACGAATATTCTTGCCGCTGAGGTGTTAAGAGCGATCGGCCAGCTGCCGGAGGCGCAGCGCGAAACGGTCTTGCTGGTCTACGGCGAAGGCTATACCTACGCGGAAGCCGCGAGCGCGCTGGGTATTCCGGTCGGTACCGTGATGAGCCGCCTGGCCACGGCGCGTGCGGCGCTGGCGAGGCTAAAGTAGGGCGGTTTGTTATCGATGGCCGATGAGGACGCGGAGCTTGTCGCGCTGATCGACAACGAACTCGATGAAGACGCCAAGGGCCGCCTGCTCGCCCGCCTGGCCGAGGATGCCGCCCTGCGCCAACGCTATCAAACGCTGCGAGAGGCTGGCGCGCCGATCGCCGCGTCGTTCGACGCGCTCCTGGCGAGCGCGCCGATTTCTCGCCTTCGCGCCGCGCTTCCGCGGGAGCGCCCGCCTCGCATGGCGGCGGCCCGTCCGTTCGCTGGGATCGCTCTTCGCGAGCTTGCGGCCGGAATTGTCATCGGCATCCTCGCGGCGGGAGCAGCCGCGTGGGTCGCGTTGAGCTTGGCGCAGAAGGGCGAGCAGGACGATTGGCGCACCGCTGTCGTCGAATATATGGAGCTCTATACGAACGAAACTTTCGCTCTCTCGAACCCAGATCCTTCGCTCCAGGCGAAGGAACTGACCGCCGTCGGCGATAGAGTGGGCGCCGACCTGACACCAGAATCCGTAGCCCTGCCGGGCCTCCGCTTCAAGGCGGCGCAAGTCCTCTCCTATGACGGAAAGCCGTTGGGCGAGATCGCCTATGTCGATGCCCAGGGCGCGCCAGTGCTGTTCTGCGTGATCGCTAACGGGGCAGCGAATGCGCCAACGCGTCCCGAGAGGCGCGGCGAGCTGTCCCTCGCCTCGTGGTCCCATGGTGGACGCGGCTATCTGTTGATCGGCCGTTTGCCCGGAGAACAGGTCGCCAAACTGGCGAGGACGCTCGAAGGGCGATTTTGAAAGTCTGCTCGCTGAGCGGCGAGAGATCGCCGGGCCTTGCCGTCGGCAGTCGAATAAATCTCCCGTCTCGAACGTTCTTGGGCGGTCGCGGAAGAAGCGAGGAGGCCATGACGACCAATGGCAAGTTTTTCCGTTTGGCCCTGAGCGTCTGCGCGATTCTGGCGCTGGGCGTCCTCGTTCACGCGACGACGCCCGCCGTTTCCGCGGCGAATTGGAGAATCGACCCTGCTCGCACGCATATCGCTTTCGCGGTCGACGCCGTCGGCTATCCGCGAACGCATGGCGAGTTCCGGCGGTTCGAGGGCCGCATTTCGGTCGACTTCAAACACCCTGACAAGAGCAGCGTCGCCTTCCATGTTCAATCGGCGTCGGTGGACGTGGGCTCAAAGTGGTTCGACGACTACCTGCGCTCGGCAGCGTTTCTCGACGCGGCGCGATTTCCCTCGATCGATTTCGTCTCGAACTCTGTCGCGAAGATCGACGATCACACGATCCGCGTCACCGGGGATCTGACGTTGCTTGGAGTGACGCAGCCGCTCAGCGTCGATGTCGCGGTGCGGCGCGAAGCCGCCGCCGGTTCGGCGCGGCTAGCATTCCTGGCGAGAACGAATATCGACCGACTCGAATTTGGCATGAATTCCGGCTTTCCGCTGGTTTCGCGCGATGTCGAACTGGTGATTTCGAGCGAGGCGGTCCAGCTTTGACCAGCGACGGCCGGACGGCGCGCTGGAACGCGCTCACCATCGCCCTTCATTGGGTGGCTGGCGCCCTCATCCTCGAACTCTTGGTCCACGGCTGGGTCATGGTTCACGCCGGCCTCAACGCCGCCACCACGTTCGATCTCTTTCAATGGCACAAGTCGCTCGGCTTCACGGCGCTCGCGATCACTGCGGCGCGTCTCGCCGCGCGCTTAGGCCTCCCGGCGCCGACCGCGCCGACGTCTCCGCGCTGGGAAGCCGGGCTCGCCGCGGTCGTCCAATGGTCGCTATACGTTCTGACCGTCGCCTCAATTCTCGCCGGATGGCTCGTCGTTTCGACATCTCCCTTGCCGATCCCGACCCGACTTTTCAATCTCGTCGTCATTCCGAATATCGCTCGCCCCGACGCCGCGCTCTTCACCGTCGCCGTTCTCGCGCACAAGCTCATTGCATGGGCGATCGCGGTTCTGGTCGCCCTGCATACCGCCGGCGCGCTCAAGCATCATTTTGTCGATCGAGACGACGTGCTGCGACGCATGCTGCCGCGCTGGGCGATCACGGCGAAGCCCAGGCCCTGAAATCCCCCGATCGACCCGTCGCGCCGCCGACGTTCTGAACTTATTCCACGTCCTCGACCAGCGCCGTGCGCCCGGAAAGGCGCTGGGCGAGCGAGGCTTCCATAAACGGGTCGAGGTCGCCGTCGAGCACGTCGGAGGGCGCGCCCGAGACGTGGCCGGTGCGCAGGTCCTTGACCAACTGATAGGGCTGCAGCACATAGGATCGGATCTGATGGCCCCAGCCGATATCGGTCTTGGAGGCCGAGTCGGCGGTGACCTTGGCCTCCCTCTTCTCCAACTCCAGCTCATAGAGGCGAGCGCGCAGCATGCCCCAGGCGGTCGCGCGATTCTTGTGCTGCGAGCGCTCGGACTGACAGGCGACCACGATGCCAGTTGGCAGATGGGTGATCCGCACCGCCGATTCGGTCTTGTTGACGTGCTGTCCGCCTGCTCCCGAGGCGCGATAAGTGTCGATCCGACAGTCGCTTTCGTTGACGTCGATTTGGATCCGATCGTCGATCACCGGATAGACCCAGACTGAGGCGAAGCTCGTGTGACGCCGGGCGTTCGAGTCGAAAGGCGAAATGCGAACGAGACGATGGACGCCCGATTCGGTCTTGAGCCACCCGTGTGCATTGTAGCCCTTGACCATGATCGTCGCCGACTTGACGCCCGCCTCGTCGCCGGTCGTTTCTTCGATCATTTCGACGTCGAACTTGTGTCGCTCCGCCCAGCGCAGGTACATGCGCAGCAACATGCGCGCCCAGTCGCAACTCTCGGTGCCGCCGGCCCCGGAATGAACCTCGACATAGGTGTCGTTGACGTCCGCCTCGCCCGACAGCAGGGCCTCGAGTTGACGCCGGTCCCCCTCCGCCTTGAGCGCTTTCAGCGCGGCTACCCCCTCGGCCTCGGTCGTCTCGTCGCCTTCGGATTCGCCGAGTTCAACCAGCGTCGCCGCGTCGTCGAGATCGCGTTCGATTTTTGCAAGCGAGCCTAGCCGATCCTCCAGCATCGTACGCTCGCGCATGACTTTCTGCGCCGAATCAGGATCGTTCCAGAGAGCGGGATCTTCAGCCTTGGCGTTGAGTTCGGCCAGGCGGCGCGTTGCGGCGTCGACGTCAAAGATGCCTCCTCAGCAATCCGACGGACTGCTTGATCGTTTCGACCAACTGTTCGGCTTCGGCGCGCATGATCCAACCGTTTTATTGAACGCCCGGAGTCGCCGACGCATTGCGCCGCAGGGCCGGTGACGGCGATGTAGCAGCTCCAAGCCTCAAGAACAAACAACCGGTAAGGGAGGGTCCGTCGCTCAATAAAGACCGCCGGTCCCCGATCCGACCGACTGATCGCCCTCCGAGCGCGCCGTATTCTGAGCGGATTCGCCGCCGCCGCCGACAAAGGAGTCGGGCGGCCCGGTGCCGGGCTTGAACGCCTCCATGATCGTGCCCGGTCCCGTCGCGCGCATGCCGGTATGAACGTCGACCGAAATCAGCTTGATGCCGGGCGGCACCCGGAACGGCGTGTCGGGCTTGTCCTTGAGCGCCATTTTCATGAAGTCGCGGAAAATCGGCGCGGTGTAGAGCGCGGCCTGCGCGCTGCCTCCGAGCGAACGGGGCTTGTCGTACCCCATGAACACGCCAAACGCGAGATTCGGCGAAAAGCCGACAAACCAAAGATCCTTGGCGTCGTTGGTGGTGCCGGTTTTGCCTGCCAGCTGCTTCCCGACTTCCTTGATCGCGATGCCGGTGCCGCGCTGGATCACGCCCTGCATGATCGAAGTGATCTGATAAGCGGTCAGCGGATCGATCACCTGCTCGCGCTTGTCGATCAGACGCGGCTCGGGCTGATCGTGCCACGTCGCCGCGTCGCAGCCCTCACAGATGCGTTCGTCGTGCTTGTAGATCGTGTTGCCCCAGCGGTCCTGGATGCGATCGATCAGCGTCGCCTTGATCCGCTTGCCGCCGTTATCGAACATCGAATAGCCGGTGACCATGCGCAGGACCGTCGTCTCGCCGGCGCCGAGCGACATCGACAGGAACGGCGGCAGATTGTCGTAGATGCCGAAGCGTTTGGCGTATTCGACGATCAGCGGCATGCCGATGTCGCGAGCCAACCGCACGGTCATCTGGTTAATCGAGTGCTCGACCGCGAAGCGAAGCGTGTGCACCCCGCCCGATTTGCCCTCGAAATTCTCAGGCGTCCACATCTCGCCATTGCCCTGGTCGATCGTTACCGGCGCGTCGAGAAGGATCGATGACGGAGTGTAACCCTTGTCGAGCGCGGCTGCGTAGACAAAGGGCTTGAAAGCCGACCCGGGCTGGCGCTGCGCCTGTGTAGCGCGGTTGAACTCGGACTTGTCGAACGAGAACCCACCGACCATCGCCAGCACCCGTCCCGTGAACGGATCCATGGCGACGCAGGCCCCCGAGACTTCCGGAATCTGGCGCAGCCGATATTCGCCCTCGCGACCGGCGATCGGCTCGACGTAGAAGACGTCGCCTGGCTTGACGAGGCTCTTGGGCCGACGGCCGGTCCATCGCACGCCGTCGAGCGTGATCGCGCCGGTCAGACGATTGGCGACGATCGCGCCGGACTTGTCGTGCGGGGGCTGCAGTCCGATGCGGATGCCCGTATCGGTGACGTCGAGCGCCACCGCCAGCCGCCACGGCTTGATGTCGCCGTAAGCCGGGATACCGGCTAGCGGGACGCCCCAGTCCTGGCCCAGGTCGATCGACTTGAGCGGGCCGCGCCAGCCGTGGGCCTCGTCATAACGTACGAGGCCATCGACCAGCGCCTTGCGCGCCATCTGCTGAATCTTCGGGTCGAGCGTCGTGCGGACAGACAGCCCCCCTTCGTAAAGCTTCTTTTCGCCGTAGCGTTCCGACAGCTCGCGTCGGACTTCCTCGGCGAAGAATCCGGACGCGGTCGAATTGGGCGTGACAACGCGCGGATTGACGACAAGCGGCTCGGCCCGCGCCTGGCGCGCCTGGTCGGCGGTGATGTAGCCGTCCTCCGCCATGCGCCCGATCACATAGTTGCGCCGCTCGACGGCGCGATCGTGGTCGCGGAACGGATTGAGCGCGCTCGGCTCTTTCGGCAGCGCCGCGAGATAAGCCGCCTCGGCGATCGTCAACTCCTGCACTGATTTGTTGAAATAATTGAGGGCGGCGGCGCCGACGCCGTAATTGGAGAGGCCGAGATAGATCTCGTTGAGATAAAGTTCGAGAATCTTGTCCTTCGAATAGGCCGATTCGATTCGAATGCTCAGCAGGATTTCGCGGATCTTCCGATCGATGGTGCGGTCGGAGCTCAGAAGGAAGTTTTTGGCCACCTGCTGCGTGATCGTCGAGGCGCCCTGAATGTGGCGGGACCCTTGCAGATAAATCAGGCCTGCGCGCAATATGCCCTCGGGGTCGAAGCCCCAGTGGGTATAGAAATTCTTGTCTTCGGCGGAAATGAAGGCTTCCTTGACCAGTTTCGGTATGGCCGCGGAAGGAAGATAGAGCCGCCGCTCGCGAGAGTATTCGGCAAGAAGGCTGCCATCGGCCGCGTGAACGCGCGTGGTCACCGGCGGTTCGTAATTCCTCAGCTGGGTGTAATCAGGCAAGTCCTGTTCGTACTTCCACACGACAGCGGCGAGAACGCCGGCCGCCAGGACGAACAGGATCGCGCCAGTGGCGAACACAAAGCCGAGAATCCGGGCAATCCCGCGCATCTTACAAGTGAAGCCTTCTGTATGGCCCGTCAGCGAACGCGCAAGGCGCCTGGGCGAACTGAGTACGGCGCATGCCCGAAGACGTGCGGTCTACAAGGCGGTCGTCGGAGGCCTTCCTCACCACCGCGACCTCGGCTCGACGCAAACCCGCTGTCGCTAGTCCCGGCTCCCTGTCGTTCGGGAGTAAGGCGAATTTATGATGGACGGCTGTCGCGCGCACGTGGAGGCGTGCTGATACACTGAATTCTCCAGTCGGCATTGGCGTTAATGGCCGGATAGGTCCGGCTGGTCTCCCGTCAGAGCTATGCCTGGACCGCCCGGGACGGCGCCGGCTGATTTGGTCGAATCGGCGAAGAAACCGTCGATAGCCTTGGTCATCGCGGCCGCCGTCTTGGCCCGCCAGTCCGGCGAAGTCATCTCCTGAACGTCCTGCGGGTTCGAGAGATAGCCGAGTTCGACCAGGACCGAAGGAAATTCGGGCGCCTTAAGGACCACGAAGCCCGCCGAGCGTTCCGGATTGTGGTTGAGCCTCGTCGCTCCGCGCAAATCATCCACCAGCCCGCGCGAGAAGATATGGGCATAGAGGCGTGTCTCGCGCCGCTCGAGATCAAACAGAATGTTGGCGACACCCGCGTCTTCCTGCCTCTTCTCGCGTCCCGCCCCTCGATCGGCGGCGTTCTCGCTCGCGGCGATCCGGGCGGCCTCGGCGTCGGAGGCCCGGTCAGCGGACGTATAGACGGTCGAACCGCCGACATCCGCCGATTCGCCCAAGGAATTGGCGTGGATGGAGACGAACAAGGACGCTTTGGCGCGGCTTGCGATCTCCACCCGATCGTCGAGACCGACATATTGATCGCCTTCGCGCGTCATCACGACCTTGTAGCGATGCGTGGCCTCGAGCTGACGCCTGAGTTCAATGCAGAACTCATAAACCAGCGTCTTCTCCAGAATGCCGCCGATTCCCCGCGCGCCGCTGTCAATGCCGCCGTGTCCAGGGTCGAGGACTATGACTGGCGGCGGCGCGGGAGGGGCGACGTTCAAACTGGCGGTGCTGGGCGAGGACAACGGGTCGAGCGCGGCGAAGGCGGCGGCGTCGCACGGCTTGATCTCGATCTTGAGCCGCGAGGCCGGGGCGCCTTCGATGATCGGCTTCGCCTCGACCCGGCCCGGACAGGCCGGACGCGCCAGATCGATGACGATCCGAGACTTGCCGGGCGCAAGCAGGCCGAAGCGAAAGGCCTTGACAAGCGGCGCGGCGCGCGCGGCGGTCTCGCGGCCGACCGACGGGTCCAGTTGAAAATTGACCTCAGGCAAATCCACGACGAGGCGGTCCGGCGAGGCGAGAGCATAGGCGCGGGCGCTTACGGGCCCCGAAAGATCGAACACTATTTGCGCCGAGCTTGCGTCCTGCGTGAGCTGCGCTCCCACGGCCACGGGCGGCCCGGCTCCCTTCGCGATGGCGAGCGGCCAACGCGCGGCGAAAACCGCGAGCGCCGCAAAGGCGGCAAGCCGCACCGCTCGCTTCATCGTGCTTTCCCTCGAACCCTCAAAGCGCCGGTCTCTTATAGCGAATGAATGCATTCGGGCAATTCGTTTCGTTCGCGTTGATCGCCCGCGCGCCGGTATGCGCGCCGGGGCGGCTCGGTCGAAAATTGAACCGTGAGAAATCTTTACGTCCGGTTAACCAGATTTAGCCTTGGGAAAATGTTTAACCCGCGGGTGACCCGTCGTCGCGCCGCGGCGCCGCCGACGGCCTGCGGACCCGAGCGGGAAAAAGCTTGCCAAGGCCCCTGTGGGCGCCTATTTAGGGCGCGTTACGGATTCGGACCGAATCCGCAGGAGCCGACTCGCTTGAGGTCGAGCGTGGCGATCGCCAGGACCGTCGTATCGCGGCCTGCGGCTTTCAGCGGATGACGCCGTGGCGGGCGGTCGGCCCGTGGGTTCAGTCGCCTCCTTTGTGCGCGGGCGGACGCTCGAACAAGGGGTTTGCGCACTGAAAGCAACGAAGCGAACAGCCGGACGAATGCCGGCGGCGCGGCCTGATTTGTGATGACGGCGCCTTCGGTGCGCCGCTCGAATGGCGACGAGCCGAGCTGCGCTTTGGTGTTCAGGTTGACGATGATCCGCGTTGAGGACTGTAACCTTCAGACCGCGACCAAAGCGGTTTGCGGAGCGGCTTGCTCGACTTGTCAGATTGGCGCTGCAAGAGCTGCATCAAATTCCCTGTCCCGATTATTACCCATCCCGAGCAAAGACGCCGCGCGCGGCTCGGTCGCACCGGCTTCCCGGCCCGCGACTGCGGAGCGCGCGCGCCGCGAGAGAGTCATCCATGCCAAACAAAATGATAATCGACGCCTCCCATCCGGAAGAGACCAGGGTGGTGGTCCTTCGAGGCAACCGCGTCGAAGAGTTCGACTTCGAGTTGGCGAACAAGAGGCCGCTGCGCGGCAACATATACCTGGCCAAAGTCACTCGGGTCGAGCCTTCGTTGCAGGCCGCATTTATAGACTACGGGGGCAATCGCCACGGCTTTCTTGCCTTCTCTGAAATTCATCCAGACTATTATCAAATTCCGGTTGCCGATCGCCAAGCGCTGCTTGAGGAAGAGGCGCTGTCCCATCGCGACGACGACGACGAGCCGAACGGCGAACGGCGAAGCCGTCGCCATCGCCGACCGCCCCAACCCGAGATTGAGGCGCGAGCGGCTGGCGACGAGACCGTCTCGGAAACGGCCGCTCGGGGCGATGGCGCGACGGGCGCTGCCGAATCTGTCCCCGATTTAGCCGACGCCGAGGGCAAGACGGAAGAGATCGCCGGTTCGGCAAGCGCGCTGTCGCGGGAGGCGTCGCCGGAAGCGGCGAGCGCCGCTCCTGAGCCCGCCGCGGGGGGCGAAGAAGCGAAGGAAAGTCCCGCCGTCGCTCGATCTGCGACGCCAATGGGCACGGAGGATTCGGAGTCCGCGACGGCCGAGGCCGACAACGCCGTGACCGGCGAAATCGAAATCCGGACCTCGGCGCATGACCCTCAGAACGGCGAAGCTGAGGATGAATCGCGCGACGGCCGCCAATCGCTCGCCGGCCAAGACGACGACGATCACGATCGCGATGACGACGATCACGAAGTAACGATCCTCGAAGGCGGCTCGGAGGAACGCGCCGCTTCGAACCGCAAGCTGCCTTCTGAGGATGAGGGCGAGCCGGTCGAGCAGATCGGGGGCGACGCGTTGGAGGAGGTCCCGCACCGTCCGCAGCGCCTGCGCCGTCAGTATAAGATTCAGGAGGTCATCAAGCGCCGGCAGGTGCTGCTGGTGCAGGTGGTCAAGGAGGAGCGTGGCAACAAGGGAGCCGCGTTGACCACTTACCTGTCGCTCGCCGGCCGATATTCTGTGCTCATGCCCAATACCGCGCGCGGCGGCGGCATCTCGCGAAAAATCACCAACGCCCAGGATCGCAGCCGCTTGAAGGGAATTGCCGAGGATCTCGACGTCCCGGAGGGCATGGGCGTCATTCTGCGCACCGCCGGCGCCTCGCGAACCAAGGCCGAAGTCAAACGCGACTTCGAATATTTGCTGCGGATGTGGGAGACAGTGCGCGAGACCACGCTCTCATCGAGCGCGCCGACGCTTGTTTACGAGGAAGGCTCACTGATCAAGCGGGCGATCCGCGATCTCTACAGTAAGGAGGTCGAGGAAATCATTGTCGCCGGCGAAACCGGCTATCGCGAGGCCAGGCAGTTCATGCGCCTCCTGATGCCGAGCCACGTAAATAACGTACAGCTCTATCGGGATACTCAGCCGGTCTTCGCCAAGGTCGGAGTTGAGTTGCAGCTGGACGCGATGTTCTCCAACCAGGTGACGCTGAAGTCAGGCGGCTACGTCGTCATTAACCAAACCGAGGCGCTCGTAGCCATCGACGTCAATTCAGGACGTTCGACCCGCGAGCACAACATTGAAGACACGGCGCTGCGCACCAATCTCGAAGCGGCCGACGAAATCGCGCGCCAGCTGCGGCTACGCGACCTCGCCGGTCTCATCGTAATCGATTTCATCGACATGGAGGAGTCCCGCAACAATCGTGCGGTTGAGCGGCGAACCAAGGACGCGTTGAAGAACGACCGCGCGCGCATCCAGGTCGGTCGCATTTCGCATTTCGGCCTCCTCGAAATGTCGCGTCAGCGCATTCGCACCGGCGTTCTGGAAGGCTCTACCGTCGTATGCGCTCATTGCCAGGGCGCGGGAGTCGTGCGCTCTACCGCGTCGATCGCTCTGCATGTGTTGCGCGTGCTCGAGGATGCGTTGATCAAGAGTTCGACCCACGACATCGTGGTGCGGACGCGAACGCCGGTCGCTCTTTATATTCTCAATCAGAAGCGCGCCAATCTGCGCGATCTCGAACGCCGGTTCGGAGCTGCGGTCGTCATCGAAGCCGATGACACCCTGACCGGCTCGAATTACCATGCGATCGAACGCGGCGAATTGGCGACAGCGGTCAAGGGCGAAAGCGAGACGGCGCGGCCGCTGGCCGAGGACGACATCGCGACCATCGTTGAGGAGCCGTCGCCGAGCGAGGAGGATGTCGCGGAGACGAGCGAGGGACAGGACGAGGAAGGGGACGCCCACGACGACGGAGAGGGCGATCGAGAAGGCTCGGGAGCGACGGAGGAAAACGATGTCCGCCGCCGCCGGCGTCGCCGGCGCAGACGTGGAGGCGAACGCGCGTTCGGCGAAGGCATCTCTCCAGACGCGCCACAGCCTGCGGACGACGGCCTGGCGGTCGTCGCCGAGATCGGCGGCGACCTGGCGGCTGCGACCGGGAACAGCGACGCATTCGACAGAAAGGATCCGCGAAGGGAAGGCGAGCGCAGCCGACGTTCGAGGCGCTCGCGCGGCGGGCGGAACCGGTTCTCCCCACGAACCGAGGATGAAGGCGGTCGCGAGCCGGATGCTGCCGGCGAAACGCAGACAGCGCCGCCACCCGTCGCCCAGGCCCATGCAGGGTCGCCGGATGACGGGCGCAACGGTGCGTCAGACGCGGCGGCCACGGAATCGCCGCTCGCCGAACCGCAACCGCCGCGGCCGCGGCCGGCCGAAACCGTGCCGACGGCGCCAGCGCAAGCCAATCAGGCGTCTCCTGAACCGGCGCAGGCGTCGGTCGCCGTTCGGGAGCCAGCGCCGGTCGCGGAGGATTCGTCGCGCCCACGCCGGAGCGGCTGGTGGCAGCGCGCTCGCGCGAGCATTGTCGGAGAGTGAAGAGCCAGCGAGCCTGGCCGCGCGCTGGGCGCGATGAGGAACACGCGTCGCCAACGCCCGGGCGGCCCCCCCGTTTCTCTTCTCGACTATAGCGCCCGCACCTTCGCTTTCGTCGACGCCTCGGACCAAAGGCGATTGCGCAGCGGCAGGCCGAACGGCTCGGACTCGATCTCGAACACGTCGCCCTTCTGGGTCCGCACGCCGTCGCTAAAGGACAAGGTCGCGGTTCCGAAGAAATGCACGTGGACGTCGCCGGGGCGCCGAAACAGCGCGTACTTGAAATGGTGCGCCTCGAGATTGGCGACTGAATGGGCCATATTCTGCTCGCCGGACAAAAAGGATCTCTCCCAGATCACATCCTTGCCGCGGTGAATTCTCGAGACGCCCTGAACGTCGCCAGGCAAATCCCCCACCAGCAGCTCCGGCCCGAAGCTCGAGGGACGCAGCTTGGAGTGGGCGAGCCAAAGGTAGTTCCGTTGTTCGGTGACATGGTCTGAAAATTCATTGCCGAGCGCGTATCCCAGGCGGGCCGGCGCGCCGTTTCCATCGATCAAATAGACTCCGACAATCTCGGGCTCCTCTCCTCCGTCGAGGGCGAAAGCCGGGCTCGGCAGATCGCCTTCCGGCGCGACGATTGTCGATCCGTCGCCCTTGTAGAACCACTCCGGCTGGGCCCCTGTCTGGCCCTTCCCCGGCTTGCCCCCTTCGAGGCCCAGCTTGAACATCCGCATCGAGTCGGTGAGCGTCGAGGCCTCGGCCAGGTCCTTGTGCATCCGATCGCGCCCTTCCGCCGAGCCCAAATGGGTGAGACCCGTCCCGGTGACAAAGACGTGTGCGGGGTCTTTGTGATCGATCGGGGGCAGGACCCGCCGTTCTTTGAGCGCGCGGAGGAGATCGACCGGCTTGCCGACCCCTCGATCGGCGATCAGTTTCCGCAGGTTGACGCCTGCCTCGATGGCCTGGCGCGCGAGATCGAGCGTCGTACGAGCGCCCTTGACCAATCGGCTCTCGCCGCGCGCGGTCACCGCGATCGCGCGCTTGCCATTCTCGTCGACCAATTGCGTCAGCCTCATACGCGCGCTCCTACGTTGCGGGCCACGCCAATGCGGGCCTCAATCAGCGCGAAAATGCGCAAATCGGTGAAATCATCGGCCGCAATGGTCGCGCCCGCCTCGATCAGGGCGGCTTCGCCGAGCGTCGTCGTCAAGCCGACGACGATGAGGCCCGCGGACGCTGCGGCGCGGATCCCAGAAGGCGAATCCTCGAAAGCGACCGAACGGGCCGCCAGCGCCCCCGTCAGCTCCAGGCTCTTGAGAAAGGGCAATGGGTCGGGTTTCGCGCGCGCCAACTCCGAGCCGGTGACCACGATCGGCAAGCGCGCTTGGAGACCGAGCGCGGAGAGCACCGTCTCGGCGTTGGCGCGCGGCGCGTTGGTGACGACGGCGCGCTTCAATCCGAGTTGATCGGCGAAATCGAGCAGCGCCCCCACGCCTGCAATCGGCTCGATATGGCCGAGGTCCGAGCGATAAGTCGCTTCTTTCTCCGCCAGAATCACCCTCCTGCGCTCAGGCGGCAGATGGGAAAGAAACAGCGCGCCGATCCGCTCGTTGGGCGCTCCGTGGATGTCCCGCTCATAAACCGTCTGATCCACCATAATTCCCTGCGCCGCGAATACGCGCTGAAAAGCGGCCAGATGTTTCGGATCGCTGTCGACAAGGGTGCCGTCGAGATCGAACAGGAGCGCCGAGCGGCTCGTCACATCGTCGCTCCGATCTGCCAGGGCGTGAATTCCGCTTCGCCATAGCCCAAGACCTCGGACTTGGTCCGCGAGCCCGAGGCGACCGCGAGAATCTTGGCGAAGATCTCCTCTCCCTTTTCGGCGATCGAGACGCCGTCAAGCACGTCGCCGCAATTGATGTCCATATCCTCGATCATCCTGCGGTAAACGTCGGAGTTGGTCGCGAGCTTGATTGAGGGCGTCGGCTTGCAACCGTAGGCGGAGCCTCGTCCGGTAGTGAAGGCGAGAATGTTGGCCCCGCCCGCGACTTGCCCGGTCGCCGACACGGGATCATAGCCCGGCGTGTCCATGAACACGAAGCCCTTCGCGGTCACCGGCTCCGCATATTGATACACCTCCCTGAGCGTGCTGGTGCCTCCCTTCGCCGCCGCGCCGAGCGACTTTTCCAAAATCGTCGTCAGGCCGCCGGCCTTATTTCCCGGAGACGGATTGTTGTTCATTTCTCCGCCGTTGCGCGTGCAATAATCCTCCCACCATAGGATTTGCTCGACGAGCTTGCGGCCGATCGCAGGCGTCGCGGCGCGGCGGGTGAGCAGATGCTCGGCGCCATAAATCTCGGGCGTTTCCGAGAGAATGGCGGTTCCGCCATTGCGCACGAGAATGTCGGCCGCCGCTCCCAGCGCCGGATTGGCTGTAATTCCCGAATAACCGTCTGAGCCGCCGCATTGCAGCGCGAGCGTCAATTCGCTCGTTGGCGCTGGCTCGCGGCGCGCGTTGTCGAGCAGCGGCAACATCGCGCGGACCCGCGCCATCCCCGCGTCGATCGTCTTTCTGGTGCCACCGGTCGCCTGGATCGTCAGGCTCTGAAAGGCGTCGTCCTCGACGATTCCGTATTTCTCTTTCATGCGGCCGATCTGAAACACTTCACACCCGAGCCCGACCATCAACACCGCGCCGATATTCGGATTGCCCGCGTAACCCCATTGTGTTCGCATCAGAGCTTCGAATCCGGGGCCTCTGGACGCGATGCCGCAGCCCGTCCCATGCACCAGCGCAATGACGCCGTCGACATGGGGATAGTCGGCCAGGGCGCCCGACCGCTCCAGCTCGCGCGCGATCAGCCGCGCGACGGTCGCCGAACAATTCACCGATGTCAGGATGGCGAGGTAGTTGCGGGTTCCGACCTTGCCGCTCCGTCTTCGAAACCCTTGAAAAACCGGCTGTTCCTTCACGGGCGCGATAGTCTCGGCGCGGGCGTCCTCGCCAAAATGATAGTCGCGGGCGAATTCCTTCACCGCGCAGTTATGTTCGTGGACCCATTCGCCTGGGGCAATGGGCCGCGACGCAAAGCCGATAATCTGCCCGAACTTGCGGATCGGCGCGCCTGTCTCAACGGCCGCGCCCGCCATCTTGTGCCCTTTGGGGATTCGCTCGCGAGCGCTCACGGCTCCCTCGGGCGCGGCGCCGATGGGAATTTCGTCGACCGCGATGATCACGTTGTCCGCGGCGTTGAGACGCAAGGCGCGAGGCGTTGTCATGGCTTCGTTCACCATCCAAGTTTGCAACGGCTACGGCGAAAACAGTCCGGGCCGCTCTCTGGCGACGGTCTCCAGCAAGGCGCCGGTCGCGCCGAGATGACGTTTCATCGCCTCGCGCGCCGCCGCCGCATCTGCGGCGTCCACCGCTTCAACAATCCTCGCGTGCTCCCGCAAGGTCTCCTTCATTCGGCCGGACGGCGACATCAAAAGCCGTCGCGCCCGTTCGAGATGAACGCGCAAACCGTCGAGGACGTCGCTCGCGCGAGCCATTCCCAGGCGATGGGTCAGGATTTGATGAAACGCGACATCGAGTGCGTAGAACGACGCCCGATCATCGGCCTCGACGGCTCTTGCTTGATCCTCGAGGTTCGTCGCAAGCGCTTTCTTGTCGGCGCGCGTCATCCGGCAGGCGGCCTCGGCCGCGATCTCGCCTTCCAGCGCGGCCCGGATGAACAGCCTTTCGCGAACGTCGGTGATCGAGATTCGAGAAACGAATGATCCATGCTGCGGGGCGACATCGACCAGCCGCTCATACGCCAGACGGCTTACAGCCGCGGAGACGGGAAATCGCGAGACGCCGAGCTTTTCACACAATCCCGCCTTGTCGATCAGGCAGCCCGGTTCGAGCACGCCGGACAGAATCGCCTCCTTCAGTTCGCCGTAGACGGCGTCTGCCTTTGAATGGGCGTTCTTCGCCAATTCCTTGCCCGCATTTTCGACGAAGCTGCCCGCTTCGCCCTTCCTTAGGTTGTCACTGACATGTTAGACGCTAGTGAGGCGGCGGGACGCCGTCAATCCTTCAAATGCCGTAATAGTGGAGGTGTCATGCGGGCGCTTATGATGAGCGAGGAGACGACGCTCCCCGATGACGGATTTGCCGGAGCGTTGGCGGCGCGCGTTTGGCGCCCCGACGTCGAGGGGCCGTCCATCGTCGCGGTCCGCAACGATGGGGTCTTCGACATCACCGCCGTCTTCCCGACGATGCGCGACCTGTGCGAGACTCCTGCGCCGGCGGACGCCCTGCGTGCGGCGCAAGGTCAGCGAATTGGCGCTTTGGCGGACATTCTCGCTTACGCTCCGGGCGGCGCCAGCGAAAAGGAAAGCCCACGCATGCTCGCGCCGGTGGACCTGCAGGCGATCAAGGCGGCCGGCGTCACCTTCGCCCAATCGCTGCTGGAGCGCGTCATCGAGGAACGGGCGCGAGGCAGCCGGGAGGGCGCCGCGAAAGCGAGGGACGCGATCGCGGCCGCCCTCGGCGGGGAGCTTAGCGAGGTGCGGCCAGGCTCGCCCGCCGCGATGCGGCTCAAGGAAGCGCTGATCGAGGCCGGCGCCTGGTCGCAATATCTGGAGGTCGGCATCGGCCCGGATGCGGAAGTCTTCACCAAGAGCCAGCCGATGTCGGCGGTCGGCGGCGGCGCCGACGCCGGATACCACAGCGCGTCGCTTTGGAACAATCCCGAGCCGGAGATCGCTCTCGCTGTCGCCTCGAGCGGGAGAATTGTCGGCGCGACTCTCGCCAACGACGTCAATCTGCGGGATTTCGAGGGGCGTTCGGCGCTTCTGCTGGGCAAGGCGAAGGACCAGAACGCGAGTTGCGCGCTCGGACCTTTCCTGCGCTTCTTTGACGCGACATTTTCGCTCGACGACGTGCGCGCCGCGACCGTCTCGTTGAGGGTCGAGGGGGAGGACGGATTTATCCTCGAAGGCGGCTCGTCGATGGCCAGAATCAGCCGCGACCCCGCCGATCTCGTGGCGCAAACGCTGGGGGCGAACCACGCCTATCCCGATGGGCTGGTCCTTCTGCTCGGCACGATGTTTGCACCTGTGGCCGACCGGGGGGAGCCCGGCATGGGCTTCACCCACAAGACGGGCGACATCGTGACGATCGGCGCCGAGAAGCTCGGCCGCCTCGTCAACCGGATGCGTCCATGCGAGGAATGCGAGCGCTGGACCTTCGGCGCCGGCGCGCTGATGCGCAATCTCGCGCGGCGGGGGTTGCTTTGACGCCGCCCGGCGGACAATGTCGGGTCTGGAGACCGGGTCGAGCGAATGAGCATGGCGCACAGGAACCATATCGCGGGCGAGTGGGTGGAGGGCGTCGGCGTCTCGCGCGACATTAACCCGTCGAACACAGACGACGTCGTCGGCGAATTCGCCCAGGCCGACGCCGCACAGACCGACGCCGCGGTTCAGGCGGCGCAGGCCGCCCTTCCGGCCTGGGCGCGGACCACGCCGCAGGAGCGCCACGATATTCTGCTGCGCGCCTCCATCGAGATCCTCGCACGGCGCGAGGAGCTGGGGCGTCTTCTTGCGCGTGAGGAAGGCAAAACCTTGCCCGAGTTGATCGGCGAGGTCGCCCGGGCCGGTCAGATCTTCGATTTCTTCGCCGGCGAGGCGTTGAGAATTCCCGGCGAGAAAATCGCCTCCGTCCGGCCCAACGTCGACATCGAGGCGACGCGCGAGCCGGTCGGGGTCGTGGGAATCATCGCGCCCTGGAACTTTCCGATCGCGATTCCAGCCTGGAAGATCGCGCCCGCCCTGGCTTACGGCAATGCGGTCGTTTTCAAACCCGCCGACCTGGTGCCGGGCTCCGCCCACGCGCTCGCCGAGATCGTCGTGCGCGCCGGCGTTCCCAAGGGCGTGTTCAATCTCGTCATGGGGCGCGGCTCGGTGGTCGGCCAGGCGATGCTCGATCACAGTCGAATCGACGCGATCACCTTCACCGGGTCTGTCACGACCGGCCGGCGCGTCGCCGCCGCCTGCGCCGGCGCGATGCGAAAGTTCCAGGTCGAAATGGGGGGCAAGAATCCGCTCGTCGTTCTCGCCGACGCCGAACTCCCCAACGCCGTCGAGTGCGCGGTCAACGGCGCCTATTTCTCGACCGGACAGCGCTGCACGGCCTCCTCGCGCCTCATCGTCGAAGAGGCGGTCTACAAGCGCTTCGCCGACGCGCTGATCGAGCGCATGCGCGCGCTGGTCGTCGACGACGCGCTCAAGACGGGTACGCACATCGGGCCGGTGGTCGACGCGACGCAGCTCGACCAGGATCTTTCCTATGTCGAGATCGGCCGAAACGAGGGCGCGAAACTGGCGCTGGGCGGCGAGCGACTCAATCGCGCAACCCCCGGCTACTACATGGCGCCGGCCCTGTTCCTGGACGCCGACAATTCGATGCGCATAGCGCGCGAGGAAATCTTCGGCCCCGTCTCGGCCATGATCCCGGCGCGCGACTACGACCATGCGCTGGCGATCGCCAACGACACCGAATTCGGTCTGTGCGCCGGCATTTGCACAACCAGCCTCAAACGGGCCGCGCACTTCAAACGCAACGTCGAGGCGGGAATGGCGATGGTCAACCTGCCGACGGCCGGCGTCGACTATCATGTGCCGTTTGGCGGCCGCAAAGGCTCGAGTCTTGGCCCGCGCGAGCAGGGCCGCTACGCCGCGGAATTCTATACGACTGTGAAGACAGCTTACACGCTCGCATGAAGACTTAGAGCGTGCGGGTGAGAGGGCGGCGACAAACATGATCCTGATCTCAGGCGAGGCGCTGATCGACCTTATTCCCGATCCGGACAAGACGAACGCCTATGACGCGGTGCTGGGCGGCTCGCCCTACAACGTTGCGATCGGGCTGGGGCGGCTCGGCTCGCAGACCGCCTTCGTCTCGCGAATTTCGGCCGACGGCAATGGCGAAGCGCTCGCCGCCGCATTGGCGCAAAACGGGGTCGACCTCAGATTCGTCGCGCGCGACCCGCGCCCGACAGTTCTCGCCTTCGTCATGCGCGGCACCGCCAAGACCGGCTCGCGTTATTCGTTTTACCTCGATGGAACGGCCTATGACGGCCCTTGGCCGTTCCCAAAAGAATGGCCGAGTGGGGGAACGCATCTGCATGTCGGCTCTTTCTCCGCCGTCGAGCGGCATGGGGAGGCCGTCGTCGAGGCGATGCGGGCCGCCCACGCGCGCGCGACCGTGAGCTTTGATCCCAATATTCGCCCGTTCGTGACCCCGGACCGCGAGTCGGTGGCGAAGCTGGTCGAGCGGCAGGCTCGCCTCGCCCATTTGGTCAAGGCGAGCGAAGAGGACCTCGAATGGCTTTATCCCGGTCGCGCGCTCGAGGAGAGCCTTACCGCATGGACGAAACTCGGTCCGCGCTTTTGCGTCGCCACCCGCGGCGAACGGGGAGCGCTCGCCATGTTAGGGACGGCGCGCATCGAGGTCCCGGCTCCGCGCGTCGACATCGTCGACACTGTCGGCGCCGGCGATAGTTTCATGTCCGCCCTGCTCTCGGCGATGGATCGAGATTCCGCTCTCGGCGCCGATCCGCCCGCCCCGAATCGCAGCGCGCTGGAACGATGGCTGGGCTTCGCCGCGGCGGCCTCCGCGATCACCTGCACCCGCAAGGGATCGGATCCGCCGACGCGCCCCGAGGTCGAAGCCGCGTTGAAGGCTTGAGGCGCAGCGGCCGTGCGGCTTTTGGCGAAGCGATCCGAGATTGCGGGCGCTGGTCGGCGGGTCTAAGACTCTGTCGGAACTGCAACGGAAAACAATTCATGGCCTCCACCGAGACCACCGCCGCCCGACGCCGCCCTCGGCCTTTGTCGCCGCATCTCGGCATTTACAAGATATCGATGACGATGGCGATGTCGGGCGCCCATCGCATCAGCGGCGTCGCGCTTTCCGTGGGCGTGCTGCTGCTGGCCTGGTTCCTGATCGCGGCTTCGATCGACGCGACGACGTTCGGCGTGTTTTCGTCCTTCATCAGTTCGTTCATCGGCCGATTGGCGCTGTTTGGCTTCACCTGGGCGCTTTTTCATCATCTCCTTGGCGGCATCCGGCATTTCATCTGGGACGCCGGTTACGGGATGGACGCGCCGGTGCGCGACCAATTGGCCTGGGCGACGCTAATCGGAGGCTTCGCGCTGACGATCGTCGTGTGGGCGATCGGCTACGCGGTTCGGTGAGGGAGCTTTGCAATGTCCGATGAAGCTGACGGTCTGCGCACGCCGCTCGGGCGGGCTCGCTTTCTGGGCTCGGCCCGCTCCGGGACGACGGAAGCCTGGCTCGTTCACGTGACCGCGGTCGCTCTGGTGTTCCTGAGCCTCGGCTTTGTCTGGCTGCTGCTCGACCTGCTGCGCAAGGACTACAATGGGGTGCGCGCCGAGATCGGACGCCCGATCCCCGCGACCCTGCTGCTCGCCTTCATTCTGACCGGCATCGTCCATATGGAGCTCGGCATGCGCTCGATCATCGTCGACTATGTCGATGGACGCGCTCGCGCCTGGGCTCTGGTGGCCAACGCCTGCTTCGCCGGGTTGCTGGCCTTCGCCTGCCTTTACGCGACGCTGCGCGTAGGCTTCACTTGAGCGACCCCTAAAGGATAAGAAATCGCATGGCGAAGAACGGCTCTTCCGCGCACGGCGCTCCAGCGCTCGCCGGCAACGCCTATCCGATCACCGATCATACGTTCGATGTGGTCGTCATCGGCGCGGGCGGAGCGGGCCTGCGCGCCAGCGTCGGCTGCGCGCACGCCGGCCTCAGGACCGCCTGCATCACCAAAGTGTTCCCGACCCGCTCGCATACCGTTGCCGCGCAGGGCGGCATCTCGGCCTCGCTCGGCAACATGGGCCCCGACGATTGGCGCTGGCACATGTACGACACGGTCAAGGGCTCGGACTGGCTCGGCGACCAGGACGCGATCGAATATCTTTGCCGCAACGCTCCCGCGGCGGTCTACGAGCTGGACCATTGGGGCGTGCCGTTCTCGCGCACCGAAGCCGGCAAGATCTATCAGCGCCCGTTCGGCGGCATGACGACGGAATACGGCAAGGGCGTCGCGCAGCGCACCTGCGCCGCGGCCGACCGCACCGGCCACGCCATCCTGCACACGCTTTACGGGCAGGCGCTGAAAGCCCAGTGCCAGTTCTTCATCGAGTATTTCGCCATCGACCTCATTCGCGACGCGGAGGGCGCGGTGCGAGGCGTCGTCTGCCTCAAGATGGACGACGGCGCGATCCACCGTTTCCGCGCCCAGACGACGATTCTGGCGACCGGGGGCTATGGCCGGACCTATTTCTCCTGCACGTCGGCCCACACCTGCACCGGCGACGGCAACGCGATGGCGCTGCGCGCCGGACTGCCGCTGCAGGACATGGAGTTCGTGCAGTTCCACCCGACCGGCATCTACGGCGCGGGCTGCCTGATCACCGAGGGCGTGCGCGGCGAGGGCGGCTATCTGGTCAATTCGGAGGGCGAGCGCTTCATGGAGCGCTACGCGCCGCACGCCAAGGACCTCGCCTCGCGCGACGTCGTCAGCCGTTCGATGACCATCGAGATCCGCGAAGGCCGTGGCGTCGGCAAGCTCAAGGACCACATCTTCCTGCACATGGACCATCTCGATCCGAAGGTGATTCACGAGCGCCTGCCGGGCATCTCCGAGAGCTCGCGCATCTTCGCCGGCGTCGACGTGACCAAGGAGCCGATCCCGGTCCTGCCGACGGCGCACTACAATATGGGCGGCATACCGACCAACTATCACGGCGAGGTCGTGACCAGGCTCGACGGCGACCCGGATTCCGTCGTACCCGGCCTGATGGCGCTCGGCGAGGCCGCCTGCGTCTCGGTCCACGGCGCCAATCGCCTGGGCTCCAACTCGCTGATCGACCTGGTCGTGTTCGGCCGCGCCGCGGGCCTGCGCGCCGCCGAGACCCTCAAAGCGGGCGACAGTCAGCCGGAATTGCCGAAGGACAGCGCCGAGTTCGCGCTCTCCCGCCTCGACCGGTTCCGCAACGCAAACGGGGCGACGCCGACCGCGACGCTGCGCCTCAACATGCAGCGGGTGATGCAGGCCGATTGCGCGGTGTTTCGCACCGGCGCCACGCTCGACCAAGGCAAGGCAAAGATCCACGCCGCCTGGCGCGCGGGCGCGGACGCCCACGTGACCGACCGCTCGCTGATCTGGAACTCGGATCTGATCGAGACGCTCGAATACGACAACCTGATCGTGCAGGCGGTGGTGACGATGGAAGGCGCGCTCAACCGCCTCGAAAGCCGCGGCGCCCACGCGCGCGAGGACTATCCCAAGCGCGACGACGCCAACTGGATGAAGCACACCCTCGCCTGGATCGATCCGATGAAGCAGACGGTGACCATCGACTATCGGCCGGTGCACGACTACACGATGAGCAACGACATCGCCTATATCGTGCCGAAGGCGCGGGTGTATTGAGGCAAACTTGCCGAAAGGCGGACCCAGTCATGGGTTGGAGGAAACTATGAGCAAAGCTCCCACGATGCGATGAAAGGATGACGCGATCGTTGTCTCAAATCGCAAATCTATGGATGTTATGAAGGAGGAAGGCGGGTGCGGCTACTGGGCGATTGGAAATAACCAGTATATGCTCGCCATTAGGGGAATAAACTATGTCGTATGCATTTGTAATGGTCCCAATGATCTGCGACACGGAGAACCATATTTTGTTGCGACGGTAACAGGAACGCCTGAATTGATGCCAGTCCGAGCGGGCAATCATATAAGGAGGCAGCTTATAAAAATTGGTGATTACGCCGAGATACCGCCTGGTCACTCGAACGGGTTGACGGTACGCCAAGGTCATTATTATACAATGCTTACTGCTCTTGGTGTCGATCATAATAAACTGAAAATGTTTCCCTTTCCTCCTGCGGTCTGAGTGACGTCGTCATGGTCCATTTCACCCTCCCCAAAACTCCCGCCCCAAGCCCGGCAAGACCTGGCCAAAGCCCGCCGACGCCAAGAGGGTGACCGAGTTTCGCATCTATCGCTGGAACCCGGACGACGACGCCAATCCGCGAATCGACGTCTATTCCGTCGATCGCGACGACTGCGGGCCGATGGTTCTCGACGCGCTGATCTGGATCAAGTCCAGGATCGATTCGACCCTGACCTTCCGCCGCTCCTGCCGCGAGGGCGTGTGCGGCTCCTGCGCGATGAACATCGACGGGCTCAACACGCTCGCCTGCACCCGCGGCATCGACGAAGTGGCGGCGCCGGTCACGATCTATCCGCTGCCGCATCTGGAAGTGGTCAAGGACCTCGTTCCCGACCTCACCCATTTCTACGCCCAGCACGCCTCGATCGAACCGTGGCTGAAGACTTCGAGCCCGCCGCCGGAAAAGGAATGGCTGCAATCGCCGGAGGACCGCGCGAAGCTCGACGGTCTCTATGAATGCATTCTCTGCGCCTCCTGCTCGGCCTCCTGCCCGAGCTATTGGTGGAGCGGCGACCGCTACCTCGGCCCGGCGGTGCTGTTGCAGGCCTATCGCTGGCTCATCGATTCGCGCGACGAGGCGCGGGGCGAGCGGCTCGACGACCTCGAGGACCCGTTCCGCCTCTATCGCTGCCACACGATCATGAACTGCGCCCAGACCTGCCCCAAGGGCCTCAACCCCGCCAGGGCGATTTCCCACATCAAGGCGATGATGATCGAGCGGCAGATGTAGAGAGGACCCCGGGTCGGCGAC
This sequence comes from uncultured Alphaproteobacteria bacterium, assembly GCA_963835955.1. Classification (GTDB taxonomy): domain Bacteria; phylum Pseudomonadota; class Alphaproteobacteria; order Rhizobiales; family Beijerinckiaceae; genus Roseiarcus. Next base: position 28,452 of record CAWIHZ010000021.1, on the reverse strand, counting down.
GCGGGGCTCGCCGTCTCGCCCTCGCTTCTGAAAAACCGACATTTTCTTGCCAGGCGGACCAATCCATGTTTTACTCTTCGACAGCCCGCCGCCGCGGCGGGGAAATCGCTTGGCGCGGCCCCTCGAGAAGAGGCCGCGAGAGCGCCATCGGGTTGGTCGGCGGCGGAGGAGTTTTTTTCCTTTCGAATTGGCGCAACTCCTTGAAAAGCCCCGATTCGCGGAAAGAAAATCCTTTCTTTTCCTTCCCTCTAATTTTCCTTTGCTTCCCCTCCAATTTTCTTTTCCTTCCCTTTTGCTTTCGATTGCTTCCCGTTCGCCGGGAAGGATTTCCCGTGCGACGGGCGGCCTGCGGGCGTCTGGCCGCCGGCGGCGCGTCGAAGAGCGCGGGGCGCCGCCGGCCTCATAGACGCCACCTGCCATGAAATGCTTTCCCACGACTTTCCCCCGGAGGCGAATCAATGACCACCCATCCCGCGCTGGCGCCCGATCGGGTCGCAGTCGTCACCGGAGCGGCAAGCGGCATCGGCCTCGCCGCGGCGGGTAAATTCGCCGCGCTCGGCATGAAGGTCTACATGGCGGATGCGAACGCCGGAGCGCTGGCGGACGCGGCGGCGCGCGTGGCGGCATCGGCCGCGAGACCGAGCGACGTTCGCTCGCTGGTCGTCGACGTCGCCAGCCTCGAAGACGTGCAGCGCCTCAAGACGGCGGCTTACGACGCGTTTGGCGAAGTCGCCCTGCTGATGAACAACGCCGGCGTCGGCGGCGGCGGCGGATTGTTCGGCGATCCCGAGCGATGGCGCAGGATCCTCGACGTCAACCTTTTGGGGGTCGTCAACGGGGTGCAGACTTTCGCGCCCGCGATGATCCGCGAGGGCGCGCCGGGGGCGATCGTCAATACCGGCTCGAAGCAGGGCATCACCTGTCCGCCGGGCGACACCGCCTACAATGTCTCCAAGGCCGGCGTGAAGGTGGTGACGGAGGCGCTCGCCCACGAGCTTCGCAATATCGACGGCTGCCGGGTCAGCGCGCATCTCCTGATCCCCGGCTTCACCTTCACCGGAATGACGCAGGGCTCGAGGACCGAGAAGCCGGCCGGCGCTTGGACGGCGGCGCAGGTCGTGGATTTTCTGGCGGCGTCGATGTCGGCAGGCGACTTCTACGTCCTTTGCCCAGACAATGACGTGCCGCGTGAACTCGACGAACTGCGGATTCTTTGGGCCGCCAATGACATTGTCCAAAACCGGCCGCCCCTGTCGCGCTGGCATCCGGAATTCAAAAACGCGTTCGCCGAATTTGTGAAGGCGGGCGGCGCGCGGTAGCGGAGGCGAGCCTGCCTCCGAGTCGCTCCTCACATCGACGCCAGGGTTTTGCGCGCCGCCTTGAGATGGGGAACGTCGACCATCCTGCCATCCACGCCCAGCGTCCCGGCGCCGGGATTGGCCTCGAAAGCCGCCACGATTTTCCGCGCCCGCTCGATCTCGGCCTCGGACGGAGCGTAGGCGCGATTGATCGTGGCGACCTGATCGGGGTGGATCGCCAGACGCCCGCTGAAGCCGTCGCGCCGCGAGCGCCGGCAATCGCGCTCCAGGCCGTCCTTGTCGCGGAAATCGACGAACACCGTGTCGATCGCCGCGACCTCCGCCGCCGAGGCCGCAAACAGGCATTGCGCCCGGGCGACCTGATAGGGAAACGTCCAGGCGCCGTCCGGCTCCCTGTTGTCGGTTGCGCCGAGCGCTGCGGAAAGGTCCTCCGCGCCCCAGGTCAACGCGATCAGTCTCGGATGCGCCGGGGCGTAAGTGCCGAGGGCGAACATCGCGCTCGGCGTCTCCGTAGCCACGACCGCGCATTTGACCGACCCTCGCTTCAGATCGGCCCCGGCCTCTAGGCGCTCGAGATCCTGGCCGATGCGCTCGAGGTCGGAAGCTCCATTCGCCTTGGGGATGAGGATCGCGTCGAGGCCGGGCTTTACGACCGCCGCCATGTCATCGAAGGTCAGGCCTGTATCGAGCGCGTTGACGCGGACGAAGAAGCGCCAGTTGCGCTTTTCATGGCGGCCGACAAGGTCGGCGACCAGCGCACGCGCGGCGGCCTTTTGCGAATGCGCGACCGAGTCTTCAAGATCGAGGATCAGCGCGTCGGCGCCGCATTCCCTCGCACGCGCGAATTTGCGTTCCGAGTTGCCGGGGACGAAAAGAAGCGAGCGCAATTTCATGTCGGTATTCGCTAAATCTCGGCCGCGCGAGCGGAAGTCTATCGATCGGGGCGCCCCTTGGCGAGGCGAATGTCCCCAAACGAGCCCCGCTCTGGACCAGAAGGCAATGCGCCTTACGTCGCCAAAGCCTTGGGCTCGAAGGGGCAGAGGTCGACGAGGACGCATGCGCCGCAGAGCGGCTTCCGCGCCTTGCAGACGTAGCGTCCGTGCAGAATCAGCCAGTGATGGGCGTTTCGCAGGAAGCGCTCCGGGATCACGCGCAACAATTCGTCCTCGACCTCGCGCGGCGTCCTGCCCGGCGCGATGGCGAGCCGGTTGGCGACGCGAAACACATGCGTGTCGACGGCGATTGTCGGCTCGCCGAAGGCGACGTTGAGCACGACATTGGCGGTCTTGCGGCCGACACCGGGCAGCGCCTCCAGCGCCTCGCGATCGTGGGGGGTCTCGCCGCCGTGCCGGTCGATAATCGCCTGCGACAGCGCGATGACGTTGCGCGCCTTGGCGCGGTAGAGGCCGATGGTCTTGATGCGCTCGGTGAGGCGCTCCACGCCGAGCGCCGCCATCTTTTTCGGCGTGTCGGCGATCGCAAACAAGCCGCGGGTCGCCTTGTTGACGCCGGCGTCGGTCGCCTGCGCCGAAAGCACCACCGCAACCAAAAGGGTGAAGGGATTGACCGATTCGAGCTCTCCCTCGGGCTCCGGATTGGCCGCCGCCAGCCGCTCGAAGATCATTTCGGCCCTCGCGGCCCTCGCAAGCCTGGACTTCACCTTTATCATCGCGGTTCTATAGGGCTCGAAGGGTCAGGGCGCCAAGCGGCTATCCGCCGCGCCGGGCGGCTTGCCTCGCGCCCTCGGGCCAAGCATTATGATCTGATCGGGCGATGGCGTTGGCGACGATGGGCCAACCCCGCGCCAACAGGGAGGAATGATCGGTATGAAGGCGTACAAGAGAATGTTGACGCTTGCGGGCGCGCTCAGCGCGTCGCTTGCAGCCAGCGCGGCCTATGCGGCCGCCGACAAGGTCGTCATCGGCGATCTCGACGATATGTCCGGACCCTACGCGGACGTCATCGGGCCCAACGGAGTCGAGGCGATCAAGATGGCGATCGCCGATTTCGGCGGCACGGTCCTCGGTCAGCCGATCGAGGTTCTGACATTCGACCACCAGAACAAGCCCGGCCTCGGCGTCCAGAAATTCCGCGAATGGGCCGACACCAAGGGTCTGACGATGGAGCTCGGCGGCTCCAACACCGGCGTCAGTCTGGCGATCTCCGCCGCGGCCAAGGAGAAAAAAATCCCCTTTATCGCCATCGGAGCCGCCGGCGCCTCGCTGACCGGAAAGGACTGCACGCCCTATACGATCCATTACGGCTATGACACGACCGCGCTCGCCAACGGAACCGCCAAAACAATCCTCGAACAAGGCGGCAAGACCTGGTTCTTCCTGACCGCCGATTACGCCTTCGGGACGCAATTGGAGAACGGCGCGGCCAATGTGGTCAAGGCGGGCGGCGGCAAGGTGGTGGGCGATGTTCGGGTGCCGCTCGCCACATCCGACTTCGCGTCGTATCTCCTCCAGGCGCAGGGCTCCGGAGCGCAGGTGCTCGGCCTCGCTAACGCCGGCGCGGACACGTCAAATTCCTTGAAGGCGGCGGTCGAATTCGGCCTCACCAAGACAATGAGGCCGGCCGCCTTGCTGGTGTTCCTGACCGACGTCCACGCCATGGGCCTCCAGACCGCGCAGGGTCTGGTGCTAACGACCGCCTGGTACTGGAATCTCAACGACAAGTCGCGCGCCTTCGCCAAACGCTTTTTCGAGAAGGTCAAGAAGGAGCCGACCTTTCCCCAGGCGGCGTATTATTCCGCCACCCTCGCTTATCTCAACGCGGTCAAGGCGGTCGGCACGACCGACTCCGACAAGGTCATGGAGCAATTGCACAAGACCAAGGTCAACGACGCTTTCGTGACCAACGCCGAGATCCGCCCGGACGGCCTGCTCGAACACGACATGTATATCATGGAGGTGAAAAAACCGTCGGAATCGAAAGGCGCATGGGATTACTACAAGCTCCTCAAGACGATGAGCGGCGAAGAGGCGTTCGGCAAGCTCGCGGATTCGGCCTGCCCGCTGGTCAAGAAGTGAGATGACGCCAATTCCTTCCGAGCGCGACCCGTTGCGCTCGGCAGCCTCCGCGCGGCAGCGCTCAGGAGGCGTTGACGCCTGCGCGTCTCGATGATCGATTTCGATCATCGAGATGGGGCATAAATCGGCTCTGGTTCATGCTGCGGCTCGCGCCGGGGTTCGCGTCAGCAGCCTGCACAGGCGGGCGAGCGTTTCCCGCAGTTGCGGCCGCGGGACGACCATGTCGACCATGCCGTGGACGCACAGATATTCGGCGCGCTGGAACCCATCCGGCAACCGCTCCCGGATCGTCTGTTCGATCACCCGGGCGCCGGCAAAGCCGATCACCGCGCCGGGCTCGGCGAGGTGCACGTCGCCGAGCATCGCGTAAGAGGCCGTCACCCCCCCCGTCGTCGGATTGGTGAGGACGACGATATAGGGCAGCTTCGCAGCGCGCAGGCGCTGAACCGCGATGGTCGTGCGCGGCATTTGCATCAGCGCGAACATGCCCTCCTGCATCCGCGCTCCGCCGGACGCGGTGAAGATGATGAACGGCGTGCGCCGCTCGACCGCCGTCGTCATGCCAGCGATGATCGCCTCGCCGGCGGCCAAGCCGAGGGTCCCGCCCTGAAAAGCGAAATCCTGCACCGCCACCATCACGTTCTCGCCCTCGAGCGCGCCGAAAGCGAGGGTGATCGCATCCGGTGCGCCGGTCTTGGCCCGATTCTCCCTCAGACGGTCGACGTAGCGCTTGACGTCGCGAAACTTCAGCGGGTCGGAGGGGGTCTCGGGCGTGGCGAGCGCCTCGTAATGACCGGCATCGAATAGGGAGACAAGGCGAGCCCTGGCGTCGATCGCCATGTGATAGCCGGAGCCCGGCACCACCATGAGATTGGCTTCCAGATCCTTGTGGAAGACGAGCTGACCGCTTTCGGGACACTTCACCCAAAGATTTTCGGGCGTGTCGCGGCGCAGTAGCGATCGAATCTTCGGCGGAACGACGTTGGAAATCCAGTTCACGCCATGTCTCCTGACTTTCGCGACACGCTCCGGCCCCTCGGGCTCATGGCTTTGCGACCCCTCGGACGCCGCGCGCGAGTCTCTCGACCAGCCCGGTCACTGCGCCGACGGTCGCGGCAGTCGCCGCCCCGTTGTCCAGCGAAAGTCTCACCGCTTCGACCAGCGCCGAACCGACGACCACGCCGTCGGCGCCCACTGCGATTGCGGCCGCGCTTTCTGCGTCCCTGACGCCGAAGCCGACCGCCACCGGCAATGGCGTAAGCTTTTTGATCCGGGCCACAGCTTCCCCGGCGGCCTTGGGACTCGGCGCCGCCGATCCGGTGACGCCGGTGATGGAGACGTAATAGACAAATCCGGACGCGTTGGCGAGCACCTTGGGCAGACGGGCGGCGTCGGTTGTCGGGGTCGCCAGACGGATGAAGGCGAGGTCGGCGTCACGGGCCGGAAGGCAAAGTTCGTCGTCCTCTTCCGGGGGACAGTCGACCACGATCAGGCCGTCGACTCCCGCTTCCCGGGCGTCGCGCAGAAACGGTTTCACCCCATAGACGTAGATCGGATTGAAATACCCCATTAGGACGACGGGCGTCTCCGGGTCCCGGGCGCGAAACGCGGCGACCATCTTCAAGGTCTCGCGCAATGTTTGGCCGGCCTTGAGCGCTCGCAAGCCCGAGGCCTGAATGGCGGGGCCGTCCGCCATCGGATCGGTGAACGGCATGCCGAGTTCGATAATGTCCGCGCCGGCCGTGGGCAGCGCTTCGAGGATCGCGAGCGACGTCCCGGCGTCGGGATCCCCGGCCATGACGTAAGTGATCAGCGCGGCCCGCCGCTCTGCCGCGACACGCTTGAAGCGAAGATCGATGCGTTTCGTCATGCGCCGCTCGTTAGCATGGCGCTTCAGTTCGCGAAACCAGGCGCTGGAACGCGATTGAGGCGCGAAGGCCCCTCGACCGGAAGGCCGATTTTGGCTATGCGCATTCAGGAGAGGGAATTTGCGACTCGGCCGATGCGTCGCAATTGCGCCCGGGGGGAAAGATGAAACTGCTCCTATTGTTTGTTCCCTGCATCGTCGCCTTGTGGGTTCCACTCTACAACTCGACAATCCCGGGCCTTTTCGGCATTCCATTCTTTTACTGGTTTCAATTGCTGTTGATCCCGATTTCCGCGCTGACGATTTATGCCGCTGACCGGATCGGGAAGCGCTGACCATGTTCGCGCATCTCAACGTCGTCGCGACGAGCGTCTTTGTATTTTTTTTCGCACTGGTGACGGTGCTCGGCTTCGCCGCAGCGCGTTGGAGGGCCGGCGATCTCGCGCATATCCACGAATGGGGTCTCGGCGGCGGGCGCTTCGGGCCGTGGATCACCTGGTTCCTGCTCGGAGGCGACCTCTATACCGCCTATACCGTGATCGCCGTCCCAGCGCTCGTCTTCGGCGTTGGCGCTTTCGGCTTTTTCGCGGTGCCCTATACGATCATCATCTATCCGTTCCTCTATCTGACAATGCCGCGGCTATGGGCGGTTTCGAACCGCCATGGTTACATGACCGCGGGCGATTTCGTGCTCGGCCGTTATGGGAATCGCGGGCTTGAGCTGGCGGTTGCGCTGACCGGCATCTTCGCCACCATGCCTTATATCGCGCTGCAGCTCGTGGGACTGGAGAAAGTCATCGCCGCGCTCGGGTTTTCCGGCCAAGGGCTCATGCAGCACGCGCCGATCACCATCGCCTTCGTGATTCTCGCCTTGTACACTTACAGGAGCGGCCTGCGCGCGCCGGCGATGATCGCCTTCGTCAAGGATGCGATGATCTACACATTCGTCATCGCAGCGGTCGTCGTCATTCCTTACGAGCTCGGCGGCTTCGGTAAAATCTTCGACGCGGCGCAGGCCGCTTTCGCCGCCAAACTCGCCGCCAAGGCGGTTCCGGCCGCCGGCATTACGCTGACGCCTGGTCAGATCGGCCCCTACATCACGTTGGCGATCGGTTCGGCGATGGCGCTGTTCATGTATCCGCACGCGCTGACTGGCGTCCTCGCCGCCTCGAGCGGCAGGGCGATCCGCTTCAATACAATGACGCTGCCGGCCTATTCTATCGCGCTCGGCCTGATCGCGCTGCTCGGCCTGATGGCCATCGCCGCCGGAGTTAAGACGGCAAGTCCGCAGGACGCCGTCCCGCAGCTGCTGCTCTGGGCGTTCCCGGACTGGTTCGCCGGCTTTTGCTTCGCGGCAATAGCGCTTGGCGCGCTGGTGCCGGCGGCCGTTATGTCGATCGGCGCCGCCAACACTTTCACCCGCAACATATGGAAGCCGTTTGTTCACTCACGAATGACTCCGCAGGAGGAAGCCATCCTTGCCAAACTGGTGTCGCTGATTGTCAAGGTCGGCGCGCTGCTGGTGATCTTTTTCATGCCGACGAAATTCGCGCTCGATCTGCAATTGCTGGGTGGGGTCTGGATGGTGCAGATTTTTCCGGCGATGATTTTCGGCCTCTATACGCGCTGGTTCAGCGGCGCGGCATTGTTGACTGGCTGGGGGTTCGGCATGGTCGTGGGCACATGGCTCGCCTGGGGCGAGAAGGCCTGGACCCCGTTGCACGCCCTGAAGTGGGACATTCCGCTGGTCGGATTGCACATCGACAGCGGCCTCGGATTCGCCGCCTACAACGGTCTGACGGCGGTGATCGCGAATGTTGTCGTGGCCTGCCTGCTTTCGCTGGTCTTGCGCTCGAACGCCCCCGACGAGACGTCGCGCTTGGACTTCGAGGATCGCGCTGTCGCGTGAGCGCGCGCGTCCGAAAGCGTCAGCCTCTGGCGCGCCGCTCGCGGATCATGAAGTTGTCGAACGAATATTCGGCCACCTGCCACCAAAGATATTGGTCGGCGCGAAACGCCATGTAGGAGTCCGCGATTTTCTTGAACCTCGGGTTTTCCGCGGTAAGCTGGGCATAGAGGCCGTTGGCAGCCTTGTAACAGACCTCCAGCGCCTCCTGGGGGAAGAGCCGCAATTGCGCGCCTCCGATCACAAGGCGCTTCAGCGCCCCCGGATTTGCCGCGTCATAGTTCGCGCGCACCGATTGGTTGGCGATCGCGGCCGCGGCCCGGAATGACGCCTGGTAGGATTTCGGCAGCGCCGCGAGCTTGTCCTTGGCGACAACAAGATGCAACTGCATGTCGCCCCTCCACCATCCCGGATAATAGTAGTAGGGCGCGACGGTCGAGATGGCTTGCCTCGCGCCATCCTTCAAAGAGCTGAACTTCTCATCATCGTAGGGACCGACCCATTCGAAGGCGTCGAGCGATCCGTCCTTGAGCGCCTTGAGGATGTCGTCTTTCGGGATGGCGACCGGCGTTGCGCCGAGAGTTCTGGAGAACCTTTCCGGCGAAGCCGCCGATGCGTACCTTGAGTCCGTTGAAATCGGACGCGCCGTGAATCTCCTTGCGAAACCAGCCCGCCATTTGCGCCCCCGTGCCGCCCAATGGCAGCGCCGCGAGGTTTCGGCCGGAGAGCAATTCGTCGATCAGCGCACCGCCGCCGCCGTCCTGCAGCCATGCCGTGTGTTGGCGGGCGTTCATCCCAAAGGGCGCCCCCGTCGCGAACACATAAGCCGGATCCGTGTTCCACGAATATGAGAGCGCTGTATGCGCGCATTCTGCTTTGCCGTCGGCCACCGCATCCAGCGCTCCCAGCGCCGGCGCGATTTCCCCCGCGGCGGAAACGGCGACCGTGAAATGGCCGTCGGTCATGTCGGACAGCGCCTGAGCGAAAGTTTGAGCGCCGCCGAAGAGAAAATCGAGATCGGGTTGAAACGCGGACGTCATTCGCCAGCGTAGGTCCGGGAAAGGATCGGCCACGGCGGGGCCGGCCATCGCGCCAGCCGCCGCGACGCCGAGCCCGCCGATGAATCGTCTCCTGGCAGCGCGCATTTCCAATCCCTTTTCGTCACGGCGGTCGACTGCGCTTAATTCGAGATGGCCGTCGGCCTATATCATGACTTTGAGCTAAATCATGACTTTGAGCTAAATTGCGGCGATGCCGCGGAATAGAGCAGCCTGAGCGCCGCCTCAAGCAGCGAGCGCGAGGAATTATCACCGCCAAACTGTCCTTCCATATCCTTCGCTTTCGGCAAGCGCGCTGGGCGTGAGGTCAAGCGGATCTCGTCGCAGTAGCGGGCTTGACCCGGCCATCTACGCGGTCATGTTGCAAATATCGCTTCCAGCGCAATCGAGTACGATCTTACGATATTGAATATGAATTTCCCGAGCGCCGCCGGGCCTGGGCCGCCAATCGTCGACCGAACCGCGTAAGCGACCAAGTCGAACCGCGTGGGCGGGCGCGCTGGGTTCGACTATGCCTCGCCGCCTTTCGCCGCCGCGCGCGCCAGCGCCGCATAGTCCGCGACATCGAGCTCCTCGGCCCGCATCGTCGGTCGGAGCCGGGCTTCCGCGAGAAGCGCGGCCAGGTCGAGGCCGCGCGCTGCGGCGAAACCCTTCAGCGACTGTCGCAACATCTTGCGGCGCTGGCCGAAAGCCGCCCGCGTCGCGGCGCTAAGGATGCGCGGATCGCAGGGGTCGGGCGTCGCGCGGGGGATCAGTTCGACCACGCTGGAGGTCACCTTTGGCGGCGGAATAAAGGCGGCGGCCGGAACCTCGAACAGAATCCGCGCCCGCGTGCGCCACCCCGCGAGGACGCCGAGACGTCCGTAGTCGACCCGCTCGGCGGGGGTCGCGACGATCCGCAGCGCCACCTCGCGCTGGAACATGAGCGTCAGGCGATCGAAGAACGGCGGCCATGGTTCGGCCTCCAGCCACCGGGTCAACAGCGCGGTCGCGATGTTGTAGGGAAGATTGGCGCAAATTCTCAAGACCGCGCCGCCGGCCTTGGCGATCAGAGCCTGAGCGGAGACGTCCAGCGCGTCGCCGACGATAACATCGAGCCGGCCGGGCCAGCGCGCGCCGATTTCGGCGAGCGCCGGCAGCGCCCGCTGGTCGCGCTCGATCGCGATCACCCTTTTCGCGCCCTCCGACAACAGCGAGCGGGTGAGCGCGCCGGGGCCAGGGCCGACCTCGAGCAGGACGACGCCATCGAGCGGTCCGGCGGCGCGGGCGATCTTTCGCGTCAGGTTAAGGTCGAACAGGAAGTTCTGGCCAAGCGCCTTGCGGGCGCTTAGGTCGTGCGCCGCGACGACGTCGCGCAGCGGCGGAAGCCCGTCGGCGGCGAGGCTCATCGCGTCAGCCGGTCTGCGAGCTTGAGCGCCGCGATCAGGCTCGACGGATTGGCGAGGCCCTTGCCGGCGATGTCGAAAGCCGTGCCGTGGTCGGGCGAGGTGCGGACGAACGGCAGGCCGAGGGTGACATTGACGCCCTCGTCGAAGGCGAGCGTCTTGGCTGGGATCAGGCCCTGATCGTGATACATGGTCAGCGCGACGTCGTAGCTCGCGCGCGCCTTGGCGTGAAACATCGTATCGGCGGAAAATGGCCCCGTCGCGTCGATCCCCTCTGCGCGCAGGGCCTCGATCGCCGGAGCGATGATCGTGATCTCCTCGCGCCCCATCGCGCCGCCCTCGCCCGCATGCGGGTTGAGACCGGCGAACGCGAGGCGGGGTCGCGCGAGGCCGAACCGCGCGCGCAAATCGCGGTCGACCACGCGCGCGGTCCTGACAATGAGTTCCGCGCTCAACGCCTTCGGCGCCTCGGCGAGCGCGATATGGATCGTCACCGGGACGACGGCTAGCGCTTCCGACCAGATCATCATCACCGGAAACGCTGGCGCGGCCCAAGCCTTCGCCAGCTCGCCCAGATATTCGGTATGTCCGGGAAAGGGAAAACCGGCCTCGTACAGCAGCGCCTTGGCGATCGGATTGGTCACCACGGCGCGCGCCCCGCCAACGCGGACGGCTTCGACCGCGCGCCTGATCGACTCGATCGTCGCCGTCGCGGCGCCGGATTCGGGTCGGCCGGTCTCGGCTTCAAAAGCGTTCTCGAGCGGGACCACCGGCAAAGCCTTATCGAAAACGCTAGCGGCGCGAGCGGCGTCCGTCTCGATGATGGGCGTCTCCGATCCGCTGCGCCCGGCGACGGCGGCGAGATACGCCGGCGCGGCAAGGATGAAGAACGGAGCGTCGCCGGGCTTCCGTTTCCGCCATGCGGCGAGCGCCAGTTCAGGGCCGACGCCGGCCGGGTCGCCCATCGTCATCGCCAGGGGCGGCCTGTCGCCCGTCATCGAAAGAGCTCCGTCGGCTCGGACAATCTTTCCGTCAGAGGCCGACGTTCGCCTTGACGTCGCCGAGCGTGCGCAGGACCAGTTGGATCATCAGCGTCTGATTGCGCACAGCCGGATTGTAAACGACCGGGCCGCCCGCATACACGGGGTAGGCCGCGGGGGCGCTGAGGTTGGACGAGTAGCGGACGGTCAACGTCGTGCATTCGTCCTTGTAGCCGAAGCCGAGCGAATAGCCGACGGGGTAGAATATCGGCGTCGTCTGCCCCGCAGTGTCATAATAGTGGCGCGACATGTCAAGGAGGAGCGATCCGTCAAGCGACCAATGATCCCGGAACTTGTAGCCGAGATTTCCGGTCAGGCCCTCGCGCGGATATTCCCACCCGAGCGCCGGTTGAGCCGCATACAGCGCGTAGTCGACGCTGCCGGTCAAACCGGCGAAACTAGCTCTGGCGATTCCGTCGAAACGTTTGAGCTGCAAGGTCGCGCTGTCGAACTGCTGCTTGCTGATCAGCGAGATCGGGGTCGAGAACGGCTGCAGCGTCTCGCCGGCGACGAAATTGGACACGGTCCTGTCGAGGCCGGAATCGAGACCGGTGTTGGCGACGTCGAAGAGGGTGTAAGAGTTCTGGCCCGCGACCTGGATCGACTGTCCGGCCACCACGTTGGCGTGCCCGCCATTGGCGAAGTTGGCGGTGTATTGCAGCCCATAGTTGAGCCGCGTGCCGCCTTCGATCCGATCGTAGCCGGAGAACTTGTTCCAGGCGAACAGGTTGGTCTCGTCGAAAACGAGGCTTTGCGCGTCCTCATTGGGCTGGATGCGAGGCACGATCTCGTTTGGCCGCGCGATCAGCTGTCCGATCGGCGTGATCGTCTGTGTGCCCCAGGAAGAACTGAAAGTGAACGGGAACTGGTACTCGACCCCGATTCCCGCCATCCCGCGAGCGAACGAGCCCTGTTGCGCGCCGGAAAAAAAGGCGGCCTGGCTCGAGTTGGCGACCGTGCTCGATCCGACGGCGCTGGCATAGGTTATCGCTCCGGTTTCATTGAGCTCGGTCGCTTCGCCGTCGAGACGCGCGAATAGAAACGGCTTCCAGACCTCGCCGATCGAATCGATATAGTTGCGCTGCCATGAGACCTGGCCGCTGGCGCGCGTATAAGCGCCCGCGACGCCGCGCAACAGACACTTGCCCGGGATGTAGGTCGGCACGAGGACGCCCGCAACCTGCGTCTCACAGACGTTATAGAGGTGGTAGGCGTTGTCAAAGGTCTGCAGGCCAGTCGACTGAAACGCCGCGTTGGTGCGGTCGATGTTGACAACGTTGGAGTTGACCGTCAGCTGCCCTCCGAGCCCATTGGTGCGATCGGCGGGAAGGTCGAAGACGCGATTGTAATCCAACACCGGCGCGGCGATCGGCAGGGTGCGATTGTCGTCGTTTGCGGTCGTGCCGACGAAATGGTAGGCGCTCAGGTCGAAATAGCTGTGCGCGGCCTGGCCGCGCAGGTACACCGACGATACGACGTCCTGAAAGTAGTAATTGCTGAAGTCGATGCCTTGCAGTTTGTAATCGTTGAGGAAAAACTTGTCGGTCATCCAGGTGCCGTTCCAGCCGAACTGCCACATGTCGTTGAGAAGAAAGCTGCCCTTGCTTTCGATCGAGCCGCGCAAGCGGCTGTTGCCCGCGCCATAGGGATAGGCGGGAAACAGGCTGGGCTCCTGTTCATTGATGCCGGTCACGCGAATGTTATAGATGCCGTTCGACATCCGCTGACGCCAGTTGGCCTCGCCCAGAAGCCCTTGTTTCGACAGGTAGGTCGGGGTCAGCGTCAGATCGTAATTCGGCGCAAGATTGATGAAATAGGGCAGGCCGACGCCGTAGCCCAGATTGGCGCCCTGGACGAACTGCGGCGCCAGGAGTCCGGTCTGCTTGTTGACGGTCGAGTTGGGCGACGAGAAATACGGCATCCAAAAGATCGGGACTCCCCAGAGCAGTAGTTGCGCGTCCTCGTAATAGACCGTGTGCGTCACCTGGTTCTCGATGATGCGCGTCGCGCGCACTTGCCAGAACGGCGGCCGTTCGGGATGATTCTTACAGGGCTCGCAGGCGGTGTAGGCGCCCTTGCTCAGCACCGTGATGTCGCCGTTGGTGCGTTCCACCCTAGGGGAGGTGAAACGTGTCTTGTCGGAAGTGAGCAACTGGACGCTGTCGATGAAGCCGTCGCGAAAATTGTCGCTGAGCTCGAACCGGCTCCCGTAAACGACGTCGCCGTGCTCGTCGGTCATCTTGGCGTGACCTTCCGCGTAAACCCGCTTGGTGGCCCGGTTGTAGATTACGCGGTCGGCCTGAAGGACGCGCCCCTGGTAGAACAGCTGGACCGATCCGATCGCCGAAACGATGTTCTTGTCCTTGTCGTAGACGAGTTGGTCCGCGTCGATGACGAGCTTTTCTGGCGTTTTCTTGCCGGGAGCCTTGGCAGCCTGCGCCGGCGGCGCGCCCGCGGCCGAATTTTGCGCTGACGCGGGGCAATAGAGCCAAATGGTCAGGGACGCGAGTACCGCCAGCCCAAGGATCGGCGGACCGGACCGCGAGGCTCGGGTGCGGTGCGTCTTCGGCTCAAGGGAAGAGCTGACGGCGCATCCCATCAACCATCCTCTTGCTGCAGCAACACATAAACGCCAAACAAACACCCGACGAGCCCAGGCGACCAGCCCGCCACCGGCGCGCTGATAAATCCGGCCCCGCCGAGGTCGTTGATCACTTTCGTAATGACATAAAGCACGAACCCGGCTGCGACGCCACCAGAAACCATATATTCGATGCCGCCCATTCGGAAGAATCTTAACGAAAAGCATGCGGCGACCAACACCATCGCCGCCAGCATCAGCGGGCGGGCCAAAAGCTCCTGATATCTCAGTCGATAAGCGGTCGGATCCAGCCCGGCCCGCTCGGTCTGGGCGACCAGCCCAGGCAGTCTCCAGAAAGACACTGTCTCCGGCGCCACGAAGGCCTGAGCGACCTCCCGACGACTGAGACTGGTCGCGAGCAGGTAGGTCGAGACCGGAAGCGTTTCGAAGCCCGGCGTGATCACCTTTGCGTCACGCAACAACCAGTACCCGTCCTCCAGATCGCCCGAGGCCGCATCCACCCGCTCGACGAAATTGCCCTTATCGTCGAAGTTGAAAACCTCAATGCCTGTGAGCTGCGTCCCGGTGGAGTCTCTCCCGTTGGCGTGAATGACCGCCTGGCCGTCGATGCTTTTCTGCCGGATCCACATCCCCCCCGATCCAGGCGCCAGGTCGCTAAACAAGCGGACCTCGATCGCGTCGGATCTCTGCTTCATCCAAGTCGACGCTGGATTATATGCGACCACCGACAACACCCCTATCAGGGTGCTCACGATCAGCGGCGGGGTTAGAAACTGCCAAACCGATACCCCCGCGGCCCGAGCCACCACCAGCTCCATTTTGCGCGACAGGTTGAGAAAGGCGATCATCGAACCAAACAGCACCGCGAACGGCAGGGCCTGTTCGGCGAACGTCGGCGTCCGAAGAAGCGACAGACCGGCAATGGCGATTCCGGTCGCCCGCCGCGCATCGCCCGAACGGCGCAGCATCTCTACCAGATCCACGGCGTAGATGAGGGCGAAAACGAACGCGAACGCCGCGATGACCGTCCGCGCGAAGCGGGTCGCCAAATAGAGCGAAAGCGTCCGGCCGATCATGCCGGCCTCGCCATGAGACGCCACCCCAGCAGCGGTCGACGGAAGATGACCGTCAGCGCCCCGAGGCATGCGCCAATCGGGATCGCCCATACAAAAACGGCGGCCGATGGGTCGCCGACGACGAGCGTCGTCGCCGCGATGCCAAGCATGCGCAGGAAAAGAAACGCGAAAATCGCCCCGCTGATCGCGACGCCGCGCCCCTGCCGGGTCGTGCGCGCCTCTCCGAGCGCTGCGAAGGCGATCAGGCCGGCGACAAGAGCGTAGAGCGGGCTCGCTAGACGATTGAGCAACTCGCTCCGGATGTGGCCGTCCAGCGTCGGATCGGCGCGATCCTGGGCGTCAGGCCTCAGCAATTGGGCGGTGGTTCGTTCCTGCGGCTTCTTGATCGAGCTGACGGCGTGCATGAACTGGGAAAGATCGATCGTATAGTCGTCGAAGGTCACGATCGCTGAATTGCCCGACGACTGCGGCCGCAAAAGGACGCCCTTCGAAAGCTGAAGATAGGTCGAGCCGTTGCGATCGACGGTCTTGCCGGCCTCCGCGATGTAGGTTGTGATATGAGCGGGGTCGCGCCAGTCCTGCATGAAAACCCCGCGCAGCGCCCCGTCGGGCGTACGTTCGCGGAAATGAAAGACGAACCCCGATTCGAGCTGGGTGAAGGCGCCGGGACGGGCGAAGTTGGCGATAAAATCGGCATGAACGAAAGTCGTCAGCCTTTGAATCGCGCCAAAGCTCCAAGGTAGAACCTGAATATATAAGGCCGCCACGACGGCGAACACCAAGCCGGACAGCAGCGCCAGCGGGCGCAAAAGGCGCGCCGGCGAAACGCCGGAGGCCGACATCACCACCAATTCGCTGTCGCCGTTGAGCTTGTTGAGCGTGTATAGAACCCCTCCGAACAGCGCGACGGGAGCGATGATCGCCACCAGTGAGGGCACCGCGAGACCAGTCATCAAAAGAAAAATGAGAATGGTCTGACCCTTGCTCGTCAACAGATCAATCTGCCGCAGGGCTTGGGTAATCCAAATGACGCCCGTTAGTACGACGAGGCCCGAGAGAAAGGCCGTCCCCGCCGTCCTGAACAAATAGCGTTCAACTCGAATCATCGCCGCCGCATCGAAAGGCGCGGGGGCCCAATCCGCCGCTCGTCGCCGGCGCTATCCCGTACGCGTTGATGTTGCAAGTCGGGACCCTCCGTGCGGTTTACCCGAGAATTGTGATGCGCAATCGCGGCGGCTTATTGACGAGCGAGCCAAACCCTCGATATCTCGACCCCCGGCGGCCGGCCCGACCGCATTGGTCGAATCGGATGGCGCGCGCCAACGTTGAAATAGGATGGTCATGAGCGAAGTCGTCAAGATCGCCTTTGGTTCGCCGTCGGCGCTCAAGGGAAACGCGCTCGTCGTCTTTGTTGGCGAGGATATGAAGCCCGCTTCGACGGTGAAAGCCCGGTTTGGCGACCTTGAGCCGTTGATCCGGACCGCCGCCAAGGCGTCAAATTTCCGCGGCGCTCAGCGCACCGCGCTCGACATTCTCGCTCCGGCCGGCATCGAGGCTTCGAGGCTGATGGTCGTCGGCGTCGCCCCGGGGAAGGACAATGGCGAGATCGACTTCGCGAGGCTCGGAGGCTTCGTTTTCGGCAAATTGACGGGCGCGCACAAAGTCGAAGTCGCATTCGAGCCCCCCGCGGGGACTTGGGACAGCGCCGCGGCCGCCGACTTTGCCCTGGGACTTCGCCTACGCGGCTATCGCTTCCAGAAGTATAAGACGCGTAAGAAAGATTCGGACGAGGAGAGCGCCGAAACGCCTGATTTTTATATCGGCCTGAACCATGCCGCGGCGGCGCGCGCGATCTCGCACGAGCGATTTGCGGTGGCTGAAGGCGTCGAGTTTGCACGCGACCTCGTCAACGAACCGCCGAACGTCCTCTTTCCCGCCGAATTCGCCGATCGCGCCAAGACTTTGGAGAAGCTCGGGGTCGAGACGCGCATCCTCGACGAAAAGGCGATGGGCAAGCTCGGCATGAACGCCCTGCTCGGCGTGGGGCGCGGTTCCGCCCGCGAAAGCCGCTTGGTCACCATGCGCTGGAGCGGCGGCCGCGCGAGGCGGGCAAAACCGCTCGTCATCGTCGGCAAAGGCGTCTCCTTCGATTCGGGCGGCATCTCGATCAAACCCTCCGCCGGCATGGAGGACATGAAAGGCGACATGGGCGGCGCGGCCTGCGTCGTCGGGCTCCTCCATGCGCTGGCGGCGCGCAAGGCGAAGGTGAACGCGGTCGGCGTGATCGGCCTGGTCGAGAACATGCCCGACGGGGACGCGATGCGGCCGAGCGACATCGTCACCTCGATGTCAGGACAGACGATCGAAATCGTCAATACCGACGCCGAGGGGCGGCTCGTGCTGGCCGATGCGCTGTGGTATGCTCAGGAGACCTTCTCCCCGCGGGCGATCATCGATCTAGCGACGCTGACAGGCGCCATCATGGTGGCGCTCGGGCAGGAATACGCGGGCCTGTTCTCGAACAATGACGAATTGGCGCAGCGGCTGATCACGGCGGGCGTGGCGACCGGCGAGAAGGTCTGGCGAATGCCGCTCGGCGCCGGCTACGACAAGATGATCGATTCCAAGTTCGCCGACATGAAGAACACTGGCGGACGCCATGGCGGCTCGATCACCGCCGCGCAGTTCCTGCAGCGCTTCATCAAGGAAACGCCTTGGGCGCACCTCGACGTCGCCGGCACGGCCATGGGTTCGCCGGCGTCGGAGATCAACCAGTCCTGGGGTTCGGGATGGGGCGTTCGCCTGCTGAACCGTCTGATCGCCGACTCGTATGAGGACTAGGATTGCGACGTCGAGGATTGCGGAGACTTGGAACTGGCTCGATGACATGGGCGGGGACATCACAATGGGGCTTCGATCCACGGTCTTCGCGCTCGCGCTGGCGGCGTTGTGCTCAGATCCGGAATCGGCGTGGGCGCTGGCGGGCTGCGACGCCTTTTCCAACGCGCTGCGCCTGGCCGCCAGCGACATGCAGGTCGAGTTCTCGCACGCTATCGTGGTGTCGAGGGCCAGGTCCGACGCGAACGTGTTCGACGTGACGACCAGAGTCGAAGTCGATGCGACCCTGACTTGCCACGGCGACGAATTCGTGCGCTTCGAGGCGCGCATCAGCGAACCGGCAAAAGCGCGCACGACCACCAATTTCGAGCGATTTCAGGCCGCCGCGCTGCACGCGGCGCTGGGCTGGGACGCGGCCAAGAGCAACGCCGTCCTGCGCGGCATGAGCGTCGACGCGCGCGAATATCTGAACGCCTCGCGCCAGCGTGGCGACGTCTATATCGCCGGCAAGATCGAGGAGCACGAACCCGGCGGCGTCAGCCTGGGACTAATGGCGACCGATTCGGACCGCACCTTCGTCATCGTCGGACCGGCAGGCGAGTGAGCGAGTTTCGCTTCCATCATCTCGAACGCCGACGGATCGATCAGGCACTGCCGGATCTGCTCGAGCGCGCGCTGGCGGGGCGACGGCGCGTCGTCGTTCGCGCTTCGTCCAACGAGATGGTCGCCGCCCTCAACGACCGGCTGTGGACCTACGACGACGCAAGTTTTCTCCCCCACGGCGCGGCCGGCGACGGCGATCCTTCGTCGCATCCGGTCTTCCTGACGGCGCAGGTGGAAAACCCGAACGGCGCCAAGATGTTGGTGCTTTTGCCCGGCGCCGAGGCGGTCGAGGAGGACGGGGCGTTCGACGAGGTCATCGTGTTGTTCGACGGCCGCGACGACGAGGCGATCGCGGAGGCCCGCGCCCGCTGGAAACGCCTGAAGGACGAGGGCCGTGCGGTCAGCTATTGGCGCGAGGGCGGCCAGGGCGGCTGGGAGCGGGCGCGCTGAGTCGCCGCGTCGGCGGTGACGCCGACCCTAGAGTTGCGATTTCAACGCTTCGCTCCCCGCACATTCCCGATCGTTCCTGCGGCCGTCCCGTCCTCGGACTGTCGGCCGGGAGTCTGGTTAGGCAGTTTGCTTGCAGTTGCGGCTTGGCGCGCGGCCGGGCGGCGTCGGCGCCGGCGGCGAAGCAGGCCGGTCCGCGTTTCGCCCGGCGGGGAATCGATCTGGCTCCAGATTCCCTCCTGGGTCAAACCGAGACTCGACCGTCTGAGCAACGCCTCCTCCTTGCAGAGCTCCCAACCAGTGTGACGCGCGTCACAGCGCCACGGGCTGGGTCGTGGTTAATATTGGCTCGACAAAGGGAAGGAACGCGTCATGCGAACGTTGATCGTGGTCACCTGTATTCTCCCGTTCGTTCTCGCCGGCCAGGCGGCGCTGTCCGGGCACGGGCCGGCGGCGGCGGTCAAGGCCGCGTACATGGCTGATCAGCCGGCGATCGACCGCGCAGGCGACGGCGTGATGGGCGACCCGGCGCTTCGCGCCCGATTTTTCTCGCGTTCGCTGCTGCGAGCCATTGATTTCGACGTTCGTCAGGACCCGCTGAACGCAGCGCCGGCCATTGTCAACGAGCCGTTCAGCGACCAGGCCCCGCATTTCGTCGATCTGGCGGTTTCTCCGATCACCGAAAGCGGCAAAGCTGCGACGGTGCAGGCCGAGTTCGCGCGCGGCGACGGCGCCCGCGAGAAGTTGACTTACGCCATGGTGTTCGAGCGCGGCGAGTGGCGGATCGACGACATCGCCTACACCCTGCTGGACGGGGAAAGCCACACGCTGCGCGGCGATTTGCAGTCGAAATAGGTCGCGGGTTCCGGGCGAGAGGAGTTCCAAGTCAAGGATGCGTCATTGGGTGACGTTGGCGCCCGTTTGATCAGACGGGCCACGGGACGCACCGCCACCGGCGGCGACCCTTTTCGGGCTGTCCTTGATTTCGAGCTCCTCTCGCTCCCTGTTTCAAGACGGAGGTGGTGTCCCGCATTGCGCGACGCGACCGCAGGGGCGAAGAGCAGCGCACCGCGCTATGCCTGCGATGGGGATTCTCCTGCATTTGCGTCCCGGGAAAGTGCCATAGGCGGGGAATGTCGGGACGCCGCCGGAGCCTCTTCACTGCAGCCGGGGCCGCTTGAGGAACCCGCTTCGATCGGCCGACTGAACCCGCAGACCGAGCGCCCGCCCGTCCCTGATGATTTCGATCGGGACTTCGACGCCCGCGTCGCCGCAACTCCAGACCTTGCGATAAAAGTCCGCGAGATCGGCAATCTCCGCGCCGCGCACGCTGGCGATAATGTCGCCGCGGCGCAGCCCGGCGGCCGCCGCCGGCCCGCTTTCAGCCACCGCTGCGACGACGATCTCGTCGTCCCTTTCAGCCGAGTAAATCCCGAGCCATGGGCGCGCCGGCTTGTTGACCCGGCCGTAGGCCAGGAGATCCTCGAGGATCGGCGGCAGGAGGTCGATCGGAACGATCATGTTGGTGTCGCGCGTTCCCGCCTGTGGGTTCACCTGCTCGACATGGAGCGATCCTATGCCCAAGAGCCGGCCCGCGCTGTCGATGGCGCCCGCGCCGCCCCAGAACGAATGGGCGGGAGCGGTGAAAATCGCCTCGTCGAGCAGATATTCCCAATAGCCGGCGAATTCCTGCTTCCCGACGATCGCGGCGCGCAAGGTCTTCGTCCCGCCCCCCGCCGCGAGAATCACCGGATCGCCGAGCCTCGCTTCGCCCGAACTGCCAAGCTCGAGCGCTGGACAGTCGAGCCGGCCGAGAGCCTGCACCAGACCGAACCCGGTCTCCGCATCGACGGCGAGTGCGTGGCCGGGGGTGACGCAGCCGTCCGCGCTGGCGAGCCACACACTCTCGGCCTCCGTAATGAGGTAGCCGATCGTCAACACGAGGCCGTTGTCGCGGATGACCACGCCGCTGCCCGACCGCTGGTCGCCAAGCGTCTGGGCGGTGAATGCGTCGTCGGGAATCGAGGACTGGATCGTCACTATGGATTTGAGCACGCGTTTGAGATCGAAGCCGGGATCGCCGTCCCTCGGCAGACCCGCGCGCGGGGCGTCACGTCGCGGCTTTTCGGCCATCGCCCTTCCCCTTTCGTCGCCACGCCGGCACGCGATATTACTTCGGCGCCGCCGCCGCCGCAATTCGCGCCGCTCGGAACAGCGTTGATCGCCGACGACGCAAACGTCAGCGTCCAGCTGGCGTCTGGCGGCGCTCCTCCAGCACCGAGCGTAGATACTGCCCATACGCGCTCTTTTCGAAGCGCCCGATGATTCGCTCGAACTGGGCGGCGTCGATGAAGCCGAGGTCCAAGGCGATTTCCTCGGGACAGCTGATTTTGAATCCCTGACGCAATTCGAGCGTGCGCACGAAGTTCGCCGCGTCAACGAGCGAATCCGGCGTTCCGGTATCAAGCCATGCGAAGCCGCGCCCCATCCGCTCCACGTTCAATTCGCCGGATTCGAGATAGATCCGGTTGATGTCGGTGATCTCGTATTCGCCGCGCGGAGAAGGGTCGAGCGACTTGGCGATCTCGACGACCCTGGAATCGTAAAAATAGAGCCCCGTCACCGCCCAGTGCGACTTAGGTTTGGCCGGTTTTTCCTCGACCGAGACTGCGCGCCCGGCACGGTCGAACTCGACCACGCCATAGCGCTCCGGGTCGGGCACATGATAGGCGAATACGGTCGCGCCGCGCTCGCGCTTCGCCGCCCGGCGAAGTTGCTCGCCCAATCCCGCGCCGTAAAAGATATTGTCGCCGAGAACCAGCATCGCCGGACCGCGCCCGATAAACGCCGCGCCGATCACGAAGGCCTGCGCGAGCCCGTTCGGCTTCGGCTGCTCGGCGTATTCAATCCGCATGCCCCAATCGCCGCCGTCGCCAAGCAGTCGGCGGAAGAGCGGCAAATCGTGGGGCGTCGAAATGACCAGCGCCTCCCGGATCCCCGCCAGCATGACTACCGAGAGCGGATAGTAGATCATCGGCTTGTCGTAGACCGGGACGAGTTGCTTAGAGACCGCCAAAGTGATCGGATGCAGGCGCGTGCCCGCGCCGCCCGCCAGAATGATGCCCTTCATCGATCGATCAGCCCCGGGTTGGCGACGGCGGCAGGTGCGGTCGCCGGCTTTTGCGCCGCCCGCTCGTCGAGCACGCCCAGCCGCTCGCCGGCGTAGGCCTTCTCGCGCAATGGACGCCACCACCATTCGTTGTCCAGATACCAGCGGACCGTCTTCTCGATCCCGCTATCGAACGTCTCGAGCGGTCGCCAGCCGAGTTCACGCTCCAGTTTGGCTGCGTCGATCGCATACCGCAGATCGTGACCGGGCCGGTCGGGAACGAAGGAGATGAGCGATTCGTGCGGCCGGCCGATCGGGCGCAAGCGATCGAGGATGCCGCAGATGCGGCGCACGACCTCGATGTTGCGCCGCTCGTTCCGGCCGCCGACATTGTATTTTTCCCCGACGCGGCCGCGGCTGACTATCAGATCGAGCGCCAGCGCGTGGTCCTCGACGTACAGCCAGTCGCGCACGTTCGCGCCCGCGCCATAGACCGGCAGCGGCTTTTCGTGGATGGCGTTGAGGATAATCAGCGGGATGAGCTTCTCGGGGAAGTGATAGGGCCCGTAATTGTTCGAGCAATTCGAAATCAACGCCGGGAATCCATAAGTGCGCACCCAGGCGGACACCAGATGATCGGAAGCAGCCTTCGAGGCCGAATAGGGCGAACTCGGATCATATGGCGTCGTCTCCACGAATAAGCC
Organism: uncultured Alphaproteobacteria bacterium; assembly: GCA_963835955.1. GTDB lineage: Bacteria > Pseudomonadota > Alphaproteobacteria > Rhizobiales > Beijerinckiaceae > Roseiarcus. Next base: position 5,463 of record CAWIHZ010000021.1, on the reverse strand, counting down.
GTCGTCGCCAAGCGAGCCATAGACCTCGTCGGTCGACACGTGCAGGAAGCGGAACCGGTCGCGCTGGGGCGAGGGCAGCCGTTGCCAAAACGCTCTCGCCGTCTCCAGCATCGAGAACACGCCGACGATATTCGTCTGGATGAACGCGTCGCCGGCGGTGATCGAGCGATCGACGTGGCTTTCAGCGGCCAGGTGGATGACGTGCTCGGGCTCGAAGTCCGCGAACGCCTGCGCGAGCGCGCGCCGGTCGCAGATGTCGATTTTGGCAAAGCGGTAGCCGGGCGAATTGCCGATCGTCGCCAGCGATTGCAAATTGCCCGCGTAGGTCAATGCGTCGATGTTCAAAACATTGACGCCGGCGCCGACAAGATGGCGGCACACGGCGGACCCGATGAACCCCGCTCCGCCAGTTACCAGCACCTTCCGTCGCATGGAATCTCCCACGTAAGATCCGATGTCGCAGCGAACCCAGCTGGCTCTCGGCGGTCGACCGGCGGACTCGCCGCCCGAAACGAACCGATCATGCGACCAACCGCGCGCAACATGCCGCCACCGACGCCCTCCAGTCCGGCAATCCGAGGCCGTATACGCGGCGCAGCTTTTCGTTGTCGAGGCGAGAATTGGCCGGGCGCAGCGCGGGAGTGGGGTAATCGGCGGTTGCTATGCGCCTCACTCGCGTATGACGGCGCCCGCGCGCCGCAGCCTCATTGAAGATTGTCTCGGCGAAATCCGCCCAAGTGGCGTCGCCCGATCCCGTCATGTGAAAGATGCCGCGCAGCCTTGGAGAAGAATCGCCCCGCACCGCTGCCGCGACGGCGAACAAAGCGTCGGCGATGTCCAGCGCCGAGCTCGGGTTGCCGCGTTGATCGGCGACGACCCCGACCTCCTCGCGCGTCTCATTGAGGCGCAGCATCGTGCGCAGGAAATTCGCGCCGAACGGGCTGTATACCCAGGCGGTGCGCAGAATGACGCTGTCGGGACAGCGTTCGGCGACCAGCCTTTCGCCGATGAGCTTGGAGCGGCCGTAGACGCCAGTCGGACCGGTCGGGTCGTCCTCGCGATAGGGGCGATCGAGCGCCCCGTCGAACACATAGTCCGTAGACAGGTGGAGCAAGGGCGCGCCGATCCGGGATGCGGCTTCCGCAACATAGCCCGCCCCCTCGCCGTTGATCGCGACCGCGACGCCCTCTTCCGCCTCGGCTTTGTCCACGGCGGTATAAGCGGCGGCGTTGACAATCACGTCCGGCCGCACAGCCTCCAGACCCATGCGCACGCTCTCGCGATCCTCGAGCGCGAAGGACGGGCGGCCGAGCGCGACGATCTCGAACTCGGAACCGGCGCGTTCGATCAGCGAAGCCGCCACCTGGCCCTTCGTTCCGGTAACGGCGATACGCATCAATCGAACAGTTCCCGTGCGTGCTTGAGCCGCGGCCAAAGCCTGTCCCTTTCCGACAGGGTCGGACCGCCCGCCGGAACGCGCCAATCGACCCCAATGTCCGGATCGTCCCAGGCGATGCCGCAATCATTAGCCGGCGAATAAGGCGCGGTCGTCTTGTAGAGGACCTCGACGTTCGGCTCCAGGGTCACGAAACCGTGGGCGAAGCCGACCGGGATCAACAACTGTCGCCAATTGTCAGCCGAGAGCTCGATGGCGACGTATTTTCCGAATGTCGGAGACGAACGGCGAATATCGACGGCGACGTCGAGAATGCGGCCGCGCGTGACCCGCACCAGTTTGCCCTGGGGAAAGGGAGGCGTCTGGTAATGCAGCCCGCGCAAAGTGCCTTCAGCTGCGGAAAACGAATGGTTGTCCTGAACGAATACGAAGTCGAGGCCGGCGGTCTCCCAGGCCGATCGGTTGTAGACCTCAGAAAAGAAGCCGCGCTGATCGCCGTGTTTCTTCGGCGTCACGATCTTGACCCCTGGTATGACCGTCTCGTCAACCCGCATCACTCACTCCGCCGACCCAATGCTAGGCACCCTTGCGGACCGCGCCAGCGCGGCTTTCCTTGACAGAACCCGCCCCTCCATCGCCACCCCCCTAAGCGCGCCTTTTGCGCAGTTTCGCGCCCGGTCGCGCGCCGGGCGCGATGCAAGCGGCCCCCGTCGCCGGCGCAAAATTCACAATCTTGCGCGGGCGAGCTTTTGAAAGGCTCGGGCGCGATGCGATAGGGCTAGCGACCCATCCGCCGGCAGTCCGTGCTTTTCCTCGGCGCTCATTTCGCCGAAGGTCCGAGCCTGACCGTCGGGCCGGAAGATCGGATCGTAGCCGAAGCCCGCCATCCCGCGCGGCGGGAAGACCAGATCGCCGTCGACTCGCCCCTCGAACGCCTCGGCCCGCCCGTCCGGCCAAGCGAGCGCCAGTACGCTGATGAAATGGGCCCGCCACGGCTTGGACGCGCCGACGGCGTGGAGTTCCCTCTCGACGCGGGCCATCGCCGCGGCGAAATCCCTGGCCTCGCCCGCCCAGCGGGCGGAGTAGACGCCGGGCGCGCCGCCCAGCGCCTCCACGCAAAGTCCCAAATCGTCGGCGAGCGCCGCCACGCCCGTCGCGCGCGCGGCGGCCTGAGCCTTCAGGACGGCGTTGTCCCGGAAGGTCAATCCAGTCTCTTCGGGCTCAATCAAATTCAGATCCGCGGCTCCGACCGCGTCGATCCCGTACGGGGTCAAAAGGGCGCGCATCTCGCGCAGCTTGCCGGCGTTATGGGTCGCCACGACGACCCGTCGGGAGAGCCGGCGCCGCGCGTCTGCGAGGACGGCGTCAGTGCTCATTCGGCAATGATCTTGTAGCGTTGACCCACGACCAAAGGCGCGCCTCGCTCCAGGCCGTTGAGGATCAGAAACTGATCGAGGGAACTCGGCAGGAACGACATCCGGGCGGCCATTGTTTCCGGCGTGTCGGCGCTTCCCGCTTCGACGATCTTGATGCTCTGCGTGGCGGCGCGCGCCGAATCTTGGGCGTTCAACAGGTGAAATGACTCGATCGAGGCCCGAAACCGGGCGTCGATCGCGGGAGAAAGCGTGTGCGCGGCGAAAATCAAACGATAAAGCCTCCCGTTCAGGCGGACCGCGCCGAGGCGGAAGCTCCACTGTTCACCCTGCGCAACCGCGGTTGCAGCCTCGAGGCCGCCGATCCGCATCGTCTCGACCGAGGTCGTTTTGAGACTGTCAATCCAGCCCGAGGCGATCGCGCTGGCGACGCTCGTGGAATCCGAGATCGGAATGCTGTCGAGCCGCAGGGCTTCCCCGCCCGCCTCGCCGACGCCGATAAGGGCGGCTGACTGGTTCTCGAGCGTGAAGCCCTCTGGCGCCTCGAAGGCGAAGCCGAGCTTCGGATGAATGAACGAAGTTCCGCGCACCACCCCCTGCGACGGGTCGTCGCCGAACAGCAAGCCGTCGATCGCGGCGAGATAGGCGTTGCGACCTTGCTCGCCGACGCCAGGCGCGCCGAACTGCCTGGCTTCGGCGACGGCCTGGGCGATGCGCTCGGGGGTCGACGGGTGGGTCGCCATCATGTCTGGCCGGTCGGCGGATCTCGCGCCCGTGATCGAGGCGCTGAGCGCGCTCCATTCGCCGAGCGCGGTAAGGAACCTCGCCGCGCCGAAAGGGTCATAACCGGCCTTGCCGATGGTCTTGATGCCGATCTGATCCGCCTCCAGCTCCTGCTGCCGGGAAAAGCGGGCGATCGACAGCTTCGAGCGGGCGTTGACTTCGTCAGAGGGCTGGGGATGGTCGAGCACCTGAGAATTCACGCGCACGAACAGCGCCGCCGTCTTTGCGAATTCGGCCCGCTGAGCGGCATGGCGCGCCGTCACATGGGCGATCTCGTGCGCCATGACGGCCGCGATCTCGGACGTGTCGTCGGCGAGCGCAATCAAGCCGCGGGTGACGAAGATGTCGCCGGTGGGAAGGGCGAAGGCGTTGACGACGGGCGAATCGAGCAAAGTGACCCGGTAAGCCTGCCCGGACGAGACCGGGACCGGCGCCAGCTTGACGAGCACGCCGTTCAGAAAATCCTCTGTCGCGGGCGCGTAGTACACGCCGCCAAAGGCCTCGATCAGGCGTTTGCGCTCGGGATTGGGATGCGCGCCGCCGGTGGTTCGCGGCGCATCCGTTGAGGCGACGTTGACCGTCGCGGAAGGTCGATCGACGGTTGCGCAAGCGGCCAAGCCAAGGAGGATCAGCGCGCTCGCCAGCGACGAGACCACGCGCTTTCGGCGCGCGGGGGCGGCCGGACGCATCGAATCTCCCGGTTCGCCCTCGCTCATGGATCCGGTTTTGCCTCTCCAAATGCGTCGGAGCGACGCAGGATTTCGATCATCGCCGGTTCGCCGACCTCAATTCTCGAGCCAAACCGGTCGTCCAGCGCTCCGCGAGCCCGGATCGTTCGTCCGACAAGCCCGCCGACCGGTCGGCCGGCCCGCGCAAAGGCCGACTCCAGCTTGCGCGCGATGACGATCGTCGGGCCGTCAAACGGGGCAAGGTCTAAATAGAGGCGCGAACGGCCAAAGCCAACCCTCCGCACCCTGCCCTCGATCACAACAAATTGCCCGTCGCGGCTCCGCAACTTCGACCCATCGGACGAGGAGATCACGGAATACTGAGGATCCCGCCAGATTCCCAGACCCGCCCGGCGGGCGCCGTCCTCGATGGCGAGTCGCGCGGCCGAGCAGCCGCGCGTCGCGAATTCCGGCCAAACGCGAGCAAAGCCCGCCGCCAGAAGGGCCGATGCAATCGAGACCGGCGGCCGGCCCGGAGCCTCGGGGACGGAGAGGTCCGCGACGACTCTACCCCATCGATCCGTCCGGTCGGCGAGCAGGTCGAGTTCCGCATCCCGACCGACCAGACGGGCGGCCAAGAAAGCACGCGCGGCCTTCGCTGTTTCTGGCGCGCCGCGCGCCGGGTTAGGCGTGTCGAGGCCCCCGAGCCTTACGACTCTGCCGTCTTCGAGGGCGATTTCGAGGCGCTGGTCAACGGCGACAACTCTCGCCGTTCCCGCAGGCGAACCGCAGAACGCGAAGCCCGGGCCGGCCAAAGCGAGCGTCAGGCACGCCACGCCGCCGCGCAAACCGACGGCGACGCAGGAGCGGACAAATCGTTCGCCGCGGCGATGCGCGGGACAGGAATTCATGCTAAAGGCTTTGCCGCCTCGAGGGTCGTTCGTCCATAGCGTCCCTGCGGCCGCGTCACGATTTCTTCTAGTCCCGGTAGCTCAGCAGGATAGAGCACAGGTTTCCTAAACCTGGGGTCAGGGGTTCGACTCCCTTCCGGGACGCCATTCTCCACACAACTTCCGGTGTACCGGCGCGGACGGGAGTGAACTCTCGTGCAACTGCGAGGCGTATTCACAGGGTGAGAGTGAGGTCTGAAGGAAAGGGCCCGGGCCGCGGTTACCGCGGATCGGATCCTCGATCGGAAGGGCGGCTCAGGGCGGCCAGGGCGAGGGCCGAGGCGCGCCGCGGA
>CAWIHZ010000020.1:0-81826 GCA_963835955.1 uncultured Alphaproteobacteria bacterium | reverse complement strand
GAAAAATTGTAACTCCCAAGCCGTCTGATTTCAGGCTGCGATGGCGGCGAGGAGATGGGTTGGGTTTGCGGTCAGGGCTTGGAGGATGTTGAGGCCCTGCTTTCGGGCGGTGGAGACGATGGACCTCAGGCGGACGAAGACGTGAGCGCCTTGGAAGGTCCTAAAGCCGCCCGAGATTTTCATTTTGACCTTAGTCATGCGCAGGTCCTGTTCGGCCAGATTGTTGGTGAACGGGACGTCGAAGTCGACGAGGAAGCGCAAGGTCTCGTCCTTGAAGGTCTTGAGGCGGATGAGGAGATTGTGGCCTGGACGCTGCTTCTTTCGTTTTCTCGAGCCGGGCGCAGGATCGAAGGCCGGCAGGGCGCGATGGAAGGCGAGCCCTTCGCGGACCGCCTGCCAGTAGCGGTCGACGAAGCCTTGCACGCGTTCGGGTTCGAGCGCCCGGGCGTTGGCCTCTTTGGCCTGGCGCACGGCCTTTGCGGCGTCGAGGAGGAGGTCGCGCATGGCTTGCGCCCACGGCTCCTTGTCGATCTCGATGAGCGCCTGGAGTTCGCGCAGGTGATGGGCGTTGCAGAAGGCGTGATCGACGTTGGCAAGGGCGGCGTAGGGGCGAAAATGGTCATGCACGACAACGCCGCCCTTCAACCCCGTGGGAACGTCGCCGCGCGCCTCTCCGACCCGGTAGAGGGTGTAGCTTTGGCTCGAGGTCGTATGCAGCCATTGCAGCGAGCCCGCGATGCGAAAACCGGTTTCGTCGAGATGCCGGACCCTGGCCTGACCGACGCGCGCCCCGATCGCGTGATAGACGCCCTTGAGATCCTCCGCCTTCCGGCGCGCCCACGCCGTCAGGCTCGCCGGGCAGACGAGCGGCGCGCCGAAGAGGTCCTGAAGCGCCTGCGCCGTCCGGTCCTCGGGCACAAGCTGCTGCACGTTGAGATAGACCGCCGCCGCCTTGATGCGTTCGCCATACTGGGTCGGCGAGATCACGCCGTCGGGGAACGAAGCCCGCGTCACGCCGCGGCAATGGGCGCAAGCGTAGATGGCGGCCTGGTGCTCCGTGACCTCGATCAGCCGTTCGGGCAGATCGAACACCTGGCGCGCCTCGACGCCGGTTTGCATCGAAGCCGTCAACCCCGCCCGGCAATGGCGACAGGTCTGAGCCTCGTGCCCAACGATCCGGTCAGGCGTCGCCGTTCGCCGCAGCGTGTCGCCCTTGTGGCCCCGCTGTCCCCCGCTCGCCTTGCCCGAACGGCCATGAAGGCCGCCGGGAAGGCGCCGCTTCTTCTTCAGCCCGTCGCTCGAAGGCGGCTTGGAGCTCGTCGTGCTGTCCAGACCCAGCCGTCGGCGCAACTCCGCCACCTCGGCGCGAAGACGCTCGATCTCGCGCGCCTGCGCCGCAATCAGGGCTTCGACTTCCCGCGGAAACTCATCCCACCCTTGAGTCACAATCCTCCCCCCTTGTCGCCCCCCTTCGCCGCCACCCACGAAATTCCTCACTCCCTGTGACAAATAGGACTCACCCCGGCTTGGGAGTTACGAAAAATTTTTCTCGCCCGCCCCCGCCGCCGCCTCGCCGCCCGAAGCGTCCTCCGGCGCCGTTTCGGCCGGCCTCTCGTCCCGCAGGTTGGCGGCGACGCGGTTGATCTTGTCCAGAAGCTTCTGACGGGCCTCGTCGTCGTATTTGACATTGGCGATCGCGGTCTTCTGGTAGCGGTCGAGCCGGTCGAGCAGCCTCAACAGCGGCGTGATCGCCCTGACGTCGCCGTTGGCGATCGCGTCCCCCGCCAGTTGCATCGCCGGCGCGATCCGCGCCAGTTGCAACCTGGAGTGATCGGTGAAGTCGTCGATCGGCCGCTTCTTCAACGTCTTGGACACGATCTGCCTGACCCGCTCCGGGCTCAGCCGTTCCGCGCGCGCGATCTCGTCATAGGCCCAGCCCTCGCGGATGCGCGCGAAAATGCGCCCGCAGCGCAGGATCCGGCCATAGGCGTTGAGCCGCCGCTTCGGCGCCGGCGTCGTTTCGTCATTCATGCCAACCTCGCTTTCCGCCGCGCTCGGGCGGCTTTTGATCGAAGGGAGCAGACTAACATGAATTTTGAAAATCAGAAAGAAAATGTCGAGAAAATGTGGCGCGACGCGGAAGGTCTCAAATCGTGTCACGTCATATGCTGGACGTATGGCGTTTTACTCGCTAAGTTATCCAATGATCCTGACGTTTGGAGACAAAAGGACGGAAAGGTTCGCCACGGGCGAATATGTGCGTGAGTTCCAAGGATTCGACCGCCAAGCCTACAAAAGGCTGGAGATTGTGGCGGCTGCGACCAGCCTCGCCGACGTGAGAAGCTTGCCGGGCAACCGCCTCGAAGCCCTGAAAGGCGACCGCGACGGGCAGTTCAGCATTCGGATCAATCAGCAATGGCGGATTTGCTTCGAATGGCGGGACGGCGCGCCGGGACCGTCGGATGTAGAAATCGTGGACTACCACTGAAGGACGCATAAATGGCCAGACCACCCATCCATCCTGGCGAAATCCTCGGCGACGAACTGAAGGAGATCGGGCTGAGCGCCACCGAGCTCGCGCGCCGGATCAAAGTGCCGCAAAACCGGATCAGCCAGATCATTGCGGGCAAGCGCTCGATCACGGGCGACACGGCCTTGCGCCTTGGTCACTGGTTCCGCAACAGCCCGGAATTCTGGCTGAACTTGCAAATTTCCTACGATTTGCGCATGGCTGAGCAGGCCGTCGGCAAGGAAATCGAGGGCTTGCCGGTCATGTCGGAGTAGGCGACGACGACATGGCCGGGTCGAGCCGGCGCGCCTTGATCCCGCCCTGACCCAACTGCTGAATCGATCCCGCCGCGTAGCTCCGCGCCGCCGCCCCAATCACAACTTGAGGCTGACCGCGATCTGGGCGATGACCAGGCTGATCACCAGCGCGACGATCGAGGCCACAAACCAGTTCAACGTCTTGCGGTACTCGGTCGGGTCGTCGTCTTCGAGCCTGAGCGATCGCCAAAGCGCATAGAGTTCGAGCGCGATCGCGGTAATCAACAGCGCCGCCGCGGCGATCGAGGCGGCGGACCAGGCGCCTGGCGCCTCGAAGCTCCAATAGCGCATGAACAGCAGTGAGAAGCCGAGCAGGACCGTGATCGCCGAAATTGCGCCCTGCCGGTAGCCGGCCGGAATCGGGACGCGGTCCTTCGCCTTCGGCGGTTCGGGGCTCGCGGCTCGCCCGTTGTCGAGCGCGCGCTCGCGCACGACTCTCTTTCGCATCAGACGATGCCCGACGACGAGCCCTGGGTCGCCGGGCGCTCCTTGGCTTTGTGGGCGCGGTATTTCGAAGCGCGATAGACCGCGATCGGGTCGATTGCGCCGCCGCCCTTGAAGCGCGCCTCAGCCAGGATCGGCGACACGTCGGCGGCGAAAGCCTCTTTGAGCAGGCTGCGCGCGCTGATGACGTCGTTGGCCTCTTGGGCGGCTTCGAGCGCCTTCCGGTCGACGAGAAGCGCCTGCGCATAGGCGCGCTGGACCTCGATCGCCGAGGCGATCAGGCTCTCGATCGGGTCGGTGACGTTGTGGGACTGGTCGAGCATGTAGGCGGGGCTGAAGCCCGGCGCGCCGCGCGCCTCGGCGTCGACCAGTTCGTTGAACACCAGGAACAGGCGGAACGGGTCGATCGAGCCGGCGTCGAGATCGTCGTCGCCGTATTTGGAATCATTGAAGTGAAAGCCCGCGAGCCGTCCGGCGCGGATCAATCGCGCCACGACCTGCTCGATGTTGACGTTGGGCGCGTGGTGTCCGAGGTCGACCAGGCAATGCGCCTTTGCGCCCAGCGCCTCGGCCGCCATCAGGCTCGTTCCCCAGTCGGCGATCACGGTCGAGTAGAAGGCCGGCTCGTAGAGCTTGTGCTCGACAAACACCCGCCAGTCGCCGGGCAGGCGGGCGTAGACCTCGCTCATCGATTCCAGATACCAATCGAAGACGCGATTGAGGTTCGACTGGCCTGGGAAATTGGAGCCGTCGGCGATCCAGACCGTCAGCGCCTTGGAGCCGAGCTTCTCGCCGATTGCGATGCATTCGACATTATGGGCGATGGCCTGATCGCGCACCGCCTTCTGGCTGTGGGCGAGCGAGCCGAACTTGTAGGAGAGCTTCTGGCCGGGCGCATCCTGGAAGGTGTTGGAGTTGACGGCGTCGAAACCGACCCCGAGCGCCGCCGCGCGCTCGGCCAGCTCCCGGTAGTCGTCGACCTTGTCCCAGGGAAAATGCGGCGAGCAGGTCGGGGTCGCGCGGGTCAGCTGATGGATGGTCGCGCAATCCTCCAGCTTGTCGAAGATGCCGCGCGGCTCGCCGGGGCCGGGAAAGCGGGCGAAGCGGGTGCCGCCGGTGCCGACGCCCCAGGTCGGGACCGCGACCGCGAAGGCGGCGACTTTCGCCGTGACCGCCTCGATGTCGAGGCCGGCGCGCTTCAGACGCCGCCCGAGCGCGCCATAATCCTCCGCCTGCGCGGCGGCGCTCTTGGCGTTCGCCTCGCCGATCAGCGCCTCAGGGATGCGATAGGCCATGGGTTCCTCCGTTCGCCCGTCATTGCGAGGAGCGTGAGCGACGATGCAATCCAGGAGATCGCAGGGCTGCGGCGTTGACCTAGAATGCTTCGCTTCGCTCGCAATGGCGGCCTCTGAATGCACGCTACCTGGTGAAACTCACGGCGTTGCCGGCGTCGACGTTGAGAATGTTGCCGGTGCTTTTGGCGGAGAGATCGGAGGCGAAATAATAGACCGCCTCGGCGATGTCTTCGGGATAGACCGACAGCTTCAGCATCGAGCGCTGGCGGTAGACCTCTTCGAGTTCCGCCTCGCCGACCTTGTTCGAGGCGGCCCTTTGGGCCCGCCATTCCCCCTGCCAGATCTTGGAGCCGCGCAGCACGGCGTCAGGATTGACGGTGTTGGCGCGAATGCCATACGGGGCGCCTTCGAGCGCCAGACAGCGCGCCAGATGCACTTCCGCCGCCTTGGCGGCGCAATAGGCCGACGCGCCCGCCGAGGCGGCAAGCGCATTCTTCGAGGCGATGAAGACGATGCTGCCGCCGAGGCCCTGATCCTTCATGATCCGGTAGCCGGCCCGGGCGGAGAGAAAATACCCGGTGGCGAGGATTGCAATATTGCGGTTCCACAACTCGAGCGAGGTGTCCTCGAACGGCGACGCCGAGGCGATGCCGGCGTTGGAGACCAGAATGTCGAGCCCGCCATAGGCGAGAACGGCCTCGCGGAAGGCGGCCTCGACCGCCTTCTCGTCCGTCACGTCCGCAACGACGCCGATCGCGGCGTCCTTGCCGAACCGCTGGCGGAATTCGGCCACGGTTTCCTCGAGGCTCCTCGCGTCGATGTCGGCGAACACGGCGCAGGCGCCTTCGCCCATCAGCCGCGCCGCGATCGCCCGCCCGATGCCGCCGGCGCCGCCGGTCACCAGCGCGACCCGCCCGGCGAGCGACTTCGGCTTCGGCATCCGTTGCAGTTTCGCCTCCTCGAGCAGCCAGTATTCGATGTCGAAGGCTTCCTGCTCGGCGAGCCCGACGTAGCGGCTGACGCTTGCGGCGCCGCGCATGACATTGATCGCATTGAGATAGAATTCGGCGGCGATGCGGGCCGTCGCCTTGTCCTTGGCGAAGGACAGCATGCCGACGCCGGGCGCGAGATAGATGACCGGGTTGGGATCGCGCATCGCCGGCGAGTTCGCGTGCTTGCTGCGCTGGTAATAGGCCGCGTAGCCGGCGCGATAGTCGTCGAGAGTCTGGTCGAGCGAAGCGATGACCGCGTCGAGGTTGGGCGACGCGGGATCGAAGGCCAGCACCAGCGGCCGGATCTTGGTGCGCAGGAAATGATCCGGGCACGAGGTTCCGAGCGCGGCCAGGGCCTCGAGGTCGCGCGAATTGACGAATTCCAGCACCGCCGGCGCGTCGGTGAAATGTCCGATCTTGCGCTCGCCGGCGGAGATGCGCTTGCGGATGGCGGGCAGCAGCGCGGCTGCGGCGTCGCGCCGCTCGGCCGGCGACAGCGCCTTGACGCGCGCCCCGCCGAAGGCCTCCCCGCGCCCGTTGGCGCCAAGCCAGGCCGCGGCCGTGTTGATCGTCGCCAGCGTCGTCCGGTAGCAGTCCTTCGCCGTCGGTCCCCAGGTGAAGAGGCCGTGGCCGCCGAGCACGACCCCCTTGAGAGCCGGGTTGGCTTCCGCCATCGCCCCGAGCTTGAGGCCGAGGTCGAAGCCCGGCCGCTGCCACGGCAGAAAGCCGAGCTCGCCGCCGAACGCCTCGCGCGTCAGCGCCTCGGCGTTTTCGCTGGCCGCGAGCGCGATGACGGCGTCGGCGTGAACGTGATCGACATGGACATGGGGAACGAACGCGTGCAGCGGCGTGTCGATCGAGGCGGCGCGCGGATTGAGGTTGAAGGTGCAATGATTGAACAGCGCGACCATCTCGTCTTCATGCGCGAGGCCGCGGTAGATCGGCTTGAGGCCGATCAGCTTGTCGAGATAGAGGGTCGAAAAGCCGTCGAGCTTCATCGACCCGATGTCGCCGCCCGAGCCCTTGACCCAGAGAACGCGCGTCGGCGCGCCGCTCAGCGGATCCGGCTCAACGATCTTGGCGGAGGTGTTGCCGCCGCCGAAATTGGTGATGCGAAGATCGCTGCCGAGCAGGTTGGAGCGGTAGAGCAGAAGGCCGGGTTCGTCGAGCGCCGCCGCGTGGGCGTCGTCCCACAGATCCGCCAATGGAGCCTCGAAGCGGGGATGTTCGCCGCCCATGGGTCGTTCCTCTCGATTTCGCGCGATTTTGAGCGATCCTTAAAGCAAATGATCGCGGGGCGTCAATGGTTTCGGGTTTTGCGCCCGGGCGCGAGCGGAGTGAGCGTATTTGATCGAGCTTGATTGACAGTGCGCGGCGCCTATGGCACGAAGTCTCAAACAACCAAAGCTCACTCGAGGAAGCGGCAAGGGGCCATGCGCGAACGACAACGCGCCGAAATCGTCCGCAGTCTGCTCGCCGAGCGGGGCTTCCTCTCGATCGCCGACGTCATGGCCGCGACCGGCGTCTCGGCCGCGTCGGCGCGGCGCGACGCCGGACGTCTGGCCGAGGCGGGCGTCGCCGAGCGGGTTCACGGCGGCATCCAGGCTATCGGCGACGTCTTTTCCAGCCCGGAAGCCCAGACGCCGCTTTCGACCCGCGCGTTCGAGGTCAGCCGTACGATCAATATCGAAGCCAAGCGCGCGATCGCGCGCAAGGCGGTCGAGCTGTGCGCCGACGGCGACGTGATCATCGTCAACGGCGGCTCCACGACCTTCCAGATGTCGGAGTTCCTGCGCGGCGCGCGCCTCAAGATTCTGACCAACTCCTATCCGCTGGCCGAGTTCCTTATTCACGAGACCCAGAACCGGGTCGCCCTGCCGGGCGGAGAAGTCTATCGCGACCAGAAACTGATCGTCGCGCCGTTCGACGACGACGCGATTCAGCATTATTCCGCCCGGCTCATGTTCATGAGCGCGATCTCGATCGGGCCGCTCGGAATCATCGAGGGCGATCCGCTGATCGCCAGCGCGGAGACGAAGCTGCTCAAGCGCGCCGAGAAACTCATTGTGCTCGCCGACGCCTCGAAGTTCGTCGCCCGCGGAAGCCTCGTCGTCTGCCCGCTGTCGCGCGTCCATACGCTGATCACGGACGCCGGCGCGCCGCCGGAGGCGCTCGCCATGCTGCGCGAGGCGGGCGTGCCCACGATTGTCGTCGATTCCGAGCCGCGCTCGACGGTGGCGGCGTGAGCGGCGCGGCCAAGGACGCCGACTTGTCCGCGTCCGCCGTCCCCCTGCTGCAGGTCAGGGACATCGAGAAGGCGTTCCCTGGCGTGCGCGCGCTGTCGGGCGTTTCCTTCGACGTCGCGGCCGGCGAGGTCCACGCGCTCCTGGGCGAGAACGGCGCCGGCAAGTCGACGCTGATCAAGATCGTCTCCGGCGTCTACCACCCGGACGGCGGCGCGATCCTGGTCGACGGAAGCGAGGCCCGCTTCGCCACCCCCGACGACGCCCGGCGCGCCGGCGTGGCGACGATCTATCAGGAACTGCTGCTGTTTCCCGAACTGACGGTGGCGGAGAACATTTTCCTCGGCCATGCGCCGCGCGCCGGGCTGGGGCGGATCGACTGGCGAGCGATGCGCGCCGCGGCGGAACGGCTGCTGGCCTCGCTGGAAATCGACGATCTCGCCGCCGACCAGATCGTCGGCGCGCTGTCGGTCGGCAACCGCCAGCGGGTCGAAATCCTGCGCGCGCTTTCGCAAGACGCGCGCATTCTCATCATGGACGAGCCGACCGCCGCCCTGACCGAGAGCGACGTCACCCGGCTGTTCGACATCGTGCGCCGCCTTAAGGCGCGCGGCGCCGGCATCGTCTACATCAGCCACCGGCTCGACGAGATTTTCGCCATCGCCGACCGGGTCACCGTTTTGCGCGACGGCGCCTATGTCGGCGCGCGCATGGTCGCCGACACCAACGCCGCCGAACTGGTGCAGATGATGGTGGGACGGCGGATCGACAATCTCTTTCCCAAGACCGTCGCTCCGATCGGCGCTCCGGTGCTCGAGGCGCGCGATCTGGTGCGCCGGCCGATGACCAAGAGCGTCAGCCTCACGGTGCGCGCCGGCGAGATCGTCGGCCTCGCCGGTCTGGTCGGCTCCGGACGCAGCGAACTGGCGCAGACCTTGTTCGGCATTACGCCCGCCGAGTCCGGCGAAATCAAACTCGTCGGCGAGAGCGTGCGGATCAATTCGCCGGAGACCGCGCGCGCCCTGGGCATCGGCTATGTGCCGGAGGACCGGGCGGTGCAGGGCCTGGTGCGGCCGATGAGCGTCCTGCACAACTTTTCGCTCGCCGCGCTCGGCGGCCTGTCGCGCGCCGGATTCATCGATCGCGCCGCCGAGCGGCGAATGGCGGAGGAAGGCGTCACGCGATTCAGCGTCAAGACGAGTTCGATCGAAGAGATCGCCGGCCGGCTTTCCGGCGGCAACCAGCAGAAGATCGTGCTCGGCAAGTGGCTCGCCAACGATCCCAAGCTTCTCATTCTCGACGAGCCGACGCGCGGCATCGACGTCGGCGCCAAGGCGGAGATTCATCGCCTGATGAGCGAGCTCGCGGGGACCGGAGTGGCGATCCTGATGATCTCGAGCGAGTTGCCGGAAGTGCTGGGCATGAGCGACCGGGTGCTGGTGATGCGCGAGGGGCGGCTGGTCGCTGAGTTCGACCGCGCGGCGGCGACCTCTCAGGCGGTCGGATCGGCGATGATGGGCGAAGCGCCGGACGTGGAGAGGGCGGCGTGACCGCGGTCGCGATCGTAAGCGCCGGGAGCGCGCGCGGCGGCCTGTTGCGGCGCTTCGCCTCGCAAGAAGCGCTGCTCGCGGCGGCGGTTATCGGTCTCGCGATCGCGGTCGGATTCGTCAATCCGCGTTTTCTCACCAGCCGCAATCTCGCCGATATTCTGCTCGGCAACGCCTATATCGCGGTGGCGGCGGTCGGCATGTCGATGGTGATAATTTCGGGCAACATCGACATCTCCGTCGGCGCGCTGATCGGGGTGCTGGCGACCGTCAGCGGTTCGCTCGCTGTCGGCGGCGCGCCAATCATTGTCGCCTGGCTGGTGCCGCTCGTGATCGGCGTTGCGGTGATGGCGGCCCAGGGGGCCGTGGTCGCATACCTGCGCATTCCCTCGATCGTCGTCACGCTTGGCATGCTGTCGATCCTCAAGGGCGGCCTCATCAGCGTCACCGGCGGCAGATGGATCACCGACCTTCCGGCGGAATTCCATCTCGCCGACATGCAGTTATTCGGCGTGCTGCCGATGCCGGTGCTGATCATGATCCTCACCACCGTTCTGGCGGCGCTCTGGATGCGCTACAGCTCCAGCGGGCGGGCCATCTACGCGACGGGGGGCAATGCCGAGGCGGCGCGCCTTTGCGGCGTCTCGCCCCAGCGCACGGTCGTCATGGTGTTCGCGCTGCATGGCTTCTTCGCCGGCCTGGCCTCGCTGGTCTATGCGACGCAGCTTCGCGTCATCCAGTCCACGACCCCGTCGGGTCTCGAGCTCACCGTCATCACCGCCGCTGTCGTCGGCGGGGTCAGCATTCTGGGCGGGGTCGGCACCGTCGTCGGCGCGACGCTGGCGGCGATCCTGATCGCCGAGATCACCAGCGCGCTGGTCTTCATCAACGTCTCGCCATACTGGACCGACGCCGTCAAGGGGGCGCTGATTCTGGTGACCGTGATCGCCGACATCCTGCGCCGTCAGCGGCGCGCCGCGCGAGGATGGAAGCGATGAGCGCCGTGGCCGAAACCGGCGCCCGCCGGGCCCCCTGGTGGCTCAAGCGGCACGAAACGCTGCTGGCGATCATTCTGGCGATCGCGCTCGTCGGCCTCGGCGCCTTCAACAACCGCTTTCTCACCGTCGACAACCTGCTCAACCAGGGCCGGTTCGTGACCGAGATCGGCCTCATCGCGCTGCCGATGACCTTCGTCATCATCACCGGCGGCATCGATCTCTCCGTCGGCGCGATTGTCGGCCTGTGCGCGATCGTGCTCGGCGTTTCCTGGAAGTCGTTCGGCTTTCCGCTGCCGCTGGCGATCGTCTTCTCGATCGCCAGCGGCGGACTCGCGGGCTTCTTCAACGGGCTCGTCATCACCCGGGTCAAGGTGCCCCCGCTCATCATGACCATCGCGACCCTGGCTCTCTATCGAGGCCTCGCCGAGGGGATCAGCCAGGGTCGTTCCGTGCGCGGCTATCCGCAATGGTTCTATTTTCTCGGCCAGGGGAGCGTCGCCGGAGTGCCGACGCAGGTGTGGATTCTGGTCATCGCCATCGTCGCTTTCGGCGTCGTCCTCGACCGCACGACCTTCGGCCGCGCGCTCTATGCGATCGGCGCCAATGAGACCGCGGCGCGCTATTCCGCACTGTCGGTCGATCGGGTGAAGCTCATCGTCTACACCCTGTCCGGCCTGATGTCGGGCCTCTCCGCCTTTGTGCTCGTGTCGCGCGTGACGACGACCCGCTCGGATATGGGAACGGGCTACGAACTCGACGTCATCGCCGCCGTGGTGCTCGGCGGCGCCAGCATATTCGGCGGCTCCGGCACGATCTGGGGCACGGCGATCGGACTGGCGATGATCCAGCTCCTGAAGGACGGATTGGCGTTGACGGGCGTCAAGGGCGACGCGACAATCGTCGTCATCGGCGCCGCGCTCATAATTTCGGTGTTGATCGCAAGTTCCCTCCAGCGCCGCCGCGAGTGAGCGCGCGTTTTTGAGGGGCCAACGCCGCCGTCGGCGGCACATAGGGAGGAGCCGGAAATGAAAGCCAGATGTCTGACGACCACCGCGGCGGCGATGTTCGCCCTTGCGTTCGCCACGAGCGGCGCGAGCGCGGCGGGCAAGTGGGACGGCGCGGACGATCTGCCGACCAGTCCGCTCGCCTGCGCCGCGGGCGGAGCGGCGGCTCCGGCGGCCGCCAAGCCCTACAACGGCGGCCAGGCGATCAATCCGCCTGATCTGGCGGGCAAGGAGATCACCCTCGTCGACGTGCCGAAGCTGATCGGCATCGGCTATTTCGCCGCCACCACCAAGGGGATGCAGGAGGCGGCCAAGCAGCTCGGCAACGTCAAGGTGTCGACCGACGGGCCGACCGAAGCCAAGATCGACGAGCAGATCAAGTTCATCGACAATTACATCACCCGCGGCGTCAACGGCATTCTGTTCGCCGCCAATGATCCGGTCGCGATCGCGCCGGTGCTGAAGAAGGCGCTGTCGAAGGGCATTCACGTCGTCGGCTACGACGCCGACTCGACCCCCGACGCGCGCGAATGGTTCGTCAACCAGGCGCAGTTCAACGGCATCGGCAAGGCGATGATGGACTCGATGGCCAAGGAGATCGGCGAAGACGGAAGCTTCGCGATCGTCACTTCGACCTTCACCACGCCCAACCAGGCGCGCTGGATCGCCGAAATGGAGGCCTACGCCGCCAAGTGCCACCCGAAGATGAAATGGCTGGAGACGGTCGAGGCCCAAGAGGACAACAATCTCTCGCTCAACCAGGCGACGACGCTGATCAACAAGTACGGCGACAAGCTCAAGGGTCTGTTCGGCATGACCTCGGTGGCGACGCCCGCCTCCGCCGAAGCGGTGACCAAGGCGGGGCTATGCGGCAAGGTCGCGGTCGTAGGCCTCGCGACCCCGAACGCGATGAAGCCCTACGTCGATGCCGGCTGCGTCAAATCAGTCGTGCTGTGGAACCCGGTCGATCTCGGCTACGCCGCGGTCTATGTCATGCGCGCGGTCGTGGACGGCAAGCTGAAACCCGGCTCCACTTCGGTCGAGGCCGGCAAGCTGGGCAAGCTCGACGTCGTCAACGGCAGCGAGATTCTGCTTGGGCAGCCTTTCATCTTCACCAAGGAAAATATCGGCCAGTTCAACTTTTGAAACGGCGCGATTGATCGCCCGGCCTCCTGAATGGCGGCCGGGCGAAATCTTTCGACTGAACCAGAATACCCCGGGGTTGAGGGCATGAGAGGCTGCGTCGCGGTTCTCGACCTCGGCAAGACCAACATCAAGGTGGTCGTCTTCGACCGCGCCGGCAAGGTCCTGGCCGAACGAAGCCGGCCGAACGCTCCGATAGCCCCGGACTCGCATTGCCCCTATCTCCGTCTCGACACGGAGGGCGCGTGGGCGTTCTTTATCGCTGCGCTCCAGGACGTCGGCGCGCGCTTCGCCGTCGAGGCGGTTTCGATCGCGACTCACGGCGCCGCGGGCGTGCTGGTCGATGGCGGCGGCGTCGCCCTGCCGCCGATGGACTATGAATTCGACGGGTTCGACGTCGTCGACGCCGACTATGAATTGGCGCGGCCGCCGTTCGAGGAGACGCTGTCGCCGAGCCTGCCGCGGGGCTTGAACCTCGGGCGGCAGCCGTTCTATCTCGAGCGCAGGTTTCCCGCCGAATTCGCGCGCGCTTCCGCCTTTCTGACCTATCCGCAATATTGGGCCTGGCGGCTCAGCGGCGTCTTGGCGACCGAGGTGACGTCGATCGCCTCCCATACCGATCTGTGGCGTCCGAACGAGGGCCGCCTTTCGAGCATGGTCGACCGGCTCGGCTGGCGGCGGCTGTTCCCGCCGTTGCGCAAGGCGTGGGAGACGTTGGGGACGCTGAAGCCAGAGGTCGCGGCGGCGACCGGGCTGGAGGCCGGCGTGCGGGTCGTCTGCGGCGCGCATGACTCCAACGCTTCGCTCGTTCCGCATCTCGCGGCCAGACGCGATCCTTTCACCGTGATCTCGACTGGGACCTGGGTCATCATCATGGCGGTCGGCGGCAAGGGCCGGCTCGACCCCAAGGCCGACATGCTGGCCAACGTCGACATACGCGGGGTTCCAGTGCCGACCGCGCGATTCATGGGCGGGCGCGAATTCGCGGTCCTCGCGGGGGATGATCCCGCCGAGGCCGGCGAGGCCGACGTGGCGGCGATCATCGCTTCCGGCGTCCTCGCCATTCCCGCCTTCTCAGACCAGGGCGGGCCATTCGCCGGGCGCAAGGGCCGGGTCGAGGGGCCGGCGCCCGCGACGGCGGCCGGCCGGACGGCGCTGGCGACGCTGTATACGGCGCTGATGACCGCCCATCTCGTCGAGCGCCTGGAGGCGCCGGGCGACCTCATCGTCGAGGGCGGCTTCAACCGGACGCCGGCTTTCGCCGCCGTTCTGGCCGCCCTCCTTCCCGCCCGACAAGTCGTCCTCGCCCCAAAAAGCGCCGGCGCGGCTGCGGGCGCGGCGCTGCTCGCCCATTGGGGCGAGTCGGTCGAGCCGCCCCGATGCGTGCGCGCGCACGGCTGGGTTCTTCCGGGATTGCACGCGTTTCGGGAACGGTGGGAGCGACGGCTTTAGAGACCGAAAGTCAAGTTGGCCGATTTTAGCGATTCGTGATTCTGAAGGATTGGCGAAGGTTCGACGGAAGACCGCGACGGCTTGGACTGAAATCCCCCAGCCCGCGCCATTTTGCGGGCTGGTTCGCGCGACGCGATCTGGCCAACGCCCGGGGCCTCTGATATGGACCGCCGCCGGGTCCAGAACGATTGACGATGGCTTGCGACGCTATCCTCGCGATTTGTACGCCCCTCGGCTGCGAACAAGGATCCGGTCGGGCGCGGATGACGGTCCGACCGCGATGCCCGCGCTTGTCAAAGAGCTCCCGCATGACTGCGCTTCGTCGGTCGATCGTGGGAGACGCGGGATCAGGAGGGCGGTCGTGACCGATTCCAAGCCCGAGATCGCCAATATGCCGTTCGAGGAGGCGCTCGCCGAACTGGAGCAGATCGTCGATCGACTCGAAAAAGGCGCCGTCACCCTGGAGGAATTGATCGTGCTCTACGAGCGGGGCGAAACGCTGAAGAAACGCTGCGACGAACTGCTCAGGAACTCCGAGGCGCGAATTGAAAAGATCACCCTTTCCTCCGACGGCAAGCCGAAAGGCGTCGTCCCGCTCGACGGCGACTGAGGCGACGCCGCCAAAGAGAGGGCGTCGATCGCCCCGCCCGCCTCGACCGTCGCCCAACCTGTGCTTCGGCGTCGGCGCCCGCCCGGGCGGCGCGTGAGCGCGGCCGCAAATGCGGTTTGTGCTGAAATGTGACAATTTCTTGAAGAGACCTTAATTCGTAATCTTTTCTTAACCCGATTTCGACCAAATCGTGGACGCTTGTTAACCCCGCTCATGATTGCGTGCCGCAATCAGGGCCAATAAGGACGAAAAAGGCGGAAATCATGCGGACAATCGCATTTGTGACCCAAAAAGGCGGATCCGGGAAAAGCACCTTAGCCTCGTCGCTGGCGGTCGCCGCGCAGGAAATGAAAGAAAGGGTTTGCGTCGTCGACATGGATCCGCAGGGCTCCCTGACGAATTGGGCCAAGACGCGCGGTCTCGACGATATCGCTGTCATCGCGTCGGGCGCCGCCCGTCTGCCGGCGGCGCTGGCCGGCCTGGAAGGCAAAGGCTTCACGCTCGCGATCATCGACACCCCCGGCGCGGAGGGTCCGGCCTCTTCCGCGGCGATGATGGTCGCCGACCTCAACATCATCCCCTCGCGGCCAAGCCTGTTCGACTTGTGGGCGAGCGCCAAGACCCGCGCAGCGCTCAAGCAAGTCGGCGGCGATTTCGTGTTTCTGCTCAATCAGTGCCCGCCGGCCCAGCAGACCGCTCGGGTCCAGGACGGCGTCGAGACGCTCGAGGAAATGGGCGGCCTGATCTCGCCGCTCATCCTCTCGCGCGTCGCCTATCAGGAAGCCGCTCGCCACGGCTGGGGCGTCACCGAACTCAATCCTCACGGCGCCGCCGCCGAGGAAATGCGCGGCCTTTGGGCCTCGCTCCGACGCCGGCTGGCCCGCGCCAAGCCCCGCGCCGCCGCGCGCAAGGCGGCCTGACACGCGGGGCGTGCGCGCCACGCGCCGCACGGAGCCCAGATCAAAGCGCGAGCGGTCTCCTTCCTTCTTCGCGCCTTTCGGCAGGACGCTTCAACGAGCGCCCTGCCTTTTTGCTGCGCCATCATCCGCCAAGGCGGGTGCGGATCGTTTCGCCGCCGCGCTGAATTGTCAGGTCCCAAAGCCCCGCCCGCTCGGCGCAGACCTTCTCGAGCTCGCGGGTCGTCGCGATCTTCTGCCCGTTGACCGCGATGATGATGTCGCCCTTCCGCACCCCGACTTCGGCTGCGGTGGAATTGTCGCCGACCGCGGCGACCACCACCCCCTGGTGCTGGCCCTGAAGCGACAGTTCCTCGGTCACCGCCGGCGACAAATTCATCACCAACGCGCCGTCGAACGGCGAGCCGCCGTGGATGGTGAGCGCGTCGCGCGGCGGGATTTCCGGCGCCGATGCAAGCTTCAGCGGCAGCTCCAGCCTACGTCCGCCGCGCAGGACCGTGAGCTTCGCCACGCCGCCAAGCGGCTTGACGCCCAACCGGAAGCCGACGCTCTCCGCGTCGTCGACGCTTTGACCGTCGATCGCGGCGATGACGTCGCCGCGTTTCAGTCCGGCCTCGGCCGCCGGACCGTTCCCGGCGACCTCGACGACCAGCGCGCCGGCCGGCCGTTCGAGACCGAGGCTTTCCGCGATGTCCCTTGATACGTCCTGGAGCGTCGCCCCGAGCCATGGCCGCTTGACCGTGGCGCCGCCGTGGAGCGCCGCGGCGACCACGCCCTTGACCATGTTGACCGGAATGGCGAAGCCAATCCCCATGCTACCGCCCGAACGGGAGTAAATCGCGGAATTGATGCCGACGAGCTTGCCGTCGAGGTCGACCAGCGCTCCGCCCGAATTGCCAGGATTGATCGCGGCGTCGGTCTGGATGAAAAAGCCATAGTCGTTGATGCCGATTTGCGTGCGCGCGAGCGCCGAGACGATGCCTTGAGTCACGGTCTGGCCGACGCCGAACGGATCGCCGACGGCGATGACGAAATCGCCGACCTCCAGTGCGTCCGAATCCCCGAATTCGAGCACCGGGAAATTTCCCCCGCCCTTGATCCGCAGCACCGCCAGATCGGTGCGAGGATCGCGCAGTACGATCCGGGCCTCGAACTCGCGCTTGTCGGAAAGCGCGACCTTGACCTCGGTCATGCCCTTGATCACGTGATAGTTGGTGACGACCAGCCCCGACGGGTCGACGATCACGCCTGATCCGAGCGACTTCGAGACCCGCGAGTCTTCTCCACCGTCACCGCCAAAAAACCGGCGAAAGATCGGATCGTCGAAAAACGGATTGCGAGGCATCGTCTCCACCCGCGAGGCGTAGACATTGACGACCGCCGGCAGCACCTTCTTGACCACGGGCGCAAAGGAAAGGTGGACCTCGGCGGGACTTCGTGGCGCGACCTTCGGCGCCGTCTCGGCAAAAGCGGGCCCGAGCACGAAACCCAAAACAACGGCGAGCGCTAAACGAATCAAGGCCTTCCTCCGACAATGAACGCCCCGCCCATATAGGCAAGCCGGAGCGCGCTGCAAAGAATGGCCGCGCGAAGCCCACGCGCTGGGGCCAACGAATGCCTGCACAGGTCACGCTTCACGCCCCAATACGCCAAACTCGACCGGAGTCTTGACGTAAAAGAGGTGTACGTCCTCCGCTTTGAGCCTATCGAACAATCGGGTCGCTTCTTCGGTCGTGACCGCGATCAGGACTTCGACCGGTTGATCGGCAAGCTCGAAAAAATGCGCCGAATGAACGCGTCCGCCGCGCGCGAAGCTCTCGCCGCCCGAATGCAGACTGGCGCCGCGCAGCCCCAGCTCCTTGACCAGCTGGATCAGCCATTCGCCAATTTGCTTGCCCTTATGGCGACGATCCTGATGCGTGAAAAAGGTGATTTGATAGCCGTTCATGGCTCGTTCCTCACAAGGCCTTCAGCAATTGCGCGGTCGCCAGCCCGGCGAGCGTCATCATCAGCGATCCGACGACGTGAATCGCGATGGCGCCGATCGCCCAGACCAGCTGGCCTTGCTGGAGCCTGGTTACGACTTCGGCCGAGAACGTGGAGAAGGTGGTGAGCGCGCCGCAGAAACCGGTGATGATCAACAGCCGCCACTCCGGCGCGATATGCGGCGCCTCAGCGAAATAGGCGATCGCGAGACCGATGATGTAGCCGCCAACGAGATTGGCGGCCAAAGTGCCGAGTGGCAAAATGGGAAAAAGACTGTTCATCCGGACGCCGAGTTGCCAGCGAAGAAGGGCGCCCGCAGCCGCGCCAAAAGAGATAGCGAGAGCGGGGCTCCAGATCATCCTGTCCGACCTCATTTTCAAGCATTGGACAGGTGAAAGCGCCTCCTCCACCGGCCGCCGGCCTCCCCGTGCGGGAATTCCCCTCCCGGCAAAGGCGGCGCGGTGATTACCGTGCGCCATCGTTGCGAAGCATAACTCTAACGATGGAGCCGATCACGATCAACGGGGCGTCGCGCGAGCGCGCGCCCGATGTGGGCCACTGCGCCGCTTCTGGCCTCTCCAATTGGGTTGAGCGCCGCGCCGGCCTTCTGGTCCAGGCGTCAAAAAAGCGGGAAACTTGATCGCCGTCGGTCTGATCTAAAGTCGCCGAAGCCGCACGTAGAGCGCGCCCGATCCGCCATGGGTCCGGCCGGCTTCCTCAAACCCGAGCACCATCGGGCGCAGGTCATGCTCGCGCAGCCAGTGAGGCGTGAGCCGTCTGAGCACGCCGCGTTCCTGCCCCCACGGCGCCGCATCGCCAGCCGGGGTCCCCTTGCCGGTGACGACGATGACCAGCCTCGCGCCCCGGGCTTGCGAATGACGCAGGAAGCCGCGCAGGGCCTGATGCGCCTCGGCCTGAGTCATGCCGTGCAGATCGATCGCGCCGTCGATCGCGCCGCGCCCGCGCGCAAGCTGGCGTTTCAATCGGCGTTCGATCGGCGCAAGCGGCGGCGCGCCTCGCGGCGCCGGCGCCGCCCCGGGGACGTCGGCCGCGACAGGCTCCGGGTCTGGCGGCGGATTGGGAGAAAGGGTTCTCGAAGGCGCCGGCAGACTCGCGTCTCGGCGGCGGGTGACGCCGCGCGCGACTTCGCTCCACAGCGCGATCTCCTCGTCGCTGAGACGCCTCAGTCGGTGGGCGCGGGCGGGAGGGGCCTCCTTCACGGCTCGTCTCCGACAGGCAGCAGCACGGCGAACCCGCCGCGCTGGCGAATCGCTCCGGCGCGGACGCCCGCCGCGTCGCCGCCGCCGAAGAATATGTCGGCGCGGGCCGGTCCGACAATCGCCGAGCCGGTATCCTGAGCGATCATCAGCCGGCGGAACGGGCGCGGCAAATCGTCGATCCAAGGCAATTCCGCCTCGATCCAGAACGGCAGGCCATAAGCCCAAAGCCCGCGGTCGACGGCGATCGAGCGCAGCGGCGTCAGACGCGCGCCGCCGCCGCCGACCGGACCGCTCTGAGGGTCGAAATCTTCGACCAGCCTGAAGAAGACGAATGATCGATTGCGACGCATCAGCGCCAATCCCCGCTCGCCTTCGCCAAGGCCCGCCGCGCGGAGCCACGCTTTCAGGTTCGCAAGCGACATGGCGCTTTCCGCGATCTCTCCCGCTTCGATCAGAATCCGGCCAATCGACGTATAGGGGAGGCCGTTGCGCCCATCATAGACGAGACGCGCGCGCCGACCGTCGCTGAACTCGACTTGCGCCGAGCCCTGCACCTGTATGAGAAAGGCTTCGACCGCGTCGCGAAGCCAGACGATCGGGTTCAGCCGCTCCCTCTCGATTGCTTGCCGATCGCCGTAGGGAACAAGCGAACCGTCGCTTCGGCGCCTGGCGGCGCTCACGCCGATGGGGACGCCCTCGGGCGCCTCATCCTGCGCGAAGGTTTGGAGATCGGCGGGACGCGCAAGGATCGGCCAGCGGAACGCTTCTGATTCCTCCGCGGCCCCGGCGACGCAGGGCTCGTAATAGCCGGTCAGGAATCCCTCCTTGCCGGCATCGGGCCAAACCCGAAACGGCCGGAACCGCCTCTCGAAGAAGCTTCGCGCGCCGGCTGCGTCGTTGATGTCCGCGTCGAGAGCGCCGCGCGCGTTCGCGACCAGCGCGGGCGTCGGCGGGAGAGCCGGGCGCGCCCCCGCCCCGCCCTCGACGAGGACGCGCGCCGAGCGTTCAAAACATCGATAGGCCGCCAGCAGGTCGTCGTCGGGAAAGCCGACGAGGCTTGCAAAATCGAGCGGCGCGAGACCCGGCGGCACGGTTGTCGCCGGCCACTCGAAGCTCAGCTTTCCGATTCGGTCGCACTCAGCTGCCAGTTGGGATCGCGAGAATGAACGTCGCGGGTGAAGGTCCAGACGTCGACATGGTCGGCGACCGCTTCGGACGAACCGTCGACGACGGCGCCCGCGCGGTCATGCGTCACAGAGGCGAGCTTGGCGGCGAAGCGCACGTCGATTTGCGCGGTTGAGCCTATGAGCCGCGCGCCGGCGATCGTGGCCCCGTCGATCGATACGACAGTCGTCGTCATGGTGTGACCGGCCGCGGCGCGGGCGCGGATCGCATTGTCGAAATTAGCGAAGGCCTCCGGCGCCAATAGCCCGCGAAGCGCCGCCGAATTGCCGGCGGCGAAAGCATGGACGATCATATCGTAGGCCATTCGCGCGCCGGAGAGAAAGGCCTGCGGCGCGAAGCTTCGGTCAGCCGCCTCGATGGCGTCGAGCCCGTTCCACAAGGGCGTATTGGGCTCGGCGAAGCCCCGCCAGCGGTCCTCGGCGGGGGGGACGGCCACCGGCCTTGAGGCGCCCGCATCCGCCGCAACCACCGGCGCGCTCGGCGCTCCGGGCGCGCGCCGCAACGGGGCCAGAAGGCCGCCAGGCTGCCGGCCCTGGTCGTTTCGCGTCCCGAGCACCGACCGCAGCTTGAAAACTACGAACAGGGCGATCAGCGCGAATATGACCGTCGAAAAGTCGATGTCCGGCATCAGTTTCAAATCCTCGAAGCCCGCCGCCTTGCAGCGACGCCTAGCTTCTATAAGTAGGCGCTTGCCAGCGTTTTGGCTAGGAGCCGGCTTCGGGGCAAGCCGCAGTTGGGGCTTGCGCGGCGGGCGCGGATCGGGTCATTCCCTTGCGTCGAGGAGAACGCGATGCCGGGCGAGCGGGCTTGAGGCACGGAAGCGTCATCGGCGTCGCCGGCGCCGGCGCCTGGGGAATGGCTCTCGCCAACGCCGCCGCTGCGGCAGCCCTGGAGGTCGTTATCTGGGGGCGCGACGCGGCCCGGATGCGCGAGCTCGAGGCGACGCGGCGCAGCGACAGGCTTCCGGGCGCCGAACTCGCGTCAGCCGTCAAGGTCACCGCCAACCTCGCCGAAATCGCCCGCTGCGATCTGGTTTTGGTCGCCACACCGGCTCAGGCGACGCGCGAAGTCGCGACGCTGCTCGCGGCGCTACCGGGCGCGGCGCCCCTAATCGCCTGCGCAAAAGGCATCGAGCGCGGCACGCACGCCTTTATGACCGAAGCCCTCTTGCAGGCGGCGCCGGCGCGGCCGGCGGCCATTCTATCGGGACCGTCCTTCGCCGCCGACGTTGCGGCAGGCCTGCCGACCGCGTTGACGCTCGCCGCGAGCAACGCCGGCCTGGCCCGCGCCCTTTGCCGTCTTTTGGGCGGACCGAGCTTGCGGCTCTATCATTCGACCGACGTTCGCGGCGTCGAGATCGGCGGGGCGGCCAAGAATGTCCTCGCGATCGCCTGCGGAGTTGCCGCCGGCCGCGGCCTCGGCGCGAGCGCGGTCGCGGCTCTGACCGCGCGCGGCTTCGCCGAGTTGCGCCGGTTCGGCGAGGCCTTCGGCGCCAGGGGCTCGACGCTGATGGGCCTCTCGGGCCTGGGCGATCTCGTGCTGACCTGCTCCTCGACCCAGTCGCGCAACTACTCCTTCGGCCTCGCGCTCGGCGAGGGCCGCAGCGTCGGCGAGGCGAAAGCCGGAAAGCTGGTCGAGGGCGCCTTCACCGCCTCGGCCCTGTGCGAGATGGCGCGCGCGCGCGGCGTCGACATGCCGATCGCCAATTGCGTTGAGGCGCTGATCGACAGATCGCTCGACGTTCCCGGCGCAATTGACGCGCTTCTCGGGCGGCCTCAAAAGGGGGAAGAGTGAAGGTGGGCCGCTGCCGAAGGCCTGCGCTCGCTCGCCGGATTGTCGAAGGCGCCTGCGCAAGCCCCCGGCGCCAAGGCGGTTGCGATTCCCCGAGGCGAAGCGTCAATGGCCCATTGGTTGTTCAAGAGCGAGCCCTCCGCCTGGTCCTACGAGAAACTGGCGCGAATGGGCGTGGAGGGCACGGATTGGAGCGGGGTGCGCAACCATTCCGCCAAGCTCAACATGCAGGCGATGAAAGTCGGCGAACAGGGCTTTTTCTATCATTCGAACGAGGGCAAGGCGATCGTCGGGATCGTCGAGGTCTGCAAGGCTTACAGGCCAGATCCGACAGACGCGACCGGCAAGTTCGGCATGGTCGACATCCGCGCCGTCCGCCCGCTGCCGCGCCCGGTCGCGCTCGATGAGGTCAAGGCCGAAAAACGCTTGGCCGCGATGGCGCTGGTCACCAACTCGCGCCTCTCGGTCCAGCCGGTGACGGCGGCTGAATGGGCCCTGGTGTGCAAGCTCGGCGGCCTGTAGCGCCGGCGAGGCGACGCTTCTCTCACGCGACGGCCGCCTCGACGCGAGGACCGAGGCCAAAGCATCGATTGCGCCGACTTGTCGGGTTTGCTGGCGATAGGGCATAAAGCTCCCTTCTCGCTTCGAGCGCAGGCCGAACCGCACGAAGGGTTGTTTGGGAGGAATCCATGTCCGACAAGACCTATGACGTTCCCGCCGAATGGGCGAAGCGCGCCTGGGTAAACGACGCCAAGTATAGGGAAATGTACAAACGCTCGCTCGCCGATCCGCAAGGATTCTGGGCCGAGCACGGAAAGCGCATCGATTGGATCACGCCCTACGTCAAGGTCAAGAACACGTCGTTCGACCCCCACAACGTGTCGATCAGGTGGTTCGAGGACGGCGTCACCAATGTCGCCCACAATTGCGTCGATCGCCATCTGCCCAAGCGCGCCAACCAGACCGCGATCATCTGGGAGGGCGACGACCCGTCGAAGTCGAAGCAGATTACCTACGCCGAACTCGCCGACCAGGTCGGGCGTTTCGCCAACGTACTGAAAAACCACGGCGTCAAAAAGGGCGACCGGGTCACGATCTATTTGCCGATGATCCCCGAGGCGGCCTATGCCATGTTGGCTTGCGCGCGCATCGGCGCGATCCATTCGATCGTGTTCGGCGGCTTCTCCCCGGACGCGCTCGCCGGCCGGATTTCTGACGCCAAATCGGAAGTCGTCGTCACCGCGGACGAGGGCCTTCGCGGCGGACGCAAGGTGCCGCTGAAGTCGAACGCCGACGCCGCCATCGAAAAGGCCGGCGGCGTCAAGACCGTGATCGTCGTCAGGCACACCGGCGGCGACGTCGGCTGGCGGAAAGGACGCGACGTATGGCTGCATGAAGCCGCCAAGGCGGCGCCCACCCATTGCCCGTGCGAGCCGATGAACGCGGAAGATCCGCTGTTCATCCTCTACACTTCGGGATCGACCGGCGCGCCCAAAGGCGTCGTCCACACGACCGGAGGGTATCTGGTCTATGCGGCGATGACCCACCAGTATGTCTTCGATTATCACGACGGCGACGTCTACTGGTGCACGGCCGACGTCGGCTGGGTGACCGGCCACAGCTACATCGTCTATGGGCCGCTCGCCAATGGCGCGACAACGCTGATATTCGAAGGCGTTCCGAATTATCCTTCGATGAGCCGCTTCTGGGAGGTCGTCGACAAGCACAAGGTCAACACCTTTTATACTGCTCCGACAGCGATCCGGTCGCTGATGGGCGCCGGCGAGGCGCCGGTGAAGAAGACGAGCCGCGCGTCTTTGCGCCTCCTGGGTTCGGTCGGCGAGCCGATCAACCCCGAGGCTTGGGAATGGTATCATCGCGTCGTCGGCGAAGGTCGCTGTCCGATCGTCGACACATGGTGGCAGACGGAAACCGGCGGCATCATGATCACGCCCCTACCTGGAGCGACCAAGCTGAAGCCTGGTTCGGCGACTCAGCCCTTCTTCGGCGTCGCTCCCGAAATCGTCGCCGCCGACGGCAAGGCCCTGGAAGGCCCTTGCGAGGGCAATCTGGTCGTCGCCAATTCATGGCCCGGCCAATCGCGCACAATCTACGGCGACCACGGTCGATTTGTGAACACCTACTTCGCCGCCTATCCGGGCAAGTATTTCACCGGCGACGGCGCGCGCCGCGACTCGGACGGCGATTACTGGATCACCGGCCGCGTCGACGACGTCATCAACGTCTCCGGCCATCGGATGGGCACGGCGGAAGTCGAGAGCGCACTCGTCGCCCATCCCAAGGTGTCGGAAGCGGCGGTCGTCGGCTATCCGCACGACATCAAAGGACAGGGCATCTACGCCTATGTCACGGTCATGTCCGGAATCGAGGCGAACGAGGAGTTGCGCAAGGAACTGGTCGCCTGGGTGCGCAAGGAGATCGGACCGTTCGCGTCGCCCGACCTCATCCAGTTTGCGCCAGGCCTGCCGAAGACCCGCTCGGGCAAGATCATGCGCCGCATCCTGCGCAAGATCGCGGAAAACGAGTACGGTTCGCTCGGCGACACCTCGACGCTGGCGGAGCCAGCCGTCGTGACTGAACTGATCGACAACCGGCAAAATCGCGGCAAGCGCTGAGGATCGCAGCGCCGCCCGAAGGCTCGAGGATGATCGGCAGGATCGATAACGCCGCTCGACGGGAAAGACCTGAACGTCGACCGCCGAACGTGGAGTTGCTTTTTGCCGGCGAGCCCGTCCTTTCAGACGCGCCGGCCAATTTTCGCCGCTTGACTTGCGCGCCGGTAGTCGGCGCGCGGGACCTTAGGCAGTCGCCATGCCCGGTCGCCGCGCTTGACATGCCGTCGGCAGGAAGCGCGCTGATTTGAGGGCGCGCGCCCCTAGCTGGGGGCAGGGCGGCGTTTTCAGACAACAGCTCCCGCCATCGGAAGGAAACACCATGGCCACCTACGTCACGCTGTACAACTTTACCGACCAGGGTCTCAAAAATATCAAGGATACAGTCAAGCGGGTGGAAGCGGCCAAGAAGGCCGGCGCGGCGATTGGGATTCACATCAAGGAAGTCGTCTGGACCCAGGGGCAATACGACTTGGTCGTGATCTCAGAGGCTTCGGACGAGGTGAAGGGGGTCGCGTTCGCGTTGACCACGCTGAAATTGGGCAACGTCCGGGCGCAGACGTTGCGCGCATTCACGGCAGCGGAAATGGAGAAAATCCTGGAGCACGTCGCTTAGTTTCAAGCTGCCGAGGAGCCGAGGGGGACGGATCGCTCCCGCTATTGTCGCAATCGCTTTTGGCGCGTCGGGCGTTGCGCGCGACGCTTCCCGTGACGGCTGCTTTGCAGATATTGGCGCTTCGACGATTGAATGGACTGGGCCGCTGACAAAGGCGCAAACGCCGTCAAGCCGGACCTCGCCGACGATCCCGATCACCCGACGCGCTCGATCAGCGCCATCGCGGCGGCGGGATTAAGCGCCTTGTAGCCGCTGATGACATAGAAAAAGACGTCTCGACTCATCTTCCCACGCGCCGGCGCCGCGACGGTCGCAATTCCGCTCGGGGCGCCGCCGCCAGCCCAGGTCTTCGCCCTTTTGGCCCATCGATCGAGGGCGCGGCTCGAATATCCGGATTGGTGGGCGTCCGTCGTTCCCATGATCCGGACATAGACGAAGGGCGCCGTCAGATTGCCGATTTGCGGATATTCGCCATCGGCCGCGATCACGATCGCGACCCCGTGCGCCCGCGCGAGCGCGACGAAGTCGGGGGAGCGGAAACTGTCGTGGCGGACTTCGACGGCATGTCGAATCGGCAGGCCATCGACCGACGAGGGCAGCAACTCGAGGAACGCGCCGAAATCCTCCGGATCGAAGCGCTTGGTTGGCGCGAATTGCCAGTTGATCGGTCCAAGCTTGCTCTTCAGCCCGGTCACGCCGCTGGAAAAGAACCGCTCGATCGTCGGGCCCGCTTCGGCGAGAACGCGACGATTGGTGGCGAAGCGAGGGGCTTTGAGCGCGAACACGAAATCCTCCGGCGTTTCGTCACGCCATTTGACGAAACTCTCTGGCTTCTGGGCGCCATAATAAGTGCCGTTGATCTCGATCGACGTCAGTCTCGCGCTCGCATATTCGAGTTCTCGTCTGTGCGGCAGGCCCTTGGGATAGAACGCGCCGCGCCAGGGTTCGTAGGTCCATCCGCCGACGCCGATCCGTATCCCCGATTGACCCCTGCGCGGCACGGCGAACTCCTCGGTCGCGCGACCTATTCGCGCGCGATGGCGACGACGCGACCGCACGTCAATGCGACAAGATCGGCAGGCGTCAGGCGGAAGACCGCATATGGCGTTCCGGCCGCGGCCCAGATTTCAGAGAGCCGCAGCAGCGTTTCGTCGATCAGCACGACTGGCGCAATCCTGTGGCCGACCGGCGGCACGCCGCCGATTGCGAATCCCGTCGAGTGACGCACGAATTCGGCGTCGACGCGCGCGATACGCTCGCCCATGACGGCCGCGACCTTGTTCTCGTCGACGCGATGGGCGCCCGAGGCGACGATCAGGACTGGACGTCCGCTCCCGGTCGCGCGGAAGACGAGCGACTTAGCGATCTGCGCCACGCTGCAGCCGATCGCCGCCGCGGCGTCTTCCGCGGTGCGGGTGCCGGCGTCGAACTCCAGCACCTCAAATCGATCGCCGAGCGCGGCCTGAACTCTGAGCGCGGAGGGGCTGCTCGCGGGCTTCAAGGTCGCGTCTCCGCCATCGCTTCTCTATCCTCCGAGCGCCCGCCGGCGCCAATCAATGATCGTCGCGCTGACCTTTTCCGACTTCTCTTCCGGGGTCCAGTGGCCGTAGTCGCGCACGGGATGCTTGGTGAGATTGGGCGCGAGCGCGTCCATGCCCGAAGGAGGGATTTGCGCCGGATCCAGTTCAGCCGTGATCAAGAGTGCGGGCGCCCGCAGGGCGCCAGACGCAGCTCGTTCGTCGGCGCGAACTGAACTGGCGGCGTCTCCGTCATCCAATCAGCCCCTGCCTTCATCCAGCGCGGGAGCGCGTTTCATATTCGCGCAAGTCCTTCTTCGATATTTTTCCAACGGCGGTCTTGGGCAGCTCGTCGCGAATCTCCATCGATCCGATCATTTCATGTTTGCCGAGCCGGTCCTTGAGGAACGCCTTCATCTCTTCGAGCGTCACTGGCGTCGCCCCCGCCTTCAGCTTGATGAAAGCTTTGGGCGTTTCGCCGCGATAGGCGTCGGGAACGCCGATCACGCTGACCTCGGCGACCGACGGGTGCTGGTAGATCGCTTCCTCGATATTGCGCGGATAGACATTGAAGCCGCCGCACAGCAGCATGTCCTTGGTGCGGTCGACGATGAACAGGTAGCCGTCCTCATCCATGTAGCCGACGTCGCCGGTGCGGAAGTAGCCGTCGGCTGTCATCGCATTCGCAGTCGCTTCCGGCTGCTTCCAATAGCCCTTCATCACGTTCGGGCCCTTGACGCAGATTTCGCCGCGCTCGCCGAGCGCCACCTCGCGCTCCGGGTCGGCGAGGTCGACCAACTTCATCTTCGTGCCGGGATAGGGAAGGCCGCAGGAGCCGGGCTTCCTCGGCCCTTGCCGCGGCGTGAACGTCCCGATCGGCGCGGTCTCGGTCATGCCCCAGCCTTCGTTCAACTTGCAGCCCACGACGCTCTCGAACCGCTCCTGCAACGCAACCGGCAGCGGCGCGCCGCCCGACGCGCACAAACGCAACGAAGAAAAATCCATGGACTCGACGCCGGGCACGCTCAGAATCGCGACATGCATGGTCGGCACGCCCATGTAGACGGTGATCTTCTTTTCGACGATGTCCTTGACCGCGGCCGCGGGGTCGAAGCGGGGATGAAGGACGAGTTCCGCGCCCAACCGAAATCCAAGCAGCATGACCACCGTGAGCGAATAGATGTGAAAGAGCGGCAGGATGCACAGAGCGCGCTCCTCGCCGACGCGCAAACCCTCTTCAATGCGCGTCATCACTTCGTCATAGAGCGAGCAGGCCGCGGTCAGATTGGCGTGCGTCAGCATTGCGCCCTTGGGCGAACCGGTCGTGCCGCCGGTATATTGGATGACTGCCAGAGCCTGCGTCGGATCGCCGAGCGGGTGCGCCTGATAACGCCCGTCGTTGTCGACGAGATCGCGGAACGCCACGTGGCGATCGTCGCGCTTCGCCTCGGACACCGTCCCCGACGCCGCCAATTGCGCCTTGACCGGGCCGGGGGCGAGCGCCATCTCGGCGAATTCGCCGACGACCAGCGTCTTGAGCCGCGTCGAGGCGAGGAGGCGCTCGGCCTGCGGATAGAGGGCGGCGAGGTCGAGCGTGACGAGAATATCGGTCTCGCTGTCCCCGATCTTATGTTCGAGCGTCCGGAAAGCGTCCAAGGGCGAATAATTGACGATCGTTCCGCCCGCCTTCAGGACGCCGAAGAAGGCGATGACATAGTGCGGCGTGTTGGTGAGGTAGAGGCCGACGTTCACGCCCGGCCCGACGCCGAGGCGCTGAAATCCGGCGGCGGCGCGGTCTGCGAGACCGTCCAACTCGGCGTAGGAAATCCGCTTGTCCATGAACTGCAGCGCCGGCAGCGGGCCGAAACGCCGGGCCGACGCCTCGAGGATGCTCTGCACGGACGAAAGCTCGAGCGGCGGGTCCCAGCGCACGCCCGCCGGAAAGGACTTCAACCACGGTTGGGAATTCATCTCGGACCTCACGTTTCCTTCCCGTTTCGTCCGATGGCGGCGAGGCGCGGGCGTTTGCGTCAATTGCCGCTTACAGCGCGGCGCCGTCAAGCCTTCCCGGGAGGGATAACCCGCTCCGAGATCCGCCGGCCTGGGGCTGTCGAGCCGCATCGTGTGGGCGAAGCTGACCGAATTGCGCGCGCTGTGGCGCTGTTGCAGGATGAGCGCGAGGAAGCGCGGCCGCGATCGGGACAGCCTCCGGGTCTCGCGCAGCGCCCCGCCGACGCCGAGGGAGGATTCAGCAATGACGAATGACGCCAAGGTCCGCGTATGCGCCGTCGTCGGCGTCGGCCCCGGCAACGGCGAGGCCCTCGCCCGGCGCTTCGCCGAGGACGGCTACGCCGTCGCGCTGCTGTCGAGGCGCGCCGAATTGACCGCGCGGCTTGCCGGTGAACTTCCGCGCGCGAAGGCCTATACCTGTGACGTTGCGGACGCGGCCTCGATCGAGGCGGCGTTCGCCCAAATCCACGCCGATCTCGGCGACGTCGATGTTCTTGTCTTCAACGCCGGCTCGGGCGTCTGGGGCAGCGTCGAGGACGTGTCGCCAGAGGATTTCGAGCGCGCCTGGCGGATCAATGCTCTGGGTCTGTTTCTGACCGCCAGGCAGGCGGTCCCGGCGATGCTTCGCCGCGGGCGGGGCGCCATCGTCGTGATCGGCGCCACCGCCTCGCGCCGGGGCGTCGCCGGCACCGCCGCCTTCGCTCCCGCCAAGGCGGCCCAGCGCGCGCTCGCCGAATCGATGGCGCGCCATCTCGGCCCGTCGGGAATCCACGTCGCGCTTATCATTGTCGACGGGGTGGTCAGATCGCCCGCGGCGCGCGCCCAATTCACGGACCGGCCGGAAGACGCGTTCGTCGCCCCATCGGGCGTCGCCGACATCGCGGCAAGCCTGGTCGGGCAGGACCGCTCGGCCTGGAGCTTCGAGGTCGAGGCGCGGCCTTACGCCGAGAAGTGGTGAATCCTCGCGGGCCTCAGTTCGGCGGCGCCAGCACGCCCGGCAATTCGGCCAGGGTGGCGATTTCAATGTCCGGCGACCCCGGCAAGCGTTCGCGGCGCTGGCGGTAGCGATTGCACCAGACGACGCGCATGCCGAAGTCCGACGCCGCATAGGCGTCCCAGGCGTTGGAGGACTGGAATGAAATCGCCTTGGCCGGGAGGGCGAGGGCGTCGAGCGCGTACTGATAGACCTTCGGATGGGTCTTGAAGACGCCGACCGCGTCGACCGACAGGACCGCGTCGAAGGCGTCGGCGAGCCCCGAGCGCTGAACCAGCGTCGCCAGCATCGCCGGCGAACCGTTGGAGAGGATCGCGGTCCTGAACCTGCGCGTCCGCAGCGTCCGCAGGACGTCGGGAACCTCAGGAAACGGCTCGAGGCCGAGATAGAGATCCATCAGGCGTTCGCGCAAGTCGGGCGCATCGAGCGAGAGGCTGTCGAGGGCGAAGTCGAGAGCCTCGCCGGTCACCTGCCAGAAGTCGATGTAGCGGTTCTGCAGGCTCCTCAGCCACGTATATTGCAGCTGCTTGTCGCGCCAGAGCACGGTCAACGCCGCGCGCTTCGGCAGTGGAATATCGTCGCAGCGCGCCGCGGCGGAGGCGAAATCGAACAGCGTTCCGTAGGCGTCAAAAACGCAGGCGCCTATCCCCTCAAGCACGCCCATTCCTGTCTCCTGTCGCGGCATTGAGTTTGAATGGCCAAAGGTCGCTATCGCCAAATCTGCGACGCCGCGACGTTTCCGACAAGCGCTGATGCTCGCCGCGTCTCGCTTCCCATGCTTCCGTCAGGCGCGGCCGCGCCTGACGGACGCGCCGTTCCGGTTGACTTGCGGCCGGGGCTTTTTAGTGTACGGATCTCAAACGGCCTTTCTTTCAGGCCGGAAGTCCCGACGAAAACAGGATCACGATGCCGTCGCAGTCCTTGCGCGAGGCCGCGGAGGTTTCCAAGGCGTGGCCGTTCGAAGAAGCGCGCAAATTGATCGCGCGCCTCGAGCGCTCGCCAAAAGAGGAAGTCATTTTCGAGACCGGATACGGGCCCTCCGGCCTGCCGCATATCGGCACATTCGGCGAAGTCGCACGCACGACGATGGTGAGGCACGCGTTCCGCGTCCTCACCGGCGACACGGTCAAAGCCCGGCTCATCGCTTTCTCCGATGACATGGATGGTTTGCGCAAGACGCCGGACAACATTCCCAACCGCGAAATGATCGAGGTCCATCTGGGCAAACCGCTGTCCCAGATCCCCGATCCGTTCGGCGAATATGAAAGCTTCGCCGCGCACAATAACGCCCGGTTGCGCGCGTTTCTCGACCGGTTCGCGTTCGAATACGAGTTCATGTCTTCGACCGAGGCCTACAAGTCCGGGCGATTTGACCAGGCTCTGCTGCGCATGCTTGACCGCTTCGACGACGTGCAGGCGATCATGCTTCCCTCGCTGCGCGAGGAGCGCGCCGCGACCTATTCGCCGTTCCTGCCCATTCACCCGCGCACCGGCGTCGTCATGCAGGCGCCTGTGTTCGCGCACGACGCCAAGGCCGGAACCATTTGCTGGCGCGACCCTTCGACGGACGAGACATTCGAAACCCCCGTCACCGGCGGGCGCTGCAAATTGCAGTGGAAGCCCGATTGGGCGATGCGCTGGTATGCGCTCGGCGTCGACTACGAAATGGCGGGCAAGGATCTCATCGACTCGGTCAAGCTGTCATCGAGGATTGCGCGCGCGCTCGGGGCGGAGCCGCCGGCAGGGTTCAATTACGAATTGTTCCTCGACGAGAACGGCCAGAAAATCTCCAAATCGAAGGGCAACGGGCTCACGATCGACGAGTGGCTGACCTATGCCGGTCCGGAGAGCCTGTCGCTGTTCATGTTCCAGAAGCCGATGGCCGCCAAGCGGCTCTATTTCGACGTCATTCCGCGCACCGTCGACGACTATCTCGGGTTCCTGGACGCCTTTCCGCGGCAGGAGTGGAAGGAGCGGCTCGGCAACCCGGCGTGGCACATTCATTCCGGCGACCCGCCGGAGCCCGAGACCTTGGTCCACGGCGAGGGGCCGCGGACCACGGTGTCCTTCGCCATGCTGCTCAATCTCGCGGCGGTCGCCAACACCGATAATCCTTCGGTCTTGTGGGGTTTCCTGCGCCGCTATGCCCCTTCGGCCTCGCCGCAGACCCATCCCCGTCTCGACAAGCTGGTTTGCTACGCCGTCGCTTATTTCCGCGATTTTGTCGCGCCCAGGAAGCGCTACCGGAAAGCCGACGCGGTCGAGCGCGACGCGTTGTCGCAGATCTCGGCGAAACTGGCGCAGCTGCGGGCCGACGCGAGCGCGGAAGAGATCCAGCATGCGCTCTATGACATCGCGCGGCCGATCCCGCGCTATCAGGACCATGGCGCCAAGGGCGCGACCGCGGGGCGGCCGGGCGTCTCCAACGACTTCTTCAGCATGATCTACGCGGTCCTGCTCGGCGAGGACCGCGGCCCGCGTCTGGGTTCGTTTTTTGCGCTCTACGGCCTCGGCGAAACGCGGGCGCTGATCGACAAGGCGCTCGCCGGGGATTTCGTTCGCCAAGCTTAGAGCGCCTCGCGCCGCCCTTGGATGGGGATCGCGGTCGCGAGGCGAGGAAAACACAAGTCGTCGATGTGCGACCAGGTCCCGCCAAGCTTTTCCAAGCCAATCCAAGCCGGACCAAGCAAATCCAAGAAAAACCAAGCAAAACCAAGGAAAAAAAGCTTGGATTTTCTTGGATTCCTTCGTCCGAATCGGGACTTTTCAAGGGGTTACGCGGATTCCAAACGAAATAATTTCGCTTGCCCATTTAGAACATTATACACACGTAATATAAAGGCGGCCGGGCCGAACCGCAGCGCCCTCCAGTCTTCGCCCCTGGCTGTCGATCATGTCTCTCATGGCGAAAAGGAGGGTAACACGGGTTTTGATTTTCAGAAAGTAAAATCTTACAGAACATTGAAAACGTTGAGGTTCCTCGGGGCGCCGAACGGACCGCCCTTGCCCGGCGATGTCTAGAAGCCGAGCACGCTGGCGTTGATGGACGCCTCGAGGCCGCCATCGACCGGCAGATTGGCGCCGTTGATCCAGCGCGCGCCGTCCGAACAAAGAAACAGCACGGCCGGCGCGATATCGGCCGCCGAGCCCGCACGGCCCACGCGGGCGATGTCCTCATCGACCCGGGGATCGCCGAAGATCTGGCGAAATTCCTTCAAGATCGGCGTCGTCACTGGACCCGGACTGACGGCGTTGACCCGCAGGCCGCGAGTTCTGAACAAGGGTCGATGCGCGGCTTGCATCGTCCACAGCAGCAGCAATTCCTTGGATAAAGGATAGGCGTCGGCGTCTGCGATCTTGTGGGCGCCGATCAACGCCCTGAGGTCCGGAAAACCCGGGGCCGCGACAAAGGACTTGGCGCGCTCGAGATTGGCGCGCCAGCCATATCCCGCAATCGACGCGACGTTGACGATCGCCCCGCCCTCGCGAAGATTTGGCGCGAGCGCCTCGCTCAATGCGCGCAGCCCGAAAAAGTTGATCGCCAGCGTCTTCTGCGCCCCGATCACGCCCGAAACGCCCGCGACATTGCAGAGGGCGTCGATGCGCTGCGGCAGCGAGCGGACGATTTCAGCGATCCCCTGAGGAGAGCCGATGTCCGCCTTGACGAAGGCCCCGAGGGCCGTCGCCGGGGGATTGATGTCGACGCCCACGACGTCCGCGCCCAGGGCGAGCGCGAGTTCGCCGACCCTGGCGCCGATCCCCGACGAAATCCCGGTCACGACGATCGTCTTCCCGATCAGCATCTCGCTCTCCTAACGCCGGGCCGAATGGCGCCGTCCCGGTCCCGCTTGCGTCATCCGGCGGCTGATCCCCCGCCGCCGGCGGCCTCGTTCCCGACCTCGACATTCTTGAGGGAATGCAGGCGATAGCCGATCGGGAGCAGTCGCAAAGAGCTATGGTCTTCCACCCAGCCCCAGAAGCCGCGCGGCAACGCGAGCGCGAAAATCAGCGCGGTCGCGCCGAGACCGACGAGGTACCACACCCCGGCGGCGCCGAACCAGGCTTCGATGGCGAAGAAGATGACGGCTCCGAGAATTGCGCCTTCGAAGGTTCCAAGTCCGCCGACCAGCGCCATGAAGATCATGTAGGCCGTCCACAGCGGGCTGAAATAGGCCTTGGGCTGGAAAGTCAGCGCCGTCGCCACCCAAAGCGCGCCGGCAAGAGCGGCGCCGAATGCGGCGAGCGCGAACACCAGCCGCTTGGCGCGCATGACGCGCACGCCGACGGATTCGGCCGCCTCCTCGTTGTCGCGAATCGCCTGGATCGCTGCGCCCAGCGGGCTGCGGAGCAGCCAGAACACGGCCGCCAGAAGTCCGGTCATCGCGCCGAGCGCGCACCAATAGGTCAGCGCGCGACGCGTATCGATCGTGTAGGCGTCGAGCTCGATCAGCGAGGTGCCGGTCTCGCCCCGGATCAACGGGTCGAGGTTGACCATCAGGTGCGCCAGCTCGGAGGCGACCCACATGCCGATGGCGAATTCGCCGCCCTTGAGGCGCAGCATCATCGCCGACAGCGGCAACGAAAGCAGTCCGACGATCAACGCGGCGAGAAACAGGCCCGGATAGACGCTGAATCCTGCATTGGCGAGCCTGATCGCCGCATAGGCGCCGAGGCCGAAGAACGCCTGTTGACCGATCGAGACCAGGCCGCAGAACCCGACCAGCGCATTCCACATCAGCGCGAGAACGACATAGATGAAAAGGGTCGTGAGCTTGTCGACGGCGTTGGCGCTGAAAAACGAGGGACCGCACGCCAGAACGACGAGGATCAAGGCGGCGGCGACCATCGCGACCCGCGACGCGGGCGTCCATCGGTCGACGACGAAGGAGGGGACGGCGCTCATCCGCTCGCCTTTCCGCTGAGCGCGCGCCGGACACGGGCGCCGAGGTCGCCGAAATACAGCCGGGCGAACAGGACGCCGAGGAACGCAAAGTGTCCGGCGATGAAAAAGCCTTGCGGATTGAACAGCGCGCCCAGGCTCTGCGCCACCCCGAGCACGACGCCGCCGATCAGGGTTCCCCAGAGCGTCCCCGCGCCGCCGATGACGGTCGCCTCGAAGGCGAAAATCAGTTGCAGCGCTCCGGCGTAGGGATTGAACGTCGCGCGCAGGCCGAGAAACGCGCCGGCGACAGCCACGCTCGCCAAGGCGATGGAGGCGGCGACCGCGTTGACGCGTCGGGCGTTGACGCCGACCAGCCCGACGGTTTCCGGATC
Source organism: uncultured Alphaproteobacteria bacterium (assembly GCA_963835955.1). Classification (GTDB taxonomy): domain Bacteria; phylum Pseudomonadota; class Alphaproteobacteria; order Rhizobiales; family Beijerinckiaceae; genus Roseiarcus. The sequence continues at coordinate 47,129 of CAWIHZ010000020.1, read as the reverse complement.
TTCCGCGGTCGCGCGAATGGCGCGGCCCATTTGGGTTCGCTTGAGAAAGGCTTGGATGCCGCCGAGCATGGCGACCGCGACGGCGAAGGTCAGCGCCGCGAGTTTGCCGATCGCGATCTGATCAGTGATTGACCAGCTGTCGTAAGAAAGGTTGCCGACGTAGGGCGCGAGCGAACGCGTATTGGCGCCAAAACCCTGAAAGAGAAGATTGTCGAGAATGATCGACAGCCCAAAGGTCGATAAAACGGGCACGAGCAGACCCCCGCGCGCGCTTCGTTCGAGGACCAGGCGTTGCAACGCCCATCCGACCAGCGCCATCGCGGGCGCCACGACGATCAGTCCGAGAAACGGTTGGACCCCGTAGCGGTCGGCCAGGACATAGAGAGCGTAGGCGGAGAGGATCGCCAGACTGCCATGCGCGAGATTGATGATCCCCATGACGCCGAACATGAAAGATAGCCCGCAGGCCATCAGGGCGTAGTAGCCGCCGAGCAGGACCCCCTGGATGATCTGATTGAGAAAAATCACGGCGGCGTCGCCTCGCGATCCAAAGAGGCCTTGAGACCGAAATAGGCCTCCGTCACCTCCTCTCGAGTCATCGAGCTCGTCGGCCCCTCGATCGCTATCGCGCCTTCCAGCATGCAAACGGTGCGACTCGCCATCGCCATCGCGCGTCTGAGGTCCTGCTCCACCAGGAGCATGGCGACGCCTGACGCCTTCAATGCTTCGAGCTGCGCGTAGACGCGATCAACGACCAACGGCGCCAGTCCGAGCGAGACCTCGTCAAGCAGAAGCAGGTCCGGGTTCATCATCAACGCGCGACCGATCGCCGTCGCCTGCTGTTCGCCGCCCGACAGCGTCCCCGCCAGACTGAACCGCCGCCCCTTGAGATTGGGAAAAGCCTCCATGACCGCGTCGAGCGTCCATTCGCCGTCGCGGCCGGCCGAACGCGCCAACAGAAGATTTTCCTCGACCGTCAGGCGAGCGAACAAGCGGCGCCCCTCCGGAACGAGCGCCATGCCGAGCGCCGCGCGCGCATGCGCGGTGCGCCCGGCCATGTCCGCGTCTTTGAAGACGATGCGTCCCGACCAGAGCGGGTGCGCGCCGGCGATTGTGCGCAGAAGGGTTGTTTTGCCGGCGCCATTGGCGCCGACGAGCGCGATGGTCTCGCCGCGCGCGATGGTCAGGCTGACGCCGCGCACGGCCTGCAACTGGCCGTGGCGCGCCTCGAGCCGTTCGACCGCGAGAAGGGTCACACCGCGCCCCCGCCCAGATAGGCCTCGACCACCGTCGGATCGGCCATGACGGCTTGCGGCGACCCGTCGGCGATGATGCGTCCGGCGTCCATGCACACCAGGCGCTCGGCGACGCGCAACAGGATATGCACGATGTGCTCGATCCATACGATCGCGACGCCGCGGCGCTTCAGTTCAAGAATGATGTCCACGAGTTCGCTCGCTTCGGCGTCGGTCAGCCCGCCGCCGATCTCGTCCAGCAGCAGCACGGCCGGGCCGGTCGCGAGCGCACGCGCCAGCTCCAGCCGTTTGCGATCGATGAGACCGAGCGTTTCCGCGCGTCGGTTGGCGATTTGCATCATGCCGGCCAGCGACAGCGATTCGACGGCCATCTGGTAGGCCGCCTCTCGCTCCATGCCGCCGCCGTGCGCGGCGGCGGTAAACGCGTTCTCGAATACGGTCATCCCGCCGAAGGGCCGGGGAATCTGGTGAGTGCGCGCTAATCCCCGGCGGCAGCGTTCGGCGGTCGGGGCGCCGGTGACGTCCTGCCCGCGAAAGCGCACCCTTCCGCTGGTCGGCGCATGAGCGCCGACCAGAACCGCGAGCAAGGTCGTCTTGCCGGCGCCGTTAGGGCCGACGACGCCGACCGCCTCGCCGGCGTGAACCGAGAAGTCGACGGCGTCGAGCACCAGCAGCGCGTCGAAGCGCTTCGTCAGGCCTTCCGCTTCGAGCAGAAGGCCATCGGCTAGCGTGCTGGACATCCGCTGAGGATGTTCAAGAATTATACGGCCGAAGCTTCGCCGAGACGGGAACGTTGCGGTCGGTGGCGTTCTCGGTCACGGGAAAGGCCAGCTTGAACTTCGACCCGGGCGGCGTCTTTACCCATTGGCAGCCGATGATCGGCCCCGGCGAGACATTGGGGACCGGACCGCTGGTGAAGTCGACCTTGCCGTCGATCGTGGGAGTCTTGAGCGTCGACAGCGCCTTGGCGACGGCCGCCTTGGCATTCGGAGCGCCGCTCGCCTTTAAGGCGGCGAAGCCGGCGTCGAACACCGCGAGCGAAGCGCCGAGTTGCTGGGTCCACTGCTTGCCCGAGGCTTTCTCGTAACCGTCGGCCAGTTCCTCGCTGCTCACCCCCGTCAGCGGCGATGTGTAGGGGAAGGTCTTATGCCAATAGGCTGCGCTGGCGAGGTTGTAGCCGAGATCGCCCAGCGCCGTCACGTCGTCGGGGAACAGGCCCGTCTTGGCGATCTGCGCGATTATGACCATCTTGGTGAAGCCTTGCTGGGCGGCCTGGCGCCAGAACGCCGCGAAGTCGGGCGGAATCGGGAAGGTGTTGAAAATCTCGCACTTCGCCTCCTTGAACTTGGCGATCTGGGCCGAATAGTCGGTCGTGCCGTCCTCGTACGGACCGGGATCGACGATCGTGAACCCATCCTTGGCGAGCAAGGGCAAGAGATGTTCGCGGATGGCGGTTCCGTCCGCATCGTCGGGAGAGAGGACGCCGACCTTCTTGTTCGTCTCGAGCAAATGCCATTGCGAGACATAGCACTTGTGGAATTCCTCGACCCCGAAGCCGAAATGGTAGGTCCACTTGAACGGCGAGGGCTGGCCGGGCTTGGCCCCGCGCCCGAAGTACCAGGATTCCCAGGGCATGACGGTGGACAGACAAGGGACCCCCGCCGCCTCGCAGGCGTCCGCGACCGGATTGATCGTCTCCGGCGTGGAGACGACCAGCATCATGTCGATGTTGTCGGAATTGATCAGGGTCTTGGCGAGTTGCCCCGCGCGAGACGGATCCGACTGGGTGTCCCGGTCGAGAATCTCGACCGCGTAGGTCTTTCCGCCAATGGAATATCCCTTGGCGAGCGCCTTGCGCACGACGTCCAGGACATAGCCGTCGGTCTGCCCAAATCCGCCCAGAGCCCCGGTTCGCGGGCTGATGAAGCCCACCTTGAGCTTGGCCTCCGCGCCGGCGGCGTAAGCGCCTCGCGGTCCGCTCGCGACCGCCAATCCCGCGGCCCCCGCGGAAAGAATGAGGCCGCGCCGCGATATCGACGGGCCGGCCGAGGAGAGATTCCCGACATCGGATTTGATCTTCATTGTCTTCCTCCCGTTCGGCGCCGCCCCGACATGAGATCGGCGCCACTTTGTCTTTTGCCGTGCTCAGATTGGAGAGCCCCATCGCCCGCTGCGCCGACCGCCGAACGCTTTTGAGCGGCGCTTGCAGCGCGTCTCCGTTTTGGCAAGCGCAAGCTCCCCATCGATCGCCAATTCGCCGCGGCAGCGATGATAGCCGAAATTTTCCTGTCAGATCAATCCCGAACGCCGCGCCGTCGCGCGACGTGAGGATTGCCCGCATTCCTGAACCGCCCGCCTACTCGGCCGCGGCCCGCTTCGGCAGAACCCAGTTGGGCCGAACGAAGTGGCAGGTATAGCCGTTCGGATAGCGCTCGAGATAATCCTGATGCTCTGGCTCGGCCTCCCAGAAAGGACCCGCCGGCGCGACTTCGGTCGTCGCCTTGCCCGGCCACAGGCCCGAGGCGTCGACATCGGCGATGGTGTCGAGAGCGACGCGCTTCTGCTCATCGCTGGTGTAGAAGATCGCCGATCGATAGCTTGCGCCCCTGTCGTTGCCCTGGCGGTTGAGCGTCGTCGGATCGTGGATCTGAAAGAAGAACTCCAGCAGCTGGCGGTAGCTGATTTTTGCCGGGTCGAAGACAATCTCGACCGCCTCGGCGTGATTGCCGTGGTTGCGGTAGGTCGCATTGGGGGTTTCGCCGCCGGCGTAGCCCACCCGCGTCGACACGACGCCGGGATAGCGGCGCAGCAAGTCCTGCACGCCCCAGAAACAACCGCCGGCAAGAACTGCGCGTTCATTCGAATCTGCCATCTGACTGCGCCTCCCGCTGAGGTGGGAATGGTTCGCGATCCCCCAGGCCGGGCCGCGAATTTGTTTTCGCTATGGACGAAGAGGGACCCCATGCGGGAGCCGATCTGCGCCGTCCGTCTCATATAATCGCCTTGAGCGTAAACGGAACAGGGACGGCGATCCAGGGCGTTTGGCGCGGCGATCGGGCGTGCACAAAAACAAGCCGCTTCGCCGACGACTGGCGACGTCGTTGTGCTATCCCCCGCCCGCGCGCGACCGAAAGCCCCACGAACCGATAATCGTCAAGCCCTTGTGTTCGGTGGGCCGGCCCGGCGCGCTCCGGACGCGGATCTCTTGGCCGCCGTCTTTTTTGCCTTTTTGTTCGCGCGGGTGACCGCTCGATCCCCGGCGGTCGCGGCGGCGGCGCGGGCCGCGCATTTCTTGCGAAATTCCTCGACCTCCTCCTGGGTGAGGAGTTCGATGCCGATGAAGTCGTTTTGCGAGCCGCTGGCGCGGATCAGCTCGTCGAGCTTGGCCTGGATCGCGGCGCCGTCCCGGTTCTGGGTGTTCTGGATCAGGAACACCATCAGGAAGGTCACGATCGTGGTGCCGGTGTTGATGACGAGTTGCCAGGTGTCGGAGAACCTGAACACCGGTCCGCTGGCGGCCCAGGCGACGACAACCAGGCAGCAGATCAGGAAGGTGACCGGCGCGCCCGCCGCCCGCGCGGCCGAATTCGAGGCGTCCGTGAACATCCGATTGATCGACATAGGCTGTCCTCCCCTCGGCGACTGGAGCCTCGCGTCAGCCTGCGGCGGCTCGGAACGCTCGGCAAGGCCTGGGACGCACAATAACCCATAATCAGCCGCAGCGTTCCGCTATAAGAAAAGCTCCGGCCGGCGGCCGCCCGCCGCTGCCCTCGCCGTGTGAAATTTTGGCGAGCCAGGGGGTAGGAAACGAAAGCCGGGAGGAAGTAAACGAAAGCCAAAGGGGAAGGAAAGGAAAATCAAAGGGGAAGCCAGGGAAAATTAGAGGGAAGGAAACGAAAGCGTTTTCCTCCCGCGAATTGGGGCTTTTCAATGGGTTACGGGCGAATCTCGGCGAGAAGGAATTTCGGCGGTCCTCTCCGCATCGTTACGGGCCGAGAACGGCGTCGAGGTTTTACAAATCCCAGTCATAAAACTCCCGCATGGCGCAGCCGCCGGCCTTGGCGCAAGGCGTGTTGGATTTTGCGACCGGGAGTCAAGGTAACACGGTTTCTGATTTTTGCAAAAGGATTTGTTTGGAAAAGAAGCTCCTGCAGACCGAAGCCGCGGCTCGGCCCTTTTCAAGGTCGCCCGCGGCTCGGCAATCGCGCTATTGGATTCCAAGAGTTGGTTTGGAACGTCGCAATTCGCTCACCCGCTGTTGCGCAACCCCGCCGATATGCCGTTGATGGTGAGCTGGATCCCCGTCAGCACCTTCTCGCTCGACGACCGGCCGCGGTGCAGCTTTAAGAGTTCGACCTGCACATGGTTGAGCGGGTCGAGATAGGGAAAGCGGTTGCGGATCGAGCGGTCGAGCAGCGGATTGCTTTCCAGGAGCCGCGACTGCTCCATAATCGCGTTCAGCGCGTCGACCGAATCGCGCCATTCGCGCGAAATGCGGGAGAAGATTCTTTCCCTCAAAGCCACGTCCGCGACCAGCCGCGCATAGCGCGAGGCGATGGCGAGGCTCGACTTCGACAGCACCATGTCCATGTTGGAAAGAAGGGTGCGGAAGAACGGCCAGCGCCGGTGCATCGCCTTCAGCGCGTCGAGCCCGTCGGCGGGATGGGCCTCGACATAGGCCTTCACCGCCGAGCCGAAACCGAACCAGCCCGGCAGCATCAAACGGCACTGCGACCAGGAGAACACCCAGGGGATCGCTCTTAAGTCGGCGATCGACGTCGTCTTCTTGCGCGAGGCGGGCCTCGAGCCGATGTTGAGGCCGGCGATTTCGGTGATGACGGTCGAAGCCCAGAAATAGCGCTCAAAACCCTCGGTCTCGTAGACCAGGCCGCGATAGGCCTTGTAGGCGCTGGCCGAGAGTTCCTCCATCGCCTCGAGGAAGGCGAGATCGGGCGCAGGGCTTTCGTCCTGCAGCAGGCTCGCCTCCAGCGTCGCCGAGACCAGCGTCTCGAGGTTGCGGCGCCCGACGTCGGGATTGGAGTACTTGCTCGAAATGATTTCGCCCTGCTCGGTGATGCGGATCTGCCCCTGCACCGCGCCGCCCGGCTGGGCCAGGATCGCGTCATAGCTCGGGCCGCCGCCGCGCCCGACCGAGCCGCCGCGGCCGTGAAACAGGCGGATGCGCACGCCGTGGCGGCGGAACACCTCGACCAGCCCGATCTCGGCCTTGTAGAGCTCCCAGCCCGAAGTGACGAAGCCGCCGTCCTTGTTGGAATCCGAATAGCCGAGCATCACCTCCTGCTCGCCGCCCAAAGAATCGACCAGCCGGCGGTATTCGGGAATTGACAGCAGCGCGTCCATGACGCCGACGCAGGCGCGCAGGTCGGCGATGGTTTCAAATAGAGGCACGACATGCAGCGAGGCTGTCCCGTCGGCGCTGACGAGCCCGACTTCCTTCAAGAGCAGCGCCAGCTCCAGCATGTCGGAGACAGCGTCGGTCTTGGAGATGATCGAGGTGCGGATCGCGCCGGGGCCGTAGGTTTTGCGGATCGCCGCCGCGGCCGTGAAGACGCCGAGTTCCCCGCTCGTCTCCTCGCTGTAGGCGATGAAGGGCGAGACCAGCGGGCGCGGCGAATCGAGTTCGCGCCGCAGCAGATCGACGCGATCGGCCTCGCTTAAGGCTAGATAGTCGAGCCCCGGCGTCACAGCGGCCAGAAGCTCGGCGACGGTGCGCTCGTGCACGTCGGAGTTCTGCCTCAGATCGATCGGCGCGAGGTGGAAGCCGAACACGTCGACCGCGCGGCGCAGCGCCCTCAGCCGCCCGCGCGCCAGAATCGCCGCGCCGTGGCTCTCGAGCGACCGGGCGACAATGTCGAGATCCGCGGCCAGCTCCTCGACGCCAGCGTAGGCCGGCGCGTCGGTCAGCGGATGGCGCAGCGCGACGACATGATCGAGATCGAGCGCCGTCTTGGCCAGCCGCGAATACATGCCCGTGATCGCGCGGCGATAGGGCTCGTCGCGCCGGTTCGGGGATGGGTCGCTCGCCCGCTCGGCGAGCGCGTTCAGCTCGTCGCTGACCCTGACAAGGCTGCCGGCGAGCGAGATTTCGCCGCCGAGCTGGTGCAGCTCGTCGAGATAGTGGCCGAGCGCGCGGGCGCTCTGCAACCGCATCGCCTCATTGAGCACCCTTGCCGTCACATAAGGATTGCCGTCGCGGTCGCCGCCGATCCAGGAGCCGATGCGCAGGAAGGAGGCGATCCGCTTCCCCGGCGGGCTCGCGCCCTGTTTGGCGAGCGCGTCCGCAATGACGCCGTAGAGCCGGGGCAGTTCGCGGAAGAACGTGTAATCGTAATAGGAGAGGCCATTGGCGACCTCGTCGACCACGGTCAGCCGGGTCTGGCGCAACAGGTTGGTGCGCCAGAGGATGAGAACGGCGCTCCGCAGCTGCTCTTCGTTGCGAGAGAGCTCCGCCTCGTCGCCCTTGGCGCGTTCGCGCGCGTCCAAGAGCGCGGCGATCTCCAGTTCGCGCGTCAGCGTGCTCTTGCGCCTGACCTCGGTCGGATGGGCGGTCAGCACCGGACTGACCAGCGCCCGTTCGAAGAACGCGCCGAGCGCCGTGGCGTCGACCCCGGTCTCGCGGGTGCGCTGGAACGCATAGGCGAGCGATCCGGGGCGAGGCGCAGAGCCCGCGATCACATGGGCGTGGTTGCGGCGGATGTGATGCTGGTCCTCGGCGATGTTGGCCAGATGCGAGAAATAGCTGTAGGCGCGCACGATCGCGAGCGTCTGGTCGGCGCTGAGGCTGTCGAGGGTCGCCTCCAGCTCGCGCCGGGCGCCGACCTCGTTGTCGCGATGGAAGCGGACGGAGGCCTTGCGGATCTGCTCCACCAGGGCGAAGACCTCCTCGCCCTCCTGCTCGCGCACGGTGTCGCCGAGGATGCGGCCCAGCAGGCGGATGTCGCCGCGCAGCGGGCGATCCTTCTCGGCGTCGTCCGCGTCTTGCGGCGCAGCGATGGACGTCGAAGCGGCGAGAGTCATCGATCAAATCCGTCGCCGGCAGAGCCGGCCGGATTTGATGTTGCACTGCGGCAGGCGCCAGCGCAAGTGCGAAACGGCTAGAGACCGGGGCGCAGCGCCGCGGCGAGCCGGCTCCTCAGCGCGGTCGCGTCCTTCAGCTCGCACTCGTAGATCGTCAGGGCGCGCCAGCCCATAGAATCGAGCGCGGCGAGCGTTCTTAGGTCGCGCGTCCGGTTGCGGGCGATCTTGGCGCGCCAGTAGTCGGCGTTCGCCTTCGGCGCCCGGGCGCCGCGCGGGCAATCATGCCCGTGCCAGAAGCAGCCGTGCACGAAGATCGCCAGCTTGCGTCCGGAATAGACGATGTCCGGCTTGCCGGGCAGATCGGCGCGATGGAGCCGGTAGCCGGGCGCGATTTGGCGCAGCGCCGCCCGGACCGCGCGCTCGGGGCCGGTGTCGCGCGACTTGACCGCGCGCATGACCGCGGAGCGGTCGAGGCTCACGGGCTGTTTCTGCAATCCGATGTTTCCATTCAAGGTACGGCGGGCGACTAGTCCGACGCTTTCCACTTTGAATCGATTCCGAACCGCGAAAAAAGATCGTCTCTTCAATCGTCGCCGCTATCTCCTTCGACCTCCGACTGGCGAGTCCAAGTAGGTCTTGGTGGTACTTCTGCAAGCCGCTCGAAAGTGCGCTTGGATCGCTCCCGCTATCTCTTTTGAATTCTTGACGGCTAGAAAGTGACCAACAATCTGGCTGTAGTGCTCGGCTTGGCGTGGAAGGCGAAGCGCCGAGTCTTTCTTTTCCAGTATCTCCGCCGTCCGCCATCACTTGAATCTTTTGGTAACGGCGTCGGGTACCCTCATCTCTGCGCGATGGGCAGCTTAGGCACCTTGCCGTTCATGAGCGCCGACTTCGGATGAAATTCGTGAAACAATGCGTCTTCAATCAATGCTGATTTCGGCTGCGACGCTCGACCGGATATGTCCACACCCAAGCGATCTCCCAGACGTCGACCTGCCGATTCGCGATTATGTCGCTTCTTGCCGAGGTGAGGTGTCGGTTGCACCCGAGCGCGAATTCCGTCGACTGATTTACCCACGTAAATTGGTACTCTGATCCAGATCACAAAGCACATAGCAGCCGATCTTGTTTGTGAGCGTTCGAACCGCTCTGCGTCGGAATGCGAGGTCGATTGCCATAGAGCTCGCCTCGGGAATCTGAACAGTGGGCTGAGTGGATTTTCTGCCTGACAGCGGCGAGGGTTCTCGTCGCGAATCAGGAGCGAAGATGACGAAGCGCACCCGTCGGTCCCGCACGCCGGCCTTCAAGTCGAAGGTGGCTTTGGCCGCCATGAAGGGCGACAAGACGCTGGCCGAGCTGGCTCAGCTTTTCGATGTGCATCCGAACCAGATCGGGCAATGGCGGAGCCAGTTGCTGGAAGGGGCGGCCGGGGTATTCGGGGCCGAGAAGGGCGAGGCGAAGACGGCGTCGAGCATCGACGTGAAGACGCTTCACGCTAAGATCGGCGAGCTGACGCTGGAAAACGATTTTTTAGAAGGGGCGCTCACCAAGGCGGGGTTGCTGAGCGCAAGGCGATGATCGACCGCGAGCATATCTTGCCGATTTCCCGGCAGGCCCAGGCGCTCGGCGTGAGCCGAGGCGCCGTCTACTACAAGCCTCGGCCGACATCGGCCGGGATTTGCGGATCATGCGCCGGCTCGACGAGCTGCATCTCGACTATCCGTTCGCGGGCAGCCGGATGCTGCGCGACGTTCTCAACCGCGAGGGCGTCTCGATCGGGCGTCGTCATGTGGCGAGCCTGATGAAGCGCATGGCGATCGCGGCGATCTACCGTCGTCCGAACACCAGCAAACCCGCGCCCGGCCACAAGATCTACCCGTACCTGCTGCGTGGGGTGAAGATCGAGCGGGCCGACCAGGTCTGGGCGATGGACATCACCTACATCCCGATGGCGCGCGGCTTCGTCTATCTGGCCGCGGTCGTGGACGTCTTCAGCCGGAGGGTTCTCGCCCATCGGGTGTCGATCAGCATGGAGGCCGACTTCTGCGTCGAGGCGCTGGAGCAGGCCCTGGCCAAGCACGGCAAGCCGGATATCTTCAACACCGACCAGGGCAGCCAATTCACCAGCGTCGCCTTCACCGGCGTGCTGCGCGATCGCGGCGTCTCGATCAGCATGGACGGCAAGGGCGCCTGGCGCGACAACGTGTTCGTCGAGCGGCTCTGGCGCAGCGTCAAATACGAGGAGGTCTACCTGAAAGCCTATGACAGCGTGAGCGAGGCGCGCGCTTCGATCGGCCGGTATCTAGATTTCTACAATCAGCGCCGCCCGCATTCGAGCCTTGACCGGCGCACGCCGGACGAGGCTTACTTCACCCCCTCGCCCCTCGCGGCGGCGGCATGAAATTTCCGCCGCGCGCTGGACGTCCCTCCGGTCGGGCTACGCCCTCCCTCCGTCACGCCCAGCGCGCGAAATCGCAAAGGACCAACCCCGGCAGCAGTCCACTCAGCCTTCGCGGAATTCTGTGCAGACAACCGGGACCAGCTCTCCACGTCCTACTCCGCCGCGATCGGCTCTGCCGCTCCGTTCATATTTAGCAACGGTTCGAGTACGTGCGCCGCAATGTGCCGCACGACCGGTACGCAGACGCCATCGCCACAAACGTGGTAGGCGTCGTTGTAGCGCGCAGGAAGTACATATTCGTCGTTCAATCCCATGAGCCGCGCCGCCTCGCGAGGCGATAAAAGACGTGACCGAACCGTTCTACCTTCGATCACTAGGATGGTCTGGCGAGATGAGCCGCCGGCCGGAGTGCGAAGACACCCGGCGACGCCATCAAAGCGAACCTCGGCGCGCTGGCGTTTAATTCCATTATCATCGGGGCGCGTGCGTCTGTAGACTCCTCCGACCATTCGCCGACCCGATTTCATCGCATCTGCCACCTTTTCGCGATGCGCGAGTGACATGAGGTCCAGCAAGTATTTTGTGTGTGCGGCAAGGTGCCATTCCACGCCACGTGGGATGTCTTCGATTAGGTCTGCTAAAGTCGTGCTTCGCGCAGCCGACTTTGAGATATTCCACCAAACCCAATTTCTCCTTGCTTCGGCCGTCATACTGGCGTGCGCTTCGATCAGCGCGGCCGGGTGCCAAACCTTCCTCGGCTCGTCGGCGACGAGCGGCGCCGGGATCGCATGTCCTTGCGCACGGCAATAAAAAAAACGCGGGGGCGCGACTGCGGGACAAATTTCGCGGCGTCGATGACCGTGGCTCCGAAGTGTAGCCCGAGTGCGAGAGCGCCGAGGCGATCGCGGCGAAATCCTTACCGCCGTGGATGTCAAGCAACCATATACATTTTCAAGGACAATAGTCCGCGGGGCGCGCCATCCTGCACCAGACCACGCATGAATTTCCAAAATGGCCAGAAAGTTCCTGAGCGAGTTCGGTCGTTGTCGCGCTCCGGCCAAGGCCGCGATAATTTCCGGCGAGCGACAGGTCCTGACAGGGAAACGACGCCCAAGCGAGGTCGACCGGTCAGATGGGTAATTCTGCAAGCGTCAGTTAGCGACGTCATCCCACTTATGTCGCTTCCACCCCAGTTGGCCTTGTAAGTCGAAACCTTCCTTGCGTCGAAATCATTGGCGAATAGGCAGCGCCACTCCGGCCCGAGCCCGGCGCGCGCCATGCCGCCGCCGGCGAAAAATTCCAAGAACGTGAACTTAGTCATTCCGGTGACCGAATCGCCCCATCAAGAAAATTAGACCGCACGTTGCATCTTCGAAACCTCAGTAGGTCGGTCTCGCCTCGTTTCTCCTGTGGATGGCTCGCCGAACGTCCGGTGCGATCGGCGTAGGCCGTTCTGCCTGAGATGTTGCTGTTCTCTATTTGTTCCTTCTAGTCGATTAAATTTAGATCTGCAAGCCCTGTCGCGCCGTCCCGCTTGACCTTGGCCGGGTTGTCCTGCGTTTATTGCGGGAATGAGCGACATCGTCTTCCCCTTTCCGGTTCTCGTCTGCGACACCGGAGGCACCAACGTCCGCTTCGCGCTCGTGAGCGAGCCGGGCGCGGGCCTGGGGCCGATCGTCCATCTGCATACCGGCGATTATCCCGGCCTGCCCGAGGCGGTCGAGGCGGCCAGGCCCAAGCTCGCCGCGCCGCCCCGCTCGGCGATCGCCTGCGGGGCGGGGCCGGTCGCCGGGCGGACGCTCAAACTCACCAACGCCCCCTGGCGGATGGACGGGCCCGAGACGGCGCGCCGCGCCGGGCTCTCCCAGGGCCTGCTGCTCAACGACTTCGAGGCCCAGGCGCTGTCGCTGCCGGCGATTCCCGAAGCCTGGGTGCGGCGCATTGGCCCGCTCGCCTTTGAGAGCAATCACGGGCCGCAGGTGATCCTGGGGCCGGGGACGGGTCTGGGCGTCGCTGCGCTGGTCGAGGCTGAGGGGCGTTTCACGCCGGTGTCTTCCGAGGCCCCCCACATCGACTTCGGGCCGGTTTGGCCGGAGGAATTCGCCCTCTGGCCGTATCTGGAACGCGCTCACGGGCGCGTGACCAGCGAGAGCGTGATTTGCGGCGCGGGACTGGCCAGGGTTCACCGCGCCCGGATGATGGCGCTGGGAGAAGTCGATCCGCATCTCGATCCTCCGGCGGTCACCGCCGCGGCCGAGGCCGACCCCAAGGGCCAAGCGGCGGCGAGCCTGAGGCTCTATTGGCGGATCGTGGCGCGCTTTGCCGGCGACATGGCGGTGACCTTCGTGGCGACGGGCGGAGTCACCCTCTCCGGCGGCGTGCTGCCGCGGGTCCTCGATTTTCTCGATGAGTCGGCGTTTCGTCAGGCCTTCGAGGACAAGGCGCCGGTCGACGGCCTCGCCAGGCGCGTCCCGACCCGGCTGGTGACCCGGGAGGACGCGGTGCTGCTCGGCATGGCGGCGATCGCCGCCGCGCCGGGCCGGTATGGGATCGATTATGCCGAGCGAAAATGGGTTTAAGCCGGGATCGGCGGCCGGCATGGTTGGGGATCAATCCGCCTCGAAGGCGGGGAGCCAAGGCTAAACCTGTGAACCGGGGCGCTGACCGTGGGAATGGGCCGCCCATAGCCGCGCTTTCGACAAAATTTTGGGGCTTTTGCCGAATTGTCGATGCGGCGGCGGCTTCGGCGTCGACGGCGATGGAGCAGGCGAAAGTGGAGTGGAAACGGCGTTACGTCTTGGTCCTGGCGCTCGCGTCGGCGGGCGCGATCTCAAGCGCGTCGGCCTACGCGGACTGCGGTCAGGACATGCAGAGGCTCGCTGAGGCGCGCAATGTCGAGCTGCAGAAGGTCAATGAGTTCGCCAAATCCTTCCACGGCAAGCCGATGGACCCGGAGAAGTTCTGCGTCAAATCGGCGGGATTGATCCGGGCCGAGTTGGCGCTGATCGCCTATATGGAAAAGAACAAGGACTGGTGCTCCTTCCCCGAGGATACGATCAATCAGCTCAAGACCAATCACGCCAAGAATGCGGGCTTCAACGCCAAGGCGTGCAGAGTTGCGGCGCAGATGAAGAAGATGAAGGAGCAGGCGGCGCAGGGCGGCGGCCCGCAGGTCCAGCCGCTGCCGACCGGGCCGCTTTGACCGCTCGGCCCGCGGGCCCGGCCGTTCTGCCGGACGCCCGGCCCCAAAGCCTCGTCTTGAGGCTCACCCCGGATTTCGCCCTTCCCTTCGTCCAGCTCGCCCGCCTCGACCGGCCAGCCGGATGGCAACTTCTGCTTGCGCCCTGCTGGCAGGCGACCGCCCTCGCCGGGCTGGCGGCCCATCGGGGGCCGAACCTCTGGCATCTCGTTCTGTTCCTGATCGGCGCGATCGCGATGCGCGGCGCCGGCTGCACCTACAACGACATCCTCGACCGCAAGCTCGACGCCGGGGTCGAACGCACAAGGGGACGCCCGCTGCCGTCGGGACGGGTCAGCGTTCGCGCGGCGGCGATATTCCTGGTCGCTCAGGCGCTGGCCGGTCTCGCGGTGCTGCTCACCTTCAACCCCTTTTCGATCTGGCTCGGCGTCGCTTCGCTCGGGATCGTGGCGGTCTATCCGCTGATGAAGCGCGTGACCTCATGGCCGCAGGCGGCGCTCGGCCTCGCCTTTTCCTGGGGCGCGCTGATGGGCTGGAGCGCGAGCTTCGCCAGCCTCGCCCTGGCGCCGGTCCTGCTCTATTTTTCCGCGTTCTGCTGGACCATCGGCTACGACACCGTCTACGCGATGCAGGACGCGCGCGACGACGCCATCGTCGGCATCCGTTCGACCGCGCGCCTGTTCGGCGCCAAAGCGCGACTTGGGATCGCAATTTTCTACGCGGCGGCCGCGGCCCTGGCGCTGGCGGCGATCCTCATCGCCGGCGGGGGGCCGATCGCCGTTATCGGCTGGCTCGCTTATGCCGGACATCTCGGCTGGCAGCTCTCGCAAGTCGAGGGCGCCGACCCCGCGACTGCGCTTAGGCTCTTCCGTTCCAACCGTGACGCCGGCCTCATCCTGTTCGCCGGGATCGCGCTGCAGGGCTGGGCGGGGTAGAGGGCGGCGGGTCCCAATCGGGCTTTACCGCCGCTTTGCCCCAGCCGCTTCAATGAATTCAGTCGGTTAGACAAATTTTTACCGCCGCGTAACTCCCAAGCCGGGGTAAGTACTATTTGTCACAGGGAGTGAGGAATTTCGTGGGTGGCGGCGAAGGGGGGCGACAAGGGGGGAGGATTGTGACTCAAGGGTGGGATGAGTCTTCCGCGGGAAGTCGAAGCCCTGATTGCGGCGCAGGCGCGCGAGATCGAGCGTCTTCGCGCCGAGGTGGCGGAGTTGCGCCGACGGCTGGGTCTGGACAGCACGACGAGCTCCAAGCCGCCTTCGAGCGACGGGCTGAAGAAGAAGCGGCGCCTTCCCGGCGGCCTTCATGGCCGTTCGGGCAAGGCGAGCGGGGGACAGCGGGGCCACAAGGGCGACACGCTGCGGCGAACGGCGACGCCTGACCGGATCGTTGGGCACGAGGCTCAGACCTGTCGCCATTGCCGGGCGGGGTTGACGGCTTCGATGCAAACCGGCGTCGAGGCGCGCCAGGTGTTCGATCTGCCCGAACGGCTGATCGAGGTCACGGAGCACCAGGCCGCCATCTACGCTTGCGCCCATTGCCGCGGCGTGACGCGGGCTTCGTTCCCCGACGGCGTGATCTCGCCGACCCAGTATGGCGAACGCATCAAGGCGGCGGCGGTCTATCTCAACGTGCAGCAGCTTGTGCCCGAGGACCGGACGGCGCAGGCGCTTCAGGACCTCTTCGGCGCGCCGCTCGTCTGCCCGGCGAGCCTGACGGCGTGGGCGCGCCGGAAGGCGGAGGATCTCAAGGGCGTCTATCACGCGATCGGGGCGCGCGTCGGTCAGGCCAGGGTCCGGCATCTCGACGAAACCGGTTTTCGCATCGCGGGCTCGCTGCAATGGCTGCATACGACCTCGAGCCAAAGCTACACCCTCTACCGGGTCGGAGAGGCGCGCGGCGACGTTCCCACGGGGTTGAAGGGCGGCGTTGTCGTGCATGACCATTTTCGCCCCTACGCCGCCCTTGCCAACGTCGATCACGCCTTCTGCAACGCCCATCACCTGCGCGAACTCCAGGCGCTCATCGAGATCGACAAGGAGCCGTGGGCGCAAGCCATGCGCGACCTCCTCCTCGACGCCGCAAAGGCCGTGCGCCAGGCCAAAGAGGCCAACGCCCGGGCGCTCGAACCCGAACGCGTGCAAGGCTTCGTCGACCGCTACTGGCAGGCGGTCCGCGAAGGGCTCGCCTTCCATCGCGCCCTGCCGGCCTTCGATCCTGCGCCCGGCTCGAGAAAACGAAAGAAGCAGCGTCCAGGCCACAATCTCCTCATCCGCCTCAAGACCTTCAAGGACGAGACCTTGCGCTTCCTCGTCGACTTCGACGTCCCGTTCACCAACAATCTGGCCGAACAGGACCTGCGCATGACTAAGTGTCTGTCCGGGAAGATATTGAATTGGTTGAGTCATTTGTGATTTAAGGGAGGCGGCCTGATTCTTTGGGGAGCCGCCGCCGATGTGGACGAAGGAAAACCGCGCTCGCTACGATCGCAGCCGCCTGCGCTATCCCTCTGACCTGACCGACGAGGAGTGGGCGCTGGTCGAGCCGCATATTCCACCCGCCAAGCGCGGCGGCAACAAGCGAACGGTCAAGCTGCGCGAGGTCGTCAACGGCCTGATGTACATCCTGAGCGCCGGTTGCCAGTGGCGGGCGATCCCGAAAGACCTGCCGCCACGCTCGACGTTGTACGATTATTTTGATCTGTGGAGCTGGGACGGCACGCTCGATCGGATCCATGACGCCCTCTATGTCTAATGCCGCCAAAGAGCAGAGCGCGAGGCTTCTCCTACAGCGGCCATCATCGACAGCCAGAGCGTGAAAAGCGCTGAAAAAGGGGGGCTCACGACCCGCATGGCTACGATGCGGCAAGAAGATCAAAGGCAAGAAGCGGCATATTCTCGTCGACACGCAGGGCCTCCTGATGCACGCCATCGTGCATGCGCCGATGTTCAGGACCGCGACGGCGGCGTGCTCGTGATGGCGACCTTGTTCGGCCTCTATCCCTTCCTTCTGAAGCTCTACGCCGATGGCGGTTATCAAGGGGCGCAGTTCCAGGATGCGCTGGGCGTCATTCTCAAGCGCGTGAACGTCGAGATCGTCAAACGCTCCGATCAAGCTCAACGCTTCGTCGTCTTGCCCAAACGATGGATCGTCGAGCGAACCTTCGCCTGGCTCGGACGATGCCGAAGGCTCGCCAAGGATTGGGAGTGCCTCAATCGCAAGGCGCTCGCCTTCCTCAAGCTCGCTTCTATCCGCCTCATGACGCGAAAACTATGCAATTCCAGATGATGTTCCCGGACAACTCTAAGTCAAAATGAAAATCTCGGGCGGCTTTAGGACCTTCCAAGGCGCTCACGTCTTCGTCCGCCTGAGGTCCATCGTCTCCACCGCCCGAAAGCAGGGCCTCAACATCCTCCAAGCCCTGACCGCAAACCCAACCCATCTCCTCGCCGCCATCGCAGCCTGAAATCAGACGGCTTGGGAGTTACCCGCCGCGGGCGGTCGCCTCTATTTGCACAATTTGTTATAGTTAATAAGGCGCGCGTTGCATCAGGGGCCGGCCGCCGCGCGTCCTGAGCGTTCCGGCGGGCGCCCTCACTTGGTCCGATCCGGCCGAACGAGCTTCACCTTCCTACCCGGCTCGACCCCGAAGATCTTCTCGTAGTCGCCCGGGCTGAGGATTTTCGCCGCGTCGTCGAAAAACCGCTGGTTGCGGGCGTTGAGCTCGTCGGCGGTCGGAGCGCGCATCGCGTGCGCCTCGGCGGCGGCGGAGGCGTGAAACCGGGCGCGCAGGTTGAGCAATTGCGCCGCAATCCGCAGTCGGTCGGGGCCGAGAACCTCGGCCACCCTTTGTTCGAATTCGTCGGGGGGAACGCTGGTCATCTCGGCTCCTGGCCGCGGCGGCGCGGCGTGGGTGACGTCATCCGCGTTCGCCGGCCTTGCCGCCATCGCGGCCGAGCAGGCGGCGATCTTGTTTCTCCAGGCGCCGTGCTGCAGGCCATAGGTTCCATAAATCGCCGAACTCAGCCGATAGCCGCGGGCCGCCGCGACGGTCAGCGCCCGAGCGCCGCCAATCCCGCTCGAATAGAGAACCTGATTGGCGAGTTGATGGCAGACGCCGTCGACGCCATAGGTGAAGATCGTGCCGCGAGCGCCGAACGAGGCGCCGCATTCGGCGTTCGGCTGCGCGAGGCAGCGCGCAAAGTCGAGATTTCCGACCCGCGAGCCGAGCGCGCCGTCGGCGTTGCCCGGCGTTCCGCCCTGCGGATGAAAGTCGCCCCAACATAACCAGGCGCACTCGACCGCGGCCTCGACCGCGGCGATGGTCGGATAGGGGTGGGCTCGATTGTCGTAAGTGGTGACCCAGGTGTGATCGACCGGGGCGTCGTCCTCGAAGGCCGGAACCGCCCAGGCGTAGAGAAGCCTCATGGTCGACATGGCGTCCTTTCGAGAATTGTTGTCGCGGCTCCCGAGGAGCATGTCGCAATCCCGCCAGATTGCAAGGCGCGCAGGCCGCCGGATGGGCCGAGTTTGCCGCTCTTTCCCAAATGTCGCGGGCCTTCGCTACCGCGCCGCGCGCCGGTCTCGCTCCGCAACGCGCCGACCAGATAGAGCGAACCGGTGACGATGAGCCACGCGCCGGCCTCGGCCGCCAGCTCGACGCCGCGCCGGAACGCCCGTTTGGGGTCGGGTTCGATCTCGCTCTTTAGGCCGAGCGAAGCCGCGATCGCATGCAGGTCCGAGGGCGGGCGGCCTCTGGCCGAGTCCGGCAGGTCGGTGAACACGATCGCCGAGGCGCGCCGGCCGAGCTCCGCGACGAAACCCTTCGCGTCCTTGTCGGCGGCCAGCGCCACGACCGCGACGCAGGGACCGGCGAGGCCCGGCGCGCCTTTCAGATCGCGCATCACCGCGGCGAGATTGAATGGAACATGCGCGCCGTCGAACACCACCGGCAGGCTCCGTGAGCCGACGTCGATCGCCAGTCGCTCCATGCGGCCGGGCAGGCGCGCGGCGGCGCGGGTTTCGGCGTCGAGGAGCCATCGGCCGACCGCGGCGCCGGCGACCGGTTCGCGGCGGGCGCTCACGCCCCCGCGGCCGAGCTGATCGAGCGCGAGCCCGGCGAGCGCGGCGTTGGCGTCTTCGATGGTCGCGGCGGCGTCGATCGGCGCGCGCGCGACCGGGCAGCCGAGTTCGTCGGCCCGCGCCTGCAGAACCCGGCCGGCCTCGTCGTCGGGGCCGAGCGTGGTGACGAGAACCGCGCCGGCTTTGAGGATGCCGACCTTCTCGCGCGCGATCGCCGCCCGGGTGGGCCCAAGAATCTCGGTGTGCTCGAGTTCGACGTTGGTGACGACGGCGATTTCGCCGTCGACGATATTGGTCGAGTTCGAGCCGTCCGCCGATGCCGACTTCGACCGCCGCCCATTCGAGGCCGGCTTGCTTGAAAATGACCAAGGCGGCGGCGGTCATGAGGTCGAACCAGGTCGCCTCGGCTCCCGGCGTCATCGCCGCGCGCGCGGCCTTGTAGGCGTCCAGCGCGCGTTCCAGCCCGTGCGCCAGCGTCAGCTCGCCGACCGGGCGCCCGTCGATGCTCACACGCTCGGTCACATGCTCGACATGCGGCGACCCGTAGCGGCCGACCCTAGAGCCGGCGCGCACGAGCGCGGCCTCGATCAACGCCGAGACCGAGCCCTTGCCCTTGGTGCCGGCGACATGAATTGAGCGGAAGGCTCTCTGCGGATCGCCGAGCCGCCCCGCGAGGTCTTGCATCGGCTCGAGGCCGACCCGCATCGCTCCCCGCGGCCGCCGCTCCCAGTCGGTCAGCGCGTCGAGGCGCGCCAGCGCGCGGGCGAGATCAGAGTGCTCAGCCATCGCCAACGGCCTATCGGACACAATCGAACGCCTGGCGACCAAATCGCGAGACCGCACCATCCGGGAAAGCGGCCGTCACTCCGGCAGCCCGGCCTGGCGCAGCGCGCCGTCCATTTTCTCGCGGTAGGCGGCGTCGAAGCACACGAGCTTATAGAACGCGTCGGCTTCGCGAATGGTCATCGTTGGATACATCTTGAGAAGCGCCGCGACGTGCTGCTTGGCTTCGTCGATGCGGCCGAGGAATGGAAGCGTATAGGCGAGATCGAGTTGTGAAAGCCAGAACGATTCGATGTATCCGCGCTGGAACGCCTCGTAGGCCTCTTGATACTCGCCCCGGAACCAGGCTCGTTTCGCCGCTGGCCACCACCAGTCTGGATCAGAGGAGGCTCCCGCCAGCTTGATGGCCTTTTCCGCCAGCGCGACGCCTTCGTCCCAGTGACCGCTAAACGCGATAAACTGCCCTACGACCCCCAACACCGCAGGGTCATAGGGATTGAGCGCCGCAGCTTTTTCCGACTCGACCCGAATGCGGTCCGCCTGACATGTGGCCCAGTAGCCCCTCGCGACGGTAAACTGAGCGCTGCCGTCCATAGGCGCGAGATCGCGGGCGCGCAACGCCGTCTGCAGCACGCGGTCGGCGAGATAGGCGCGCTTTTCGACGCTCGCCTCCTCGGGCGGGAGGCCCCAGCCAAAGGTCCTCTGCGCAGAAAGGACCGTGGCAAGGGCCCCCCACACATTGGGGTTGGACGGGTCGCTTTGCGCCGCTGCTTCCAGGCATTCGCGAGCGCGCGCGGCCGTCTCCGGCTTGGGGTAAACGAAATAGCCTTGAACAGCGCAGCCCCAGGTTGTTTTGCCGATGTCGCCGGTGGAAGAAAGGCGCGCGTATTCGGCATTGAGCACTGCGAATGCCAGCGCCGACGTCCCGTGCCCCGCGACTTCGGCCTCGGCAGCCATTGTGGTTGGTTTTTCGAGGACGGGCGAAATCGTCTGCGACCAGAGGCGCGCGCCTGAATGCACGTCGTTGAGCTGGTACGTCACGCGCGACGCGTCGCCGCCCGCCTCTAGATTGCCGGTCACGATATAGTCGGCGTTCAACTGCCGCCCGGCTTCGATCGGGTCGGCGGCGCCCCCGGCCGCGCTCCCCGGGCGGCCAACGATGCGCCAGATCGTCTCATTGCCGGCAGCATCCCTCGTTTTCTGACTGATGCGCTGGGTCAACGTCTCGTATTGAGGGTCGCCCGTCGCGTTGGCGAACGGCAAGACTGCGACAGTCGGCACGCCGGATCGGCCTGCTTGCGCTGTTTGTGACGACGCTATGGTCGCCGCGGGCTTGCCGGCAAGCCCATACCAGACCGCGGCGGCGGCAATGATGGCTGCCGCCAGCGCGGCGGCGGCCGCGGCGAAACGGCCGCTCGGCGCCGCCCTCGGCTTGGGCGTGGCTACGGGCGTGCCGATCTCGATCGAATAGACGCGCACCGGCTCCGCGATGTTCTTGAGCCGAGTGGGCCCGAGGTCGCTCACTTTCAGATCGAGCCGCGACTTCACCTGCCAGTAGGCCGCCTCGGAGAGGCAGATCGCGCCGGGCTTGCCGACGCTCTCAAGGCGCGCGGCGATGTTGACCCCGTCGCCCATGAGGTCGCCGTCCGCCTCCTCGACCACGTCGCCGAGGTGGATTCCGATGCGGAGCACGATGCGCTGGTCCTCGGCAAGCCCCGAGTTTCGCTCGACCATCGCGTTCTGGACCTCGGTCGCGCAACGCACCGCGTCGACCACGCTGCGGAACTCGACGATTATGCCGTCGCCGGTGCGCTTGACGATTCTGCCGTGATGAACGGCGATGGTCGGATCGAAGAGGTCGCTGCGAAGCGCCCGAAGCCGCGCCAGGATGCGATCCTCGTCGGCGCCGGCGAGGCGCGAGAATCCGACGACGTCGGCGGCGAGAATGGCTGCGAGCTTGCGGGTTTCGACCATCGCGTCCCTCGGACGATCGAGAATAGCACAAAACTCCGATTACAGGCGCTCTTTCTCGGCTCCGAAGACGGCTGCCGGGAGCGTCGCTCAAGGCGGCGCTTTGACTGCACTCCGGCCGAATATGGCGTGAGGGTCGAGCGCCAGATCTTGCCTGCTAGCCCGTCTCGGCTGACGCCGAGCGCCTCCTCCTTCGGCCGCCCTCCGGGCCTGCTTCCTTGCGCGCCGGCAGTTCGACGCGCCGCGCCAGATTCGGGAACGCGTCGGCCTTGTTGGGAAAAGCCATCGCGGCGACGAAATGCTGCTGAAAGCGCGGCTCGATCGCGGTCTCGATCTTTTCGGTCCGTAAGACGACGGCTTCAATCTCGGCCCGGGCGGCGAGATTGAGGAGCGCGATCCGGGCGCCGGTGCCGGCGGCGTTGCCGGCGCTGGCGACCTTGGAAAGATCGCAGTCGGGGATCAGCCCGAGCGCCATCGCATAGAGCGGATCGATATGGCTGCCGAACGCGCCGGCGAGGGTGATGCGTTCGGGCGCGGCGCCGCCCCTGGCCTCGATCAGCAGCTTCGCCCCGGCATAGAGCGCGGCCTTGGCGAGCTGGATCGCGCGCACGTCGGTCTGATAGATAAGAAGCCGCGGCGCGCCTTCGTTGAGCACATAGGCGAAGGTGCGCCCGATGGCCTCGACGCGCCGGGTTCGCGCCGTCAGCGCGCCGTCGACGACGCCGTCCTCGGAGACGATTCCGGCCATATACATCTCGGCGATCGCCTCGATGACGCCAGAGCCGCAGACGCCGGTGACGCCGACATTCGCCGACGCCTCGGCGAACCCGGGATCGTCCGACCACAGATCGCAGCCGATCACCTTGAACCTAGGCTCGAGCGTCGCTCGGTCGATCCTGACCCGCTCGATCGCGCCCGGCGCCGCGCGCTGGCCGCAGGAAATCTGCGCTCCTTCGAACGCCGGTCCGGTCGGCGACGAGCAGGCGAGCAGCCGCTCGCGATTGCCGAACACGATTTCCGCGTTGGTGCCGACGTCGACCAGAAGCGTCAGCTCGTCGCGCAGATAGGGCGCCTCCGCCAGCACCATGCCGGCAGCGTCCGCGCCGACATGGCCGGCGATGCACGGCAGGGCGTAGACGAAGGCTCCGGGCGCGATGTCGAGGCCGAGCTCGCGCGCGCGAACCTCGGCGCCGCCGTCGATCGTGAGCGCGAACGGCGCCCCGCCGAGCTCGGTCGGATCGAGGCCCAGAACAAGGTGATGCATGATCGGATTGCCGACCAAAGTCACCTCGAGGATTTCGCCGCGCGCGACGCCGGCTTCCGCCGCCGCCTCGCCGATCAGCGCGTCGATCGCCGCGCGCGCCGCGCGCGTCAGCTCCTTGTCCCCGCCCGGATTCATCATCACGTAGGAGACGCGGCTCATCAGATCCTCGCCGAAGCGGATCTGCGGGTTCATCGCCCCGACCGAGGCTGCGACCGCTCCGGTGACGAGATCGCAGAGATGGGCTGCGATCGTGGTCGAGCCGACGTCGACGGCAACGCCATAGGCGCGCTCGGCGAAGCCTGGCGTGACGGCGACGATGTCGCGGCCTTTGCGCAGCGCTGCCGTGACTTTCCAGCCGCCGGCGCGCAGCGCCTTTTGCAGGCCGGCGAGCACGGCGAGATCGGCTTGCGCTTCAAAGACGTCCCATTGCTCGCTCAGCGCTTTTTGCAACCGGCGAAAGTCGCTCGACGGATCATGCATGTCCGGCTCGGCGACCTCGACATAATGGAGACGCACCGCCGGATCGATGTCGATCGGATGTTCCTCGGCGCGCTTTCTTACGACCTGGCGATGGACCTGACTCTCCGCCGGCACGTCGACGACGAGATCGCCGCAAACCCTGGCCTGGCAGCCGAGCCGCCGGTTGCGGGCGAACGGGCCGCGTTTGCCGGCGTAGCGTTCCTCGACCTCGTTCCACGGCGTCGCATGGCCGGCGCTGGAGACGATCGCGTGCTTGGCGAAATCGCCTTCGGCGATGTCGATCTGGCAGCGGCCGCAGATCCCGCGCCCGCCGCACACCGAATCGAGATCGACGCCGAGCGTGCGCGCGGCGGCGAGCAGGCTCGTCCCATCGGGAAAGTCGGCCCTTTTGCCCGACGGGGTGAAGACGACGCGATGCGCGCTCATTGAGAGAGCGCTCAGCCTCTGGCGCGGCGGCGGCCTTCGCGCCGGCCGCCGGCCCCCGCGCCTGCCTCGCCCTCCGGCGCCGGTTCGCGGAATTTGCGGATCCAGGCGCCGCAATTCGGATCGTGGCCCATCACCACGTCGGCCCCGAGGATCGCCTGGATGTCCTCGAGGTGCAGCGGGTTCATGATCGCGGAAGTCAGTCCGGCGCCGATCATCATCGGCAGAAAGGCTGCCCCGAGTCCGCGGCGGTTCGGCAATCCGAAGGCGAAGTTCGACGCGCCGCAGCTGGTGTTGACCTTCAGTTCGCCCTGCAGGCGGCGCAGCAGGCGCATCAGCCGCGCGCCGGCGTCATTGATCGCCCCGACCGGCATGACGAGCGGATCGACGACGACATCCTCGCGCTTGATCCCGTGGTCCAGCGCGCGGTGGACGATCTTCTCCGCGATCGCGTAGCGGACGTCCGGGTCCTCGGAGATTCCGGTCTCGTCGTTGGAGATCGCGATCACCGCGGCGCCGTATTTCTTCACCAGCGGCAACACCCGTTCGAGCCGCTCCTCCTCGCCGGTGACCGAATTGACCAGCGGCTTGCCCCTATAGACCGAAAGACCGGCCTCGAGCGCCTCGACGATCGAGGAATTGATCGACAGCGGAACGTCGACCGTCTCCTGCACCAGCTTCACGCATTCGGCGAGAATTCGCGGTTCGTCGGCGAGCGGAATGCCGGCGTTGACGTCGAGCATCTGGGCTCCGGCCTCGACCTGGGCGACCGCCTCGGCGACCACCCGGCTATAGTCGCCCGCCGCCATCTCGGCGGCGAGCGATTTGCGCCCGGTCGGGTTGATGCGTTCGCCGATCATGACAAAGCGGCGCTCGAAGCCGATCACGACTTCCTTCTTGGCGGAGGAGATGAGTGTTTCGGTCATGGAAAAGCTATCCTATTCGAGAATCGTGAGCGGCGCAGGGCGTCATTGCGAGCGCAAACGAAGCAATCCAGCCCAACGCGCGCCGGAGTCGCTGGATTGCTCCGTCGCTCACGCGCCTCGCAATGACGGACTGCGCCTCGGCGCCGATAGGTCATCCCGCCTCCAGGCTCTCGACTGGTTGAGCCCTCGGAATGAAGTCGCGCCGCCAGGGCGCGCGCCCCTCGAGCACGCCGGACTCGTGGACGATCTCGGACACATAGCGTTCCTGCCGGTAGGCCATCACATGCACGCCGGCGACGCCGGGCTCCTCGCGCAACGCCTGGATCATCTCGACGCAGATGCGCTTGCCCTCGGCCCTCGGATCGGCGGCGCCCTCCAGCCGCGCGATGACGGAATCGGGAATATGCACGCCCGCGACATTGGCGCGCATCCAGCGCGCCGTCCTGGCGGAAGCGAGCGGCCCGACGCCGACCAGGATGAAGCAGCTCTTGTCGAGTCCGAGATCGCGCGCCCGCGCCATGAAGGTCCTCAGCTTCGGCAGATCGAAGCAATATTGCGTCTGCACGAACTGGGCGCCGGCGGCGATTTTCTTGGCGAGCCGGGCGACACGAAATTCGTATGGCGGCGCGAACGGGTTCTCCGCCGCGCCCAGAAACACCCGCGGCGGGGTCGTGAGCTTCCGCCCCGAGAGGAACCGGCCCTCGTCGCGCATCCCGCGGAGCGTTGAAAGCAGCGAGATCGAATCGAGATCGAACACCGGCTTCGCCTCGGGATGGTCGCCGCATTGCACGCCGTCGCCGGTGAGACAGAGCACGTTGCCGACGCCGAGCGCCGCCGCGCCAAGCACGGCGCCCTGGATCGCGATCCGGTTATAGTCGCGGCAGGAAATCTGCAGCACCGGCGAAAAGCCGATGCGGGTCAGGATCGCGCACACGGCGACGCTCGACATGTGGCAATGCGCGCCGGAGCCGTCGGTGGCGTTGACGCCGTCGACCCAGCCTTCGAACACCCGCACGCTCTCGTGCACGTCCTCGGCGTTGGCCGAGTCCGGTGGGCTCAGTTCAGCGGTGACGGCGAATTCGCCGCGTCGCAGCACGCGCTCCAGCCTGCCGCGGGACGAATGGCCTGGCAGATCGATCAGCGGCGCCGCCGGATCGGCGCCGACGTCGTGGGGGTGGGGAGCGGCGGCGGCGGTCATGCGTCGACGCTCGTCTTTTTGAGCGCCAGCCGCAACCAGGTCGAGGAGCCCTTCAGCGCGTGATTGACAGGCGGCAGGACCTCATCGATCGCCCGACCGCCGCGCATGTTCAAACTTCCCTCGTAGGCCTTGACCCAGACGCAGGGCATGTCGGGATAGACCTCGCAATTGCCGTTGGCTCGGACGCCGCCGCACGGGCCGTTGCGCATCGCCTTGGGGCAGTTCATCGGGCAGGACATGCCGGTCTTCGACAAAACGCAATCGCCGCACATGCGGCAATCGAACAGGACGCCCTTTATGCCCGCTTCCAGCGTCGCGACCGGGCGCTCGAGCCGCGCGGCGCCGATGCGCGCGATAAGCGGCCCGAGGCGGACGAGGGCGGCCTCGAAGCATGCATAGAGACGCTCCAACAGCGACGCGTGGCGAATGCTCCAGAGCCTTGCCCAAGGCTTGCGATCGGGCGGCGGCCGCTTCCCGCGCGGTTCGAAGGCGGAAGGCGTCAAGAGCGCGGTCAAGCAGGGCCTTCGCGTCCATCATGCTTGGCGAGGACCGCCAGACGGTGAGTGTCGTATTCGGCCTCGAGCCGTTCGGCCGCGGCCGCCGCCTCGCTCTCCAGGTCATCGCCGCAGGCGACTGGCTTTCCGCGCCGCCATTCGGCGAGATAGGCGTCCGCGTCCTTGGCCCCGGCGTGCATCGCCGCGGCGTCGATGGCGCGGATGAAGCGCTCCGACAGTTCGCGCTTGGCGGAGGAACGTCCCGCCTTCACGATGACCTGGCTCGGGATATCGCGCCAATAGAGGATCGTCAGGCTGGCCATGGCGCCTCCTTCGTCTCAGTCGCGCGGTCGAGGAAGGCGCGGATGCCTTGAAGCCCGGTGAAGCGGCGCTCATAGGCGAGGCCGAGCCGTTCGGCCGCCGCCCGGGCCTTCTCGGCGATTTCGGGATCGTCGAACTGCGCCAGATGGACCACGCGGCGGTAATTGCCGAAATAATCGTCGCGCAATTGCGGAAAGCGGTCGAGCCCCAGCCCGCGGATGATGAGCGCGTCGAAATGGCGGACGAGAAAATCGGTGAGGTAGAACGTCCCTGGCTCGTCCTCGGCCAGGCGCGCGAAGGCGTCCTCGCCGGCATAAAAGGCGTAGCAATGGGCGCCGTCGATGCGGCTCACGCCCTCTTCCTCGAGCACCCGGTCGAGTTCGCCGCCAGTCCCGCAATCGCCATAGAGGCAGAGGATCTCGTCGTAATCGGCGCGATTGGCGCGGATCTTCGTTCGCATCGCCTCCGGGATGCGGCGGGGATGGTTGTGCAATTGGGCCGGCAGACAGGCGACGTCGATATGCTCGGGCCGCAGCGCCAGCACTTCGCGCGCGAGCGCGCCGCAAGCGATGACGAGGATTTTCCGCGCGCCGTCCTTTCGGCCGGGAAAGCTCGCCCCGGAAAGAAGATCGGCGGCGGGCGCGCGAGGCTCGGGAGGTCTCAAGGCCTTCGACGCCGCCTTCGTGCTTGCCCTTCGCCCAGAAGAGCGGGATGAGGGCCTGGCTTCAAACCTGTTCATGCGCCTGCAACGAGCCTTGCCGTCGCGCGAGCAGGGTCCTGGCGGTTTCGACCGCGACGGCCGCGTCGCGGCAATAAGCGTCGGCGCCGATCGCTTCGGCGAAGGATTCGTTGAGCGGCGCGCCGCCGACCAGCACGATATGGTCGCCGCGGATGCCCTTGTCCTTCATCGTGTCGATCACGACTTTCATGTAAGGCATGGTCGTCGTCAAAAGCGCCGACATGCCCAGAATCTCGGGCTGGTGCTTCTCGATCGCCTCGAGATATTTGTCGACGCTGTTGTTGATGCCGATGTCGAACACCTCGAAGCCGGCGCCTTCCATCATCATGCAGACCAGGTTCTTGCCGATGTCATGAATGTCGCCCTTGACGGTGCCGATCACCATCTTGCCCATCTTCGGCGCGCCGGTCGCCGCCAGCAGCGGCCTCAGGATCGCCATGCCCGCCTTCATCGCGTTGGCCGACATCAGCACCTCGGGCACGAACAGAATGCCGTCGCGAAAGTCGACGCCGACGATGCGCATGCCCTCGACCAGCGCCTTGGTCAGCACGTCATAGGGCGCCCAGCCGCGGTCGAGCAGAATCCTCACGCCGTCCTCGATCTCTTCCTTGAGGCCGTCGTAAAGGTCGTCGTGCATCTGCTCGACGAGTTCGTCGTCGGCGAGGGTGGAGAGGTCGAGGTCGTCGTCCGCCATGAATGAGGTCTCGCTGTCGAGCCCGCGGTGAAAAGCGGACTGAGGTCACTATTGGCGCGCGCGCCCGCGCCCGAAAAGCATAATAAAACCTCGCCTTCCCAAGATTTTGCGATTCGGCCCGGCGCCAAAGGCGTCAGGCGCCCGACGAGCGGGCGACCTTAACCTTGTGCTGGGCGACCGGAATCATCGCCCGCACCCGCTTGACCCTGGCCGGGTCAAGCCTGGCGGAGACCACGCCTGGGCCTTCGGAAGCCATAGCGATCACATGGCCCCACGGGTCGGCGACCAGGGAATGACCGTACGTCTGCCGTTGCTCGTTGCCCGAGGCGAAGGCGCCGGTCTGGGCGCTGGCGCAAAGGTAGGCTTGGGTTTCAATCGCGCGCGCGCGCAAGAGCACCTCCCAATGGTCCTTGCCGGTCTGCATCGTGAAGGCGGAAGGCAGGGCGATGATCTCGGCCCCTTTTTCCGCCAAAGCCTGAAAGAGGTCGGGAAAGCGCAGGTCGTAGCAGATCGCGCACCCGATTGTGACGCCTTCGCAATCGTAGGTCACGACCGCGTCGCCCGCCTTAACCGTCGCGCTTTCCTTGTAAGAGGCGCCGTCGGGCGTCGTCACGTCGAACAGGTGGATCTTGCGATAGCGGGCGATCTCCTCGCCCTCCCGGTTGAAAACGACCGAAGTGTTGTGGATGCGCTCGTCGCCGTCGATCCTTTCCATGATCGAGCCGGCATGAACGAAGATGCGATGCCGGATCGCTTGCCGGCGCGCCATTTCATAAGCCGGGCCGCCAGGGAAGCTCTCGGCGTTGGCGAACTTATCCCCCCTAACGCCGCCGGCCCAATCGAACTGCTCCGGCAGCAGCACCCAGTCGGGACCCTCCTCCTGGACCGCCTTCTCGATCAACGCTTCCGCCGCCGCCACGTTGGCGGCCTTGTCGCTGATCGAGTTCATCTGAATGAGCGAGACTTTCATCCGCCTACTCTGATCGCAGCGTCCGGACCGGTCAACGCCTGACGAAGGCGGCGAAGGCCTTGAGCTGATCGGCAATGAAGCCCCGCGTCGCGGGGTCGGTCAGTTCGCCGGTTTCCGCGTCGATTTTCGTGTTGACCAGGGGGATCATGACCTCGGGTTTGTTCAAGGCGCGCGCGTCGAGGAAAACGAACGTGTGGCGCAAGTGCAGCTGCGCCCTGAGGCCGCCGAAGACGCCGGGCGAGGCGCTCTAAATCGCGACTGGCTTGCCGGCGAAGGGCTGATTGGGCAGCCGGGAAATCCAGTCGATGGCGTTCTTGAGGACGCCGGGAACCGAGTGGTTGTACTCGGGCGTCACGAAGATGACCCCGTCGGCCTCCGCGATCGCCCGGCCCATAGCGGTCACCGCTGCCGGAAACCCTTTCAACTGAACGTCGTGGTTGTAGAGCGGTAAATCCCCGACAGAGGCGAGCGGCGTGATCGTAACGCCGTCCGGGGCCAGCGCGGGCAAAGCTCGAGCGATCACGGCGTTGAACGAGGCGCGGCGCAGGCTGCCGACCATGACGACAAAGTGAAGCGGCTTCTCTTCGGCCATCGACGATTCCCCTCAATGACAATGGTTCGCGGGCAGCACTTCGCGCCCGCTGATCCGGCCTTCGCTCGGCCTGCATTGCGGCAAATTGGCGGCAGTTCATGGCCGGAGTTTGGCCTCCGCGTGGGAGTTGCTATGGTCTTGGAGCGGTCCACGGCCCAAGGAACACGCCATGTTCGCTCCATCCGACCTCTTTTCCGTCCGCGGCCGTACTGCGCTCGTTACCGGCGGGGCGACGGGTCTGGGGCGAATCTGCGCCGAGGCGCTGCTCTCTGCCGGCGCAAGGGTGCTGATTGCGTCCCGCAAGGCGGAGGCCTGCGAGGCGGCGGCGAAGGAGCTGTCGACTTTGGGGCCATGCGAAGGGTTTGGCGGCACGGTCGCGAGCGAGCCCGGCGTCGCGGCGATTGTGGCGGAAACGCGCAGGCGCACGGACGAGCTGCACATTCTCATCAATAACGCCGGCGCGAACTGGGGCGAGGCGTTCGAGAGCTTCCCCTGGAAGGCCTGGGAGCGGGTGACGAGCGTCAATGTCTTCGGCCTGTTCACGCTGACGCGCGATCTCGCGCCGACGCTGGTCGCATCCGCGAGCGCGGACAGGCCATCGACGGTCGTCAATATCGGCTCGGTGATGGGCTCCGTCACCCAGTCCGAGAACGCCTACGCCTATGCCGCCTCCAAGGCGGCCGTGCATCATCTGACTCGTATTCTGGCGCAGGAATTCGCCGGCCGTCAGGTGACGGTCAACGCCATCGCGCCCGGACCGTTTTCGACCAACATGACCCGCTTTGCGCTTCACGACGAGGCCGGGGCCGCGCGCGGCGCGAAAGCGGTGCCGATGGGCCGTCTCGGGCGCCCCGAGGACATCGCCGGCGCGATCCTGTTCCTGACCGGACGGGGCGGCGCCTATACGACCGGCGCGATTCTGCCGGTCGACGGCGGGGTCGGCGTCGCCGCGCCGCCGGCAATGTTCGGAGACGAGCCATGAGCGCCGGACCGCGCGGGCGGGTGATCCTGGCGAGCGAACTCGCCAGTCGCGTGGGCGAGATTTTCGTTTCCGATTGGCTCGTCGTCGACCAGGCGCGCATCGACGCCTTCGCCAAGGTGACCGAGGACGAGCAGTTCATCCACGTCGATCCGGCGCGGGCGAGGGACACCCTGTTCGGCGGGACGGTGGCGCATGGGTTCCTCACCCTCTCGCTGCTCTCCGCCATGGCCTATAGCGCGCTGCCGAGAGTCGAGGGCGCGGCGCACGGCGTGAACTACGGCTTCGACCAGGTGCGCTTTCTCAATCCCGTGCGCGCGGGAAGCCGCGTGCGCGGGCGCTTCACGCTTGCCTCGGCGACGGCGCGTTCGCCGCGAGAATGGCAATTGACCTACGAGCTCAGCGTCGAGATCGAAGGCGCGCAGAAGCCGGCGCTCGCGGCGACATGGCTGACGATGCAGGTGATGGCGGGGTAGGCGCTTTTGCTCTTCAGGCCCAAAACCTCACCGCCTCGCCCCCCGACGGCGCAGTCAGTTCGCCCTCCCACATCACCCGGCGGCCGCGGACGAAGGTTCCGACCGGCCAGCCGGTCACGGACTTGCCGTCGTAGGGCGTCCAGCCGCAGCGGGAGGCGATCCAGGAATCGCGGATGGTCTCGCGCCGCTTCAGATCGACGATCGTGAAGTCGGCGTCGTAGCCCGCCGCGATCCGCCCCTTGCCGACGATGCCGAAGATGCGCTGAGGCCCGGCGCTGGTCAGATCGACGAAGCGCTGCAGGCTCAGCTTTCCGGCGCTGACGTGATCGAGCATGATGGG
Source organism: uncultured Alphaproteobacteria bacterium (assembly GCA_963835955.1). Classification (GTDB taxonomy): domain Bacteria; phylum Pseudomonadota; class Alphaproteobacteria; order Rhizobiales; family Beijerinckiaceae; genus Roseiarcus. Next base: position 15,503 of record CAWIHZ010000020.1, on the reverse strand, counting down.
GACCAGCGTCTGCACCCCGGTCATCCCCGACGGGCTCGCGGGATAGGGCCTGGCCTTTTCTTCGAGCGTATGCGGCGCGTGGTCGGAGCCGACGACGTCGACAACCCCTTGACTCACGCCGCGCCAAATTCCTTCGCGATGCTCCGGGCCCCTGACCGGCGGGTTCATTTGGACCTTCGTCCCCAGGCGCGGATAGTCCTCGGCGCTAAGGGTCAGATGATGCGGCGTCGCCTCGCAGCTCGCGGCGTCCTTGGCGAGCGCGAGAAACTCCATCTCCTTGGCGGTCGAGACATGCAGCACATGCACTTGCGCGCGCGCCTCGCGGGCCAGGCGAACGAGGCGCTCGGTCGAGCGCAGCGCCGCGCTTTCGTCGCGCCAGACCGGGTGCGACGACGGATCGCCCGCGACGCGCAACGGCTTGCGCTCCTCGAGACGCTGTTCGTCCTCGCTGTGGAAGGCTGCGCGGCGGCGCGTCTTTTTCAGGATCGTCAGCACCCCAGCGTCGTCGGCGACCAGCAGGCGTCCGGTGGAGGAGCCCATGAACACCTTGATTCCCGCCGCGCCCGGAAGACGCTCGAGTTCGGGAATGTCGGCGACGTTGTCGTGCGTCCCGCCGACCCAGAACGCGAAGTCGCAGTGCATGCGCCCTTGCGCGCGGCGGAGCTTGTCGGCGAGCGCCTCGCCGGAAGTCGTCGTCGGGTCGGTGTTGGGCATCTCGAACACGGACGTCACCCCTCCGAGCACGGCCGCCCGCGAACCGGTTTCCAGATCCTCCTTGTGGACGAGGCCCGGCTCGCGAAAATGCACCTGAGAATCGATGACGCCAGGAAGAATGTGCAAGCCTCGGCAGTCGACGCGCTCGCCCGACGCGGCGGCGCTCAAATCGCCGATCTCGGCGATCCGCCCGTCGCGGACGCCGATGTCGCGCGCTCCCACGCCGTCGTGGTTGACGACGGTCGCATTCGCCAGAACGAGATCGAAGTTGCGCGGCATGGCGCGTTCTTCCTTGCATGGGGGCCCGAGCGGCCTAATTTACAACTCGCATCCTTGCAAGCGCGACCGGAGAATCCGCCATGACGAAGAAAGCCGCCCTGCTCGACGATCGCGGCGTCGTTCGCGTCGGCGGCGAGGACGCGACCGACTTCCTGCAGGGCCTCTTGACCAACGACGTCGGTCGGGCGCGTCCGGGCGAGGCCTGTTACGCCGCGCTGCTTTCGCCGCAGGGCAAAATGAATTTCGACATGCTGGTTACGCGCGTCCCGGCGGAAGCGGGCGCGGCCTACCTCATCGATTGCGATTTGTCCCAGGCGGCCGATCTCGCCAAGCGGCTCGGCTTCTACAAGTTGCGCGCAAAGGTTGCGATCGCCGACGAAAGCGCCGAGTATGGCGTGGTCGCCTACTGGGGCGGCGAGCCCGAGAACGCGCCCGGCGCCGTCGCTTACGCCGATCCGCGCGACCGTCGCCTCGGCTGGCGCGCGATCCTGCCGCGCGCCAAAGCGGTCATGATCGGCGCGGCGAACGCCAGCCAGTACGAGGCGTTGAGGATCAGCGCCGGAGTGCCGAAGGGAGGAGTCGACTTCCGTCTATGGCGACGCCTTCCCGCATGACGCGAACCTCGACGTTCTGCACGGCGTCGACTTCGAAAAGGGCTGCTACGTCGGCCAGGAAGTGGTTTCGCGCATGAAGCACCGCGGGTCGGCGCGCAAGCGCGTGGCGCGGGTCAAGGTCGCCGCCGCCGCCCCGGCCCCGGGGACTCCGATCCTCGACGGCGAACTCGCGGTCGGGACGCTCGGCTCGTCTTCCGGACGCGAGGCGCTCGCGCTGCTGCGGATCGATCGGGTCGAAGAGGCGAGCGCCGCTGGCCGGGCCTTGAGCGCCGGCGGCGTCGGAGTGGCGCTGGCGGAGTGAGCGAATGCCGGCAGGCGACGGCCGGCCGTCGTGCCTGACCCATCGGGAGGGTCGATCCGCGCGCGAAGGGCGAACGTGGGCAAGTCGAGCCCCGCCGGCGCCGGGCTTGAATAAATCGCGGGACTGTTCGCAGTGGGCGACGACCTTCGTGGCGATCAAGAAAAAACGCCGCTACATTGCGCGCTCCCGAGGCCGCCGATTCGGACGGGCGCGTCGGCCGCCGGGGCAATGGAGATCGATCCATGATCGAGGGGGTCAGCGTCTTCGCCATCATCGTCGTCGCGTTCATCGTCATCACGGTGCTGATGGGCGTGCGGCAAGTGCCGCAAGGCTACAACTACACGGTCGAAAGGTTCGGCAAATACTACAAAACGCTGACGCCCGGGCTGGGCCTCATCTTTCCCTATGTCGACAGCGTCGGCCGCAAGCTCAATGTGATGGAGCAGGTCATCGAGGTGCCGGGCCAGGAGATCATCACCAAGGACAATGCGACGGTGAAGGTCGACGGCGTCGCCTTCTATCAGGTGCTCGACGTGCGCCGCGCCTCCTACGAGATCGCCAATCTCGAACAGGCGCTGCTTAACCTGGTGATGACCAACGTACGCACGGTGATGGGATCGATGGATCTCGACCAGTTGCTGTCGCACCGCGACGAAATCAACCAGCGTCTGCTCAGCGTGATCGACGCGGCGTCGGAGCCTTGGGGAATCAAGGTCACCCGGATCGAGATCAAGGACATCGAGCCGCCGAGGGACCTGGTCGATTCCATGGCGCGGCAGATGAAGGCGGAGCGCGAGAAGCGCGCGGTGATCCTGGAGGCCGAGGGCATGCGGCAGGCTGACATCACCCGGGCCGAGGGACGCAAGGCCGCGGTCGTGCTGGAGGCCGAGGGGCAGCGCGAAGCCGCCTTTCGCGCGGCGGAAGCGCGCGAGCGCTCCGCCCAGGCCGAGGCGACGGCCACCCGGCTGGTCAGCGAAGCGACGGCCCAGGGCGACCCGGCCGCGATCAATTATCTCATCGCCGACAAATATGTGCGCGCCCTCCGGGCGCTGGCCGAGGCGCCAAATCAGAAGGTTTTCATCGTGCCCATGGAGCTGGCCTCGCTCGCCGGGACGCTCGGCGGGATCAGCCAGATCGCCGCGGGCGCGTTCGGCGAGACCGCCGCCAGCGAAGCCGCTCTCGGCGCGCGCAGGACGAACCGCAGCGTTCCCGATACGCCGGCGCCGTCTCAACCCGCCGGGCAGGCGCCGCCGAACGCGCCGCCTGCCGCGCAGTCTCCCTGGACAGCTTGAACTCGCTCGGAGCACCGCTTGTTCGATAATATCTCGTGGACCCACCTTGGTGCGCTCGTCTGGCTCATCGGCGGTTTGGTTCTTTGCGCCGCCGAGACGTTTGTGCCGGGCGCCTTCCTGATCTGGATCGGCGCGGCGGCGGCGATCGTCGGCGCGATCGCCTATTTCGCGGCGCTCGGCCTTACGTCTCAATTGCTGCTGTTCGGCGTGCTGGTCGTCACGCTCGTACTCGCAGGCCGGCGCGTCTATGGCTCGCTTGACGCGCGACCCGGCCCACTGCCTTCGAGCCGGGCGCACGGGTTGATTGGCGCGGATTTCTTTCTCGACGAAGCGATCGTGCGCGGCTATGGCCGCATTCGCGTCGGCGACAGTTCGTGGCGGGTCGCGGGCGCGGATTGTCCGTCGGGCGCCAAGGTCAGGGTGGTCGCGGTCGAGCAGGGCTCGCTATTGCGGGTCGAGCGGGTGTGAGGTCGCGTTTTCGGCGGCCGCCACGATCGCCTCGCCGAATGGCGAAGGATGAAAGCCAAAGCCCCATAGCAGGGTCGCCGCGGCGACAATCGCCGGGCTTCAGCGCCTCGTGTGTGACCAACAGGTCGTATGGGCGGCCCGGTCCGGTGAGGCCGGCGTCGTCGGCCGCGTCGAGAGCGCCGGCCGAATCGCGCAGCAATTCGCGCGCCCATTTGACGGTGATCGCGCAGGGCCTGAACGGTTAAGAGCGCATGCTCGCGCATTCGCGTTCCGTCCGCTACCCGAAAACGAATGCGGGCCGCGCCGGTTGTTCATTTTCCAGGCCGGGGGAGGGATGCCATTCGCACATTTTCCGCCTGTGCTAGATGCCGCTTTCGTTTAGCAGGGCCGAGTGCTAGCGTGTGGCCGTGCCCTACACGGCAATAACGGCAACAACGGCTGGGCTTACCTCAGCCGAAAGGGAGGGTTGTATGAAACCAATGAGAAATGCAGTCAGAGTTGCAACGGCGATGGCGGCCGGTTTGGTGCTGAGCGCGGCAACGGCCACCATCGCGACGGCCGCCGACAAGCCGACGCTGGCGTTCGTTACCAACGGCGCGTCCGACTTTTGGAAAGCCGCAGGCGCCGGCGTCGCCGCGGCGCAGAAGGAACTGCCCGACTTCAAGATGGAGCTTGAATATCCGGCGCAGGCCACCGTGGCGTCGCAGCAGACGCTGATGGACAATCTGGCGGCCGCGGGCGTCAAGGCGATCATGGTGTCAGCCGTCGATCCGAAGGCGACCAATGTTCTTGACAAGATCGCCGGCGAAACGGCCTTGTTCACCACCGATTCCGACGCGCCCCAAAGCAAGCGGATCGCCTATATCGGTTCCTCCAACGTCGATGCCGGCAAGCAGGCCGCGGAAATCGCCAAGAAGGCGATGCCCAAGGGCGGCAAATGCATGGGCTTTGTCGGTCTGCTCGACGCCGCCAACTTCACGGAGCGCGCCGAGGGCTTCAAGGACGGCATCAAGGGCACCGGCATCACGCTGGTCGACACCCGTAGCGACGGCATGGACCAGACCCGCGCCAAGAGCAACGTCTCGGATGTGCTGACGGCCGATCCCAGCATCAACTGCCTGGTCGGTTTCTACTCCTACAACACGCCCGAGATCTATGCGGCGGTCAAGGAAGCGGGCCAGCTCGGCAAGATCACCATCGTCGGGTTCGACGACGACCCGGTCACGCTCGGCGGGGTCAAGGAAGGCACCATTGCCGCAACCGTTGTCCAGCAACCCTTCGAGTGGGCCTATCAGGGCATGAAGTTGATGGCCGCCTACGTCAAGGGCGACAAGTCGGGCGTTCCGGCCAACGGTCTCATCATCATCCCCACCAAGATCGTGACCAAGGACACGGTCGACGCCTACGCCGCCAATTTGAAGAAGATGCAGGGCAAGTAAGGGGACGTTTCCGTCTTCCTGACTTCGGGCTAGTCGGGTGGATTTCGTCTTGTCGACGGCGCCCGGGGAGTGGCATTATCCTTATTGCCGCATCCCCGGGCGCCTGCCTGTTTCCGAGCGATCATGAAAAGTCCAGAGCCTCACCCCAGCGGCGCCGAGGCGCCGGCGCCATTCCTTACGCTGACCGATGTGCGCAAAGCCTACTCCGGGGTTCAGGCGTTGAGCGGGCTTTCCATGCAGGTGTCGCGGGGCGAAGTGATCGGCCTCGTGGGCGAGAACGGGGCGGGCAAGTCCACGCTGATGAAGATATTGGGCGGCGTGATCGCCCCCGATGGCGGCAAGATCGGGATAAACGGCGTCGCCCACGATGCGCTCTCGGTCGCCGACAGCATGGGCGCGGGCATTGCCTTCGTGCACCAGGAACTCAATCTGTTCAACAATCTCGACGTCGCCGGAAACGTCTTTATCGGACGCGAACCGCTGTGCTGGGGCTGGATGCGGTTTGTCGACCGAAGCGTCCAGCGCGCCAAGGTGGCGCCGCTCCTCGAACGGCTTGGCGCCAACTTCAAGCCCGATACGCCGGTCGCCAGCCTGTCGCTGGCGCAACAGCAGATGGTCGAGATCGCCAAGGCGCTTTCGGTGGAGGCGCGGCTGGTGATTCTGGATGAACCAACCTCGAGCCTTCCGCTGGCGGAAACCGAGAAGCTTCTCGATCATCATCGCCGGCCTCAAGGCGGAGGGAATCGCGGTCATCTTCATTTCGCACCGATTGCACGAAATCGAACGCGCCGCCGACCGGGTCATCGTGCTGCGCGACGGGAAACTGGCGGGGACTCTCGCCAGGGCCGAGATTTCCCATGACCGCATGGTCAAGCTGATGATCGGGCGCGACCTCAAGGCGCGTACGGCGGGGCCGAAGGTCGCGCCGGGCGAGGTCAAGCTGTCGGCCCGAGCCGTGCAGACCAGCGCCTACCCGCTGCGCCCAGTCAGCCTGGACTTGCGCGAAAGAGAGATTTTGGGGCTCGCGGGCCTCGTTGGGGCGGGCCGCACAGAACTGGCCCGGGCCTTGTTCGGCATTGATCCGATTCTGGGCGGAAAACTGGAAATCGACGGGACGCCGGTGGTGCTCTCGTCTGCCGCCGACGCCGTGGCGCACGGCATATTTCTGGTGCCGGAGGACCGCAAGGGCGCGGGCATCCTGCTTGGCCTGCCAATCCTCGAGAATATTTCACTCCCAAACCTGAAGGCGCATGCGAGGCACTTTCTGGTGTCGCAGCGCATGGAGGCGGCAACCGCGGAAATCCAGCGGATCAATCTGGCGATCAAGACGCCAACGCTGACGGCCCTCGCCAGTTCACTTTCAGGCGGCAACCAACAAAAAGTGGTGCTGGCCAAATGGCTGGCCATGGAGCCCAAGGTCATTATCATGGACGAGCCGACGCGCGGCATCGACGTCGGGACAAAAGCCGAAATCTATCGCCTGATGCGCGAACTGGCGGACGCCGGGGTCGCGGTGCTGATGATTTCGAGCGACATGGAAGAGGTGATCGGGGTATCCAATCGGATCGCGGTTATGCACGAGGGCGCGATTTCGGGCATTCTGGAGCGCGAGCAATTCAGCGAGGAGAACGTATTGCTTCTCGCGGTGGGCAAAACTGCAAACGTGGCCGGAACCGCATGACCAAAAAAGACTTTGGTCTTCTTATTCTCATCCTGGCGGTTGGCGTGGTGGTGACCATCCTCAACCCGAGGTTCCTATTGCCGATCAACCTCTCCAACACCTCGAACCTTGTTGGCATGTTCGGCTTGTCGGCGATCGGGCAGGCTGTCGTCATCATTACCGGCGGGATCGAATTGTCGGTCGGCTCGATGATCGGGCTGGTCGGGGTGCTGTTCGTCGACTTCGTCGCGACCAGGGGCGTCCCCTGGCCGCTGGCGGTGGTGCTGATGCTCGCGCTAGCGGTCGTGGTCGGGCTCGTCCACGGCCTGCTGGTCACCAAGCTCAAGCTGCAGCCCTTTATCGTGACCCTGTGCGGCTTGCTGTTCTATCGCGGGATCGCTCGGTTCTATACGAAAGACGCCACGGCCGGTTTTGCCTTCGGGCAGGACTTTCCGACTCTCGACTGGTTGACGACCGGCAAGATCTATGGCGTCCCGATCACCTTCGTCGCCTTGGTGGTCGTCGCGATCGTCATGTGGTTCGTGCTGCACCGATCCGTCTTCGGGCGCCATCTTTACGCGGTGGGCAAGAACGAGGAAGCGGCGCGCTTTTCGGGCATCCGGACCGATCGGATCATCATCTGGGCCTATGTTATCTGCCAGCTGCTCACCGCGATCGCGGCGATCTATTTCGCCATGTATACGCGCTCGATCTCGCCGTCGTCGCAGGGTAATTTCTATGAGCTTTACGCGATCGCCGCGGCCGTGCTCGGCGGTTGCTCGCTGTTCGGCGGCGAGGGGTCGCTCGTCGGCGTCGTTCTGGGGGTCGTGCTGTTGCAGGAACTCCAGAATCTCGTAAACCTGCTCGGCATCCCCTCTTCGCTCAACTACGCGGTGATGGGGGGCGTCATCCTCGTCGGGGTAATACTGGACCAGCAACTGGGAAGGTTCCAGGCGCGCCGGCGCGCTGCCGAACTGGCCCGCAGAGGCGCCGAAACCGCCTGAGCTGGAGGAACAGTCCGCTGTGCCCTCCGGTTCGGCCGGGCGAGTTTTGGGGAATGCAGAGACTGGCGCCGTCGGTCGCGCCGGTCCTTCGCCGCCCACCCGAATTGGCGGAGAATTCAACGGTTTCGGCTGCGCGGGAACAAACACGATCCGAAGATCGTTTGAACCGCAGAGGTGCTCGCGAATGTCCGATGAGCCTGTCTCCGAGACGCCGCTCGCGCGCGTTCCGCTCGCCAGAACCGGCGTGGAGTTGCGGCGCCGGCGTGGGGCGGCTAGAACTTCCCCACCGATAGGGCGCATGGCCCCCGAGACTTCCCTTTCGCCCGTCAACCCTGCCCAAGGAGGAAACCCATGAGTTTCTCGCTTCCCGACCTGCCCTATCCGCATGACGCGCTGGCGCCAGCCATGTCGCGCGAAACGCTGGAATATCATCACGACAAGCATCACCTGGCTTACGTCAACAACGGCAACAAGGCGCTCCAGGGGACGGAATGGGAGGGCAAGTCGCTGGAGGAGATCGTCAAGGGCTCGTTCGGCAAGAACCCCGCCGTGTTCAACAACGCCGGCCAGCACTACAACCACACCCATTTCTGGCGCTGGATGAAGCCCAAAGGCGGCGGCAAAATCCCGGGCGAAGTTGAGAAGGCGCTCGTCAGTTCGTTCGGCTCTGTCGACAAGGCCAAGGAGGAGTTCATCCAGGCGGGCGCCACCCAGTTCGGCTCGGGCTGGGCGTGGCTCACGCTGAAGGACGGGAAAGTGCAGGCGACCAAGACCGCGAACGGCGAAAACCCGCTGGTGCACGGCGGCAAGCCGATCCTCGGCGTCGACGTCTGGGAGCACTCCTACTACATCGACTATCGCAACCGCCGGCCCGACTATCTGAAAGCCTTCGTGGACAGCCTCGTCAATTGGGAATACGTCGCCGAACTTTTCGGCCAGAAGTGAGCCGCTGACGAAATGGACCCGCGACCGCCCTCCGGCCGCCGCCGGAGGGCGCTACGAGGAGACCGCGATTCTGCTTTCGGCCGCCCGCAGCATCGGGACGACATCTTCGATCTTCTCCGCCACGAGGTAGCGAAGTTCGAAACCCTGGCGGATGAAGCCCTGGCCGTTCATATGCGCGAACAGGGCAAGGAGCGGCCGCCAAAAGCCGCCGATGTCGGCGATAAGAATGGGCTTGGCGTGGCGATTGAGCTGCGCCCAGGTCATCTGCTCGACCAGTTCCTCGAGGGTGCCGATCCCGCCCGGCAACGCGACGAACGCGTCGGCGCGGTCGAACATCGCCTGCTTGCGCTCGTGCATGTCTTCGACGACGACCATTTCCTGCGCTTCGGTCAGCGCGTGCTCCTTGCGCACGAGAAAGCTGGGGATAATCCCGGTCACATAGCCGCCAGCTGCAAGCGTCGAGCGCGCCATGCGGCCCATCAGGCCATTGCCTCCGCCGCCATAGACGAGACCGATTCCCTCTGCGGCTAGGGCGCGCCCCATCGCTTCCGCGGCCCCGCCGAAACGTGCGTCGTTCCCGTCGCTCGATCCACAATAAACGCAGACGTTTCGAATCGAACTCATGGGTCCTCGCAGTCTCAGGCTCGATTTGCCGCGCCGCGTCGAGCCCCGTCAAGCCGCCCGGCAGGCTCCGCCGAGCGCCGACGCTGGAGCGCGCGTCGCAATGACGCTCTACTCAAGTCCGATTTCGCGCAGGATTTCCGCGTCATGCTCGCCAAGCCGTGGCGACCGGCGAACAAGCGTCAAGGGGCTGTCGCTCATGACGATCGGGCTGCGCACGCCGGGCGTCCCATCGGGCTCGATCCGCATTCCCCGGGCGATGAACTGCGGATCGGCGAACAGATCCGCAATCGTGTTGATCGGTCCGGCGGGAACAACCGCTCTCTCCAGGGCGGCGATCAGATCGTTGCGCCGCCAGGCGCGGGTCTTTGCGCTCAGTTCCCGCTCTAGCGCAACGCGATTGGCGATCCGCGCGGCGTTGGTCGCGAAGCGCGCATCCCGGGTCAGCCGGTCGAGCCGAAGCGTCTCGCAGAGCCTTGCGAATTGCCCGTCATTGCCCACCGCGACGATGACGTAACCGTCCGCGACGGGAAAGGTCTGATAGGGCGCGATGTTGGGATGGACGTTGCCCATGCGACGCGGCGGAACGCCGGAGGCGAGATAGTTCATCGCCTGATTGGCGAGCATCGCCCCCATCGTATCGAACAAGGCAAGGTCGATGTGCTGGCCGCGCCCGGTGCGCTGGCGCTGGATCAGCGCCGCCTCGATGGCGATGACTCCATAAAGGCCGGTGAAGAGATCGCAGACCGCGACGCCGACCTTCTGCGGCTCGCCGTTCGGATCGCCGGTAATGTCCATGTAGCCGGACATCCCCTGAATCAGAAAATCGTAGCCGGGCCGCCCGGCGTAGGGTCCGTTCTGGCCGAAGCCGGTGAGCGAACAATAGACGAGGCGCGGGTTTAGCCGGGCGAGACTTTCGTAGTCGAGCCCGAATTTCGCCAGGCCTCCGACCTTGAAGTTCTCGATCAGCACGTCCGAGCGCGCCGCCAGCCGCCGCACGATCTCGCGCCCACGCTCGGTCGAAAAGTCGGCGGCGACCGAACGCTTGCCGCGATTGCAGCCGTGGAAATAAGCCGCCGCGCGCTCGCCATCGGCCTCGAAGAAGGGCGGCCCCCAGCGGCGCGTGTCGTCGCCTTCCGGGCTTTCGACCTTGACGACGTCGGCGCCGAGATCGGCGAGCGTTTGACCGATCCAGGGGCCGGCCAGAATTCGCGCGAGTTCGACGACGCGCACGCCGGCAAGCGCGCTCATGGGCTTAGAAAAAGGCCTGCAGACCCGTCTGGGCCCGGCCTAGGATCAGCGCATGAACGTCGTGCGTGCCTTCGTAGGTGTTGACGGTCTCCAGATTGGCGGCGTGGCGCATGACGGCATAGCCGATCTGGATTCCGTTGCCGCCGTGCATGTCGCGCGCGAGTTCTCGCAACCTCGAGCGCCTCGCCGCAATTGTTGCGCTTGATCATGGAGATCATTTCCGGCGCCGCCTGCCCTTCGTCCATCAATCGCCCGACCCTCAGCGCGCCTTGAAGTCCGAACGCGATCTTGGTCTGCATGTCGGCGAGCTTCTTCTGGAAGAGCTGGGTCGCCGCCAGCGGGCGGCCGAACTGCTTGCGGTCGAGGCCGTATTGGCGCGCGCGCAGCCAGCAATCCTCGGCCGCGCCCATGGCGCCCCAGGCGATGCCGTAGCGGGCGCGATTGAGGCAGCCGAACGGCCCCTTCAAACCCGAAACATTCGGCAACAGCGCCGCCTCCGGCGCCTCGACATTGTCGAGGACGATCTCGCCGGTAACGGATGCGCGAAGCGACAACTTGCCCTCGATTTTCGGCGCCGAGAGGCCCTTCATGCCCCTTTCGAGGATGAAGCCGCGAATCTCATCGCCATGCTCCGCCGACTTCGCCCAGACGACGAATATATCGGCGATCGGGGCGTTGCTGATCCAGGTCTTGGCGCCATTGAGACGATAGCCGCCCTTGATCTTCTCCGCCCTTGTCTTCATGCCGCCGGGATCGGAGCCCGCCTCCGGCTCGGTAAGGCCGAAACACCCGATCAACTCGCCGCGGGCCAAGCGCGGCAAATAATTGCGCCGCTGATCCGGATCGCCATAGGCGTAGATCGGATACATGACGAGCGAACTCTGCACGCTCATCATCGAGCGAAAGCCGGAGTTGACGCGCTCCACCTCACGCGCCACCAATCCATAGGAAACGTATCCGGCGCCGGCGCAGCCGAATTCCTCCGGCAGCGTCACGCCCAGGAGCCCCGCCTGACCCATTTGGCGAAAGAGCGCCGGATCGGTCTTCTCTTCGAGATAGGCGCGCTCGACGCGCGGCTTGAGTTCCTTGGCCGCGAATCCCCGAGCCGTGTCGCGGATCATCCGCTCGTCTTCGGTGAGCTGGCCCTCCAGAAACAGCGGGTCGTCCCACTGGAAGGGACCGAGACTTGGGCCATGGGAAACAGTCATGGATTCGCCCTCTAGTCCGCGCCGCGCGGCAGGACGCGGGCGGCCCCCGACCTATAGTGAGCGCCGCCAGAGGCGTCGAGGCCCGGCGGGCTCTCGATCGCGGGCCCCGCGTCAATGGAAATCGCCGAAGCGCCGGCTTATCATCGATCCTCGCCCCGCTCCCTTGGAAGGATTCGCCCTCCCGATGCTGAACGATCCCCTCTCCCATGGCCTGTGGGAGACAAGCGCTCCGCCGCCGCCGGCGACATCGCGGCTCGAGGGACAGGTCAAGGCCGACGTGGCGATCGTCGGCTGCGGCTACACGGGCCTTTCGGCGACGCTGCGGCTCGCCGAGGCGGGGGCGAAGGTCGTAGCGCTTGAGGCGGTCGAGATTGGGTTTGGCGGCGCCGGGCGCAATGTCGGCCTTGTCAACGCCGGCATGTGGGTCATGCCGCGCGAAATGTCCAAAGTGCTGGGGCCGGAATACGGCGACAGGACGCTCGAGCTGCTGGGCGGCGCGCCGTCGAAGGTCTGGGAGACCATCGATAGATATTCCATCGATTGCGAAGCCGTGCGCGACGGCACGCTGCATTGCGCGGTCGGGGACTCGGGGCTCAAGGAGATCGAGGAGCGGGCGCGGCAAATGGGCGAGCTCGGCGCGCCGGTTCGGGTGCTCTCCGCCGCCGAGACCGAGACCCGCATCGGCACCAAGGCCTATGCGGGCGCGCTTCTCGACCTGCGGGCGGGAACAATTCAACCGCTCGCCTACGCGCGTGGGCTCGCCGGCGCGTCGATCGCCGCGGGCGCGGAGATCCATACCCAAAGCCCGGTTCGATCGGCGGAACGGACGGGCAAGGTCTGGACGCTATCGACCGGGCGCGGCCGGGTCGAGGCCGAGTGGGTCGTGGTGGCGACCGACGCGTATGGCGGCGTGCCCTGGCCTCAGGGGCGGCGCGAGCAGATTTGCCTGCCCTATTTCAACTTCGCCACTCGCCCCTTGAGCGCCGACTTGCAAGCCTCCATCCTGCCTGGCCGCGAGGGCTGCTGGGACACTCGGACCATCCTTAGCTCCTTTCGCCTCGATCGCGCGGGAAGGATCGTTTTCGGCAGCTTCGGCGCGTTGCGTGGCACGGGGCTCCCGGTCCATCGCGCCTGGGCGAAGCGCGCGCTCCGCAAGATTTTCCCGAGCATCGGCGGAGTTGAATTCGAGACGCAATGGTACGGGATGATCGGCATGACCAGCAATGCGCTGCCGCGCTTTCATCGCCTGGCCGAAAATGTGGTCACGATCTGCGGCTACAACGGCCGCGGCATTGCGCCTGGCACGGTCTTCGGGCGGGTTTTGGCCGACCACGCTCTCGGACGCGTCGGCGAGAAGGATCTGCCGCTCCCCGTCACTGAGCCCGACGCCCCAGCGCTGCCGGCGCTGCGGGAGGCCTATTACGAGGCGGGCGCGCAAATCGCGCACGCCGTCGGCGCTTGGCTGTGACCCGGCGTCGGGTCGCTCGCCAGCAGGCGACGTCTTGATTTTATCGCCCTATCTGGCTATGGCAGGGCATCGATGTTCGGCCGACGACTTGGTCTCGCGTCTTGCGATGCGTGCCGAGGAAGCTTTCCGCATTGATAGCGGACTGGCGACCTCAGCCCCCGCTCCACTCACTTATCTGACGGGATTGAATTCATGGCTACGGGAACCGTGAAATGGTTCAACGCTACGAAAGGCTTCGGCTTTATTCAGCCTGACGACGGCGGCAAGGACGTATTCGTTCACATCAGCGCCGTCGAGCGCGCGGGCCTGCGTGAGCTGAACGAGGGCCAGAAGCTTGCCTACGAGATTGTCGCCGACAAGCGCACCGGCCGCTCCTCGGCGGGCAATCTCAAGGTCGCATAGATCCGGAAAAAGGCGGACGTTATGAGAGAGCCCCGGCGACAACGCCGGGGCTTTTTGCTTATTGTCGCCTCCTCCGGGGAGGATCAGCATGGCGCAACGCGGACAAGAGACGTTTCTCGGACTCGATATCGGCACCTCGTCAGTCAAGGCGCTGCTGGTCGACGCCGGTCAGCGCGTAGTCGCGGAAGCCTCCGCGCCGCTTGGCGTCTCGCGCCCGCAACCCCTGTGGAGCGAGCAGGCGCCGGAGGATTGGCTCCAAGGCGTCGAAGCGGCGACGACGGCGATCCGCGGGGCTGAGCCGTCCGCATTCGCCGCGCTGGCCGGAATTGGCCTGTCGGGCCAGATGCATGGGGCGACCCTGCTCGACGCCAGCGACAAGCCGCTGCGTCCCGCGATTCTCTGGAACGACGGCCGCTCCTTTGCGGAGTGCGCAGAGCTCAAGCGCCGCGTTCCCGACCTCGAGCGGCGGACCGGCAATCTCGCTATGCCAGGCTTCACCGCGCCGAAAATGCTGTGGGTCGCGGCCCACGAGCCCGCGGTCGCCAGGGAGACCAAGCGGGTGCTGCTGCCCAAGGACTATGTGCGCCTGCGCCTCTCGGGCGACGCCGTCTCGGAGATGTCCGACGCCTCGGGAACGCTGTGGCTCGACGTCGCGCGGCGGCGCTGGGACGAGGACCTGCTCGCCGCGACCGGGCTTTCGCTCGAAGCCATGCCCGGCCTGGTCGAGGGATCGGAGGTTTCGGCGCATCTGTCGCCCGAGACCGCCCGGGCCTGGGGCCTCGAGGGACGCAAGATTCCGATCGCCGGTGGCGGCGGCGACAACGCCGCTTCGGCGATCGGCGTCGGCGCGACGGCGCCCGGGGCGGGGTTCGTGTCCTTGGGGACGTCGGGCGTGATTTTTTCGGTCACTGACCGCTTCGTCAGCTTGCCCGAGCGCACGCTGCACGCGTTCTGTCACGCGCTGCCCCATCGCTGGCACGGCATGGGGGTGACGCTGTCGGCCGCATCCGCGCTGTCCTGGATCGCCGGCGTTCTCGGGTCCGGGCCCGACATTGGCGCGTTGGCCGCTGGCGCGGAATCTTTCGCGCGCTCGGGCAAGGCCCTCGCCTCGGCCCCAATCTTCCTGCCCTATCTGAGCGGCGAGCGGACCCCGCATAACGACGCCGAGGCGACCGGCATGTTCGCGGGGCTGACCGGCTCGCATGACGCCCACGCCCTTGTCTTCGCGGTCATGGAAGGCGTCGCGTTCTCGTTCGCCGACGGGGTCGACGTGCTCGACGCCGCGGGAGCGAGGCCGGTCCGGCCGCTGCTGGTCGGCGGCGGCGCACGATCGGAATTCTGGGGGCAGATGATCGCCGACGTGACCGGCCTGACGATCGACCTTGCCGCCGGCGCCGAAGCCGGCGCCGCGCTCGGCGCGGCCCGACTCGGCATGCTCGCGGCCGGAGCCGGTGACGTGGCGACGGTTTGCCCGCGTCCGGCGACCCAACGAACGTTCGCGCCCGATCCCGACCGCGCGGCGCTGCACGCTCCACGCCTTAGGCGCTATCGCGCGCTCTATCGGGCCGAGAAGGCGGCTCGCGGCGCTTAGCGCCGGTTGCGCTTCCGACAGTGGAAATTATCGAAAGCCCGGAGGAAGTAAAAGAAAGCCAAAGGGGAAGCAAAAGAAAATAAAAGGGAAGGAAAGGAAAACATTTCCTTTCCGAGAATTGTGACTTTTCAAGGAGTTGCACGCGATTCCAAATAAAAATGCTTTCCCGCCGCCTTAAACCCCCCGACCGCCGTCGCCTCCCCGGATGCGCCGGCCCATGCACCGTCGGCGTCTTCCCGGCGGCTC
>CAWIHZ010000019.1:0-18746 GCA_963835955.1 uncultured Alphaproteobacteria bacterium | reverse complement strand
GGGTAGGGGAGGCTGTTCCATGGCTGGCCAACGTTTACTCGAGCGCACGGTCTCAGGACGCCGCGGACGAGGGCGTCGAGCTTCGAATCCGAGCGCGTCTGAACTTGGCGAGCCAGCCCAACTTCGCTAGTTGGCGTGCGGGAAACGCAACCGACGGGAGCATGCTCAAAGGCGTGTTTGTGATCGCCGCTGGTCGGCGCTGTCGGCTGCGGCGAATGCGCAGTCGGCCGCCGCGGGCGTCACGATCGTGTGATTTGCGGCGGAATATGCATTCCTGCCGATCGAAACATCGAGGCCGTACATGTCGCAAGACGCCGACTGAGCGGCCGCGAGGAACGCGATCCCAATCCCTCCGGGTCGGGGTCGGATGTCGCCAAACCTGGCGAAGAGTTGAGGCGGAGCACGGCGCCGAACACAATGAAAGTCGCCTTGGCCGCTGCTCCGGCCGAGGCGTACGCCAACGCAAGGAGCTAAAGGACCGATGCCGAACGCTGCCATGCTCGGACTTTGTACGGGTTTCATCGCGCTTGTCGCGGCGCCGATCGCGGCGCTGGGCCAAAACGCGCCGCCTATCCCTATTACGCCCCGCCGCCCCCCACCTGCGGCGTCTATCCCTATCCGCCCTGCTACTGAGCGGCGGTTGCAAGCGAAGCGTCCGCCCGGGCCGCGAGACCTCGGGCGGACGACGGCGGCGTTTCCGTGAACCGCTGGAAAGGATTTCGCCCGGCAAATTCCTGTCGACGCCCCACGGCGGCCGCGGCCATTCAGTCGTGGTTCATTCCCGATCGCGCAACAGGACAGGCGGGGTAGAGAACGGATCGAACTGAAGGAGATCGTCGATGAAATATGTCGCTTCCAGCCTGCTGGTCCTTGGACTGCTCGCCATTCCGACTGCGCAGGCCGACGCCGCCGCCTGTGCGGCTGGCGTCTATCGGGCGGGCTGTGTGGGGCCGCATGGCGCGGTCGTCACGCACCGTCGTCCCGCGGCCGTCGTGCACCCGGTCGTGCGCCCCGTCGTGCACCCGCGGTGCTATTATCGCGCCGGCGTGCGCGTTTGCCGCTGAGGGCGAACGCGGGCGCTCTCGACCGCCCCGCGATGGCCTTTGTTTGAGGGTCCCGAACTCCATGCCGGCGATTGGGCCTTACAGCCGCTCTCGCCGGCGATCAATTCAGAAGCTGTACTTCAGCGCGGCGAATGGTCCGTACATCCATTGCTGAATGCGGAAGCTGCCATTGGCGGCGTTGTTCTGTTTTTCGTAGGCGTAGAGAACGCGGTAGCCCAGGGTCGTCGAAATCGACCGGGTCCAGTTGTATCCGATTGCGCCGAGCGCCTGACCGGTCGCGCTTTTGTCGAGGCCGCCGATGTCGCCCAGGGCGTTGACGAACCACCTGTCGTCGATCCGGTAGTGCCCGACCAGTCCGACAACGGGATCGATCCAGTTCTTGCTGGCCGACGAGTAATGCTGGAATCCGAACACCGGGCCGGTGAGCGTGATCGAAAGGCCGTCATTGAAATACCGGGCCCCGAGCGTGCCATAGAGCTCGAGATTTGGCGGTCCGATCGGGATTCTGAGACCGCCGAACGCCGTGACGACTGTCATGGTCAACTTGATGTCCGCGCCCGCGCCGTAGAGCGCGCTCGACGGATTCTGAAAGATCACGTTTGTCCCGATACGCGACCAGATAAGATCGAGACCGCCAATGAACATGTCGTTTCGAGCGACCGCGGCCCCCATGAACGCGCCCTGGAAGTGGTCGAGGATGTCGCCGAAACTGGCGAAGAATGGGAAGGTGGGAAACTGCAGGATGCCCGTATTGCCGGTCAGGCTCGTCCCCCAGCCGTAAGCGGTCAGTTCGAAACGCCAGGTCGAGGGGATGACAGGCTCCGGAATCGGCGCGGGCGCCGGCTTCGTCGTCGGCAGGTCGGCGGCGAAGGCCGGCGCTATCGAGGCCATCCCGATCGCAACTGAAATCACCTTCGCCCTATAGCGCATCCGCGCCCCCCGAATTCAGACAGCCCCACCGACGGCGCGACGCCTCGTTCATCCGCTCCGGACGCCGCACGAGCCGTTGCCGTTCTACACCGGCTCGTTCCGAGCGCGACTCTCCGTTCGATAATAGTTCGCAGGGAAGTCGCGGGCAACAGGCCGCCTGCGCACAGGCCGACTGCGCCCGGCCGCGGCGATCCTCAGCTTCGGCGTTGGATGCCTATCGACAAGTTGTCGTTTACGGGCTTGAATGACGACGAAAGCCGCAACGGGCTTCCGCTTTTGCACACCGTGACTATATGTCAGAGGCGTCGTGTTCTTTCGCTCAGCGTCAAGGAGCTGTCGCGATCCCGAACGTCGTCTGGTCGTGCGCTTCGGCGACTGCGAAGATGACGTCGTTTCCCTGGCGTTCGGCGCCTTGGCGGTCAACCACATGGAGCTCCGCGATGACGAGAAGGGTCCTTCGATTGACGGCCGGACTGGCGCTGATCGCGATTGGCTCGGCCTCGCCCGTCCGGGCACAGTTCATGACCAACTATCCGATCATCATTGTGCCGCCGGCGGCGCAGAATTATCCTTCGCCCAAGCCCAGTTCGAGGGCGACGACGCGCGATCGGCCAAAGTCGTCCGCGCAATCGCCGCAACCGGAATCGACGCCGACATACCGAGGTCAGACCCAGCAATTGAACCGCTTCTAGGTCCCCGGTCCGCTTCGGCCGGCGACTCCGACGCGCGCAATCGACGCGAACTCGGAATTCTATTTGATCGGAGGCGCGTACTGAATGCCGCCGTTGTTCCACAGTTCGTTCAGGCCGCGGGGAATGCCGAGCTTCGAATGAGCGCCGACGTTGCGGTCGAACACTTCCCCGTAATTGCCGACTTTGCGAATCACGTTGGCGGCCCAGTCGTTCGAGAGCCCGAGCGGCTCGCCGAACGCGCCCTCCGTCCCGACCAGCCGCTTGACCGCCGGCTTTTGCGACTTCAGCGCGTCGTCGATCGTATTCGAGCTCACGCCGAGTTCCTCGGCGTCGAGCATGGCGAAATTGACCCACTTGACGATATTGAACCACTTCATGTCGTCCTGCCGCACGACCGGCCCGAGCGGTTCCTTCGAGATGACGTCGGGCAGGATCATGCTGTCGCCCGGCTTCTGGAGCTCCAGGCGCATCGCGAAAAGCCCCGAACTCGTCAGTCGTCATCACGTTGCACTTTCCGTCCTGGTAGGCGGCGATCATTTCAGCGGCGTTCGCCGCGTGGACAACCTCGTATTTCATGTGATTGGTTTGAAAGTAGTCGATGAAATTGGGCTCCGTCGTGGTGCCGGGCTGCACGCAGACCTTGCTGCCGTCGAGCTCGAGCGCCGATTGAAGATTGCGGCTCTTGGGAACGAGAAACGCCTGCCCGTCGTAATAGGTCACGCCCGCGAACACGATGTCGTATTCGTTTTCGCGCCCCATGGTCCAGGTCGAATTGCGCGAGAGCACGTCGATCTTTTTTTCCTTCAGCGCGTCGAACCGAGCCTCGGCCGACAGCGGCACGTATTGCACCTTCGAGGGATCGTTGAAGATCGCTGTCGCGAGCGCGCGGCAGAAGTCGACGTCGAAGCCCGACCATTGGCCATTGGAGTCCTTGATCGCGAAGCCTTCCAGGCCAGTATTGACGCCGCAGATCAGCGCCCCGCGATCCTGAACGGTCTTGAGCGTCGTCTGGGCATGGGCGGCGCCGGCGGCCGATCCGAACGCCAGAGCCGCCGCGACGGCGAGAAACGACTTGAGTTTGCGCATATCGCCAGCCTCGAATGGTAAGGAGCGGCGGAACCGGGCCCTAAAGCGCGACCGCCTGCCTGATAATGACCTTGGTGCCGACCGGAACCCGATCGTAGAGGTCGATGACATCCTCGTTGACCAGCCGGAAGCAGCCGGACGACACCGCGTGGCCGATCGTTTGCGGCTGATTGGTGCCGTGGATGCGATAGACCGTATGGCCGAGATAGAGCGCGCGCGCTCCCAAGGGATTGCCGGGTCCGCCGGCCATGAAGCGCGGCAGGTAGGGCTGCCGTTCAATCATTTCCGGCGGCGGACGCCAGTCGGGCCATTCCTGCTTGCGCGAAATGCGTTCTAGGCCCGACCATTGGAAACCTTGGCGGCCGACGCCGATGCCATAGCGTAACGCCCGGTTGTTCGCCTGCACCAGGTACAGGAACCTTTGCTTGGTGTCGATAATGATCGTGCCCGGCGCTTCGTTGGTGCGGAAGAACACCTCCTGCTTTTCATAAGCTCCGGTCAGCTGCTCCTCCTCGGGAGTCGGCTGGTAGCCAGGCTGGTCCTGGATATTCATATCCTCTTGCGGCGCGGCCGCCGACGCGAACGCTCCCGGCAGGACGGCGGCCGCCGCTAAAATCGCCGCCGCGAAAGCGGTTCTCACGAATTGACTCACTAGAACTGACATAGGCGCTCCACCGAAGAGAGAACTGAGAATGATGCGCCGGCCGAACTCAGGCCGAACGTTTCCCGCACCGCTCGTAGACCATCGTGCCGTAACGGCTGGCGTTGTCGGGATCGACCCAAACGGTCGTGAAGGAATTCGGGTCGACATCAAGCACTTCGCGATCGTCCGCGGCGCCTGCGGCGCCAGCCGGACCGAGGAAGGTCTTGCCGTCCGGCCCCGCCTTTAGGACCAGTTCCTGGGGAGTCGCTTGATCGGCCAGGTACATCATTACCCCGCCGTTGGGCCCTTTGTTGATGACATAGGGCTTATTGCACTGCGCGCGCGCCTCCTTGAGGGTCCGATCCCGATCGGCGTCCTTCTGGTAGGACGCCAGCCCCCATTTGCCGACCAGCGCATCGGGACTGATGCTCGGCGCCGCGACCACGGCGGGCGTCGGGGCTTCGGCGCAACCGGCGACGAAGGCGGACAAGACGCAGGCGAACGCCAAAACGCCGCCACGATATGCGATCATCAAAGACGCCCCCTCGTTGTGTCGGCCATTCGACGATTTCGGGTCCGTGCGCCCGGACCGCGCGAGCTTACGTTAAGGCCCCTCGCTACCAAACCGCGTGCGGGCGGTCAATCGAGCGCGCGTCGTTTGCGGGAGCGGCGGAGTGAGGACGATCGGATGCTTCGTCCGCCCGGTCGCCCGCGAACCGCGATCGGGACCTTGCCGTAGTCGCCCGACCGCAGCGTTCGGCGCTGGCGCCGTCCAGCCGGTCGCCGCGGCGCGGGGCCTGGAGGACGATCCGGTTCCCGACGAGCGAGGGCGCGAACCGCGGTTCACTCCTCCAGTTCGCTGTCCCAATAAAGATAGTCCATCCAACTCTCGTGCAGATAGTTGGGCGGGAACAGGCGGCCGTTCTGATGCAGGTCGTGCACGGTTGGCTGGTAGGGCTGGGTCGCCGGCCACATTCGCGCAACCGAGGGCATCAGGTCGGCCTTCTTGAGATTGCAGACCCCGCAGGCGGCGACCACGTTCTCCCAGCTCGTCACGCCGCCCCTGGCGCGGGGAACGACATGGTCGAACGTCAGATCCTCCCGGTCGCCGCAATATTGGCAGGTGAAGCGATCGCGCAGGAACACGTTGAACCGGGTGAACGCCGGAAAACGCGTCGCTTTCACGTAACTCTTCAGCGAAACGACAGAGGGCAGGCGCATTGCGGAGGAGGGGCTGCGCACGAAGGTTTCATATTCGGAAAGGATATTGACCCGATCCAGAAATACAGCCTTGATCGCGTCCTGCCAGCACCAAATGGACAGTGGATAATAGCTCAGCGGGCGGAAATCCGCATTCAAAACGAGGGCCGGACAATTCTCCGGCGTAGCTGCCCGAACATGAACTGTCACAAAGACGCTCCGATCCTCCGCGCCAGCCAGGAGTCAAAAGCGCGAATCCTGCGGCGTCATTAGTCTATAGCGAGCGTGACGCCCTTGTGAAGGCGCAAAAAAGTTCCGCAAGGGCTTCTTCCCGGCTCATGAATCCGTTGCCGGCGGATGGATCAGCCGGCCGATCGCTCAATCGCCTCGATGTCAGCGTCCGACAGGCCGAAGTGATGACCGATCTCGTGCACCAGGACGTGGGTGACGACGGCCCCGAGCGAATCGTCGCCCTCGCACCAGAAATCCAGGATTGGCCGGCGATAGAGCCAGATCATATTGGGCAGCGCGCCGGTCTCCGCGACCGCTCCGCGCTGGGCCAGTCCCTGGCCGCTGAACAGCCCAAGCAGATCGAATTCGCTCTGCGCGTCCATTCGATCGAGCGTGTCATCGTCGGGGAAATCGACGACCCGGATTACGAGGCCTGCGCACAGGCGGCGAAAGGACGCCGGAAGTTGGGCAAAGGCGGCCTCGGCGAGCGCATCGAGGTCTTCCAATGTCGGCGCATGCAAATCCGAGAGGCCGCGAACCGCCTCCGCGGTCACGGCGCGGCCTGAGATTCTGGCGTCCCCGCGCCGTCGAACGACTTGATCCGGGCTGCGTCCAGACCATCGACCAGCTTGTGCATTCGCGCGCCGAGCTCGGCGCGGATTTTAACCGCCGCCTCTGGGAATTCGGCCAGGACCCGGTGAAAAGTCTCGCGCCCCACCCGCATCACCAGCGCGTCCTCGGCCGCCCGAGCCTCGACCCGGCGCACGACCGAGGCATAGAGCGCGGTCTCGCCGATGAGGGCGCCGGCACTGGCATGGCGCGCGCGTTTCGCTTTTGCGCCGCCTTCGGTCAGCAAGACCGCGCCCGAGAGGACGAAATAACCGGCGTCGCCGATTTCGCCGGGGAGGAACAGCGCCTCTCCCGCGCTGAGGCGCCGCTTTTCGCACGAGAAGGCGACAAGCTGCACCGCCTCCCGCGGCAGCAGATTGAACGGAGGGGTGCCCGCCAGCCGCGCGACGTCGTTGTCGAGCGTCACTCCGATCGTCCTCCCGCCGACGGGTCCGGCACCAGCCTGTAGCCGCCGCCCTCGGTAACGAGAAGTTGAGCCTCGGCTGGATTATCCTCGATTTTCTGCCGCAGTCGATAGATGTGGGTCTCGAGCGTATGCGTCGTGACGCTGGCGTTGTAGCCCCAGACGTGCTTGAGCAGGTCCTCGCGCGCCACCGGCTGTTCGGCGCGATGAAGATAGCGAAGGATCGCTGCTTCCTTTTCGGTCAGGCGGAGTTTGACGCCCTGGGCGTCGACCAGGCTTTTCGACGATGGAAAGAATGTGTAAGGCCCGACCCGAAATTCCGCGTCGACGCTGGCTTCGTGCTGGCGCAGCTGCGCGCGAATGCGGGCGAGCAGCACCACGAAGCGGAACGGCTTGCCGATATAGTCGTTGGCCCCAGAATCCAGTCCGCGCACCGTGTCGGCGTCCGAATCGTGCGCCGTCAGCACGATGATTGGCCGGCGGTAGCCCTCGCGGCGCAGGAGCTTGACCGCCTCCCGTCCGTCGAGGTCGGGCAGGCCGACGTCCATGATGACGATATCGGGGGCGGACAAGGCTACGGACGCGAGCGCCGCCTCGGCCGTCTCGGCCGTCTCGACTTCGAACTCTGGATGCAACGCCAGCTGCTCCTCCAGCGCGTGACGCAAATCGGCGTCGTCGTCCACGATCAGCAGTCGGCGCGTCTGGGCCATCCAGTCCATTTTACCGGCTGCCGCCGCCGTCGGCTAGGGTCCTTTAAGAATAAGGATTGAGTGAAGCCGCTCCCCGGGGGGAGGGGGCGTGACCGGCAAGCGTGTTTGAGCGGTTCTGGTGTGCGACGCCGCGGCTAAGGCGTTGTCCGCGAACTATCGCTTCGGCTAGGGCAGGTTTGGGGTGATCGTATAATTCCATTCGCCGTGAAAGTCGTGGCGGGTGAGATTGACGGCTTCGATCTCGTCGTCCGACACTTTGAGGCCGGCGGGATAGGCGTTTGGGTCGAGTTCGCAGCGCACTTTGAGGCCGGTCGTCGTCGTTGTTGCGGCGATCAGTTGGACGATGACCTGATGGCTGACGAGCGGCTTTCCGCGCCAGTTGCCGGTGATGAACGAGAACAGGCGATGCTCGATCCTGTTCCATTTGCTTGTGCCGGGCGGCAGGTGGCATACGGTGATCGGCACGCTGAGTTCGTCGGCGAGCTTCTGCAGTTCCAGCTTCCACAGCCGCACGCGTGAGCCGTTGCTGCCGCCGCCGTCGGCCGTGATCAACAAACTGCGGGCGTTCGGATAGCGCTCGCGCCCCATGAGCCTCCACCAGGCGCGAATGGCGTTGACCGCGAAGGCCGCCGTGTCGTGGTCGACGCCGACACTGACCCAGCCGGCGTTGCCGGCGATGTCGTAGACGCCGTAAGGCACGGCCCGCCCGA
This sequence comes from uncultured Alphaproteobacteria bacterium, assembly GCA_963835955.1. Taxonomy (GTDB): domain Bacteria; phylum Pseudomonadota; class Alphaproteobacteria; order Rhizobiales; family Beijerinckiaceae; genus Roseiarcus. The sequence continues at coordinate 10,447 of CAWIHZ010000019.1, read as the reverse complement.
GTTCCGGGATGACGAAGTCATGAACGCGGACTTCCTCAGGCGAGCCCTGCGGCCGCCATTCGCGCCCGGCGTTCTTGAAGTCGCCGACCAGCTCCTTCTTCTTTGTGTCGACGGAGATTGCTGGTTCGCCTGCAGCGAGCGCTTCCTTCACGCGATCGTTGATATAGTGGAACTGCGCGTCGCGATCGGGATGGTTCGAGCCTTCCCGCGTCTTGCGATTGGACTGCAAGCTGTAGTCGAGCTTGCGCAGGAGATCGCCCACAAGCGTGCGCCCGACGGTGTGGCCCATGTCCCGCAAGCTCTGGCTGAGCTTGCGAAGGCTCTTGCAGGTCCACAATAGCGGCGATTGCGGATCGCCGCGCGTCGTCGGCTCAAGAAGAGAGCGCAGATCCTCCAGCAGGCTCGCGTCCGTCTCGCTCGCCGGCTTGCGGCCGCCGCCCGCCCGGCGCACGCGCTCCGCGTCAACCTTCTCGCCGCCGCGCAACTCGCTCAGCGCCCGCCCAATCGTGCTGCGCGCAAGCCCCGTGGCCCGCGAAACGGCGGCGATCCCGCCGCGTCCCGCACTCAGCGCTTCCGCCGCCGCAAACCGTCGCCGACCGCGCTCATCGAGCACCGGATCGAGCGTCGCAAACCGCAAGCGAATAGCCGATTTATCAATCATGCCAGCATGCTATAGAATGCCGTCCGCCGACGGAATCCATCCAACTCAAATCTGACCTAAAACGATTCAACTATTCGCGGACGGCGGCTAAGCTGCCCGTTAACAATTTAATCGGCATTCTGGAGATATTACGCAAGGGAAGCCGACGGGAAGGTCAAGAAAACTGTGGTGGGAATGCCACGAAGCGTCCGATCAAAAAGCCATCGTGGAACAGAACTCCTCGATCAGCTGGCGGAGGTGTTACCGAATTTATATAATTTTGACAAAGAAAACGATTTCGACTTCGCGGCCATTGTTACCTTACTCAACAAATATTGGCATGAATTAAAAAATAACATCGATAGAGACGAAGTAAAATTTCGAGTCGAATTTATTCGTATCCTAAATCGCATGGTAATTTTGTATCGTGAAATTAACAAACCCATAACTTACGGCGTTACGATTATTATATGTCATATTGAGTCTTCTTATTTGAATGATGAAGAGGCTCGAACTCGTTCATAACATTACTGGCATACACATTGACCGCGCAGCGTCGATTTTAGGTGCGAAATCAACTGCATCTGGAAGAATTGCGGCGGCTCCGCAATGTGCGCTTCAGGACGAGCGTCCCGACCGGGCGGACCAGGTCTCGCGCCCGACCCGAAACCAAACCTTGCGGGCGATGTTGGGCAGGCTTTCGCGGGATCATGGCGCACACGCGATCACCCCGAAGATTGCTTCGGCAAGCTCAAAGAGTTCAAGCCCATCGCCCTTTGCGCCGCCGAAACCGACCGCAGCTTCGAAGCCATGATACACCTCGAAGCCGTCATAACAAACTCACCGATGTCGGCCCCGACCGGGCCGCCGGCCGGCGGCGGTAAAAAGAGTTGCAAAGCCTTGAAAAGATTGAACCGGCGCGGGCAAAGCGGCGGTAAAGCCGACCATCGTGGCGAGCCGCGCCAAAAAAAGCCGCCCCGGCGTGGCGCCGCTTCCGCTTAGCGCCGGCGCCGCGCGCGCATCACGGCGACAGGATCAATTCCCGGGCGCCGGCCTTCTTCAGATCGGCCTCGGAGCCGGCGAGGGTTATATATTTGACGTCAATCCACAGTGGGACGAGGTCGCGATAATGGCGCGAGAAAATATGGCCGGATTCCCCGGTCGCGATCATGAAGCGCGACTTTCCAGGGTCGGCGAGATCGTAGACCCCGCGAAAGCCCGGGCCATGGGAGCGGGCGAACGGCTTGTCGGGCGGGGTTTCGAACCCGCCGCCGCGGTCGAGAGTGTAAAAGCCGCCGCTTGACGGCAGGCTGAGATCGCTGAACCAATCGAGCAGCGGCACGCGGCTGAAGACTTGGTGTTGCATCAGCGCCTGATGTTCCGCCCCCCACCGCCAACGGCTCATGTCGGCGCCGTCCCGCTTGACGAGGAGCGCGAGGCCCTGGTCGAGCGCGCGGCCGAGGGCCTGCCGGCAATCTGGGTCGGGCTTGCCCGGCGCGTCGCACCAGGACGGATGGTCGCGCATCAGCGAAATCAGCGTTGTGGCGGCGAATGGCCCCTTGGCTTCCAACTTGAGGCCGGTCTTGTCGTCGATCAGGACGTGGCGAAGCGATTTGAGGAAGGCGGCGAAGATCAGCGGCTCGACGCGGTCCTTGTCCATGACGTCGTCCCAATGGGCAAGCAGCGCCTGCGCTTGCCTCGCCCTCTCGTCGGATGGGACGATTCTTGGCGATGAACGGCTGCAAGTCCCTGGCCGCCAGCGACAGATGATCAGCCTGCATCGCGGCCGAAGTCTCCAGGCTGTGCTTGTCGATCGCATCGAAGAATTGCTGGATGCGGCGGGCGCGGAAATCCTCCTCCCAGTCCTGGCCGAACGTCGGCTGATGGTCGTCCGGGACATTGGCGTTGTTGGCGTTGAAGGCGAAGCCGGCCTCCGGGTTGTGCAGTTGCGGAAGCTGCTCGAAGGGAACGACGCCGACCCAGTCGAACGCGCCCGACGCGCCGTCCACCGGAGCCAGACCATCGCCGGATTTGCGCACGGGAACGAGGCCGGGGCTGAAAAAGCCGATATCGCCGCCGCCGTCGGCATAGACAACGTTCTGCGTCGGCGTCTGGTAAATCCGCATGGCGTCGAGGAATTCGCCCCAGTTTCGCGCGCCGTCGAGGCGCATGATCGCCTCACCGGTGGTGTCGCGATCGCCGAGGCCGGTGAAAGCGAGCGCCGCGACCTTTCCCGGCCCGGCGACATCGGCGAGGTCGGCGCTGACGTCGGACAGAACAGGGCCGTGACGGGTCGCGCGCACCACGAGCTTGACGTCCGTTGCGTCCTTGACGTGGATCGTCTCGTCGCGCGCCTCGAATGGCCTGGAACCGTCCGGGGTCAAGTATTTCGTCGGATCGGTCGGATCGACGGTCTCGACGAACAGGTCCTGCACGTCGGTGTCGGCGGTCGTGAACCCCCAGGCGATATGGTCATTCTGACCGAGCAGCACGCCCGGCGCTCCTGGAAGGGTTGCGCCCTTGACGGAGCCTTCCGGAGTCACGATCCGGGCGAGATACCAGAGAATCGGCGCGCTGAGCGCAAGATGCGGGTCGTTGGCGAGGATCGGCTTGCCGGTGACCGTGCGCGAACCGGCCACGACCCATTCGTTCGACGCCCCGTGACTGACGCCGATCAACGCGCCGATCTCATCCTCGATGCTTTTTCCGCCGGCGTGCTTGAGGGTAAGGGCGGGTTCGGTGGTGATCGGCGCGCCCGGTCCCGCGCCGGGAAACATCCACCCCGCCTGTTCGGGGCCGAGCTTCCGGCGCAGGCGCGCCCTCATGGCCTCGATTTTGTAGTTGTTGGAGAGTTGATAGGCCAGCAGCTTGCCGAAGACCAGGGAATCCGCGGGCTTCCACGGCTCGGGACGGTCGCCGGCGATCATGAACTCTGGCGGCAGCGCGTCCCGGTGGCTGTCGAGGAACGCATTCACGCCGTCCGCATAGGCTTGCAGTCGCTTTTGGGCCCAGGGCGAGAGGGCGGAAAAGCTGCTTTCCGCCTCGCGATAGAAGCCAAGCGTGCGCATGAACTTGTCGACGCCGACGCGGTCGGGGCCGAGAATCTCCGCCAGACGTCCCTGACCCACGCGGCGCCGGATCTCCATCTGAAAGAGGCGCTCGCTCGCATGCAGATAGCCGAGCGCCCGCGCCGCGTCGTCCATCGAGGCGGCGAAAATATGCGGCACGCCGTAGGCGTCGCGCCAGACGCGCACATCCGCCGACAGGCCCGGCAGCTTCTCTATTCCAGACGTGGCGGGCATGGCGCGATAGAACAGGTAAGCGCCCGCCAGCGTCGCAACGGCGATCAGCGTTATGACCAGCCTGAGCAGTCCCTTGATCAGCCGCCACTTCATCGCCCGTTCCTGCCGCCTGAGCCTCGATGGACGGAAGTCAACCCGCTCCGGCCGTTCAAGTCCACTTCTCGCGCCAGTTCTACAGCGCAAACGTCGCCTTGACTGGCGCATGGTCCGACGGGCGGTCCCAGCCGCGCGCTTCGCGCAGCACCTGCACCGATTTCACCGCCGTTTCGAGGGCGGGGCTAACCCAAATGTGGTCCAGGCGCCGTCCCTTGTCGGCGTTCGACCAGTCGGGCGAGCGATAGCTCCACCAAGTGTAGAGCTTCTGATCGGCGGGCGTGAATTTGCGCAACGCGTCGATCCATGCGCCGGCGGCTTGTGCGCGTTTCAGCCTCTCGACCTCGACCGGCGTGTGGCTTACGACGTTGAGGAGCGCCTTGTGGCTCCAGACGTCATGTTCGAGCGGCGCGATATTGAGATCGCCGACGAGGATCGCCCGCCGCCCGTCCGCCTTGTTTTCCGTCGCCCATTCCGCCATCTCGTCGACGAAGGCGAGCTTATGGGCGAACTTGTCGTTGATCGTGGGATCTGGCTCGTCGCCGCCGGCCGGCACGTAGAAATTGTGCAGCTCCAGGCCCTCCGCCTTGCCTCCGAGCCCGACGCAGAGATGGCGCGCGTGACCCCTGGAGCAGAAGTCGCGGGTCGAGGACCCGGTGAACGGCACGCGCGAGACGACGGCGACGCCGTGGTAGCCCTTCTGCCCGCAGATCGCGATTTGGGGATAGCCTGCGTCGCGAAACGCGGCGTGAGGAAAATTCGCGTCCGGGCACTTCGTCTCCTGCAGGCAAAGAACATCCGGCCTGTGCTCGGCCAGATAGCGAGTGACGAGGCCGATCCGCAGGCGAACCGAATTGATGTTCCACGTGGCGATGGTGAAGTTCAAAGGCGGCCCCAGAATTGGACAGCGCCACAGTTCCAGCCCCGACGCCGCGCGAGAAGGGCCTGAGCCGGGTTTCCCACAGTCATCCGCCGTCACCTCCGGGCGCCGCCGAGCGTGTTCGGATGCAAATCCTCGTTGATATGGAACAGCGCCGGATCGGGCTTCGTCTTCAGATCGACGTTGAACAGGGTCACGACGGTCTGGAAGCCCTGTGCGTCGATCACTGTCCACTGCTTGAGCGCGAAGGTCACGGGGTCAAAAATGAGCTCGACGTGCGCCGCGCCGCCGAGCGCCGCCTTGTCTTCGATCTCGATCGTGACCGAATTCGGGTCCTGGGCGACGCTCAACACCCTGGTGTCGCGCGCGAGGTCGATGCGGTCGGCAAGCAGGAACTTCAATGGCGTCTGGGCGATGAAATACTCATCCTGAGTGTTAAGCTTGTGGTCGATCACTGCGACGCTGCGGCCGTCGGCGACGATCTCGAAGCGGGCGGGGGCGGCGTATTTGAACAGCATGCGCCCAGGGCGGGCGATGGTCATCTGTCCTTCCGAGCGTTTGCCATTCGGTCCGATCTGGACGAAGTCGGCGGTCATCACGCGCGCCGCGTCGAGCCAGGCGTTGGCGCGCCGGACCGCCTCGGCGGCGCTGAGCGGCGCGGCCGCCGCGGATTTGGCGGCGGCGCCGGTCCTCCTCGCAGCCGCGCCTGTCGGGCCGAGCTGCAGCGGCGCGTTCCCGGCGAAGGCGCAAGCGCCGAAGCCGGCCCAAAGAGCGAGCGCCAGCAAGCGGGCACGTTTCGCCATCCAAGCAAATCCTTTTCGACTTCCCCGCCGCGCCGCGGCTTAATCGCCCGACAGCTTTTGCGCCGGATATTAGGAAATCCCCGCACGCGGGGGCGAAGCCGCCTTGAACGGGCACTGTGCTCTTTGTGTGGCGAACCCGCGGTGTGTTGCGGCTATCGCACGCCGGCCAGCGCCGCGTCGAGCGCTTCGCCGAGCCGCTCGACGATCGCCGCCACCTGCCGCGCCTGGACGATGAAGGGCGGGGCGAGGAGGATATGATCGCCTTGCACGCCGTCGATCGTGCCGCCCATTGGATAGACCATCAGGCCGCGGGCCATCGCCTCGCGTTTGACGCGCGCATGAAGTTTGAGCGCGGGATCGAACGGCCGTTTGCTCGCCCGGTCGCTGACCAGCTCCAGCGCGCGCAAGAGGCCGCGTCCGCGAATGTCGCCGACGATGGCGCAGTCGGCGAAGCGCTCCTCGAGCCGGCGCTGCAGATCTTCGCCCATCGCGACGACGTTGGCGAGGAGCCTGTCCCGACGGATGACGTCCTGCACCGCCAGCGCCGCCGCCGCCGCCATCGGATGCCCCACGTAGGTGTGGCCGTGCTGGAAAGCCCCGGAACCCTCGGCGAAGGCGGCGAAAATCCGCTTCGCCAGCAGCACCGCGCCGATCGGCTGGTAGCCGCTCCCGAGGCCCTTGGCGATCGTCATCAGATCGGGCGCCACGCCCTCCTGCTCGCAGGCGTGCAATGTCCCGGTCCGGCCCATGCCGCACATCACCTCGTCGAGAATGAGCAGCACGCCGAAGCGGTCGCAGATCGCCCTGATCCGCTTGAAGTAATCGCCGACCGGCGGCACCGCGCCGGCCGTGGCGCCGACCACTGTCTCGGCCACGAAGGCGATCACGCGTTCGGGGCCGATCTCGAGCATTCTGTCCTCGAGCGCCTGCGCCGCTCGCTTAGCGTAGTGCGCGTCGCTCTCGCCCGGGCCTTGCAGGCGATAGGCGTAGCAGGGGTCGATATGATGGGTCCCGATCAAAAGCGGCTCGAACTGCGCCCTCCGCCATGCGTTTCCCCCCGTCGCCAGCGCTCCCAGCGTGTTGCCGTGATAGCTCTGGCGCCGGGCGATGACATGACGGCGCTGCGGCTCGCCGATCTCGACGAAATACTGGCGCGCCATCTTGATCGCGGCCTCGATCGCCTCCGACCCGCCGCTGACGAGATAGACGTGATCGAGGCCCTCCGGCGCGTCCTCGACCAGACGGTCGGCGAGACGCTCGGCGACTTCGGTGGTGAAGAAGGCGGTGTGGGCGTAAGCGAGCGCGTCGAGCTGCCGGTGCAGGGCGGCGAGCACGTCTGGATGGCCGTGACCGAGGCAGGAGACGGCGGCCCCTGCCGAAGCGTCGAGATAGCGATTGCCTTCGGCGTCGATAATCTCGACCCCGGAACCCGAGACCGCGACCGGCATGACGGCGTTTGCGGCGCGATGCAGAATATGCGTCATGATATTGTCCGGCGGCCGGGCGCGGCGGGGGCTCCTCGGGTTTGCGCCCATGCTACGCGCAGGAGACGGCCGGCGGAAAGGCGGGAACTTTGATCGGGGCTCCAGGGGGACGGCGGGTTGTCGTGGCGGTCGCGCCAAACGGCGGGCGCAAGACCAAGGCCGACCATCCGGCGCTTCCATTGACCGCTGGCGAGCTGGCGCGCGCGGCGGCCGAATGCCTCGATCAGGGGGCGTCGATGATCCACCTGCACGTGCGCGACCGCGACGGCAAGCACATCCTCGACGCCGAGGCCTATCGCGCAGCGACCGCCCGGATCTATGACGCGATCGGCGATCGGCTGGTGGTGCAGATCACCAGCGAGGCGGTCGGCGCGTATTCGGCGGCCGAACAGATGGCGGTGGTTCTGGAGACCAACCCGGAGGCTGTTTCGCTGGCCCTGCGCGAATTCGCCCCCGACAAAGCGGGGGAAAAGGACTTCGCGGAGTTCCTGGGGCGCCTCAAGATCATGCGCATCTGGCCGCAGATCATTCTCTATTCGCCCGAGGAGGGGTCGCGGCTCGGGGCGATGCGCCGGCAAGGCCTGATCCCGTTCGAGTCGGTGGCGGTGCTCTATGTCCTCGGGCGCTTCGCCCTCGGCAAGACCTCCGCGCCGGCCGACATCCTGCCGTTCATCGGGCCGGAGATGCCGCGCTTCGAATCCTGGAGCGTCTGCGCCTTCGGGCGCCAGGAGGTCGCCTGCGTCAGCGCCGCGGCCCTGCTCGGCGGCCACGCGCGGGTCGGCTTCGAGAACAATCTGTTCCTGCCCGACGGCGCGCTCGCTTCTTCCAACGCGGAGGCGGTCGGCGCGGTCGCGCGCGCCCTCGACGCGCTCGGACTGGCGCGGCAGAGCGCCGCAGGCCTGCGCGAGGAAATCGAGGCCGCGATGGCCAAATGAGACGGCGGCGGGCGTGAGCCCACGCAGCCTCGCGCCGGCGCGGGCCCGCGCCAAATTTTTCCAAGCCAATCCAAGGAAAACCAAATCAGACCAAGGAAAACCAAGAAAAAAGACGCTTGGATTCTCTTGGATTTCCTTGGATTCTCTCTTCCGAATTGGGACTTTTCAGGGGGTTACGGCGATTCCAATCCAACAATTCCAGCTAACGCGAGCATTTAGCCTAGAATACTCGTCCTGGTTGTGAGGCTTCGGCAAAATTCTGGGCGATCGCGCAATCCTTCGAATCCCCTTTGAATCCGGGCGAAAGACGCCCAAACTCATTCTACCATGAATTCTGTTTTTCACAAAGAAGAATCTTCAGGCGACTGAAAGGATTGATGGAATTGCGATCAACCGCAGCCGCGCTTCGCCAAGGCGTCAGCCGGCGCCAGAGGCCGCGCCCAGTCTCCGTCCGCGGCGGCGGCCATGGCGTAGACGTAGCGGCGGGAGGCGATGAGATCGCCGCAGGCGAGCGGGTCGCGCGTCACGTGCGAAGCCGTATCAAGGCGAAGCTGGCGCGCCGAAAAATTCGAATGAGATCGGGAAACCCTGGCCGTCTTGCACAGTCTCTTGCATGGGCCGATCCCGTCCTGTCAGTGGAGCAATACAAACACGCCCCAACCTGTCAGCGCGACGCCGGTGAGCCGGCTCACGCGAGGACCCAAGGGTAAGAGTTTCTCCGCCAAGACCAGGAACGCAAGTCCCGCGATCCAGAAGATGTTCATCAGACCGCCCACGAACAGAAGCCCCATCAGCATCCAACAGCAGCCGAGGCAGTACGCCCCATGCCACGCCCCGGCGCGCATCGGCCCGAGAATGCCCTGCCGCCAATATCGCGGGAGGAACTCCAACGGCGACCGGCAATGTCGCAGACACGCCCGCTTCCAGGGCGTCCATTGATAGACCCCGGCCGCGACTAACAGCGACCCAGCGAGAATAGCGCTCCCGCTCGCCATTGTTTCCGAAAGCAATCCGGCGCGGTCGAGACCCCATTGAAGTCCGGTCGCGATCACGCTGAAGGCGCCCCAGACCGCCAGATAGCCGAGCGCGAACTGTCCGCTCGCGCCAACGGCGCGGCGTTCGCCGCGCTGCGTCGTCAAAGCACTCACCAACAGAATTGCCGGCGCGGCGCTGGGCAGCATCATCGCCGCCATCATGATGATCCACATGAGAAGGATCATCGCCGCATATCCGGCGGTCCATGGGGGCGCCATCAGCATGATCTGGCCGCCGCCCATGTCCATCTCGTCCATATGAAGCCCGGCGCCCATCAGGAGCCAGACCCATGAAAGCGCAATGACGCCCGTCAGACCCGTAATGACAAGGGCCCGGTCGTGGCGCAAAACCGCGCCGAGCATCGGGCCGACCTAGTTCAGCCGTCCCTTGTGACTCAGATGGATGTGCGCGAACAGACCCCAGCTGTCCTTAAGGTCCATCGCGAGCGGCCCGCTTATCTTCGAGCTGCCGCTGCCGATCTCCCCCAGCGCGAACTCGAAACTTTGCGGGAAGTCGATCCGCACCCGGTGTTCCGCGCCGGAGACGACGTTGCGGATGGATTCGCCCTTCGACGAGATCACGCCGGGGACCTCCAATCGCGCCGTACGGTTGTCCACGTCGACCGTCAGGTCGATTTTTCCATATATGGGCGGCAGCTTGTTCGGGCTCATGGCGCTGAACACCCACCACATGGTCGCCATGTCCTCGGTTTCCTGACCGGTCATGATTTTCACCAGCGCCTCTCGCTGTCGCGCGTCGGCGCGCTCGTCGACGACGACCTGCATCGCGCCGTTGCCTTCGTGGATCGCGCCTGGCCAAATGCCCATCGCGGCCGCGCGCAGTCCATCAAGCTTCACTTCGCCAAAATGACCTTCTTCAATCTGGTATGCGGCGACATATCGGCAATTGCCGTGGGTGGGCGGAGCGCTGAACTGGCACGGACAAGCGTAGGAACAGTTGCAGTTGGCGAATTCCGTCGCCTTGACTTCCCATTCGATCGACACAGCCATGAGATCCTCCCGAGCGTGCTTCCCGTGTTGCGAGTACCACACTTTGGCGCGGCCAAAAAGCCTGCAAAGGCCCGTCGATCAATGAGATCGCCGCAGCCGATCGAGCCGTGAGCGATGTTTGGAGACCTCAGCGGGAGATGAGGTTGTGGCGGCCAAACCCGTTTTGCGCCTGCCGCGCCTCCGCCATAGAGGATTGCGGTCACCGTTGGATCGGCGGGCAAACCCACCTGTTGATTTTCCCGCCGGTCTCTGATTGATAGGAGAC
>CAWIHZ010000018.1:0-26170 GCA_963835955.1 uncultured Alphaproteobacteria bacterium | reverse complement strand
GACGTCGCCAGGCGCTCTGGCGAGAGCGGCGACCACCCGTTCGGCTCGGTGATCGCCGACGGCGAAGGAAACCTGCTGATGGAGCAGGGCAACGGCTATTTCAGCGAGGGCGGCGACCGCACCGCCCACGCCGAGCGCCTGCTGTCGTCGCGGGCCGCGCGCGCCCACGATCTGAAGTTCCTCGCCTGTGGCACGCTCTACACCTCCGCCGAGCCGTGCGCGATGTGCGCGGGCGCGGACGACTGGGCGGGGATCGGCCGCGTCGTCTACGGCCAGTCCGAAAAGGGGCTGAAAGCGCAGACCGGCGCACAGAGGAAAACCCGACCCTCGACCTGCCGTGCGCCATCGTGTTCGCGGCCGGCCAGCGCCCGACCGAAGTCGTCGGCCCGTTGCTGGAGGACGAGGCGGCGGCGCTGCAGGCGGATTTCTGGAAGGGGCGGAGGTAGGCGGCGGGATCCCGGCGTCACCGCCGTTTTAGCGCCGACTTAGCGGCGGTCATCAAGGATTTCAGGAGGTTGGGATACGGTTTAGCGCCGCCGCTAAATCCCCGCTTCGGTTGCACAAAAGACAATAACATGTATATTTTTTCGACTTCGGGGGCCCGCGCAGGTTCAGATCCCGCTCCTCTCCACCCGCCACCTTGCTGGCGTTGGCCCGACCAGGCCTTGAAGGCGCGGGTGAAGGCGCTTGGCTCGGCGAAGCCGAGGCGCGCGGCGGTCTCGGCGATCGTCTTGCGCTGCAAAAGAAGGCTCTGGGCCGCCTCGAATTTCGCTTCGTTGGCGAGGGCGGAGAGGTAGCCCGCGCGCCTCCAGCCGATAGGCGAAGGTGCGCGCGTTCACCCTGAGCGCACGGCAGACGCCGTTGCGCGACAAGTTCCTGCCGCCGAGCCGGGCGCGGATGACGGACTTCACCGCGTGGACGAAATCGCTCTGCGCATTGGCGGCGGCCTCGCGCAGCAGCGGAGCAAGGATCTCGGCGGCGTCCGGGTCGCGGTCGAGAACGGGCTTGTCGAGCGTCGCGGAGTTCAAGACGAGAACGCTCCACGGCGCGCCGAATTAGACCGGCGCTTCGAAGAAGCGCGCGAACGGCGTCCGGACGCGCGGCGGATCGCGGGCGAGGCGCACGCGGATCGGCCGCCACGCCGGGCCGCAGAGCCGGCGCAATATGTTGAAAGCGATGGCGAGCGAGCCGTCCTCGATCTGATCCACGGATTCGATGTTGGGAGCGACCACTCTGTAGCCGAACGACGCGAGGCCGTTGCGAACGTCGAGAAGTGTCGTTCCCCCGGTCTCGCTTGTTCTCAGAGTGCCATTGATGATCAGCAGGGCGTCGCCCACGGTCGGCGAGTTAGCGAGACGAGGCTGGTCAGCCCGAGCGAGCTGAGCTTCGTCTTCGCGCCGACACGGAGTTCGAAGGATTTGCAGCCCGTCGCTTTGACGCTTTCCGTCATCAGCCGTCCAAGGGATGCGTAAGGCATGACCTGTTCGAGGTCGCCAAAGACATTCGGGTCGAGGCCGGCCTTCCGCAGGATCGCGGGAACCTCGGCGCCGAATGCGCGCAGGACATCGGCAATGGCGGCGACGTTTCGCGCTTTCGCGGTCGCGTAGGAGGGGGTTCGTCGTGAGGTCGTATCCAAGCCTGGCGCACTCGGCGAATTTGCGGACGCGCAGAGGCGAAGCCTCACTGTCCGCACCTTGCTCATGAAGTCAAATTTTTTCCCGCCAAGTCAATGACGCGGCGCCCCGACCAATTTAGGTTCGCCGCGAATTCGACAGGGGATCGAGCGTGGCCGACAGGGATTCGGGCCTCATCTCGGGAACCGCGCCGTTCGTCGCGGCGGCTGGGCTCGAGATTCTGACGGGCGCCGGACTGTTTGCCGCGCCGTCTCTGATCGCCCGGCTGCTGTTCGGGACGGAGATGGCCGGCTCGGGCGACCTGGTCGGGCGGATCGCCGGGCTCGTCATGGTGTGTCTCGCGGCGGGCTGCTGGCCGCGCGCATCCGAGCGCGGCGCGCCTCGAGCGCTCGCGCCGCTGCTCGCGTTGAGCGCGCTCGCTGCGCTGTATCTTCTCGCTGTCGGCGTGGCGGGGGCGCATGTGGGCCTGCTGCTCTGGCCGGCCTTCGCCGCCCACGCCCTTCTCGCGGCCCTTCTGGCGCGCGTCTGGATGGCAAGTCGACGTTCGAGCGCATGACCATCGAGGCGACGCGAAAAACCTTGGGCAGGTTCCCGGGAGGCGCGGCAAGCGAGGCCTCGCCGGATGGGTTGGAATAGGAGCGGAAAATGAAGAGAGCGCTGCTTCTTGGTCTCGTGGGGGCTCTGGCGGCGGTCGGCGCGGCGAAAGCCGATCCGGTCGGTCTCTCGGCCTATACCGACGCCAACGGCTTCATCGACGTGACGGCGCTGACCTGCGCCCAGCTCGCCAACACCTATCAGGGGGACGCCAACGCGCTCATGTCCTGGTATAGCGGCTGGTACAACGGTCTCGATCACAAGCATTACATGGACTACAAAAAGGGCCGCGAGCTGGAGCATGACGTGATCGAATACTGCAAGCAGCACCAGAACGAGAAGATCATCCACGCCATCGCCGTGAACCTGCACGACATGCGCGCAGAAGGCATGATGCAAGAGAAGTGAGGGGAGGGGCCCGATGAAAAATCTGCTTCTCTCGGCGGCGATTTGCGTCGCGGCGCCAATCTGTCTGGCGAGTGCGGCGAGCGCCCAGCAAACCGTCACCTTTCTGTGCGCGGCGCCGACGGGACACGTCTGCCAGTTCGCGGTGAAAATCGCGGGCTCCCAGATGGAATTCGCTTTGCCTTCGGGCGAGCGAAAGGAGGTGGCCGGCGTCACGCCGCACGCCGACAAATATTGCGTTTGCGACCCCGGCCCGGTGACCCCCGACTGCAAGGCGCCGCGCCTCGATCATTGGTGCCTGGGCTCCTGGGTCGACGTCGACACGGGGCTCAATTCCGAGAACGACGCCGGCAACGATCGTTTCGCGGCCGGCCCAGGAAGCGCGCCAGCGGGGGACGCCCGCGCTGAGCGCAACACGAATTGACGCGCGGCGCCGAGAGGCGCGCCTGCGACGTTCGGGCGCGCCATCCCGCCGGCGATGTCAATAACACGGAGGAATCGAAATGCGGTCGAGCGGGAAAGGGACGCGGCTGATCGGCGCAAGTCTGGCCGTCGCGCTCATGTTCGGGGCGGTCGTGGCCGCGCCCGCCATGGCCGAAGATTTCAGCCAGGATTTTGGGATCATCAAAGCGTGCGCCGGCGACGTCTGGCGCCTGTGCTCGGACGTGTTGCCCGACGTCGGGCGCATGAAAGCCTGCATGCAGAACAAGATGGGCCAGCTTCCGAAGGCTTGCCTCGACAAGCTTCTAGATGCGATGGCCGGCTCGACGTTCAAGGTCTGCAAGGATCAGACCTACGCGCTCTGCGCGGCGGCGCGCTGCAATGTGTATGATGGGGTCGCCTATTGTCAGTGCGAAGAGAAGCGCGGCGACAGCATCAGCCTGCCGTTTCCGATGGGCAAGGGCGTGGACGTCTGCGCGGTCAACGCCAAGGGCGCCGATAACAAATACATGGTGAGTACCTATAGTCTGCCCGAGCAGATCGCCTCGCCGCAGGGAGGCATCGGGGTCTACACCTGCGAGGGCGGAAAGTCTGGCGGCGCCTACGCCCAATGCGACGGGGGCCTATGCTTCCGCAGCACCCAGGAAACGACGTTCCCGGGCTTCGAGAAGCCCGTGCCGAAGGGACAGATTATTTGCTCCTGCCCGATTACGACGGCCACTTCCGGCGGCGCGCAGGGCTACCAGATCCTCGGGCCCTATCCTTGCGACAAGTCCTTCTTCAAGTACTGCAAGAGCGAAGTCGCCAACGGCGCCACGGGTTCGACGATCTATGTCGGCGCGCCGATCGGCACCGCCGCAGCCCTGACCGCGCTGCTCACCGGCAAGGCGGCTCCGGCTTTCAATGAGTGCGGTTCCGAATAGGTCGGAACCTTTGGGCGCCCGCGCGGCTGAGCCGGCCGCGCGGGTCGATACGACGGTCTCAGCGAAGCGACGCTTGCCTACAACAACACGAGCGGCGTCGGCCGCGGCGGGACCGGGACGCTGAAGGTCGACGGCAAGGCGACATCGACCCAGAAGATGGACCGGACCATTCCTCTGGTTACGCCGCTTGACGATACGTTCCGGATCGGGGCGGGCGGCGGCACGCCAGTCAGCGACCGCGACTATCAGGGTCCATTCGCATTCACCGGCAAGATCGATAAATTACCATCGCGCTCGATGAGCCGAAGCTGACGGAGGACGACAATAGGAAACTCGAGGCCGCCTATCGCGCAGTGCTGGAAGCAAGTTGAGCAGCCGCCGGATCGCGCGATCCCGATGGTTCATAGTGTGGGGTCGCGCATGCTGCGGCGTATATCGAAAGGCTCGGGCGGAGCACGGCGCCGAACACAATGAAAGTCGCCTTGGCCGCTGCTCCGGCCGAGGCGTACGCCAACGCAAGGAGTTAAAGGACCGATGCCGAACGCTGCCATGCTCGGACTTTGTACGGGTTTCATCGCGCTTGTCGCGGCGCCGCTCGCGGCGCTGGGCCAAAACGCGCCGCCGCCGGCCCAGACCGGCCCCGAACTCAAAACGATCGGCGTTCCCTCGAACGCCAAGCCCGAAATCGTGCCCTCGCTCATCGTCATGAATTCGCACAGCGCCAGGCTGAAAGGCGATACGCTGACGCTCAATGGCGTTTCGTCCAACGTCATCATCTTCGCCGACCGGCCGGTGCGCTCGGCGGGCCACGCCCTGACCGCGCATTTCCTTGAGGAATGGGCGGCGCCCGACAGCTTCGGCAAGGATCCGCCGAACGCCACCGTCTCGGCCTTCGACAAGACCGCGACAATCGTCAAGGACGCCGTCGTCGAACTGACCGCGCCGAAGATGAACGGCGCCGATCTGACTTTCACCGTGAAGGTGCTGGAGGGCGATCTCAACGGCGCCGACGGGCCCGCGGCGGTGTTCATCGACATCATCGGCATGCCGCGCACGCCGTTGTCGTTCGCTGGTGCGGCGCGCCGCACCGCTTGGCGCGGGGCCTTTTACCGCCCGTATTATCACCCTTACTACCGCGCCGCGGCGGTCGGCGCCGCAGCGGTCGGAGCGGCGGCCGCGGGCGCCTACTACCACCCTTACGCCTATCCCTATTACGCCCCGCCGCCCCCCACCTGCGGCGTCTATCCCTATCCGCCCTGCTACTGAGCGGCGGTTGCAAGCGAAGCGTCCGCCCGGGCCGCGAGACCTCGGGCCGACGACGGCGGCGATTCCGTGAACCGCCGGAAAGGATTTCGCCCGGCAAATTCCTGTCGACGCCCCACGGCGGCCGCGGGCGTTCAGTCGCGGTTCATTCCCAATCGCGCAACGGGACAGGCGGGGTAGTGAACGGATCGAACTTAAGGAGATCGTCGATGAAAAATGTCGCTTCCAGCCTGCTGGTCCTTGGACTGCTCGCCATTCCGACTGCGCAGGCCGACGCCGCCGCCTGTGCGGCTGGCGTCTATCGGGCGGGCTGTGTGGGGCCGCATGGCGCGGTCGTCACGCACCATCGTCCCGCCGCTGTCGTCGCGCATCCCGTCGTGCACCCCGTCGTGCACCCGCGATGCTATATGCGCGCCGGCGTGCGCGTCTGCCGCTGAAGGCGAACGCAGGCGCTCTCGGCGGCCCAGCGATGCCTCCAGTTTGAGGGTCCTGAATTCCGAGCCGGCGATTGGGGTTGACAGCCGCTGTCGCCGGCGATTGCTTCAGAAGCTGCACTTCAGCGCGGCGAACGGTCCGTACATCCAGTGCTGAATGCGGAAGCTGCCATTGGCGGCGTTGTTCTGCTTATCGTAGGCGTAGAGCACCCGATAATCGTCGAAATCGACTGGGTCCCGATATAACCGATTGCGCCGAGCGCTCCTCGGCGTTGACGAACCACCAGTCGTCGATCCGGTAGTGCGCGGCCAGTCCGACAACGGGATCGATCCAGTTCTTGCTGGCGGACGCCGAGAGCGGGAAGAGGCCAACCGGGCCATGAAGCGGGCGCTCAGAAGGTGTACGTGGTGGTGAATTGCGGACCGTACAGATATTGCTGAAAACGGAAGCTGCCGTTGCCGCTCTCGGCGGCGCCCTGATAGTATTCATAGAATAGGCGATAGCCGAGGCTCGTCTCAAGGGACTGGTTCCACTTGTATCCGATCGCTCCAAAGCCCAGCGCCGCCGCGCTCCCGTGGTAACCGCCGGCATTCGCCTCGAAATCGATGAACCATTTGTCGTCGATACGATGGCGCGCTTTCAGTCCGACGATTGGGTCAACCCAATCCCTCCCTTGCGACGCGGAACGGGAAAAACCGACAACGGGCGCCTGCAAGTTGAGCGAGCCGTTTACGCCGAAATACCGGGCGCCGAGGGTTGCGTAGACCCTCCAATCGGATGCAGTCGGGAGCCTCACGCCGCCGTACGCTGCCGCGGACGTCTCGTTGATCGTCAGGCCCGCGTTCACGCCGCCGAGAGCTCCCGGCCCAAAGGTCCCGTCGACGCCCAGGCGGACCCAGAAGAGGCTCGCGCCGACGATGAAATTGTCGTTATAGGCGGCGAAGCTCACCGGGACATAGCCTTCGAGATGCGGGAGGAGCTTGAAGATGTTGGCGGAGGCGGGCAGGACCGGAAGGGTGCGTATGCCCATGCCGACGTTCAGGCTCGGCGCCCAGCCGTCGATCGACGCCTCGAAACGCCAGGTCGAGGGGATGACAGGCTCCGCAATCGGCGCCGGCGCGGGCTTCGTCGTCGGCAGGTCGGCAGCGATCGCGGGCGCCGTCGAGGCCATGCCGATCGCAATGAATATCACCCTTGCCCTGTTGCGCATCCGCGCCCCCCGAATTCAGACAGCCGCGCCGACGGCGCGGCGCCTCGTTCATCCGCTCCGGACGCCGCGCGAGCCGTTGCCGTTCTACACCGGCTCGTTCCGAGCGCGACTCTCCGTTCGATAATAGTTCGCAGGGAAGTCGCGGGCAACAGGCCGACTGCGCCCGGCCGCGGCGATCCTCAGCTTCGGCGTGGATGCCTATCGACAAGTTGTCGTTTACGGGCTTGAATGACGACGAAAGCCGCAACGGGCTTCCGCTTTTGCACACCGTGACTATATGTCAGAGGCGTCGTGTTCTTTCGCTCAGCGTCAAAGAGCTGTCGCGATCCCGAACGTCGTCTGGTCGTGCGCTTCGGCGACTGCGAAGATGACGTCGTTTCCCTGGCGTTCGGCGCCTTGGCGGTCAACCACATGGAGCTCCGCGATGACGAGAAGGGTCCTTCGATTGACGGCCGGACTGGCGCTGATCGCGATTGGCTCGGCCTCGCCCGTCCGGGCACAGTTCATGACCAACTATCCGATCATCATTGTGCCGCCGGCGGCGCAGAATTATCCTTCGCCCAAGCCCAGTTCGAGGGCGACGACGCGCGATCGGCCAAAGTCGTCCGCGCAATCGCCGCAACCGGAATCGACGCCGACATACCGAGGTCAGACCCAGCAGTTGAACCGCTTCTAGGTCCCCGGTCCGCTTCGGCCGGCGACTCCGACGCGCGCAATCGACGCGAACTCGGAATTCTATTTGATCGGAGGCGCGTACTGAATGCCGCCGTTGTTCCACAGTTCGTTCAGGCCGCGGGGAATGCCGAGCTTCGAATGAGCGCCGACGTTGCGGTCGAACACTTCCCCGTAATTGCCGACTTTGCGAATCACGTTGGCGGCCCAGTCGTTCGAGAGCCCGAGCGGCTCGCCGAACGCGCCCTCCGTCCCGACCAGCCGCTTGACCGCCGGCTTTTGCGACTTCAGCGCGTCGTCGATCGTATTCGAGCTGACGCCGAGTTCCTCGGCGTCGAGCATGGCGAAATTGACCCACTTGACGATATTGAACCACTTCATGTCGTCCTGCCGCACGACCGGCCCGAGCGGTTCCTTCGAGATGACGTCGGGAAGGATCATGCTGTCGCCCGGCTTCTGGAGCTCCAGGCGCATCGCGAAAAGCCCCAACTCGTCAGTCGTCATCACGTTGCACTTTCCGTCCTGGTAGGCGGCGATCATTTCAGCGGCGTTCGCCGCGTGGACAACCTCGTATTTCATGTGATTGGTTTGAAAGTAGTCGATGAAATTGGGCTCCGTCGTGGTGCCGGGCTGCACGCAGACCTTGCTGCCGTCGAGCTCGAGCGCCGATTGAAGATTGCGGCTCTTGGGAACGAGAAACGCCTGCCCGTCGTAATAGGTCACGCCCGCGAACACGATGTCGTATTCGTTTTCGCGCCCCATGGTCCAGGTCGAATTGCGGGAGAGCACGTCGATCTTTTTGTCCTTCAGTGCGTCGAACCGGGTCTCGGCCGACAGCGGCACGTATTGCACCTTCGAGGGATCGTTGAAGATCGCTGTCGCGAGCGCGCGGCAGAAGTCGACGTCGAAGCCCGACCATTGACCATTGGAGTCCTTGATCGCGAAGCCTTCGAGCCCCGTGTTGACGCCGCAGATCAGCGCCCCGCGATCCTGGACGGTCTTGAGCGTCGACTGGGCATGGGCGGCGCCGGCGGCCGATCCGAACGCCAGAGCCGCCGCGACGGCGAGAAACGACTTGAGTTTGCGCATAGCGCCAGCCTCGAATGGTAAGGAGCGGCGGAGCCGGGCCCTAAAGCGCGACCGCCTGCCTGATAATGACCTTGGTGCCGACCGGAACCCGATCGTAGAGGTCGATGACATCCTCGTTGACCAGCCGGAAGCAGCCGGACGACACCGCGTGGCCGATCGTTTGCGGCTGATTGGTGCCGTGGATGCGATAGACCGTATGGCCGAGATAGAACGCGCGCGCTCCCAAGGGATTGCCGGGTCCGCCGGCCATGAAGCGCGGCAGGTAGGGCTGCCGTTCGATCATTTCCGGCGGCGGGCGCCAGTCGGGCCATTCCTGCTTGCGCGAAATGCGTTCTAGGCCCGACCATTGGAAACCTTGGCGGCCGACGCCGATGCCATAGCGTAATGCCCGGTTGTTCGCCTGCACCAGGTACAGGAACCTTTGCTTGGTGTCGATGATGATCGTGCCCGGCGCTTCGTTGGTGCGGAAGAACACCTCCTGCTTTTCATAAGCGCCGGTCAGCTGCTCCTCCTCGGGAGTCGGCTGGTAGCCAGGCTGGTCCTGGATATTCATATCCTCTTGCGGCGCGGCCGCTGACGCGAACGCTCCCGGCAGGACGGCGGCCGCCGCCAAAATCGCCGCCGCGAAAGCGGTTCTCACGAATTGACTCACTAGAACTGACATAGGCGCTCCACTGAAGAGAGAACTGAGAATGATGCGCCGGCCGAACTCAGGCCGAACGTTTCCCGCACCGCTCGTAGACCATCGTGCCGTAACGGCTGGCGTTGTCGGGATCGACCCAAACGGTCGTGAAGGAATTCGGGTCGACATCAAGCACTTCGCGATCGTCCGCGGCGCCTGCGGCGCCAGCCGGACCGAGGAAGGTCTTGCCGTCCGGCCCCGCCTTTAGGACCAGTTCCTGGGGAGTCGCTTGATCGGCCAGGTACATCATTACCCCGCCGTTGGGCCCTTTGTTGATGACATAGGGCTTATTGCACTGCGCGCGCGCCTCCTTGAGGGTCCGATCCCGATCGGCGTCCTTCTGGTAGGACGCCAGCCCCCATTTGCCGACCAGCGCATCGGGACTGATGCTCGGCGCCGCGACCACGGCGGGCGTCGGGGCTTCGGCGCAACCGGCGACGAAGGCGGACAAGACGCAGGCGAACGCCAAAACGCCGCCACGATATGCGATCATCAAAGACGCCCCCTGGTTGTGTCGGCCATTCGACGATTTCGGGTCCGTGCGCCCGGACCGCGCGAGCTTACGTTAAGACCCCTCGCTACCAAACCGCGTGCGGGCGGTCAATCGAGCGCGCGTCGTTTGCGGGAGCGGCGGAGTGAGGACGATCGGATGCTTCGTCCGCCCAGTCGCCCGCGAACCGCGATCGGGACCTTGCCGTAGTCGCCCGACCGCAGCGTTCGGCGCTGGCGCCGTCCAACCGGTCGCCGCGGCGCGGGGCCTGGAGGACGATCCGGTTCCCGACGAGCGAGGCCGCGAACCGCGGTTCACTCCTCCAGTTCGCTGTCCCAATAAAGATAGTCCATCCAACTCTCGTGCAGATAGTTGGGCGGGAACAGGCGGCCGTTCTGATGCAGGTCGTGCACGGTTGGCTGGTAGGGCTGGGTCGCCGGCCACATTCGCGCAACCGAGGGCATCAGGTCGGCCTTCTTGAGATTGCAGACCCCGCAGGCGGCGACCACGTTCTCCCAGCTCGTCACGCCGCCCCTGGCGCGGGGAACGACATGGTCGAACGTCAGATCCTCCCGGTCGCCGCAATATTGGCAGGTGAAGCGATCGCGCAGGAACACGTTGAACCGGGTGAACGCCGGAAAACGCGTCGCTTTCACGTAACTCTTCAGCGAAACGACAGAGGGCAGGCGCATTGCGGAGGAGGGGCTGCGCACGAAGGTTTCATATTCGGAAAGGATATTGACCCGATCCAGAAATACAGCCTTGATCGCGTCCTGCCAGCACCAAATGGACAGTGGATAATAGCTCAGCGGGCGGAAATCCGCATTCAAAACGAGGGCCGGACAATTCTCCGGCGTAGCTGCCCGAACATGAACTGTCACAAAGACGCTCCGATCCTCCGCGCCAGCCAGGAGTCAAAAGCGCGAATCCTGCGGCGTCATTAGTCTATAGCGAGCGTGACGCCCTTGTGAAGGCGCAAAAAGGTTCCGCAAGGGCTTCTTCCCGGCTCATGAATCCGTTGCCGGCGGATGGATCAGCCGGCCGATCGCTCAATCGCCTCGATGTCAGCGTCCGACAGGCCGAAGTGATGACCGATCTCGTGCACCAGGACGTGGGTGACGACGGCCCCGAGCGAATCGTCGCCCTCGCACCAGAAATCCAGGATTGGCCGGCGATAGAGCCAGATCATATTGGGCAGCGCGCCGGTCTCCGCGACCGCTCCGCGCTGGGCCAGTCCCTGGCCGCTGAACAGCCCAAGCAGATCGAATTCGCTCTGCGCGCCCATCCGATCGAGCGTGTCATCGTCGGGGAAATCGACGACCCGGATTACGAGGCCTGCGCACAGTCGGCGAAAGGACGCCGGAAGTTGGGCAAAGGCGGCCTCGGCGAGCGCATCGAGGTCTTCCAATGTCGGCGCATGCAAATCCGAGAGGCCGCGAGCCGCCTCCGCGGTCACGGCGCGGCCTGAGATTTCTGGCGTCCCCGCGCCGTCGAACGACTTGATCCGGGCTGCGTCCAGACCATCGACCAGCTTGTGCATTCGCGCGCCGAGCTCGGCGCGGATTTTAACCGCCGCCTCTGGGAATTCGGCCAGGACCCGGTGAAAAGTCTCGCGCCCCACCCGCATCACCAGCGCGTCCTCGGCCGCCCGAGCCTCGACCCGGCGCACGACCGAGGCATAGAGCGCGGTCTCGCCGATGAGGGCGCCGGCACTGGCATGGCGCGCGCGTTTCGCTTTTGCGCCGCCTTCGGTCAGCAAGACCGCGCCCGAGAGGACGAAATAACCGGCGTCGCCGATTTCGCCGGGGAGGAACAGCGCCTCTCCCGCGCTGAGGCGCCGCTTTTCGCACGAGAAGGCGACAAGCTGCACCGCCTCCCGCGGCAGCAGATTGAACGGAGGGGTGCCCGCCAGCCGCGCGACGTCGTTGTCGAGCGTCACTCCGATCGTCCTCCCGCCGACGGGTCCGGCACCAGCCTGTAGCCGCCGCCCTCGGTAACGAGAAGTTGAGCCTCGGCTGGATTATCCTCGATTTTCTGCCGCAGTCGATAGATGTGGGTCTCGAGCGTATGCGTCGTGACGCTGGCGTTGTAGCCCCACACGTGCTTGAGCAGGTCCTCGCGCGCCACCGGCTGTTCGGCGCGATGAAGATAGCGAAGGATCGCTGCTTCCTTTTCGGTCAGGCGGAGTTTGACGCCCTGGGCGTCGACCAGGCTTTTCGACGATGGAAAGAATGTGTAAGGCCCGACCCGAAATTCCGCGTCGACGCTGGCTTCGTGCTGGCGCAGCTGCGCGCGAATGCGGGCGAGCAGCACCACGAAGCGGAACGGCTTGCCGATATAGTCGTTGGCCCCAGAATCCAGTCCGCGCACCGTGTCGGCGTCCGAATCGTACGCCGTCAGCACGATGATCGGCCGGCGGTAGCCCTCGCGGCGCAGGAGCTTGACCGCCTCCCGTCCGTCGAGGTCGGGCAGGCCGACGTCCATGATGACGATATCGGGGGCGGACAAGGCTACGGACGCGAGCGCCGCCTCGGCCGTCTCGGCCGTCTCGACTTCGAACTCTGGATGCAACGCCAGCTGCTCCTCCAGCGCGTGACGCAAATCGGCGTCGTCGTCCACGATCAGCAGTCGGCGCGTCTGGGCCATCCAGTCCATTTTACCGGCTGCCGCCGCCGTCGGCTAGGGTCCTTTAAGAATAAGGATTGAGTGAAGCCGCTCCCCGGGGGGAGGGGGCGTGACCGGCAAGCGTGTTTGAGCGGTTCTGGTGTGAGACGCCGCGGCTGAGCTGCCCGTTAACAATTTAATCGGCATTCTGGAGATATTACGCAAGGGAAGCCGACGGGAAGGTCAAGAAAACTGTGGTGGGAATGCCACGAAGCGTCCGATCAAAAAGCCATCGCGGAACAGAACTCCTCGATCAGCTGGCGGAGGTGTTACCGAATTTATATAATTTTGACAAAGAAAACGATTTCGACTTCGCGGCCATTATTACCTTACTCAACAAATATTGGCATGAATTAAAAAATAACATCGATAGAGACGAAGTAAAATTTCGAGTCGAATTTATTCGTATCCTAAATCGCATGGTAATTTTGTATCGTGAAATTAACAAGCCCATAACTTACGGCGTTACGATTATTATATGTCATATTAAGTCTTCTTATTTGAATGATGAAGAGGCTCAACTCGTTCATAACATTACTGGCATACACATTGACCGCGCAGCGTCGATTTTAGGTGCGAAGTCAACTGCAGCTGGAAGAATTGCGGCGGCTCCGCAATGTGCGCTTCAGGACGAGCGTCCCGACCGGGCGGACCAGGTCTCGCGCCCGACCCGAAACCAAACCTTGCGGGCGATGTTGGGCAGGCTTTCGCGGGATCATGGCGCACACGCGATCACCCCGAAGATTGCTTCGGCAAGCTCAAAGAGTTCAAGCCCATCGCCCTTTGCGCCGCCGAAACCGACCGCAGCTTCGAAGCCATGATACACCTCGAAGCCGTCATAACAAACTCACCGATGTCGGCCCCGACCGGGCCGCCGGCCGGCGGCGGTAAAAGAGTAAGAGGGGCAAAAGTCATGGCGCGGGTCGGCTTGGGTGCGGCGAATTGACTCATGGGGGCTAGTAAGGATTCCCGAATTGGCGGTTTTCTGACTCGATGGGGGAATGTCGCCGCCGCCCAACATCGACGCGCTTTCGCTGGCCGAGCTGAAGAGCTTGGTGTTGAAGCTTTTCGAGGAGGGAGCGGAACTTCGGCGAATGGTTGCGGCGCTGCGTGACGAGATCGCCCGGCTGAAGGGCGGGCCTGGTCGGCCGGACATCAAGGCGAACGTCAAACCGAGCGGCATGGAAAAGGCGAGCGAGGCGCAACCGTCGGACCCGTCGGGCGAGCGCCGGCGCGGTGGCACGCGCGCGAAGCTGGTGATCGACGAGGAGCGCAAGCTCGAGGTCGATGCGCCGCCCCGCTCGCGTTTCAAGGGCTACGCGAGTTATCTGGTTCAGGATCTGATGATCCGCTCGCATGTGACCTGCTTTCGCCGGCAATGCTGGCGGACCCCGGACGGCAAGACGGTGATGGCGCCCTTGCCGGCGGGCGTCGAAGGTCATTTCGGACCCGAACTGCGCCGCTTCGTGCTCGCCCAATATCATCAGGGACAGGTCACGGCGGCGCGGCTGGTCACGCTGTTGCGCGGGTTCGGCGTCGTGATCTCAAAGCGGCAGATCGTTCGCCTGCTGATCGCCGGCAAGCAGAGCTTCCTGGACGAAGCCCGCGCCGTGCTGCGAGCCGGCTTGACCAACGCGGCGTGGATCACGGTCGACGACACCGGGGCGCGCCACAAGGCCAAGAACGGCTTCTGCACCCAGATCGGCAACCCGCACTTCACCTGGTTCGGGACCACCGGTTCAAAGAGGCGCCTCAACTTCCTCGAACTGTTGCGCGCCGGGCATGGCGACTACATCGTCAATGACGAAGCCATGGCCTATATGCGCGCCCGCGCGCTCGCCGGCCCCGTCATCGCCCGCCTGAGCGAGCATGAGAATTGCGTCTTCGCCGATCGCGCGGCCTGGAACGCTCATCTGGAGCGGCTCGGCGTCGCCGCCCTGAAGGTCCATCCCGATCCCGTGCTGATCGCCACCGAGGGCGCTCTGTGGGGCAGCGTCAAGGCGCATGGCTTGCTCACCGACACCGTGGTCGTCAGCGACGACGCCGGCCAGTTCAATGTCGGCCAGCATGGCCTGTGCTGGGTCCACGCCGAACGCCTGGTCCACAAACTCGATACGTTCACCGACGCCCAACGCGCCGCGCAAGCCCGCATCCGCGCCCTCATCTGGCGGTTCTACCGCAGTCTCAAGGCTTGGCGCCGCCATCCATCCCCGGCGCGCAAGGCGAGCTTGTCGGCGCGGTTCGATCGCATCTTCGGCTGCAAGACCGGCTTCGCCACCCTCGACCGTTTGCTCGCGCGCCTGCGCGCCAACAAGAGCGAATTGCTCAGGGTGCTCGAAAGACCCGAGATCCCGCTCAACACCAATGGCTCCGAGAACGACATTCGTTGCCAGGTCACCAAGCGAAAAATCAGCGGTGGAACCCGCAGCGACGCCGGCCGCGATTGTCGCGACGCCTTCCTCGGCCTCAACAAGACCTGCGCCAAGCTCGGCATCGCCTTCTGGGACTACCTCGGCGCCCGCCTCGCCGTCCCTGGCTGCCAGGAAATCCCTGCCCTCGCCGAAATCGTCAGCGCACGCGCCCCAAGGCCGCCCTAATCGCCGCGCCTTTTGCCCCTGTTACTAAAAAGAGTCGCAAAGCCTTGAAAAGATTGAACCGGCGCGGGCAAAGCGGCGGTAAAGCCGACCATCGTGGCGAGCCGCGCCAAAAAAAAGCCGCCCCGGCGTGGCGCCGCTTCCGCTTAGCGCCGGCGCCGCGCGCGCATCACGGCGACAGGATCAATTCCCGGGCGCCGGCCTTCTTCAGATCGGCCTCGGAGCCGGCGAGGGTTATATATTTGACGTCAATCCACAGTGGGACGAGGTCGCGATAATGGCGCGAGAAAATATGGCCGGATTCCCCGGTCGCGATCATAAAGCGCGACTTTCCAGGGTCGGCGAGATCGTAGACCCCGCGAAAGCCCGGGCCATGGGAGCGGGCGAACGGCTTGTCGGGCGGGGTTTCGAACCCGCCGCCGCGGTCGAGAGTGTAAAAGCCGCCGCTTGACGGCAGGCTGAGATCGCTGAACCAATCGAGCAGCGGCACGCGGCTGAAGACCTGGTGTTGCATCAGCGCCTGATGTTCCGCCCCCCACCGCCACTGGCTCATGTCGGCGCCGTCCCGCTTGACGAGGAGCGCGAGGCCCTGGTTGAGCGCGCGGCCGAGGGCCTGCCGGCAATCTGGGTCGGGCTTGCCCGGCGCGTCGCACCAGGACGGATGGTCGCGCATCAGCGAAATCAGCGTTGTGGCGGCGAATGGCCCCTTGGCTTCCAACTTGAGGCCGGTCTTGTCGTCGATCAGGACGTGGCGAAGCGATTTGAGGAAGGCGGCGAAGATCAGCGGCTCGACGCGGTCCTTGTCCATGACGTTGTCCCAATGGGCAAGCAGCGCCTGGGCTTGCCTCGCCCTCTCGTCGGATGGGACGATTCTGGCGATGAACGGCTGCAAGTCCCTGGCCGCCAGCGACAGATGATCAGCCTGCATCGCGGCCGAAGTCTCCAGGCTGTGCTTGTCGATCGCATCGAAGAATTGCTGGATGCGGCGGGCGCGGAAATCCTCCTCCCAGTCCTGGCCGAACGTCGGCTGATGGTCGTCCGGGACATTGGCGTTGTTGGCGTTGAAGGCGAAGCCGGCCTCCGGGTTGTGCAGTTGCGGAAGCTGCTCGAACGGAACGACGCCGACCCAGTCGAACGCGCCCGACGCGCCGTCCACTGGAGCCAGACCATCGCCGGATTTGCGCACGGGAACGAGGCCGGGGCTGAAAAAGCCGATATCGCCGCCGCCGTCGGCATAGACAACGTTCTGCGTCGGCGTCTGGTAAATCCGCATGGCGTCGAGGAATTCGCCCCAGTTTCGCGCGCCGTCGAGGCGCATGATCGCCTCACCGGTGGTGTCGCGATCGCCGAGGCCGGTGAAAGCGAGCGCCGCGACCTTTCCCGGCCCGGCGACATCGGCGAGGTCGGCGCTGACGTCGGACAGAACAGGGCCGTGACGGGTCGCGCGCACCACGAGCTTGACGTCCGTTGCGTCCTTGACGTGGATCGTCTCGTCGCGCGCCTCGAATGGCCTGGAACCGTCCGGGGTCAAGTATTTCGTCGGATCGGTCGGATCGACGGTCTCGACGAACAGGTCCTGCACGTCGGTGTCGGCGGTCGTGAACCCCCAGGCGATATGGTCATTCTGACCGAGCAGCACGCCCGGCGCTCCTGGAAGGGTTGCGCCCTTGACGGAGCCTTCCGGAGTCACGATCCGGGCGAGATACCAGAGGATCGGCGCGCTGAGCGCAAGATGCGGGTCGTTGGCGAGGATCGGCTTGCCGGTGACCGTGCGCGAACCGGCCACGACCCATTCGTTCGACGCCCCGTGACTGACGCCGATCAACGCGCCGATCTCATCCTCGATGCTTTTTCCGCCGGCGTGCTTGAGGGTAAGGGCGGGTTCGGTGGTGATCGGCGCGCCCGGTCCCGCGCCGGGAAACATCCACCCCGCCTGTTCGGGGCCGAGCTTCCGGCGCAGGCGCGCCCTCATGGCCTCGATTTTGTAGTTGTTGGAGAGTTGATAGGCCAGCAGCTTGCCGAAGACCAGGGAATCCGCGGGCTTCCACGGCTCGGGACGGTCGCCGGCGATCATGAACTCTGGCGGCAGCGCGTCCCGGTGGCTGTCGAGGAACGCGTTCACGCCGTCGGCATAGGCTTGCAGTCGCTTTTGGGCCCAGGGCGAGAGGGCGGAAAAGCTGCTTTCCGCCTCGCGATAGAAGCCAAGCGTGCGCATGAACTTGTCGACGCCGACGCGGTCGGGGCCGAGAATCTCCGCCAGACGTCCCTGACCCACGCGGCGCCGGATCTCCATCTGAAAGAGGCGCTCGCTCGCATGCAGATAGCCGAGCGCCCGCGCCGCGTCGTCCATCGAGGCGGCGAAAATATGCGGCACGCCGTAGGCGTCGCGCCAGACGCGCACATCCGCCGACAGGCCCGGCAGCTTCTCTATTCCAGACGTGGCGGGCATGGCGCGATAGAACAGGTAAGCGCCCGCCAGCGTCGCAACGGCGATCAGCGTTATGACCAGCCTGAGCAGTCCCTTGATCAGCCGCCACTTCATCGCCCGTTCCTGCCGCCTGAGCCTCGATGGACGGAAGTCAACCCGCTCCGGCCGTTCAAGTCCACTTCTCGCGCCAGTTCTACAGCGCAAACGTCGCCTTGACTGGCGCATGGTCCGACGGGCGGTCCCAGCCGCGCGCTTCGCGCAGCACGTGCACCGATTTCACCGCCGTTTCGAGGGCGGGGCTAACCCAAATGTGGTCCAGGCGCCGTCCCTTGTCGGCGTTCGACCAGTCGGGCGAGCGATAGCTCCACCAAGTGTAGAGCTTCTGATCGGCGGGCGTGAATTTGCGCAACGCGTCGATCCATGCGCCGGCGGCTTGTGCGCGTTTCAGCCTCTCGACCTCGACCGGCGTGTGGCTTACGACGTTGAGGAGCGCCTTGTGGCTCCAGACGTCATGTTCGAGCGGCGCGATATTGAGATCGCCGACGAGGATCGCCCGCCGCCCGTCCGCCTTGTTTTCCGTCGCCCATTCCGCCATCTCGTCGACGAAGGCGAGCTTATGGGCGAACTTGTCGTTGATCGTGGGATCTGGCTCGTCGCCGCCGGCCGGCACGTAGAAATTGTGCAACTCCAGGCCCTCCGCCTTGCCTCCGAGCCCGACGCAGAGATGGCGCGCGTGACCCCTGGAGCAGAAGTCGCGGGTCGAGGACCCGGTGAACGGCACGCGCGAGACGACGGCGACGCCGTGGTAGCCCTTCTGCCCGCAGATCGCGATTTGGGGATAGCCTGCGTCGCGAAACGCGGCGTGAGGAAAATTCGCGTCCGGGCACTTCGTCTCCTGCAGGCAAAGAACATCCGGCCTGTGCTCGGCCAGATAGCGAGTGACGAGGCCGATCCGCAGGCGAACCGAATTGATGTTCCACGTGGCGATGGTGAAGTTCAAAGGCGGCCCCAGAATTGGACAGCGCCACAGTTCCAGCCCCGACGCCGCGCGAGAAGGGCCTGAGCCGGGTTTCCCACAGTCATCCGCCGTCACCTCCGGGCGCCGCCGAGCGTGTTCGGATGCAAATCCTCGTTGATATGGAACAGCGCCGGATCGGGCTTCGTCTTCAGATCGACGTTGAACAGGGTCACGACGGTCTGGAAGCCCTGTGCGTCGATCACTGTCCACTGCTTGAGCGCGAAGGTCACGGGGTCAAAAATGAGCTCGACGTGCGCCGCGCCGCCGAGCGCCGCCTTGTCTTCGATCTCGATCGTGACCGAATTCGGGTCCTGGGCGACGCTCAACACCCTGGTGTCGCGCGCGAGGTCGATGCGGTCGGCAAGCAGGAACTTCAATGGCGTCTGGGCGATGAAATACTCATCCTGAGTGTTAAGCTTGTGGTCGATCACTGCGACGCTGCGGCCGTCGGCGACGATCTCGAAGCGGGCGGGGGCGGCGTATTTGAACAGCATGCGCCCAGGGCGGGCGATGGTCATCTGTCCTTCCGAGCGTTTGCCATTCGGTCCGATCTGGACGAAGTCGGCGGTCATCACGCGCGCCGCGTCGAGCCAGGCGTTGGCGCGCCGGACCGCCTCGGCGGCGCTGAGCGGCGCGGCCGCCGCGGATTTGGCGGCGGCGCCGGTCCTCCTCGCAGCCGCGCCTGTCGGGCCGAGCTGCAGCGGCGCGTTCCCGGCGAAGGCGCAAGCGCCGAAGCCGGCCCAAAGAGCGAGCGCCAGCAAGCGGGCACGTTTCGCCATCCAAGCAAATCCTTTTCGACTTCCCCGCCGCGCCGCGGCTTAATCGCCCGACAGCTTTTGCGCCGGATATTAGGAAATCCCCGCACGCGGGGGCGAAGCCGCCTTGAACGGGCACTGTGCTCTTTGTGTGGCGAACCCGCGGTGTGTTGCGGCTATCGCACGCCGGCCAGCGCCGCGTCGAGCGCTTCGCCGAGCCGCTCGACGATCGCCGCCACCTGCCGCGCCTGGACGATGAAGGGCGGGGCGAGGAGGATATGATCGCCTTGCACGCCGTCGATCGTGCCGCCCATTGGATAGACCATCAGGCCGCGGGCCATCGCCTCGCGTTTGACGCGCGCATGAAGTTTGAGCGCGGGATCGAACGGCCGTTTGCTCGCCCGGTCGCTGACCAGCTCCAGCGCGCGCAAGAGGCCGCGTCCGCGAATGTCGCCGACGATGGCGCAGTCGGCGAAGCGCTCCTCGAGCCGGCGCTGCAGATCTTCGCCCATCGCGACGACGTTGGCGAGGAGCCTGTCCCGACGGATGACGTCCTGCACCGCCAGCGCCGCCGCCGCCGCCATCGGATGCCCCATGTAGGTGTGGCCGTGCTGGAAAGCCCCGGAACCCTCGGCGAAGGCGGCGAAAATCCGCTTCGCCAGCAGCACCGCGCCGATCGGCTGGTAGCCGCCCCCGAGGCCCTTGGCGATCGTCATCAGATCGGGCGCCACGCCCTCCTGCTCGCAGGCGTGCAATGTCCCGGTCCGGCCCATGCCGCACATCACCTCGTCGAGAATGAGCAGCACGCCGAAGCGGTCGCAGATCGCCCTGATCCGCTTGAAGTAATCGCCGACCGGCGGCACTGCGCCCGCCGTGGCGCCGACCACTGTCTCGGCCACGAAGGCGATCACGCGTTCGGGGCCGATCTCGAGCATTCTGTCCTCGAGCGCCTGCGCCGCTCGCTTAGCGTAGTGCGCGTCGCTCTCGCCCGGGCCTTGCAGGCGATAGGCGTAGCAGGGGTCGATATGATGGGTCCCGATCAAAAGCGGCTCGAACTGCGCCCTCCGCCATGCGTTTCCCCCCGTCGCCAGCGCTCCCAGCGTGTTGCCGTGATAGCTCTGGCGCCGGGCGATGACATGACGGCGCTGCGGCTCGCCGATCTCGACGAAATACTGGCGCGCCATCTTGATCGCGGCCTCGATCGCCTCCGACCCGCCGCTGACGAGATAGACGTGATCGAGGCCCTCCGGCGCGTCCTCGACCAGACGGTCGGCGAGACGCTCGGCGACTTCCGTGGTGAAGAAGGCGGTGTGGGCGTAAGCGAGCGCGTCGAGCTGCCCGTGCAGGGCGGCGAGCACGTCTGGATGGCCGTGACCGAGGCAGGAGACGGCGGCCCCTGCCGAAGCGTCGAGATAGCGATTGCCTTCGGCGTCGATAATCTCGACCCCGGAACCCGAGACCGCGACCGGCATGACGGCGTTTGCGGCGCGATGCAGAATATGCGTCATGATATTGTCCGGCGGCCGGGCGCGGCGAGGGCTCCTCGGGTTTGCGCCCATGCTACGCGCAGGAGACGGCCGGCGGAAAGGCGGGAACTTTGATCGGGGCTCCAGGGGGACGGCGGGTTGTCGTGGCGGTCGCGCCAAACGGCGGGCGCAAGACCAAGGCCGACCATCCGGCGCTTCCATTGACCGCTGGCGAGCTGGCGCGCGCGGCGGCCGAATGCCTCGATCAGGGGGCGTCGATGATCCACCTGCACGTGCGCGACCGCGACGGCAAGCACATCCTCGACGCCGAGGCCTATCGCGCAGCGACCGCCCGGATCTATGACGCGATCGGCGATCGGCTGGTGGTGCAGATCACCAGCGAGGCGGTCGGCGCGTATTCGCCGGCCGAACAGATGGCGGTGGTTCTGGAGACCAACCCGGAGGCTGTTTCGCTGGCCCTGCGCGAATTCGCCCCCGACAAAGCGGGGGAAAAGGACTTCGCGGAGTTCCTGGGGCGCCTCAAGATCATGCGCATCTGGCCGCAGATCATTCTCTATTCCCCCGAGGAGGGGTCGCGGCTCGGGGCGATGCGCCGGCAAGGCCTGATCCCGTTCGAGTCGGTGGCGGTGCTCTATGTCCTCGGGCGCTTCGCCCTCGGCAAGACGTCCGCGCCGACCGACATCCTGCCGTTCATCGGGCCGGAGATGCCGCGCTTCGAATCCTGGAGCGTCTGCGCCTTTGGGCGCCAGGAGGTCGCCTGCGTGAGCGCCGCGGCCTTGCTCGGCGGCCACGCCCGGGTCGGCTTCGAGAACAATCTGTTCCTGCCCGACGGCGCGCTCGCTTCTTCCAACGCCGAGGCGGTCGGCGCGGTCGCGCGCGCCCTCGACGCGCTGGGACTGCCGCGGCAGAGCGCCGAAGGCCTGCGCGAGCAAATCGCGGCCGCGATGGCCCAATGAGGCGGCGGCGGGCGTGAGCCCATGCAGCCTCGCGCCGGCGCGGGCCCGCGCCAAATTTTTCCAAGCCAATCCAAGGAAAACCAAGGAAAACCAAGAAATTCCAAGTTAAAAATGCTTGGATTATCTTGGATTTGTTTGGATTTCTCGTCCGAATCCGGACTTTTCAAGGGGTTACGGCGATTCCAATCCAATAATTCGAGCGGGCGCGAGCAACTGCCGAGGCTACGCGCCCTGGTTGTGAGGCTTCCGCAATATTCCAGGCGATCGTGCGATCATCGAATCTTCCGGGCGAACGAAACCCAAACTCACCCTAGCATGGATTCTGATTTTCGCAAAGAAGAATCTTCAAGTGACTGAAAAGCTTGAGGGAGTCGCGATCGACGGCGGCCGTTCCGACGCGGGCGCAGCATCCAAGAGCCTCGAGAGGACGATCGCCGCACCCGCCACTTGCGCGGGGCCGTGACGCGCCGGCTCAAAAGAGCCGCGCGCCGTTCGGGATCTTTCGGTCGGGAGAAAACAACACGACCTCGCCGTTTTCGTCCGGGAAGCCGAGGGTCAAGACCACCGACATGAACTTGCCGATCTGCCGGGGCAGAAGTTCACCACCGCCGCGACCTGTCGGCCGACCAGGCCTGCGGCGTCGTAGTGGCGCGTGATCTTGAGCGCTCGATTGTCTGACGCCAACTCCGAGGCCAAAGTCGATCCGGAGCTTGCAGGCCGGCTTGCGGGCCTCAGGAAACGGCTCCGCCGCGACGCTCGCGCCGATCCGGATATCGACCGCGAGGAATTTGTCGAAGCCGATAACCGGCGCCGGCGGCGCATTCGGATCGTGCGGCCCATGCATGGGCCTTTTTCTGAGGTCCTGTGAGAGCCGCAACGTTTTTCGGCATGCGGGCGCTCAGCGCCTCCTTCGCCGCAGGGTGTCGAAATAGACGACGATGATGATCAGCGCGCCGGTGATGATGAGCTGCCAGAAGGGATTGACGTTGAGCAGGTTCGCGCCGTTGTTGATCGTCGTCAGGATGAAGGAGCCGATCAGCGGCCCGTGCACCGAGCCGAACCCGCCGAAGAGGCTGGCGCCGCCGATGACCGACGAGGCGATCGCCTGCAATTCCCACCCCTCGCCCTGAGTCGGGTTGCCGATGCCGATCCGCATCGCGAGCATAATGCCGACGACGGCGGCGCAGGCGGCCGATATGATGTAGGCGAGATAGGTCATCGCCGCGACATTGACGCCGGAGAGAACCGCGGCCTCCTTGTTCCCGCCGATGACGATGAGATAGCGGCCCCAGCGGTACTCGGTGAGGAGGATGTGAAGAGGGACCGCGACGACGAGGACCATCCAGAACAGCATCGGAATATGGAACCACGTCCCGTCCGTCCAGGGGAAGCCGAGGAAGCTCGCGCGCGAGAAGCCGGTGAAGGCGTCGTTGTCGATCGAGATCGTCGCGCCGTTTGTGATGAGTAGTCCGATGCCGTGCAAAGCGTACATCGTTGCCAGCGTCATGATGAACGGAGGCAGACCCAGCTGCACGACGCCGAAGGCGTGGAACGCGCCGATGAGAACGCCAATGGCGAGCGAGATCGCCACGGCGCCGGCGATCGAGGAGGCGACGCCGAGATGGTGAGCGAGCAACCAAGCCACCGTCATCGAGATGAACCCGGCGATCGCTCCGACGGAAAGGTCGATGCCGGCGGTGATGATGACGAAGGTCTCGCCGATCCCCAGGATCGCGATCATCGCGCCCTGGCGCAGGATATTGGCGATGTTGTTCGCGGTCCAAAAGGTGGTGGTCCCGAACGACAGCGCGAGCCACATGACGATCAGCAGGCCGAGCAGGGTGAAGCCGAGAAGCACGTTCAGGTGACGAGTGCGCCAGCGGCCCTCGGTTATGGCTAGATCCGTCATACGAGTTGGAGTCCCCCGTGCCTTGAGCGCCGGTCGCCTCGGCGACCGCTGTTTCGCAGGACGTGTCCATTGGACGCGATGGTCGCGCCATTGCGCCTGCCTTACAGCTCCCCGCGGACATCATCCGCCAAGCTCATGCGCCGGGCAAGAGGGCGGCGGGAAGGCGCGCCGACGCAGCGGCGCGCCCCGCGCCGGATCACTTCGGCGGATAGAGCAGCTTGTGCTCCTTCGGCTGGTCCATGTTGGCCTTGGTGACCAGGTTCGCGCCGGTGTCGACGAACGCTTGGACTTTCTCGCCCTTCGACGCTTCGAGCGCTGTCTTCACCCCGTCGTAGCCCATCCGATAGGGGTCTTGCAGAAGCAGCGCGGCGATTACGCCGTCCTTGAGATACCCGATCAGCTTGTCGTCGGCGTCGAAGCAGACGAGCTTGATCGTGTCGCCCTTCTTGTTTTCCGCGACCGCCTGGCTCGCGCCCTGACACTGGATGAGATTGTCGGCGAACACGCCGCGCAGGTTCGGGAAGGCGGTGATGAGGTCGGTCATGATGTTGAGGCCGGTCGTGGCTTGGCCGTCCGAGATCTTGTGTGCGACCAGCTTCAGGCCGGGATATTTCTCGGTAAGCTCTTCCTGGAATCCCTTGTCGCGAGCTTGAAGCGAGCCGACGCCGGGCAGATGCGTGATGAGCGCCACTTCGCCCTCGTCCTTGCCGTATTTCGCCTTGATCGCCGCCGCCATGCCGTCGGCCGCGATGCGTCCGCCTTTCTCGTTGTCCGTGGTCAGAAACGAGGTGAAGGCCTTCGAGTTCGGCCGCGGAATCGATGCCGATGATCGGCACTTTCTTCGCCGCCTCGTCGATCGGCTTGCCGAGCGCCTTGAACTGGGTCGGGGCGATGACGATCGCCGCGGGCTTTTCGGCCACCGCGTTCTCGAGGATGGTGATCTCGCCAGTGATGTCGGCCTCGTTTTGCGCGCCGAGCTCGGGCACCTTGACGTGGAGATCCTTGGCGGCCTGGCGGGCGCCGGCGAATACGATCTGCCAATAAGCCGAGGTCGTGTCCTTGACGATGACCGGGATCGTCGGCTCGGCGGCGGCGTAGCCCGGCGCGCCGAGCGCGGCGACGATCGACGCCAGGGCGGTTGCCATCAGGAATTTTTTCATGCTTTTCCTCCTTTGTTGAGAGCCATGTCGGCTCTCGTCTGCTTTCGATTCCGGCGCCCCGGATCGTGCTTCTTGGGATGATGTTTCATCCGGAAGGGGTTCTGGCGGGTCCTTACGTTCGATGCGAGCGCTGCTGTGAGACGGCGCCAGCTTACACGATGCAATCCCGTCCCTCCCGGAGCGCTATTTTTGTTCGTTATGGAGAAAAAACGTCTTGCCCGAGCGGACGTCAAGTTGTTTTTTGAGACTTGCGGCCTCGCTCAAAAAGACAGGCAAATCCAGACACGGAAGATAGCGGATGAAGACCAACACCGTCTTCAAGCGGGCCTACAATCGCGGACTCTCCCGGCTCGGCGGTTACGCCATCGGGGCCGACATTGGATCGGAGCCGTCATGGGCTAGGGCGCTCGGCGTGAGCCGCACGACCGTCCGGGCGATGCTGGCGGTTCTCGCGAGCGCCCGACTGATCGCATACGACGGCCGGCGCAAGTCGCTTCTTCGCCATCCCGTCCCCGCCGATTTCTATCCCGAAGTGGAGACGGAGAAGATCGGTGCGATCGTCGAAAAGCGCTTCATGCAATGGATCCTGGAGGGAGACTGCAAGCCGGGACAACAGATCAACGTGCTCGAGCTTTCACGCCAGTTCGGGGCGTCGGCCTCCGCCATAAGGGATTATCTCAACCGTTTCCCCCGGTTAGGCCTGCTCGAGCGCGGCGCGAACGGCAGCTGGGTCTTCAAGGGGTTCACCGAGGACTTCGCCGAAGAGCTCTGCGAGGTGAGGACGATGTTCGAGCTGCGTTCCGCCCTTCGCTTCATTACCCTTGCGGGGAACGAGCCCGTCTGGGCGGAGCTTGCGCGGATCAAGAGCGAGCACTGGGCGTTGCTCGAGGAGGCGGACACCCAATTCACGGATTTCTCGGAACTCGACAAGCGCTTTCATCGCTGCGTCAACGACGCGTCGCGCAACCGCTTCATCGTCGGCTTCTACGATGTGATCTCCATGATCTTCCACTACCATTACCAGTGGAGCAAGCAGGACGAGCGGGAACGCAACATCGTCGCTTTGCATGAACATTTGGCCTACATCGACGCCCTTCAGAGCCGCGACGCATCGGCCGTTTTGGGGAGCTGCAACGCCCATATGGCGACCGCGCGTCGGACCTTGCTCGCCGCGATACCGCGCTTCGCCGAAGCCTCGGACCCGGGCCGCGGCTGACCTTTGAGCCTCTCGGCCGCGGGCAGTCGTCTCTCCGAGGCGGCGCGCCATCATCTGGTCGCGCGTCTTCCCGTGCGGCACGCCGTGCCCCTCGCGCCCAAAAACCAGCGTTAATTTTTTCCCCCATCTCTGATTGATAGCGGCC